>NZ_JBICUD010000002.1:491338-903486 GCF_043198015.1 Spirillospora sp. NPDC048911 | reverse complement strand
AAACACGGGGGGGGGGGGGGGGGGGGGGGGCGCCCACCCCCCCCCCCCCCCCCCCCCAACACCCCCCCCCCCCCCCCCCCGGGGGGGGGGGGGGGGCCAAAATCCCCGCCCGGCCCGCCCTTGGTGTTTCCGTCCCCCAGAAACGCGACTTTCCGTGCCCCAGAAACGCGACGTTCCGTCTCCCCGGAAACACGACGAACCCTCGACCAGAGGTCGAGGGTTCGCGGAACGTGCGGCCGGTAGGGCGGGCGGGACTCGAACCCGCGACCCAGGGATTATGAGTCCCCTGCTCTGACCAGCTGAGCTACCGCCCCTTGGGCGGGCCCGTGAATCGTTGTGACCAGGTGTGGGGCGCGCCGCGGGCCATGATAGCGGCGTGGTCTTTCCGGGGGCCACCGCGAAAACGGGCATCCGCCTCAGGGATGGCTGCGATGTCATACCTGACGGCGAGTGACGCGGACGTTGACCGGTCGGTAGGGTCCGCCTATGTCCAGTATCCCCGGCCGGATCGCCGCCCTGGTTATGGCCCTCTCCGCGCTGACGGCGGTCAGCGCGTGCTCGGGCGGAGACGACGAGCCGAGCAAGCCCGCCGCGAACCAGCCCGACGGGGCGCCCACGCTCAAGCAGGCGTCCACGGCGATGGCCGGCCTCTCCAGCGTGGCCTTCACCCTCGCCACCGAGGGCAAGCCCGCGATCATGGTCAAGAGCGGCGACCTCAAGCTGCTCAAGAGCGGTGACGCCGAGGGGACGCTGCAGATCACGCAGAGCGGCCAGGCGGTCGAGATGAAGATCGTCGCGGTCGGCGACAGCATCTACATCAAGGGCGTGACGGGCGGCTGGCGGAAGGTGCCCAAGATGATGGCGGCGACGCTGTACGACCCGTCGGCGGTGCTCGATCCGAACCGGGGCATCTCCAAGCTGCTCACGACCATGTCCAACCCCAAGGTCGAGGGCTCCGAGCGGGTGAACGGCAAGGACGCCGACCGGGTCCGGGCGACGCTGCCCAAGGACTCGGTCGGCGGCCTGATCCCCGGGATCGGCTCCGACATCGACGGCCAGGTGTGGATCACCAAGGCCGACCACCGGCTGGTGAAGGTCAAGGCGAACATCCCGCCGGCGGCGGGCGGCGGCGACAAGGGCTCGGTGATCATCAACTTCACCGAGTTCAACGCCCCGTACAAGTTCGCGGCGCCGAAGTAAGCCATGGCCGACCGCCGGATCGCCATCGGCGTGGGTGGCACGGTCGTGCTGCTGGCCGCGCTCGACGCGTACGTCATCACCACGATCCTCGTCACCGTCGTCCAGGACCTCGGGATCCCGATCAACCGCCTGGAGCGGATCACGCCCGTCCTGACCGGGTTCCTGCTGGGCTACGTCGCGGCGATGCCGCTGCTGGGTCAGCTGTCGGACCGGTTCGGGCGGCGCGCGGTGCTCCAGGCCTGCCTGGCGTTCTTCGCGCTGGGGTCGGCCGTCACGGCGTTCGCGGGCGGCGTGCCGCTGCTGACGACGGGACGGGTGATCCAGGGCATCGCGGGCGGCGCGCTGCTGCCCGTGACCATGGCGCTGGCCGGTGATCTCTGGGAGGAGCGGCAGCGCCCGGTGGTCCTGGGCACGGTGGGCGCCGCGCAGGAGCTCGGCAGCGTGCTCGGCCCGCTGTACGGGGTGGGCGTCGCGTCGGCGTTCGACGACTGGCGCTGGATCTTCTGGATCAACCTGCCGCTGACGGCGATCGCCATGATCGCCGTCCAGTTCTCGGTGCCGGGCGGGCGGTCGCGGGACGCCGAACGGGCCCGCGTGGACGTGGTCGGCGGGCTCCTGCTCGCCCTCGGCCTCGGCCTGCTGGTCGGGGGCCTCTACAACCCCGAGCCCGACGAGTCGGCGCTGCCGCCGTGGGGCCTGCCGGTGGTCGGCGCGGGCGTGGCGGTGCTCGTGGGCTTCGTGCTGTGGGAGGCGCGGGCACGGACCAGGCTGCTCGACCTGACCGGGGTACGCCGCGGGCCGCTGTTCGCCACGCTGGGCGTGAGCCTGCTGTCCGGCGCCGCGCTGATGGTCACGCTGGTCGACGTGGTGCTGGTCGCGCAGACCCTGCTGGAGAAGGACTCGGTCGACGGCGCGCTGATGCTGACCCGGTTCCTCGTGGCGCTGCCGGTCGCGGCGGTGGCGGGCGGTTTCGTGGCGCGGCGGATCGGCGACCGGTGGCCGATGGTGACCGGGATGGCGGTCGCGGCCCTCGGGTTCCTGCTGATCTCGGGCTGGCCCGCCGATCTGGAGAGCGCCTCGTACGGGCCGATCCCCCGGATGGACGCCGACCTGGTGGTGACGGGCCTGGGGCTCGGGCTCGTGATCGCGCCGGTGTCGTCGGCGGTCCTGCGGTTCGTTCCGGCGGCGCAGCACGGGGTCGCCTCGGCGGCCGTCGTGGTGGCGCGGATGATGGGCATGCTGCTGGGGATCTCGGCGCTGTCGGCGTGGGGGTTCTACCGCTTCCGCTCGCTGACGGCCGATCTCCAGATGCCGCTGCCCTTCGACGAGGGCTTCAAGCAGAAGCTGACCGCCTACCAGGCCGCGCTGAAGGAGGCGCTGCGCACCCAGTATCAGGAGATGTTCTGGGTGACCGCCGCGCTGTGCGTGCTCGGCGCCCTGCTGGCGCTCGCGGTGACCGTGCGGAACGAAGATCCCGAAAAGCCGGCCTCAGCCCGGGACGAACTCCTGACCCGCTGATCACGGAGGTGTCGCGGGCGCCGCGCCGGGACTCCGGCCGGGACTCCGGCCGGGCGTGTCCCGGATTCTGCCACCGATTGGCATAGTGTCCGATTGAGTCGACGATCGGTGGGAAGCCCCATACGATCCCCTTCTCGACGACGACGGGACGGTACTGCCATGGAGCGGCTGAGCGGCCTGGACGCTGGATTCTTCTTCGCCGAGTCGGAGAACACGCCCCTCCACATCGCGTCGGTCACGGTCTTCGAGGGGCCGGCCCCGACGTACGGGGAGGTGATCCGGGCGGTGCTCGCCAAGCTCCCGCAGGTGCCGCGCTATCGCCAGCGCGTCCGGACCGTGCCGCTGCACCTCGGCCGTCCGGTCTGGGTCGACGACCCGCACTTCAACATCCTCTACCACGTCCGCCACACCGCCGTCCCGGCGCCCGGCGAGCCCGAGCAGCTGCGCAACCTCGCCGGACGCGTGCTGTCGCAGCGCCTCGACACGGCCAAGCCGCTGTGGGAGATCTGGCTGGTCGAGGGCCTCTCGGAGGGGCGCTGGGCCCTCATCACCAAGGTCCACCACTGCGTGGTCGACGGGGTCGGCGGCGTCGACCTGATGACCACCCTCTTCGATCTCTCCCCCGACGCCGAGCGGCCGGAGGCGACCGAACTGCCCCCGCTGGAGCCACAGCCGTCCACGGCCGAGGTGCTCGCCGACACGGCGCGCACCGCCGTCGCCGAGCCGATGAAGCAGGTCGCCTCGATCCCGGGCGCGGCCAGGCGGCTGCTGAGCACGAGCACCCTGCGCAGCCTCGGCATCGACGCGCCGACCGCGATCGGCCGGCTCGCGCGCCCCACGACCGGCTCGCTCAACGGCCCGATCGGCCCGCACCGCCGCTGGATGTGGATCCACGCGGACCTCGACGAGATCCGCACGGTGCGCAAGACGTTCGGCGGCACCGTCAACGACGTGATCCTGACCGCCGTCACCGGCGGGTTCCGCGAGCTGCTGGCCGCGCGCGGCGAGCTCGAGGACGGCACGAGGGTGCGCACGCTCGTCCCGGTGTCGGTGCGCGCGCAGACCGAGCGCGGGGAGCTCGCCAACAAGGTCTCCGGGGTGCTGGTCAACCTGCCGGTGGGCGAGGAGGACCAGCGCCGCCGCCTGTTCAAGGTCCGCAGCCAGATGAACGACGTGAAGCGCACCCACCAGGCCGCGGGCGGCGAGGCGCTCGGCAGGCTCGCCGGGTTCGCGCCGACGCTGATGGCCCTGGGCTCGCGGTACGCGCTGAGCCACAGCCAGCCGCTCGTGCAAACCGTGGTGACGAACGTGCCAGGCCCGCCGTTCCCGCTGTACGTGCTGGGACGCAAGCTCGTCGGGCTCTACCCGTTCGTCCCGCTGGCGGCGGGGCTGCGGGTCGGCATCGCGATCTTCTCCTACGAGGGGCGGCTCTCGTTCGGGCTCACCGGCGACTTCGACGGCATGCCCGACCTGGAGGTGCTCGCGAACGGGATCCGCGCCTCGTTCGACGAACTCGTCAAGCAGGCCGCCGAGTCCTGACGGAACACCGGCCGCGCTCCGGCCGTTGTCCCCGTTGTCCGGCCGGACGCGCCGAACCCGTCATCCCCGAACCCGCACCGGGGCAGTTGTCCGCATGTGGCCACAGCGCGACGATCCCGCCATTACCAACGACCGCGTTCTTCACGTCCCTGACACATCTGACGGTTAGCGTGACGTGCCGACTTCGGGCCGGGAATCCCGGCCTTACCGGACAGCAGCCCTCAGCCCGATGACAAATGTCAGGTCGAGTCAGAGCATTTGTCAGAGATCGCGCCACGGTGTTCAGTTGGATCGCCGCCCCCGACCCCGTGCGAACCCCTTCCCCCGACCCGGCGGCAGAGAGACGGTGAGGCCGTGCATCGGATGAGCGGACTGGACGCCAGCTTCTACCTCCTGGAGGACGAGAACACCCCTCTGCACGTGGCATCGGTCATCGTCTTCGAGGGGCCCGTCCCCTCGTACGGCGACCTGATCCGGGCGATCGTCGCCAAGCTCCCCCTCGTACCGCGCTACCGCCAGCGCGTGCGCTCGGTGCCGTTGCACCTCGGCAGGCCCGTCTGGGCCGACGACCCGCATTTCCAGATCCTCTATCACGTCCGCCACACGGCCCTCCCCGCACCGGGCACCGACGAGCAGCTGCGCAACCTGGCCGGCCGCGTGCTCGCCCAGCGGCTCGACCCCGACAAGCCGCTCTGGGAGATCTGGCTGGTCGAGGGGCTCACCGGCGGCCGCTGGGCGATGATCGCCAAGGTCCACCACTGCATGGTCGACGGGGTCGCCGGCATGGACCTGGCGACCGTGCTGTTCGACCTCTCCCCCGACTACGAGCCGCCGGGCGAGCCCGCCGAGTGGATCCCCGACCCCGAGCCGTCCGCCCTGGACCTGCTGCGCGACTCCGCCCAGCGCGCCGTCACCCAGCCGCTCGGCGTCACCCGCGACGTAGCGCGCGGCCTCGGCCTGCCCGGCCCGCCCGGCCTCGACAGCGTGATCCGCGTGCTCGACGGCGGGCTCGGCCAGCTCGGCCCGCCCCGGCCGAGCGGACCGGGCCGCGAGCTGCGCGACTTCGCCCTCGGCCTCAGCCGGGCCACCGCGCGCTTCATCCACCCGTCCGCCGGCTCGCTCAACGGGCCGATCGGCCCGCACCGGCGCTGGTGCTGGCAGCGGATGCCGCTCGACGACGTCAAGCGAATCCGCAAGGCGCTCGGCGGCACGGTCAACGACATCGTGCTCGCGACCGTGACCGCCGGATACCGCGAGCTGCTGAACGCCAGGGGCGAGCTGACCTACGACACCTGCGTGCGGTCGGCGGTCCCGGTGTCGGTC
Organism: Spirillospora sp. NPDC048911; assembly: GCF_043198015.1. Classification (NCBI taxonomy): domain Bacteria; kingdom Bacillati; phylum Actinomycetota; class Actinomycetes; order Streptosporangiales; family Thermomonosporaceae; genus Spirillospora; species Spirillospora sp. NPDC048911. The sequence goes on along the minus strand of NZ_JBICUD010000002.1, from coordinate 897,906 downwards.
CGCGCGAAGGACGAGCAGGGCGCGCTCGACAACCGGGTCGCCGCCGTGTTCGTCAACCTGCCGGTCGGCGTCGACGACCCGCTCGAACGCCTGCGCCGCGTCCGCGAGCAGACCGACGACGTCAAGGGCAGCAACCAGGCCGCCGGGACGAAGGCCCTGACCCGGCTGACCGACACGGCGGTCGCGCCGGCGCTGCTCTCGCTGGCCGCGCGCCTTCCGGTGCGGTTGCGCCAGGACCTGGTGCAGACGGTCACCACGAACGTGCCTGGCCCGAACTTCCCGCTGTACGTGATGGGCCGCAGGATGCTGGAGATGCATCCGTACGTGCCCCTGACGGGCGGCATCCGGGTGGCCACGGCGATCGTGTCGTACTGCGGGCAGCTCCACTTCGGCATCACCGGCGACTTCGACGCGATGCCCGATCTGGACGTCCTCTCCAAGGGCATGCTGGGCGGATTCGACGAACTGCTGGAAGAGGCCGCCAAACGCTGACGACGGCCGACAGAGGCCGTCAGGGCAAAAAGCACCGCCGGGTCTGTGCGGATCACGCGCCTCGGGAATATCCTGGGAAAAGATGGCTAAAGGCCTCTTACCGGGAGTCAACTCCCCGGGGAGGTGACGAGATGCGCAGGCCCGGCGCCCGTTACGGATGCTCGCCCATGCGGCGGCTCTGGCGACGCCTGGGGCTGGAACGCAACGAGCTGCGCAGGCGGATCGATCGCGTCCAGCGACTGGCGGCACTCGGCCTCCTCGCCCTCTTCCTGCTGGCCGCACCGCCCGTCGCGGCGTGGTGCGCGGACTGGTCGTACGACTCGGGCACGCGCGCGGAACGCGCCGAGCACACCGAACGCCGGCAGGTCGTCGCGACGGTCGTGTCCACCGGCGGCGTCGGCACCACGGGCGACCGCTACGTCCACGAGACCGTGCGGGCCGGCTGGACGGGCCCGGACGGCAAGGCGCACACCGGCTCGCTGCCGAGCTGGAAGGGCGCCAAGACCGGTGTGACGAAGCGGATCTGGGTCGACCGCAGGGGCGCCGTCGCGATCCGGCCGCGACCGCACAGCCGCACGGTCACCGACGCCGCCTACGCCGCGTTCGCCGCCGCCACCTCCGTCGGGCTCCCGATCCTGGCCGCGTACGGGCTGCTCCGGCGCCGCTTCGACCGCGTTCGCGACGTCCAGTGGGAAGCCGCCTGGGCCCGCATGGACACCGACGCCGGCCACAACCGCCCCTCCTGACACCGTGCCGCCCGGCACCCACGTCACCTGACGGCCACGCCGCCTGACACCCGCGCCACCTCACACGCACGCCACCTGACACTCCCGGGGCTCGGCACGTTCGAGGGGGCGGCCTTCCACTCCGCCCGCTGGGACCATGACGTCCCGATCGAGGGCCGCCAGGTCGCCGTGCTCGGCACCCGTCCGTAGTTGCGGCCAGGAGGGGTCAGGCCCTGATTCGGGTTTTGGGGGCCGCGGGGACCACCAGGGGGGTGCCGGTCTCCGGGCAGTCGATGACCCTGCATGGGAGACCGAAGACGTCTTCCACGAGGGCGGCCGTGACGATGTCGTTCGGGTCGCCCTCGGCGACGATCCCGCCGTCCCGCATCGCGATGAGGTGCGTGGCGTACCGGGCGGCGTGGTTGAGCTCGTGGAGCACGGCCACGACGGTGCGGCCCTCCTCGTGCAGCCGCGCGCACAGGTCGAGGATCTCGATCTGGTGGGCGATGTCGAGGTAGGTGGTGGGCTCGTCCAGGAGCAGCAGGGGCGTCTGCTGGGCGAGGGCCATCGCGATCCAGACGCGCTGCCGCTGGCCGCCGGACAGCTCGTCCACGTAACGGTCGGCGAGGTCGCCGACGCCGGTGGCGTCCATCGATTCAAGGACGACCCGCTCGTCCTCGCGCGACCACTGCCGCAGGAGACCTTGGTGCGGGTAACGGCCGCGGGCCACCAGGTCGGCGACGGTGATCCCCTCGGGCGCGATCGACGACTGCGGCAGCAGCCCGAGGGTGCGGGCCAGCTTCTTGGCGGGCCACGCCCCGATGCGTTCGCCGTCCAGGACGACCGATCCGGCGGACGGCTTGAGGATGCGGGCGAGGGCGCGCAGCAACGTCGACTTGCCGCACGCGTTCGGCCCGACGATCACCGTGAACGAGCCGTCCGGCACCGCGACGTCGAGGCCCTCGGCGATGACCCGCTTGTCGTAGGCCAGCGTGAGGCCCTCGCCGGCCAGCCGCGCGGTCGTCCTGTGCGTCATATCCGTCCCGTCTTGCGTTCGGTGGCCAGGAGCCACACCAGGTATCCGCCGCCGAGCAGGCCCGTCACCACGCCGACCGGCAGCTGGTGGCCGGGGAAGAGCCGCTGCCCGGCGAAGTCGGCGGCGACGAGCATCGCCGCGCCCAGGCACGCGGCGGGCAGCAGGTTGGGGCCGGGCGTGCGGGTGAGCCGCCGGGCCAGCTGCGGCGCGGTGAGGGCCACGAAGTTGACCGGCCCCGCCGCGGCCGCCGCGAACGCGGCGAGCAGGACCGCCGTCGCGAGCAGCACGAGCCGGACCCGTTCGATCCGGACGCCGAGCCCGTGCGCGGCGTCGTCGCCCATCTCCAGCATCCGCAGCTGGCGGCCGCAGCCGATCATGACCAGCGGTATCAGCACCGCGAGCGCGATCAGCACCGGCGTCGCGTCCGCCCAGTCGCGGCCGTCCAGGCTGCCGGTGAGCCAGAGCACCGCCCGCGCCGCCTCGGTGATCTCGGCCTTGGTGATGAGGTAGCCGTTCACGCCGGTCAGGATCGCGGCGACGCCGATGCCGACGAGGATCAGCCGCTGCCCGTGCGCGCCGTGCCGTCCGGCCAGCAGCAGGATCACGAGGCCGGTGACCACGCCGCCGGCGATGGCGCCGCCCGCGGCGAGGAGGCTGCCGGCGCCGAACAGCACGATCGCGGCGAGCACGCCGGTCGCCGCGCCTTGGGTGAAGCCGAGCAGATCCGGGCTGCCGAGCGGGTTGCGCGAGAGCGACTGGAAGATGGCTCCGGCCATGCCGAGCGCGGCGCCCACGGCGAGACCGGTGACGGCGCGGGGCAGCCTGACCTCGTTGACGATGAACGAGTCGGCCGGGTGCCCGTTCCCGAGAAGTGTCTGGATGACCTGACCCGGGCTCAGCTGGAAGTCGCCGCTGCCGATGACGAGCACGGCGACCCCGAACGCCACGAGCAGGCATGCGGCGGTGACGACGATGGCCCGCGGCTGGAAGCGCAGCGAAAGGCCGCCGGGAGTGCGGACGAGGCCGGACCGGAAGGTCTGCTTCACGATGACACCGTCCTGCGGCGGCGCACGAAGTAGAGGAAGAACGGGCCGCCGAGCACGACCGTGACGACGCCGACCTGCACTTCGGAGGGGCGCGCGATGACCCGGCCGATGACGTCCGCGCCGAGCATCAGCGCGGGTGACAGCAGCGCGCAATACGGGAGCATCCAGCGCAGGTCGGGCCCGGTCAGCGCGCGGACGAGATGCGGCACCATCAGCCCGACGAAGACGATCGGCCCGCACGCGGCGGTCGCGGCGCCGCACAGCAGCGTCACGGCGACGATCGCGGCGGCGCGGGTCCGGCCAGGGTGGGCACCGAGCGCGCGGGCGGAGTCGTCGCCCATCGCCACCGCGTTGAGCGGCCGCGCGATCACCAGCGCCAGGACGACCCCGATGACGACGAACGGCAGGACGCGTTCGACGGTGTCGGGGTGGGCGGTGGCCAGCGAGCCGACGGTCCAGAAGCGCATCCGGTCGAGGGCGGCGGTGTCGAGCAGCATCACCGCGTTCACGTAGGAGAAGAGCGCCGCGTTGAGGGCCGACCCCGCGAGGGCGAGCCGGGCCGGGGTGGCGGTGCGCCCGCCGCCGATCACGTAGACGGCGACCGAGACGGCCGCGGCGCCCGCGAACGCGAACCACACGTACCCGAGGAACGAGCTCAGCCCGAGGAACGAGATGGCCGAGACGACGGCCGCCGCCGCGCCCGCGTTGATGCCGAGCAGTCCCGGGTCGCCGAGGGGGTTGCGGGTGGCCGACTGCATCACGGCGCCGGACAGGCCGAGCGCGGCGCCGACCAGCAGCCCGAGCAGGGTGCGCGGCAGCCGCATCTCGTGCACGACCGTGTAGCCGGACGAGCCGCTGTCGGTGAGCCCCTGCCACACCTCGTCCAGCGAGAGCGGCTTGGCGCCGACGGCGAGGCTGAGCGCGAGGACGGCGAGGAGCGCGAGCGCCGCGCCGAGGAGTCCGGCGGTGCGCGCCGCGTAGCGGCTGCTCGTCCTTGGCGGCCGGTCGGCGGGCGCGCCCGGTGGCGGAGCGGCTTTCGTAAGGGTCACCTGCGGGGCTTTCGGGCAGGGCCGGGGCTTGGAACGGTCCCCCAGCCTCTGGACAATTGCTTAGGTTAGGTTAACCTAAGCCTCCGAATCGGGCCATCAGTAACCCCGCACGCACAGGAGCTCAAATCACCATGTCAGACAGCCGAGCCTCGCAGTTCTCCCGCCGCGGCTTCCTCGCCGCGGGCGGCGCCACCGCCCTTGGAGCGTTCCTGTCGGCCTGTGGCGGCGACGACGGCGGCTCCGGCTCGACCAAGGCGGGCGGCGGCGGTGACTGGACGTTCACCGACGACCGCAAGAAGCAGGTGTCCCTGCCCGCCAAGCCCACGCGCATCGTCGCCTACGTCGGCGCCGCGGCGATCCTCCAGGACTACGGGGTGGCCGACCGGGTCAAGGGCGTGTTCGGCCCGACCAAGCTCAAGGACGGCTCGCGCGACCCGCAGGCCGGCGAGCTGGACGTGAACAAGGTCACGATCATCGGCAACGCGTACGGCGAGTTCAACATCGAGAAGTACGCCTCGCTGCGGCCCGAGGTGCTCGTCGGCCACATGTTCGTCGAGAACGACATCTTCTACGTGCCGCCGGAGAGCAAGGACAAGATCCTCGCTCTCGCGCCGCAGGTCGCCATCTCCACCGGCGCCCTCCCGCTGCCCAAGCCCATCGAGCGCTACGCCGAGCTGGCCGCCTCGCTCGGCGCCGACCTCAACTCCGCACAGGTCACCGCCGCCAAGGCCCGGTTCGAGAAGGCCGCCGAGAGCGTCCGCGCCGCCGCCAAGGCCAACGGCGGCCTCAAGGTGCTGGCGTGCTCGGCCAGCCCGGACCTGTTCTACGCGTCCAACCCGGGCAAGAACAGCGACCTCATGTACTACAAGGAGCTCGGCGTCGACATCATCGTGCCGAACAAGCTCGACAAGGACGACTACTTCGAGGGCCTCAGCTGGGAGAACGCCGACAAGTACAAGGCCGACCTGCTGCTGGTCGACAGCCGCACGCAGGCCATCCAGCCCAAGGACCTCGGCTCCAAGCCCTCCTGGAAGGACCTCCCCGCGGTCAAGGCGAACCAGATCTTCCCCTGGCAGCCCGAGCCCCGGTTCTCGTACGCGGGCTGCGCGCCGATCCTCGAAGAGCTCGCCAAGACGCTGCAGACCGTCAAGAAGGTCTCCTGATGACGGCCCCGTTCCGGTTCTTCGACCTGAGCGTGGTGCGGGCCGAACGGCTCACCCCGAACATGGTGCGCGTGAGGCTGGGCGCCGACGACATCGACGGCTTCGTGTCGGGTGGACGTGACCAGCGCTTCAAGCTGTTCCTGCCGCATCCCAGGCAGGACGTGCCCGTGGTGCCCCGGAGCGAGGACTGGTTCGCCGAGTGGCGGACGCTCGACCCGGACGTGCGGGGCATCATGCGCACGTACACGGTGCGGAGCCGGCGGGACGGCGAGGTCGTCGTCGACTTCGCGCTGCACGGCGACGGCGACGGCCCGGCCGCGCGCTGGGCCGTCGGCGCGCGGCCGGGCGACCGGCTCGTCGTGCTCGGCCCGGCGGTGCCCGACAACGGCGGCGTGGAGTTCGAGCCGCCGGCCGGGACGGACTGGTTCCTGATCGCGGGCGATGCCACGGCGCTGCCCGCGATCGGCGGGATCCTCGACTGGCTGCCGGCGGACGCGCGCGCCAAGGCCTGGATCGAGGTGCTCCACCCCGACGACCGCCAGGACCTGCCCACGGCCGCCGACGCCGACATCACCTGGCTGCCGGCGGGCGGCCTGCTCGACGCGGTACGGGACGCCGAGCTCCCCGAGGACGGCGTCCCGTACGCGTGGATCGCGGGCGAGGCGGGCACGATCCGCGCCCTGCGCCGCCATCTGGTGAACGAGCGCGGCTACGGCCGCGAGCAGGTGGAGTTCATGGGCTACTGGCGCCGGGGCGCCGACGAGGAGCAACTCCTCGCCGAGGCCCTCACCGGCCAGGACCCCCACACCGCCGAAGACTGACCGCTACCGGTAGCGCGGACGCATCACCGGCACCGAGGCACTGACCACCGGTGGCGCGGACGGACCACCGGTGGCGCGGACGGACCACCGGTAGCGCGGCCGGGATCGCTGGTGGCGCGGCCGGGATCGCTGGTGGCGCGGCACGCATCACCGCTGGCGCGGCACGGACCACCAGTGGCGCGGACGGCTCGTTGGTAGCGCGGCACGGCATGGATCATTGGTAGCGCGGCGTGAACCAGCGGGCCTTGTAGAACTGCGCGCCGGTGAGCGTGCGGGTGGCGTTCCAGGACGTGCGGCCGAAGAGCTCCACGGTGTCGGTGCACCAGGTCGTCGCGCAGCCCACCTTGGGCCGGGTGAGCAGCACCTGCCTGGTGACCGGGTTGTCACCGACGGATTTGATGATGGGCAGGTTGACGCTCGGCGCGTAGCGGTAGTCGGTTTCGAACGTGCCACTGCGCTTGTGGAACTGGTAGACGCCGAAGTTGGTGGTGACCCAGAGCCGTCCGCGGTCGGCGTATACCGGGGCGAGGTCATGCCCGCCCTGCGTGGGCAGCGCCACCCGCCGCGCCTCCGTCAGCGTCGGCGCGCTCGCCGTGCCGCCGACCTTCAACTCCACGAGGTCGTCGTCACCGATCGCCCACAGCGACCTGCGCCGCGGGTCCCACAGCACACCGTGGCCGCCCTTCAGCTTGAACTCGGTGTACGCGGCGGCGGCCGGTCCCTGCGAGGCGGCGTAGACCCGCACCCACCCGCCGGTGCTGGCGGCCGCGGCGACGTTGCCGTCGGGCAGGAGCTCAGCGGCGTGCACGTTGCTCGGCCGACCGGCGTTGACCGCCCAGAGCCGCTTGCCGGAGGGGTACTCGACCGCGCCGACGTAGCCCCACGAATCTCCGGCGAGCACGTACGTCCTGCGTCCCGCCGTCCGGACCCGCACGTCGGAGACCGCGCCCCACCCCGCCAGCACGTCCCCGAACCCGGCCTCCTCGGTCGGCGCCCACGACCACCTCACCGCCCGCGGATCCGCGCCGGGCGTCCAGTCGCGGCGCCCGGCGTCCATGACCCAGATCCGGTGGGCGCCCTGGTCACCACCGATGACCAGGCCCCGGGCCCTGCCGGTGGCCGTGACGGGGGGCGCGGCCAGCTTCGACCGGAACCTGTCGGGCAGCGGGTCGGTCTGCGGCCCTGGCCCGGGGGGCGGCGTCGGCGCGGCGAGTGCGGGCGCCACCTGAACGGCGGTCGCGAGGACTCCCGCGCTTACGGCGAGGAAGGCTCTGCGCAGCATGGGACCTCCTGAGGGGAGCGAAGTGTGCGCGAGGAGCCTGCCTGGAACAAGAAGAGCCCAGGCGACCGCGAGGCGACCAGAAGATGATCACCCGTGGTCCGCCGGAACTCCAGGACGCGGCGAGCGCGGGCGGCGCGAACTCATGAACGGGTGAACGTCCATCGCGTGGCGCCGTGCGGCTCGGCCGTGGCTACCCCGAAGGCCACCTCGTACACGAAGCGGTACACGTGCCAGGGCGGCGGCCCGGCGCTCGGCGCGCTGAACGGGGCGGTGAGCCCCTCCCCGTCCGACTCCGCCGGCCAGCCTCCGGCCGCGTACCCTTCGGCCACGCGCGCCAGCAGGTCCGGGTCCTCGACCCGCTCGGCCGTCCCCTCGATCACCAGGTCGAGTCCCTCCAGCCGCATCGACGCGGTGCACGCCGGATTGGCCGCCAGATTGCGCGACTTCCGCGTACCGGGCCCGCTGGTGAAGTAGAGCTCGTCGTCGAGCCACAACATCCCGACGCCCGCCGAATGCGGCCGCCCGTCCGGCCGGACCGTCCCCAGGTAGATCGGCGTCTCCATCTTGGGCAGGCCCGCGACGACGCCGTCCCGCGCCCTGCTCCAGGGAAGCGGCGCCGCCCCGTAGATGTCCAGGTTCTTGGTCTCGATGTTCATGTCCACACCTTCCTCTCACTGCAAGAGACCGGGCCCCGCCGCGAAACTCATCGCCACTTGACAGGGCGGCACAGCCTCTCGACACTGGCTCAGTGGCTGATCCACTGATCCAGGAGGACTCCATGAGCAGAACCCAGGAATTCCGGCGCAACGGCCTCACCTTGACCAAGGCAGCCCGCCTCTTCCTGAGCTACCCCAACGCCAAGACTCTCCTACCGCTCACCGCCGCGACCATCGCGACCCGCCTGGCCCTGGGCAAATTCACCAAACGCGATGCGACCACCCTCGCCGTCACCTTGGCCATCGAGCCGTTCGTGGAATGGCTGATCCACGTGAACGTCCTGCATCTTGGGCCCCGCACGTTCCGGGGCAAGCCCTACGAGCTGCCCTCGTCCAAGAAGCACCGCCTCCACCACCGTGACCCCCGCAACCCCGACATCCTCTTCATCCCCGCACTGCCGCCAACGCTCTTCGCCCTAGTGACCGCCAACTGGGCCGTCCTTCGCAAACCCCGCCCCACCCTCACGGGCATAGCGACCTCGCTCACCCTCATGACGGCCTACGAGTGGACCCACTTCCTCATCCACTCCGCCTACACCCCGAAGTCGGCCCTCTACAAGAAACTCCGCCGCACCCACCAGCTCCATCACTTCCGCAACGAGAACTACTGGTACGGCATCATCACGCCTATCTCAGACAAGGTCCTCGGCACCTACCCCGCCAAGGAAGAGGTCCCGCCGTCCCCCACGGTGAAGACCCTGGGAATCTCCTGATCGGACGCCGTGGCCAGCCGGCCACGGCGCCCGTCAAGCCATGTCAGTCGAGAACGACCTTCTGCGTGAGCACCGGGGCGGCGGCCTTGGCACCGGGGTTGATGGCGTACTTGAAGGAGAAGCCCACCGTCGCCTTGCCAGGCCTGCCGGCGACCTCGACCTTGAAGGTGCACGTGCCAGAAAGGACGTAGACCTTCTTCTTCTTGTGCGGCATCTTGCTGTTGCCCACCGTGGAGTGCCAGGTGTAGCCGACCGGGATGGCGCGCTTCCCGGCGTGGCTGTCGTGGTACTTGCCGTTGAGGCCGGTGGCCTTGCAGTCCATCTTGCTGCGCGCGATGGCCTTGAGCTTCGTGTTGGTGATCTTGAACGACCACGGCATCGGGTAGTACTTGGGGTACTTGCCGGTCAGCTTGACCTGGGCGTGCAGGATCCCGGCCTTCTGCTTCGCCTTGGGCGTGCTGTACGACTGCTTCTTCGGGGTGAAGACGGTGGTCTCCTGCGCCATCGTCCCCGCCGTCGTCGCGTCCGCGACCCCGGTCGCGCCAAGGGCCACGGCCGCGGCGGTTCCAGACACGACGGCCAGGCGGCCGATCCTGTTCATGGGGGCATTCCTCTCGAACGGAAACAAGTGCCGTCCGCCTACTCGGGATCGAACTCGATGCGAACGTCCGACTCGAAGCCGTCGCCGGTGCCCTCATCCGGGCCGATCTCCGGATCACCGGGACGACGCACCCCCACCGCTCTGAAGGAATAGCCGTCCTGCTCGGACTCCTCCCAGGTGAAGATCACGGCCTCACCGGGTTCCAAAGACGCGAACCCTTCCATGTGAACGGCCGAGAAATGTGCCCAGACCTCGCCTGGCGCCTCTGGCGAAGTCAGCACACCCCAGCCGGACTCGTCGTCCCACGAGAGAACCGTGCCGTGCACCGGATGACTGCTCATCACTCCCCTTGCTGGCGAACCCTGGCGATCGTGGTGGATCCACCGTCCTCCCGCAACCACCGCCCCCAACCCACTCCCATACCCATTGACCTGCACCTACGGCCACCCGATGGCCCCAACGACCTACCGGAAATGGGTGCCACCGACCCACCCGCAATCCCAAAGAAGGCCCCCCAGCACCTGATCCAGAAAGACCCCCGACAGCACTCAGGCCCGCCACCGATATCGATGACGGGCCTGAGCATGAGTTTTGGGGCGCAGCCAGAGCTCCCGCGATTGGACTCGAACGGGCCGCACACGCATTCGAGTCAAGGCACTCGGCAACTCAACCGATGTCCGTCGGCCACATGCGTTCAGGTTCATCCACCTGCGTCCGCCACGGTTGTTACTCGGTTTGCTACTCACTGCCGCGTGGACAAGCTGGCAGATGGGCGGCGCTCACAACCTACTCCCGCGTACGCCGATCCCAGCTTGGTAAGCGCCTCCGTGCGCTGAAGCGCTACCGGGCCCCCGCACTCCACACGGCAGCTCTCTCGCCACCAGTCGCGTGCTCGCAGGCTCTCTGCCGGGAGCAGTTCGACAAGCTTGCGATCCGGCGGCTGGACTTGCTGGGATGCAGTCGAGCAACTGACCGAAGGCTCATTCGAGCACACCTCACGATGGCTAGGATCCGTCAGAAGCCGAGCAACCTTGGAGGACAGTTGGCCACTACAGGAATCGTCAACGCTGGCGCCGTCATCAACACCTCCCCGCGACCTCGCCTCCTCATCCGCGGATTCGAGGGTCAGGAACAACTGATTGAGCAATTTCAAGAATTGGCACCCACAACGCGGATATTCCGAAGGTTGCGAGAGGTGAGACAGAGTGAATGGGACGCCATAATTACAGACCAGCCACTCACCGAGCGAGGTGACCGATACCTCGGCCCGACCTATCTCGAACCGCACCTATTCGCTCTGTTTATCGCACCTGTGAACAACTTTGCAGGGACGATAGAGACTCAGCCGAACTGGATAGGAGACGTTGATTACAATGCTAGCTACATCTCCAATGAGATCATGAGAATAAAGGGCCTGCCGGAACGGATCGCACAACTTACCCATGAGGAGCTTGAACCGGTCCTCAAAGAACGGCAGAGTCATACCTATTTCTATGTGGACACCTCGATACGACAGGCTAAGAATGCGCCAGGCGACAAGGAGGAGATCGTCCCAACACTGACCCCATTCATAGCCACACCTACTGGCAGGGTTCTGGCTGGACGTTACAAACGAGGTGAAAAATCCGAAGCCTGGCTGATCCCCGACGATGCACCGAACATCCTACTGTGGGCTCGTGCCGCATTTGCTGAATGGCATCGCATTGCACCCGACCGCTTTCCCGGAATCCCAGACTGGTCCCGGGAAAGCCGTTGGATGACTCCTGAGGAGCAATCCATCCAGCAAGATCTGGACAGATTGACCAGAGAACGAGAAGTAGCGCTACTCAGGTTCGCCACGACGGAGGATAGGCTACGGCAGCAACTCCAGGAAAAGCGCGAGCAAGTTGACTCGTACGAAAGAGCATTGCTTACAACACAGTCCAACAATCTCGAAGAGGCGGTCGGAAAGGTTCTTCGCGAGCTAGGCTTTGATGTCGAGAATGCTGATGAATCTGCGTCCCCCGGCGACAACCTGGAAGACCTTCACATTCGCGATACAGATCACCCAGACTGGATTGCTATTGCAGAAGTAAAGGGCTACAGCAAGGGAGCAAAGACCGAAGCCATCACACAGTTTATTCGCTTTGGCATGCGCTATCAAGAGCGAACGAAGCGGACACCAAATGCATTCTGGTACATAGTAAACCAGTTCATGGCTCGCGACCCATCAACTCGCCCTCTAGCATTGAATGGCAAGGACGAGGATGTCGCAGCCTTCGCCTCTGCTGGCGGACTCGTAATCGATACAATTACACTCTTCGACTTGGTCATCAGAGTTCGCGAAGACCGAATCACCGCTGCTGGTGCCCGTGATCCACTACGAAACGCCACCGGCCGTTTCACCTTGAGCAACGAGGAGAATAGTGGACCTCAAGCAGTCAAGCCCGATGACGACTGAGGAGTAGAATAACGCCAAGGCTACGAGCGCCATGGCCGCACCCTAAGGCACCTCCGTTCTGTCAAGCCACATGTTCCGCGTTTGCGGAAGGGGTGCTCATTCCATGGCCTTACCATCACAGGGAAAGACCTGGAAATTCATTCACACAATGGGTAATTGGCCGTATATCAGCGACTATCGCCGTGACGTTGTCGGGGGCGTCGCAAGCAAGTGTTGCTTGGATCAGGCGTTCGACCGTCTCGTTGGGGTCGCTGATTGACGTCAGGGCCGAGTGGATGTCATGTAGGTCGACGAAGCTACTGAGGCCATCGGAGCAGAGCAGGAGGCGGTCGCCGGCCTTGAGTTCGCGAATGGTGAGATCGGGCGATCGGCCGTCTGCCCGTCCGTCGAGGAACCGGGCGAGCTTCGGCGCTAGGTCGACAATGGTCGCCGCGTCGGAGACCAGCCGCTCGTAGACGTGATCCTCACTGACCGCTGTGAGTTCGCCGTCGCGCAGCTGGTAGATGCGGGAGTCGCCGATGTTGCCGAATACGGCGTGGTCTCCGGACCACAGCACGGCTACCAGGGTTGTCCCCATGCCGGTCACGCTTGAATCGCCTGCAGCTCGGCTGCGCAGAGCGTCGCTGGCCTCGGAGATCGCTTTACCGAGCGTTTGGGCTAGGGACGTCGATCACTGTGCTGCTGGCGCTTGCGTGCGAGACCGACGTGGGTGTGCCGAGGGCGGCTTCGATGGCGAGACTCACGGTTGATCACTCGTTCGTTTCATCGTCGGGCCAAGGGGCCTGAGCGGGTTCATCACGGTGCAGGACATGCACGGTTTCGACGCGGTCGCTGGCCACGATGTACTCGGTCACCTCAATGGGCTTGCCGTCACCGCCAGACGTACCGACCCGCACGATCTCCAGCACCGGCAAGATCGACGGGATCTGCAGCAGTGCCGCCTCTTCTGCGGTGGGCATGCGAGCGCGGTGGATCTCCGTCCAGGAGATCGGCCAATGACCCGCCCGTTCCAGACGGTACAACCAGTCCCCCGGCGCCGGGGTCTGCGACGCCATCTCGGGGATGTCCTCGACTCCGCGGGGATGGATCCACGAGATGTTGATCTGGAACGGGGGCTCCGACACGGGCCCGGTGACACGGAACCGCCGCATCAACCTGCTGCCCACTGGGACACCCAGGAGGCCGGCTATCCGCGGGTCGTTCAGCGGCTCGAACGACGCTTGGGGCTTGATGTGGTGTTTCCACACCTCCTGGCCGGACGCGGGCGGGAAGGTGTAGCCGGGACTGCTGGTCGCGACGTTCCGCTTGACCAAGGTCCCCCGCGGCGTGCGCAACCGCATGGTCCCGTGGCGAACGATGATCCCGCGTTTCTTGACCACCTGGATCAGGCCGTCCGCTTCCAGCAGCGACAGCGCAGACCGCACCACGCCACGCCCGACACCGTACGCGCTGGTCAACTCGCCATAACCAGGCAAGTTGCCCCCGGGCGGATAGTGACCGCTCTCGATCTTCTCCCGAAGCTCAGCGGCGATTTCGCGGTATCTCGCAGTCATCGGACCTCCTCAGATTCGCCGCCTCCGCCGCGCCGCTGCTTCTGGAGGCACGAGCCGAGGGCACGGCAGTCAGGTCTTCCAGGACAACGATGGGTGAGGTTCCCTGGAGTGAAGCACCTCCGAGGGGAGGTCATGATGAGCGAGGAAGATTGTCGCACCTGCAACGGGCAAGGTGGATGGTGGGAGTTCGGCAATGGCCAGCCCGGCAAGTCCAAGCCCAAGCAGTGGATCAAGTGCCGTGACTGTGGCGGGAAGGGGAAGAAGTGACTGGCGACCCCTGGGAAGGCCCCGCCTGCACCGAGTGCAGAGGCGAAGGTGAGGTCGTTTTCACACGCGGGAACCACTGGATCAGCATCGAGTGCGCCCAGTGCCACGGCACCGGCCTGGCCGACGCGCCGCCCCCCGAACCCCGCTACCGAGCGGACGGCTACCGCGTACCCGAGGATGGCGAGGCATACGACCCCGAGCTGCACGGCCCCATGCCCCAATCAAAATGGGCACGTCCCGACTGACACTCCGGGGTCACTGCGAGTCCGTGCATTCGTCCACAAGTGGCATGCTCGGATACAAGACAAGGCCCGCTGGCCGTTGAAACAAAGCGCCTGATTGACGCCACGAACGGTCGACCGTACGGATATGTTTGAAGCCTTGCCCGAGGTAATACTCGTGAAGCTCTTCGTTCGTACGCCATGCGTCGAGGCGCACCCATTTCTTTTCCTCCTTCGCCGCACGACGGCTTACCCAGTCGAGCATTCGCCCGCCTAGCTGTCTCCCCGACCTGCTCCGCAGAACGGACATACGGCCGACATAGAGGGCCGACTGCGGCTCATCTTGCTCAGCCCAGAAATCCGGATCAGCATCCGGGGTCATCGTGATCGTCGCCACTGGCAGCCGCCCCGGTTGCTCCTCCACTAGGAACAGGCTCCCCCGTTCAATCGCAGCAGCGATCCGGTCCATACGCGGCGGATACTGCCACTGGTCTGTTCCTTTGGAAGCAAGCCATGTGGAGGCGTCCCTTAGCAGGTCAGCGATCGCTGGGGCGTCAGAGGCATTGGCCTGGCGAATTCGATGAGTTACTTCCACGTTTCGGGGACATCCAGTTCTAGAGCCATGACGTTACGATCCCCTGGGAAGATGGATACGGCACAGCGGATTGGCTGCCCTTCGGCCGTGAAGGTAGTCCTGACGTGTTGCGCCACTGGGGTTCCCTGCGGAAGACCGAGGCGCTGTGTCTCGGATTCGGTCGGCATTCGAACCCAGATCTCATCGAGATTTCGAGCTTGCTTGTAGCCATGATCTCGAAGGACACGCATCGCACCTTTAGCGATGTCTTCAGGGCGCATGATCTCGGTGTCCTTCACAATCTCGTATGGGAAGTAGGTGTCGTTCAGGTGCGACGCTTCACCATCGAGGAATCGGACACGACGTCGCACTACCGAGAGAGCGTCGTCCTCAAGCTGTAGGCGTTCGCGAACAAGGTCAGGAGGAGATGTCACTGCGACATCGATCGCCTGACTCGGCGTGCGCCCTTCCACCGAGAACCGCTGCAGAAATTGGTCCATCTCCGGATTGGTTGGCCGCGGCTCAAGTTCTTCCTGGATACGAAACACCATTGGCTTGTTGCTTCTGACCCGCCGTCGGCGGCCCTGGCCAGCCGTGATGAGTCCCTCGGAGATCAGGAGCTTGAACGCATCGCGCACGGTCTGACGCGAAACCCTGTGCTGATCACTCAGCTCCCCCTCAGAGGGGACGACGTCGCCGGGCTTGAGCTGGCCAGACATGATCTGCCTTCGCAGCTCTCTGGCCACTTGCGCATACAGAGCATCCGGCGACATTTGACCTCATCCTGTCCGGGTTGACCTGCTTCTCCGTACAAGAAACCTACCAACCCTCTTGACAGACGAACTAGCTTGGCCGGACACTCCAGCTTGTACGTACAAGACGGCCAAGTGCTGATGTTGAGGATCCCGCTGGGACGTTGACGGACGGCGAATTCCTCGGCAGATGCACGTCTGGAGGTACAAGCACCGTGACCACCCCTTCTCTTGAGGCGCCGTCGTCGGCGCGGCTCTACCGGGTCGATGAGGCGATGAAGTTGCTCGCGCTGTCCCGGAGCGTGATCTACGAGCTGATCCGTTCGGGGCGGCTGCGGTCGGTCCGTGAGGGCCGCTCGCGTCGGATCCCGGGGTCGGCGATCGCCGAGTACATCGCGCTGTTGGAACGCGAGGCCGGCTGATGGCGCGTGACCGGCACGCCGACTCCCCTGCCGGTTCGAAGCCCGCGTTGGGGCTGCGGATCCGGTTGATGGGGCTGCCGGAGGAGGTGTCGGCCGGTGCGGATGCCCTGGCCGAGGTCTTCGACGTGGTGGAGGTGTCGTCGCCCTACCCGTGCCGGGGCGCCTCGCAGAACGTGCGCGCCTATCTGCAGGTGCGCTTCAAGAGTTCGCAGACGTAAGGCGGCCCTCGTCCTGGCGACGCAACCGCCTGACGAGGGCCTTGATCGGACCCTTAGGAGGTCCAACCCGATGAACTCTCATTCTTGCACTTCGACGCCGGTGAGCGCCGATCAGGCGCGGCAGATCGGCCGTCACGTCAAGGCGGCGCTGCTGCACCTGGCGACCGCCGACCGAGCCGCCGAGGCCGCGGGCGTCGACCTGCTCGGCGATGATGGCGACTGGCGCGGCTATGTCACCGGGGCCGGGTTCGGTCCGGCGCGGGCTTTCCGGGCCGCGCTGGACGCGGTGGAGGAGCTGGACGACTGGGCGATCGGCAACGCTGGCGTCTGTGGCGCCGGTTCCGAGACCTATGCCGGTACCGAGCGGTGGTGTCACGCCGAGGGCGGTGTGCTGCCGATCGGCAGCGAGGCGGGCAAGGCGGTGTCGGCCGCGCGTATGCAGTCGATCGCTGCGCTCGCCGATGACCTCGCGCACGTGATTGATCAGGCCACGGCGGACTTCAGGTCGATGGCCGACAAGTACCCGGTGCCGGTCGGCCGCGGGACGGCCGATGAGATGGTGCGGCGGGCCGGGTTCCGGCTGCCGGACGCGGCCGGGCAGGCCCGTCAGATCGGCCATGAGATGCGCCAGACGGCCGTGACGCTGGAACGCATTGCGGCGGTGCCGGCCCAGGCGTGCCGGATCTCATGGCCGGCGTGCCCTGAGCACGGCAACACCATCTCCAGTACCGGCGGCCGGTCTTGGTGCCGCGTCCCGGAATGCGGACGTCGCTGGGATTACGACCGCGGCGACATCCCCTGCCCCGAGCCGGTGCACTGGCGGGTGACCGATCAGTACGGCGACGGCGGCCCGATGTGCAACGGCCACGGCCTCGACGCGCGCACGGCTCTGATCGGCGGCACCGTCGTCCCGCTCGGCGAGGACGAGCGGAGGCAGTCGTGATGAGCGCCGTCCTGCTCACCGTCCCGGTCAAGACTGTGCGGCCGTGTTTGGCGTGCGACGTCGCGTTGAGCGCATTGGGCTGTGATGCGGCGCTGGTGATGCTGGCCGACCGGGTGCCCGAGGCGTTCCCGCTGTGCCGGGCCTGCCGGGCTGGCGTGGTGTACCTGCTGCACTTCGCCCAGCCGTACAAGCACGCGCGGCACTACATCGGCTGGACCCGCGACCTGGCCGGACGGCTGGCCCAGCACGAGGCCGGGTCCGGTGCCCGCCTGCTGCAGGTCGTCAACGACGCCGGTATCGAGTGGCGGCTGGCGCGGCTGTGGCCCGGCGACCGCCGCCGCGAACGTGCCCTCAAGCGCCAAGGCGGAGCGGCCCGTTGCTGCCCGCTGTGCGGCATCCGTCCCCGTCCGATCACCCGACAGCGGCCGGGTGGTCAGGCACGTGCAGCGTTGGAGGTGTCGGCATGATCTTCTCCCGCGAGTCCAAGCCCATCCCCGTCGTCGATGTCGCTGAGATCAGCGACCCGGCCGAGCTGACCCGCGAGTTGGGGCGTGAACGCGAGCTCGCGGCCGCACGCCGCGATGACGAGCTTGCTCGACTGAGGGGCGAGGCCGGCCACGCGCGGGCCCGCGCCGACGTCGCCGAGAACGGTCGCCAGGCCGAGCTGGCCCGCGCCGAGCGCGAGGCCGAGGCGGCCGCGGCTGCCGAGCTGGCCAGGATGCACCGTCAGTTCCAGAGCGCCGGTGAACGCATCCGGATCAAGAGCGTGATGTCGAGGTCGGGTGAGGCCCGCGCGCTGCGCTTGGAGCGGCTGCGGTCCCTCAACATCAAGGTTTTGGTGCCGCTCCTGATCGGGTTCGGTGTCTGGTCGACCACTGGTGTTCAGCAGGGTGCGGCCCGATTGATGGCAGTCCCGGCGCACTCGCCGGTGTGGTGGGTGCTGTGGGGCCTGGAGGCCCTGCTGATCGGCACCGTGTGCTGGATCATCGTGGTCCGCGCACGCCTGGCCGCCTCGGGCGGAGAGTTGTCGGACTCGGCCGAGAAGATCGGCGTCGCCTGCCTGACCGTGTCGATCTTCCTCAATCTGATCGCCGCCGTCCCCACGAACGGGCTGCCGACATCGGGTTGGTGGGCGATCCCCGGCTCGATGTTCGCGCACGCGCTCGGCCCGGTCGGCGCCGCCGTCATCGCGCACCTGATCGGTTTGATCGACAAGAGCATCTCTGACGCCGACCCCTGGCACGACAAGGGCGGCCGGGAGGTCCCGCGGCTCGCCGCGATGGACCTGCGTCCGACCACGAGCGCCACGGCGACGAGCACTCCCGCAAGCAACCCGAACGCCGATGTTGAGGGCGCTTCTGAGAGCGCGGAGGAGCCCTTTGCGGTCGTGTGGCCGATCCGGAGCGGGGAGCGCTCCACGCTGCCGATCATCGCGCGCCCGGCGACCGCCAAGGCCGCTGAGGCAGCGCCGCGAACCGGTGATGACCGGCAGGGAGAACCCGACACGAAAGCGCCTCGCGAGCCGCACCCCAAGGCTCGCCGGCCGCGTCCGAACAAGGGTGTGCCGGTGCCCGAGAGCGCCAAGCCCGCGCCGCGTCCGTTGACCGACGACGACCACCTCGAACGTCTGGTGAAGGCGATCGACAAGGGCGACGTGCCTGAGGACGCATCGATCCGCCAGGTGCAGACCGGTCTCGGCCTGGGGTTCGACCGGGCCCGCCGGGTCCGGGACCTGTACCGCGAGCGGCTCGCCGAGCTGGACCGGCAGATCACTGAGTCGGCGCGTCCCGGCCTGGCCGTGGTGGGAGGTGAGCGGCGATGACGATCACTCACCCCAGTCAGGGTGTGCGGGACGCGGGCATGGCCGCGTCCCCGGTTGAGCTGGACGTGCGGCGCCTGCTGCGAGAGGCCCGCGAGGAACTCCGCGAGGTTCACGAGGAACTCGATGCCCGCCGTGAGCAGGAGACGGCGCTGCGCGAGCACCTGGAAGACCTGGCTGTTCAGGCTGGCGCGGCCGAGGTGTGGCGGGCGCGATACACCGAGTTGCACGTGGCCTACGTCGAGCTGTTGACGCGGGCCCGCGCCGAGGTGGCCAAGGCCAGGGCCGATACGCCGTTCCGGGTGTGTCACCTGGTCAGTCACCTGGAGAAAGTCGGGCTGATGCCCGCCGAGGGCGCGACGCCCGATCAGCTCATGGCCGAGGGCCTGGCGCTGGCCGCCAGTCTGGCCAAGCCCAAGACCTCGACGGCCGAGGCGGTGAGCAAGTCATGACCGATCGGCACCTGCCCAAGGTCGTACGGCGCGCCCGCCGAGTGGCTGCCGCCGGCGCCGGCGGGATCGCGTGCGCCTCGGTCCGCGAATACGTGCTGACCTGCACGTGTGCCGGAGTCTGGGAGGCGCACCCGTCCAAGCGGCTGGCCGATGCCGACCGCATAGAGCACTTGAACCAGGTGTGCCAGGTCCCCCTGGAACAGCAGTGCCGGCGGCCGCGTGCGCACAAGCGGGCCGCGGGCGAGTACTGCGAGCTGTGTGTGACTCAGATTGCCCTTGACCTGGGCATTCCCGGCCTGGACGACGGGGCGGTGAGTCTGTGATGACCATCGTGCATCCGGCCCGTGAGGTGTACCGGTCCGCCCCGGCCGGGGCGGCGGCGGCCCGCGCGTTCGTCGTGGACCAGGCGCACGCCGCCGACCTGCCGGGCGGACTGGTGGAGGACCTGGCGCTGGCGGCCTCCGAACTGGCCACGAACGCCATCCGGCACGGCACGCACGCGACCAACGGCGGCGCGTTCACCGTGTCGTCCGAGGTCATCGATGGTCACGCGGCCGTCCGCGTCGACAACCCCGGCCCCTCCCCCATCTCGATTCCGAACGGCCCGCGGATGCCCGGCGTCGACGCCGAGGGCGGCCGCGGCCTGGCGATCCTGCGCGACCTCGGCGCGCACGTCGACATCGCCCCTGGCGGCGTCACCGCGTCGTTCGACCTGGCCCGCTACAGCGCGTGTGAGCGCTGACTCTCCCCACCCAGTCCCCGGACCCCTTGAGAGGAGGAGTCATGGAGTTCCTGCTCGTCATCGCGGCCGTGCTGTTTGTGGCCAGCTTCGTCTTCGGCAAGTGACATCCCTGGCCCTGCCAGCGCAAACACCACCCCTGACGTCTCTGAAACGGAGCGGATTTCATGAAGCTCGTCCTCGCTATCGCGGCCGGGTTCGTGCTCTACGCACTGTGGCCCGACAGCGCCGGGTCGGTCGACCTGGCGGCCATCACGGCGGCCCTGCGGTGAGCCGGGGCCGGCCCCTTGCCCGGACCGGCCCCGCAACCCCCAACGGATCACCTGCAAGTTCCCCAGAGGAGGAACCCCCATCATGACCCTGTCTGTCGGCGCCGAGCCCACCGCCCGCCGCCGCCCTCGTCTGTCCACTCTCGCCCGCGCCGGTCTGATCCGACTTCCCGTGCTGGTCATCGCCGGTATGGCGTTGGGGTCGGCGCTGACGCTGATCGGTGTCGACGTACCGCCGCTGGTTCCGAACGAGGCCCATACGCCGAGCTTCGTCCCGGACCCGTTCCCCGACGTGTCGACGGTCGCGTTCGTCGCGGTCGCATGGGGGATGTCTGTGCTGGTCAACGCGGGTTTCGGCCCGTTCCGCCTGATGTCGCTGTGGGTGCTGGCCAGTGTCGTCGTCGCCGACTACGCCTTGCTCGGCGGCGGCCAGCTCGCCGCCCACCTGGGCACCGACGTCGACGCCGCCCCGGTCGGACGCGTCGTCGCGCCGGCGGCGGCTACGCCCGCCGCCGACGAGCCGATGCCGGTTCTGACGCTGACCAGCGATTTGTGAGACCCGGGGCCGGCTTCGCTAGCCCGGGGCCGGTCCCGCACCCCTCCCGATCCATCCAACCGAAGGACGTCATCATGACCACGACAAGCCCGGCCAGCCTCGCCGAGGCCGCCGTGCACGCGGCGGGTCTGGCCTCTCCAAGCCAGTCCGCCCAGGTCACCGCCCTGGCCGCCGCGCCGCAACAGCAGGCGGCGCCCGAGGTCGCACCGGGCCCCGGCGCCATCGCCGGCGGCACGGCGCTGGCGGTGCTCGTGATCGCCTTTTACTTGTACAACCTCGTCAAGCACAAGAAGCACAAGGTCCCGCCGCTGATCGCGGCGTTCGTCCTGGGCGTGCTCCTGGCCGGCAGCGCGGCCGGCCTGTTGGCTTCGCAGTTCGCCGGCACCGCCGGCCAGACCGCGGCCAGCCTGATGACCTCGGTCACCGGCGGCGGCTCGGGCGGTTCGGGCAGCGCCAGCGGCGGCGGGTCCCGCTCCGGATCCGGGACCGGCGCCAACGGCGGCTCGGACGGCACGTGGCAATACCCGCGCTGAGCCGGTGGCCGCTGACGGCGGGGCCGATGACCGGCCCCACCGACGGCCCGGGCAAGGCCCTCTCAGCCTCGCCCGGGCCGTCTCAGGGGGGCGTCTCACCCCGCCGTCTCAGGCCTCGTCTCACCCCCGCCAAAACCCCCTCTTGACAGGCCCCAAGGCGCGCGCGTATGCGCGCGCGCGAGATGCGTACTGAGACGCCCCACTTTTCGATCATCTGGAGGCCCTTGTGGTGAGCCCCGAACGGACGCCGCGCGAGATCGCGGCCGAGCTTCGCCGCATTGACAACCGCGGCGCGTTCTTCCGCGCCCGCCAGGACGCCGCCAAGGGCCCTCTTGAGCGCGCGGCGGTGGCGTGGGACCAGTGGCGGGCCCTGACCCGAGACGCCCGGCCCGCGCTGGCCGGCCAGCTCGCCGACGAACTGACCGAGTTGATCAATCAGCACATCCGGCAGATGGCCCGGGAGGACTGACCGATGGCCGACCACAACCCCGGCCCGCGCCGGGACGACCGCAGCAACCCGTACCGCGAGACCCTCGCCGACCGGCTCGGCGAGGCATGGGCCGCGCTGCGCGGCCGCCGCGAGGACAAGACCGCTGACGAGCTGTACGCCGAGGCGTACGGCAGCCCGCCGCCCGCCGATCCTGCCCAGGTCGCCCCGGCCAGCTCGCCTCGGGCGGTGGACATGACCAAGCCCGCCCCGGCCGCCGAGGGCACCGCGCAGGGCAAGGGTGAGGACGGCCAGGACACCGAGGTGGCTGGCGGCCTGGTCCGCCGGCACTGGGCACGGGTGACGTGCGGCGGCCGCGTCACCTCGGCGCGCGTCCGCGCGTGGGTGACCACTGCGGACGTGTCGGCGGAGGAGTTGGCCGAGAAGGTGATCGCTGATCTGGAGGCCGAGGCCGCCGCCGAGCGCGAGGCCTTGGAGGCCGACCGCGCCGAGTACGCAGGTCGGCGCGGCCGCGGTTACAGGCCGCGGCGCCGCCGCCCCGAACCCGAGCCCGAGATCGTGCCGACGCCCGCCGAGCTGGACAAGGCCCGTGGCCGCATGAAGTGGATGCGCGGCGGCGGCTTGGCCGTCCTGGTCGTGGCCGGCCTCCAGATGCTCGGCAGCAATGCGCGGACCGGTCAGTGGTGGCTGGGCCCGGTGCTGGCCGTGGGCGTCACGGTCTACTTGTGGCGGATCGGCGGCAAGGAGGCCGAGCGCCAGGCCGCCGAGGCCAAGGCCGACCAGGCTGCCGAGGCTGGCGCCGACGTCGACCAGGCGCCCGCCGCACCGGCCTCCCGGGCTGGCGCTGCCTCGGCGGCGCTGGCCACCGAGGCGGCGGGCGTGCGGCCGCTGGCTGAGGTGAACGGCGCGCCGGCGGCCGGCGGTGACCCGTGCGTCGAGTACGCGCTGCCGTCCGCTGATCTGTTGCGCAGTGAACCGCCGCGTACCGGCACCGAGCGCGAGGCTGAGCGCGTCCGCGACCGCATCGACAAGGTGCTGGCCGAATTCGGCGTGAAGGCGAAGGTGGTCCGGTACACCCGCGGGCCCACGGTCACGCTGTATGAGATCAAGCCCGAGCCCGGCGTCAAGGTCGAGAAGATCACTCAGCTCGGACGCAACTTCACTCTCGCGGTGAAAGCCGAGGTCCGCATGCTGGCCGCGGTGACCGGCAGGGACACGGTGGGCTGTGAGGTGCCCAACCAGGTCAAGGACCTGGTTCGCCTCGGCGACGTGCTTCGCTCAGAGATCGCCACGCGGGAGACGCACCCGTTGACGGCCGGCCTCGGCAAGAACATCGAGGGCCGGTACGTGGTGGCCAACCTGGCCAAGATGCCGCACATCCTGATCGCCGGCGCGACCGGCGCCGGCAAGTCCAGCTGCATCAACGGCCTGATCTGCTCGTTGCTGCTCCGGGCCAACCCCTGTCAGGTGCGGCTGATCTTGGTCGACCCCAAGCGCGTCGAGCTGACCCCCTACGCCGGGGTGCCGCACCTGCTCACGCCGATCCTCACCAACCCGCGTAAAGCGGCCGAGGCGCTGGGGTGGGTGTGCGGCGAGATGGACCGCCGATACGACCTGATGGAGCAGCACGGCGTACGGCACCTCGATGACCTGAACGCCCTGATCGCCAAGGGCAAGGTCCGCGGCGAGGACGGCCGGCCGAGGGAACCGCTGCCCTACCTGGTGACCGTGGTCGACGAGCTGGCCGACCTGATGATGGTCGCGGCGCGCGACGTCGAGGACTCGATCGTTCGCATCACCCAACTCGCCCGCGCCGCCGGCATCCACCTGGTCCTGGCCACCCAGCGGCCGTCCGTGGACGTGGTGACCGGCCTGATCAAGGCGAACGTGCCGTCCCGGCTGGCGTTCGCCACCTCCTCCCTGACCGACAGCCGCGTCATCATCGACCAGCCCGGCGCCGAGAAGCTCTTGGGCCAGGGCGACGCGCTGTTCCTGCCGATGGGCGCGAGCAAGCCCATGCGGTTGCAGAACGCGTTCGTCGCCGAGAAGGAGATCACCGCGATCGTCCAGCACTGCAAGAGCCAGGCCGGCAACATCCGCGCCATCTCCGGCGCCGTCCTGCCCGAGACGTCCGCCCAGGCCCCCGTCACCGAGCCGGCGTCGGCGGCCTCGGTGCCGTCGACCCCGGCCCGGCCCGACGACGATCGGCCCCCGCCGATCTCCCCCGTCGTCATCGAGGACACCCCGGCGCCCCTGGCCGGAACCGCCGCTGACATCGACCAGCACCCGCGCGACGTCGACCCCGACCAGGCCGCCGACGATCCCGAGGACGCCGCCGCCTCCGGCCCTGACCAGATCGTGGCCGCGCTGGCGGCCGCCAGCGGCGGCCCGCTGGACTGGCGGGAGCTGCACGACGCGACCGGTCAGGCCCGCGCCACGATCTACCGCCACACGCGGCGCCTGGCCGCCGAGGGCCGGGTGCGGATGTTGTCGAGCGGCGGGTGGGAACTGATCCCGGCTGAGGCCGCGCCCTCTGCGTCGTCGGCCTCGCCCGAGCACGTCGACCAGGCCGCCGCCATCGACCAGGTCGACGTCGAGTTGCTGGCCGCCGCCATCGAGCTGGTGGTGAGCACACAGTTCGGATCTACCTCGATGCTGCAACGCAAGCTGCGCGTCGGCTTCCGCGAGGCGGGCGCGCTCATGGCCGCGATGCAGGCCCGCAGCGTGGTGGGCCCGGCCGATGGCTCCAAGGCCCGCGACGTCCTGGTGACGCCGGACGGCCTGCCCGCCGTCCTCGCCGAGCTGCGCACCGGTACCGCCTGACCAAACCCCCTGACCGGCCGGCCGCCGCCGTGACGGCCCGGCACCCCGTCCAGAGAGGAGATCTGCACCATGCCCGCATTCCTGGAGGCCGTAGGACTGTCGGCCGATGACCTCACCCAGGTGATCAGTCAGTTCAAGGAGGAGTCGCACGCCGTGGCGGACATGGCTCTCTCCCTGGCCCTTCTGGCCACCGCGCTGGAATCCGAGGCGGTGCTGGACGCGGTGTATGCGGAGTCCGCGGACATGCGCCGCTCGGACGTGCGCGTTCTGGTGGCGCTGGCCGGCCACGCGTTCGAGCGCCTGGCCGACGGTGTGGCCGCCATCGAACTGGCGTCGCGCCTGCCTGCCGATGGCGAGGGATTTGGCCCGTGGAACGACGCCGTGCAAGCCCTCAGCGACGCCATCGAAGGCCTGGTGACCGAGCTCGGCCAGGCACCCACCGAACGCAACCGCGGCTGACCGCCAGCGCCACCTGATCCCCCCGTCCGCCGATCCCGTACCCGGCGCGGCCACGACGGCCGCGCCCTGCTGAGAAGGAGGAACCCCCATGTCGGCACTTGACGACCTGGACCTGTCCACCGAGGACGTCATCGACTTGATCCGCCAGCTCGAAGACGAGGCGCCCGCGGTGGCCGACCTCATGAGGACGCTGCACGATGCGGTCGTGGGACTGTCCGACGACGACGTGCTGGACGCCGTGTGCCCGCAGTCCACCGAGATGCGGCGGCCGCATCTGCGCATCGTGGTTGCGCTGTACAGCCACGCCCTTGAGCGGCTCGGCGCGTCGTTCGGGGCCATCGACATCGAGAGCCGGTTGGACAGCGACAACGAGCCGATTGAGCTGTGGGACTCGGCAATCGAGCTGGCGAAGACCGTCCTGAGCGACCTGGTGGACGAACTCGGGCAGGCCCGCGGCGAACGCGGCCGCACCTGACCGATCCCAGGCCCGGACCCGGTGCCCGCAGGCCGGTCCGGGCCTTTCTCAGCCCGCCAAGTCACATCTGCCTCACCGCCAACAGCCTCACGGCTGATCCGGTCTTGCTCTCGGAGGACTGATGAAAACTCGAATCGTTCCTGCCACGCCAGCTGCTCGACGGGACCGGCCTGCCGGCCCGAGCGTGGCCGTCCGATGAGCAAACCACCGCTGCGCGTGGTGGACGGTGGCCACGTACAGCCCGGCGATTCGGTTCGGCCGCTGCCCCACGACATCAGCGCTGAGCAGCAGGTGCTTGGTGCGATGATGCTGTCCGCCCGGGCCGTTGCCGAGGCCCGAGAAGTGCTGGACGGCGCCGAGTTCTATCGGCCGGCCCATCAAGTGATCTGGCATGCGATCTGTGTCCTGGCCGATCGCGGTGACCCGTGTGAGCCGACCGCGGTCGCCGCCGAGCTCGGCCCGCGCCAGCTCGGCAAGGTGGGCGGCGGTCCGTACCTGCACACGCTGATCAGCGAGACGGTCTCGTCCACTCAGGTGGCCTACTACGCACATCGGCTGGCCGATCTGGCCTACGCCCGCGCTGTGGCGATCACCGGCATCCGCCTGACCCAGCTCAGCCATCAGGCCGCCGACGGCGACACCGCTGATCTGCGCGGTGCAGTCGCCACCACCGTGCAAGACATCACCGGCCCCCAGGCACGCGGCTGGCCTGCCCCGACACCGCTGGAAGCGGCCCGCGATCTACCGGCCTTCCCGTTGCCGATGCTGCCGGACTGGATCGCCGAGTACGCGGCCCGCCTCGCCGAACAGACCCAGACGCCCAACGACCTGGCCGGATGCCTGGCGCTGACCGTCCTCGCGGTCGCCGCCGGCGGCAAGGTGTGGGTTCAGGCGCGCGGCTGGCGCGAGCCCACCAACCTCTTCGCCGTCGTAGCCCTCGGCCCCGGCAACCGCAAATCCGAGGTGTTCGCCGCGATGACCGCCCCGATCCGCGCCGCCGAAACAGCCCTGCGCGAGCAGGCACAGCCGCTCATCACCGATATCGCGTTGCAGCGGCGCGTCGCCGAGGCCGACATGGAAAAGGCCGAGAAAGCCGCGATCAACGCCATCGATGCGATCGTTCGCGAACAGCACTTGGCGGACGCACGCATCGCCGCTGAACGGTTGGAGGATCTGCAGGTTCCGGCCGAGCCTCGATTGTTCTCCGATGACGCCACTCCGGAGATCCTGACCTCGCTGTTGGCACAGCAGGGCGGCCGGATGGCGGTGCTGTCACCCGAGGGCGAGATCTTCTCCATTGCCGCCGGCCGCTACAGCGGCGCCCCCAACTTCGCCGTCCTCAAACACGGCCACGCCGGCGAAGGAATGCGCATCGACCGCGTTGGACGTCCCGCGGAAATCATCGAGTCCGCGCACGTCACCCTCGGCATCTGCACCCAACCCGACGTGCTGGCCGGACTGGCCGACACCCCGCAATTCCGCGGGCAGGGATTGCTCGGCCGGATCCTGTACTCGGTCCCGGCCTCGTTGCTCGGCTACCGCGACTACGCCCCCGAGCTCGTCCCCGCTCAGGTCGCCCAGACCTACGCCACCACTCTGATCAACCTGGTCACCCGGCTACATGCCCTCACCGAACCGGCCGTGCTCACCTTCACCGAGTCGGCCACGACCGCCGTACAAGACCTGCTGCGCGACACCGAACCGCGCTATCGCCCCGGCAACGACCTGGCGCACATGCCCGACTGGGGCGGCAAATTCCCCGGTGCCGTCGTCCGCATCGCCAGCCTGCTGCACCTGGCCCAACATCATCACGGCACCTGGAGCCGGCCCATCACCGCCGCAACGTTCGCCATGGCCCGGCAGATCGGGGACTACTTCCTCGCCCACGCCCAGGCCGCCTACGACCTCATCGGCGCCGACCCCGACCTGGCCGACGCCCGCGCCATCCGCGACTGGCTCATCCGCACCGGCACCCGCCGCTTCACCGCCCGCGACGCCGTACAAGCCCTACGACCCCGCTTCCGCAAGGTCGCCGACCTCGACCCCGGGCTGCGCGTCCTGGAGGCCCACGGCTGGATTCGGCGCCTTCCTTCCTCACCCCGAGGGCACAGCGCCGGCCGAGCTCCCGCGGCGGTCTACGAAGTCCACCCAGAGACCGAGCCGGAGGCCGCCTCATGACCGCCGAGTGCCATAACTCACAGTCACCGGCCAGCGTGACTGAGTCCCGTCCGCACCCCTGCACGCATGCACACAATGCACAGATACCAATTGATGTGCATTACGTGCATGCGTGCAGCCGCACAGAACCCCACCCCGTCCCCTGTGCCGCTTACCCACTGTGACGATCACATCAGGAGGAACGTAGCGATGACTGAGCACCTCTCCCCCGAGGAAGCAGGGGCCCCATGAGCAGCAAGCCACGGCGGGCCCACGGTGAGGGCGGCCTCAGTTGGGAGGCCTCCCGCGAACGTTGGGTGGCGTCCAAGACCGTCGGCTATCGCCCCAACGGACGACGGATCATCGTCCGAGGCAGAGGAAAGACGCAGACCGAAGCGCTCAACAAGCTCAAGGAGAACCTCAAGAAACGGGAGGAGAAGCAAGCCCCCAAGACGACCGCCGACATCACCATTGCCGAAGCGATCGCGGGTTTCCTGCGGTACGGGCTCATGGGACGCGATGAGGACACTGTCAAGAACGCCAAGAGCCTCGCCAAGCACCACATCGTTCCGCAGCTGGGCGAAACGACCGTCCGGGAGTTCACCGCCGACGACTGCGAACGGTGGCTTGAGGATCGGGCACAGTTCCTCAGCACGAAGTCACTACGTGAGGTCCGCTCCGTACTGCGGCGCGCAATCGAGAGGGTGATGCGGCGCGATGAGCGGGTGACGCGCAACGTGGTCGACCTCTGCCAGGTCCCTACCGGAAAGCGCGCCGGCCGGCCTTCAAAGGCGCTGAACTTCGCCCAGGCTGTGAAAGTCCTCGAAGCCGCCGAGCAAGCCCGATCCGACATGCGGCAATACGTCATCCTTGCCCTGCTGACGGGAGCGAGGACGGAGGAGCTCCGCAAGCTCGACTGGTCCCACGTCGTGGCCTACGACAAGGACCGGCAGGCATGGCGGCCCCTGCATGAGGCGGGCTGGAACCACGAGGAGTTCGCCGTCTACGTCTGGCGCTCTGTGCGCGCACGGGGCGATACGAAGACCAAGAAGTCCCGGCGCACGCTCAAGCTCCCAGAGCGCTGCGTGGTCGCGCTTCGGGACCTGTGGCTGAGCACGCCAGAGCCACCGAAGCCGAGCGCGCTAGTCTTCCCGGGGCCGGGCGGACAGGTTCGGGACGCTATGACCGTGCTGAGGGCATTCCGCAAGGAGGCGATCGGGCCGGCCGGGCTCGTGGCGCAGGACTGGACGCCGCGGGAGCTCCGCCACAGCTTCGTGTCGCTGCTCTCCGACAACGGGATGTCCCTTGATCAGATCGCGCTGCTGGTCGGCCACAGCGGGACACAGGTCACTGAGAAGGTGTACCGGCAGCAGATCCGGCCGGTGATCCAGGACGGAGCCACGGCCATGGATTGGATCTTCCCGACCACCGTGAGGACCCCCTAGGTACTCACTTTGGTACTCGCTCAAACGATCAGGCCCGTATCCCAGCCGGGATACGGGCCTGACCTCGCGTTTTGGGGGCGTAGCTAGAGCTCCCGCGATTGGACTCGAACCAATAACCTGCCGGTTAACAGCCGGCTGCTCTGCCGATTGAGCTACGCGGGATTGGCGCTCGCGAGGGGTTTCACGCCCTGCCAGCGGGTCTAGATTAGCGCATCCCGGGACCTGTTCGTGCCGGGGTGACTGGTCACACCGTTCGTGGGTATGTCTGGCAGACACGATTCCGCACCTATGGGGGTGGGCATGAAGCACCGCTCGATGTTCATCGTTGGCGCCGCTGTCGGCTATGTCTTCGGGACGCGGGCCGGGCGGGAGAGGTACGAGCAGATCATGCGGACCTCGAGACGGCTCGCTGAGAACCCGACCGTCCAGGAGACCGCCGGGGTCCTGCGGGCCAAGGGCGAGGAGATCGCCGGGGCGGCCAAGGTCAAGGGCGGTGAACTGGCCGACAAGGCCGGGCACGCCGTCAACCAGAAGCTGCACAAGGACTCGGAGTATGAGGACCCGCGCAGGGAGCCCGTGAGCTAGAGGCCGGTCTGGCGGCGCAGGTCTTCCAGGAGCTGCTCGGCCTGGGCCCGCAGGCCCGGGTCTGAGGGGTCGAGGCCTGCGTCGAAGACGAACGTCCACCGGATGTCGCCGCCCGTCGCCGGGCGGCGGCCGGCGATGCGGACGCCGCCGCCGTGCGGCAGCTTGGCCTGGTGGCTGAACGCGATGGTGGCCGTTACGCGTTCGCGTACCGTTTCGGGCACCGAGCCCGGGTCGGTGAGGCCTACGTGGTGCTCGGCTGTTGAGGTTTTCAGGTGGAGGTGGTCGTTCCTCCACGACGCCTGGTCGATCTGGTCCCAGGGGATGCGCAGGAAGCCGCCCTCGACCTTGGGTATGTGGAGGGCCGTGGTGGTGGCGACGACGTGCGAGCCGCCGCGGGTGGGTGCCTGGGTCAGGACGCGTTCACGGCGTTCGAGGTCGACGGGCGGGCGCATGCTCCGAGCGTAGGCGATCAGGCGGCGCGGGGGGCACGGCGGGCGCCGAGAAGGTCGAGGACGAGGGCGGCCGACCAGCTGTAGTCGTGGCTGCCGCGGCCGGTGCCGTCGAACGGGTCGAAGTACTCGCGGAAGCCCGACTGGCGGACCAGGCGGAGGGTGGAGCCGTAGAGGAGGTCGGCTATGACGGTGAGGTCGTGGCTCAGGGCTCCGTACCACAGGAGCCAGTTGGTGTTGATCCAGGTGGGGCCGCGCCAGTAGCCGCCCCGGTCGAAGGACGGGGCCTGGATGTCGCACGACGGGACGGGGTATCCCGCGGCGCCGGCGAACCGGGCCGAGAGCAGGAGATCGACCAGGTTGCGGATCACCGGGTGCGGCAGGTCGGGGTCCAGGAGCGGGCCGAACGACGAGACGGTGACCACGGGGAGCAGGCGGTCGGCGCGCAGGTCGCGGGCACGGAAGCAGCCGGTGTCACCGTCCCAGAGCCGGTCGAGCAGGCCGTAGTGGATGCGCTCGGCGGCCTCGCGGTGGGGACCGCTGTCGGTGTCGATGATCTCCGCGATCTCGGCGAGGGCGTGGGTGGAGGCCAGGTAGGTGGCGTTGACCAGGGGGTCCTGGACGGCGAACGGATGCTCCTCGCGGAGGTAATCGGCCTCGTAGCCCGCGTCCCGGAGGAGCGTCACGAGCCAGACGTAACGGTCGTAGTCCTCGCCGGTGGGCAGGTTGCGCGGGAATCTCCGGGGGGCGTAGCCGGTGGGCGGGAGCTGGAGGGCTCCGAGGGGCCTGTCCCAGGCGGGGCTGTTGTCGAGACCGGATTCCCAGGGGTGGCAGATGGCCATGAGACCGCTGCCGTCGAGGTCACGGGCTCGGGCCAGGTAGCGGTGCTGCGCGGCGAGCTGGGGATAGATGTGGGCCAGGAAGTCGCGGCTGCGCTCGGCGTCGGAGGCGCATTCATGCAGGCGGAGGGCGGCGAGGGCGTGCAGCGGCGGATGGGTGAGGCCGGACGTGCGGGTGCCGTTGGGGGCGGCCGGGTGCCGGTCCGAGCGCCACACGTCGGGGCCGGGGAAGTAGGCGAGCCGTGACTGGTCGGTGTTGAAGACGATGTGCGGCACGAGGCCGGTCTCCCACTGGCCGCGGAAGAGCGAGAGCAGTTCGTGCTCGGCGCGGTCTCGGCGGTACCGGGCCAGGCCCATGCAGATGAACGCCGAGTCCCAGCTCCACTGGTGCGGGTAGAGGCCCGGGGACGGAACGGTCGCCGCCCCGGTCCAGTTGGCGTCGAGCACCCGCGCCGCGGCCTGCCACAGCGTGCTCTCGTCGCCGGTCAGACGGGGACTCATAACCTGAGGGTGACCTCTCGATCGCGTTCTGGCCACCCCTATGAGGGGACCGGTTCACAGGTGATCTCGTGGATGCGGGCGACGAGGGCGGCCCAGGTGCCCGGATCCTGATGGAACGGTCCCATCAGGGTGACACGGCGGCAGAGGGCCCCGTAACGCCGGACGAGGAGTTCGGGGATCCGCACCGGCTCCCCGCGGACGGCGACCTCGTCGAGCAGGTCGTCGTCGATGAGGCCGGGCATCTGCTGCCAGCGGCCGTGCCGGGCGAGCAGGGCGAGCTCGTCCTGGAGGCCGGGCCGCCCCGCCGATTCCAGGACCCGCCGGTACGCGGGATTCGCGCCGTACAGGGCGATGGCCGTCCGGGTCTGGCGTTCCGACCGTTCGTACGCCTCGCTGGTGGCGCCGGTGATGAGGAAGGCCGGGGCGACCACCTCGATGTCGTCCCAGGACCGGCCTGAGTGGCGCAGCCCGCGTTCCAGCGCCGGGACGGTGGTCTCGCGCAGATGCCGGGCGGTGGTGAAGCCATGCAGGATCAGCCCGTCGGCGAGCTCACCCGCCAGCTGCGTCATGCGCGGCCCGACTCCGGCGAGGTGAATCCTGGGTGGGCCGAAGGGATGTGCTGGCAGCGCGAAGAGTGGCTGGTTTCGCCGTCGCCAGCTCTGGATGGCCTGGCCCTGCCGAGGCTGATCCTGCCTGGGCTGATCCGTGTGGGACTGGTCCTGCCAGGAGCGCCAGATCCCGCGGATCTCCCCGATCAGCTCGCGCATCCGCGCCACCGGCGGCTGGAAGGACGTGCGGTACTGCCGGCCGGGATGGGCCCGGGTCTGCGCCCCCAGCCCGAGCGTGAACCGTCCGCGCGAGTACTCCTGCAGGTCGTTGGCGAGGTGGGCGAGCGTCATCGGGCTGCGGGCGAGCGCCACCGCGATGGACGTGCCCAGCCCGATCCGGGTGGTGTGCTCGGCCGCCCGCGCGAGCGGCGGGAACGGATCGTGGCAGGACTCGGCGGTGTAGAGGCAGTCGAATCCGATGTCCTCAGCCAGCCGGGCGAGCACGGAGATCTGCCGGAGCTCCGGGCCGCCCACAGCGACGTCGACCTTCATGCCGCGCCTCCGGGTGGTCGCACACCGTGGATTACCGCGATTGTGACCTCAGAAGGCGCCTACGACGACCCCTAACGCGCTGTCGTTTCTCTTCATGTTGACCCGAAAGCCAGTGATTGTTCACGCCAAAGCGGGCGGCACTGTCTCCGGTTCCGCGGCGGCGGCGCGTTCCAGGAGCCAGCCGACGATCTCCTCACCGGCGGCGATGCCGCCCGCGGCGGTCACGGCGGTGCGGGGCGAACTCCAGCCGGTGTCGTGCAGTTCGCCGTGCGCGGGCCGGATCGCGGCGTCGGCGAATTCGAGCAGTTCGATGTCCAGCAGCGAGTCGCCGGCGGCGAGCGTGCGGCCGGCGCCGGTACGGCGGGCCACCTCCGCGGCCGCGTCGGCCTTGGTGAGCGTCTCGGGCAGGCAGTAGACCTTGCGGCCCTGGAGCGAGGTGCGCCAGCCGCGTTCGGCGCACCAGCCGGTCAGGTCGGCGATCCAGCCGGCCGGGAGCGCCGCCCGGTCGACGACGGCGTACGCGAAGAGACCGGCGGCGGTGCGCAGCTTCAGCACGAAGTCGCCGCCGACCCGGACGAGGTGGTCGTGCACCTCGTCGAGCCCCGCGCGGCCGTCGGCGACGCGTGCGCGCACCTGGGCGGACCATTCGGGGTCGTCGACGCCGTCCACGAGGATGTGGCCGCCATTGGCGCAGATCGCGTACTCGGGCGGCTTCTCCAACAGGTGCACGCGCGCGTACTGCTCGGGCGTCCGCGTCGTCG
This sequence comes from Spirillospora sp. NPDC048911, assembly GCF_043198015.1. NCBI lineage: Bacteria > Bacillati > Actinomycetota > Actinomycetes > Streptosporangiales > Thermomonosporaceae > Spirillospora > Spirillospora sp. NPDC048911. The sequence goes on along the minus strand of NZ_JBICUD010000002.1, from coordinate 864,462 downwards.
TCGGGACGAAGGTCGCAGTGGCCGCGAGGAGCTCCAACCCGCGCGCCGCCGTCTCGGTGACGAACGAGAGGGGCGCGGCCTGGTAGAGCTCCACGCACAGCAGCCTGGGCAGCGCCGCGTCGGGCCCTGCCAGCCCCATCGCCGCGGCCGAGTAGATCAAGGTGCGATCGAGGTCCGAGCAGACCAGCAGGGTCACTGAACGGCTCCCTTACCGAAGCGGGGGTGGATCAAGCCGACGCAGGCGTACGGTAGCGCGCCCGGTCCGCCTGAGACCTCCGGCACCTCCAGCACGGGGACGCCGCGTTCGGCGGCCAGCAGCCGGATGTGCCGCAGATCTTCTCCCGCGCCGGCCCTGACCAGGACCTTCCACGGGACGCGGCGCAGCAGCACCCGGGTGGTCTCTCCCACCCCGGGTTTGATCAGGTTGAGGTCATCGACGCCGTGCTCGCGGCCGATCCGGCGCACCGCCTCCCAGCCCGACCAGTCCGGCGCGCGGTCGGCGGCGAGCAGATCGGGCGCGTCCTTGGCCACCCGCTCGGCGACGTCCCCGAACCGCGCGCAGATCGTGTCGAGGAACAGCTCCGACACATCCGAGCCCGCCAGCTCCGCGTAGAACTTGGCGCCGTGGAAGTCACCGGGCCCGATCAGGTCGTCGTTCAGCACCGTGCGGCTGACCAGGCCGGACACCGTCGAGTTGAGGCATGCCGACGGGATCAGGAAGTCGTCGCGGGTGCCGTAGACCGGCGTGCACCGGCCCGGGTCGGCCAGCACCGCCAGCTCGTCGGAGAAGCGCTGGCCAGGATAGACGGCGGCATGCTCGTCGAGCGCCGCGGTGAGCTCGCGGGTGATGGCGCCCTTGCCGGTCCAGCCGTCCACGAACATCACGTTCGCCGGGTCGTGGTGCGCGGCCAGGTAGCGCAGCGCCACCGAGTCGATGCCGCGCCCGCGCACGATGCTGACGGCGTAGTGCGGCAGGTCGAGGCCGTGCGCGAACCGCGCCCAGCGCCGTACGAGCACCCCGACCGGCGTTCCGGCCCGCGCGAGCGAGACCAGCACGGCGTCGGGGCCGCGCGCCGCGAGGATCAGCTCCGAGATCAGGCCGACCGCGTACGCGAGGCGTTCGGCCGACGCGTCGAGGGCCTCGTGGAAGAGCCGCTGGTAGGCCTCCCCCGGCTGGTACTCGACCGGCAGGGACTCGGCGTAGTGGGCCCGGCCCGCCTGGATCGCGGCCTCGCGTTCCTCGGTGGGCGCCTCCAGCCGGACGTCCGACAGATCCTTCAGCAGCCACGCCACGTCCGCGCGCGCGTAGCTGCCGAAGTCAGGCCCGTAGAGCGGCGTGGGCAGCGCGTCGCCGGTCATAGCGGCCCCTCCCCGAAGGCGGGGACGGCGACGACGGTCACCGGCGCCAGCGCGCTCAGCTCCGCCAGCAGCCCGTCCCGCAGCGCCGCCGTGTCGGCGACATCGTCGATCACGAGGACGATCGCGTCGAATCGCGCGTCGACGTTGTAGGCGTACCTCTCCCCCGGCCCGTCCGCGGGGTCGTCGTGGGCCGGGAACGCCAGCCGCGTCCGGATCGCGTAGCCGGGATCGTCCACGGCGAGGACCGGTGAACGCGTCGTCGTCGAGTACCGCACGGCCACGTCCGGGAGCGCGTCCGCCAGCGCCTCAGCCAGCCGCAGCGGCGCGTACATCAGCTCCTCGAACCCGAGGACCAGAACGCGTCCGCGCCCCGCCAGCGCCGGAACGAGACGCGCCGCCATGGCGGGCAGCTCCTTCTCCAGGCGCTCCCGATGCTCAGGCGTGAAGCCGTGCCGTCCCCCATCGGGCAATCCCTCCGGCCATCCGATGCCGGCCCGCGAGACCGTATGCGTCGCCCGCCGCCGCTCAGGCTTCTCGCTCCGGACGGATTCGAGGTCGGCGACCAGCGCCGGGCCGGTCTCCAGAATGTCGTCCGGCAGCTCGACCCGGCCACTCGCGAGGGCGACGGCGTCGATGCGCACGCCCAGCTCGCCGGCAAGCTCGCGAACGCGCGCCCGATCTTCGTCGCCGCGCAGATCCACCAGCGCCGCGAGCACGTAGTGATGCCGTGGCCGGACGGCATGGAGCGCGCGGATGGTGTTGAGCACCGTGCGGCCCGTCGACAGCTCGTCGTCCACCAGCACCATCGGGACGTCGGCCTCGGCCGCCGCCGGATCGGCCGGCAGCAGGAGGTGGCTGGTGGCGTGGCTGTGCTCCTCCTCGAAGCCGCCGTACGTGGCGAAACCGGCGACCGGACGCCGCGTGGAGTGCAGGTAGTAGGCCCCGCCGAGCGCGTCGGCCACCGAGTGCCCGAGCGCGGTGGCGGTCTCGGCATAGCCCAGCACCACCGCGTCCATCGGCGGACGCGGCGCGCGCAGACGATCCCGCAACGCGGCGGCGGCCCCAGGACGCCCCTTGAGCGCCTCCGCGAGCAGCCCGTCCAGATCGTCCGGCCGCCGTCCGTCCAGGCACGCCCTCACCAGATCGCCCAGCAGCAGACCCGCCCCATGGACCAGCCGTGGATCGGTCGGCACGTGCTTGCCGAGCACCGTCGAAACGAGCAGGTGCGCGCGCTTCGGGTTACGCCGCACAGCCAGGCCCACCAGGTCGCTCAGGCCGACCCCGGCCGGCCGTTCGCCGTCGGCCAGCCGCACGTCCAGCCGCCGCGACACCCATTCCCCGGCCCAGCCCTCGACGGCGGACGAAGCGGCGCTCACCGGCCACCCGCCGCGTCGAGGAGCTCGACGAACGTGACGTCCTCGGCCGCCACCCCGAAGACGTGGGCGCGGAGCATGAGGCGCTCGGCCCAGGCACGGTGCGGCCCTGCCTCGTTCATCTTGTTCGCGTACGAGCTCGCCATCGCGCCGCCCCCGGACACGCCGAGGATGTCGGCGGCGTCGCAGTACTCCTCGTGGGTCACCACCGAGAGCGCGTGCACGGCCGCCACATGGCTGGGATGGATGACGGTCTTGCCGGTGAGCCCGTTGGCCTTGTCGAGATGGACCTCACGGATCAGCCCGTCGAGGTCGGACGTGATCAGCCGCTGGCGCAGCGGCGCGGCGCGCTGGGCGTCGAACGGCGACTGCCGCAGCTGGGGCTTGAACATGCGCTCGCCCGCCGAGAAGTACTCCCAGACGGGGCCGGTGACCACGAAGCCGGTGCCGTCGGCGCGGCCGAGGATGTTGACCACGTCGGCGATCACGCCGGCCACCGGCTGGATGTCGTAGATCGTCAGGTCGGGCGGGCGGCGCAGCCCGTACGCGGCGGACATGTCGGTCGCGCCGAGCCGGACGGCGAGGACGCGGTCCCGGTGCTTGGCCAGGAGCAGCGCCACGTCCTGGAGCAGCTCGCCGCGGGTCTCGCGGTAGACCGCCTCGCGGCTCTCGATCACCGGCATCGCCAGCAGCCGCCGGCCGGTGCGCTCGGCGGTCTCGGCGAGCGCGTCCAGGAACGCCTCGCCGCTCGCCGCGGTGAACTTCGGCAGTACGAACCCGCTGACGAGGCCGGCCGCGTCGCCGAGCCGGACGACCAGGTCGCCGATCTGCTCGGGGGTCCGGACCCGGACGAACAGCAGCGGCGCCTCGGCGCCCCCGGCGTGCACGCGGCTCAGATGCTCGACGACGTTGGCCTCGGCGGCGGCGACGTCGGCGTCGCCGATCGCGTCCTCCAGGCAGATGACCATGCTGGTCACGCCGCGCCCGTGGGCCTTGACGACGTCGTCGGCGAGGCTGCGCCGGGTGGCCGGGCTGTAGAGGGTCGCGCCCAGCGCGACCGCCAGCACCTCGGGGTCGGCGTGCCGGTCGAAACGGCGGGGCTGCCGGTAGAACAGGTGTTTGCGGTAGGCGGTATCGATGTGGTCAAAGTGCCGCATGCACGCTGGGTCCTTCCCCATCGTCGGGCCCGCACGCGGGCACGATATCCAGGGTATGTGGTGATACACCGCGAATCGGTCATACGAAAAACACCGACGACTACCAATCGATGCCCGTCGGTGCTTTTCGGCCGCGGTTTGTACGGAGTGGTGAGCGAGCGTGGCCTACCAGAGGGCCTACAGGTGGGGGGTCACCGCCGGGACGAGATGCTGCACCGTGCGGCCGGTGGCGATGGCGCCGATCGCGGTCATCGACCAGCCCTGCCCGTCCCGCGACACCTTGGCCATGATCTGGGCGTTGTGCTGCCCGGAGCCGCTCAGGTCGTAGCGGGCGAGCTCCTGGCCCGTCGCCTCGTCCACCAGCCGGCAGAACGCGTTCTCGATCTGCGAGAAGTCCTGCCCGGTGAACGAGTTGACGGTGAACACCAGCTGGGTGATGTTGGCCGGCAGGCCCTGCAGATCGACGTTGATCACCTCGTCGTCACCCTCGCCCGCCCCGGTGAGGTTGTCGCCGGTGTGCAGCACGGAGCCGTCCTTGCTGCGCAACTGGCGGAACCACACCGTGTCGGCGAGGTTGCCGCTGGCGTCGAAGAGCAGGCAGGACGCGTCAAGGTCGATCGACTGGGCCTTGCCCTTCTTGCCGAACAGGCCCTTCTTGGCGATCGCGTCCCAGCCCAGGCCCATCTTGACGCGCGTGAGACTGCCCCCGCCCGGCTTGGCCAGGGAGACCTTCTGCCCCTTTTGCAGTGAGATCGACATCATCCGCTCCTTTGGTGATGAGTTGGGTCACACGCGGGGTGCTGGTCTTCTGTCAACGGTCCGGGCGGGCCGGCGCCGTGCGGTCTCAGACGCCCGTGGAGTGCAGCTGCTTGTCGGCCGCGGCCTGGCCGCCGGCGTCGTCGATGCGGTTGCGGACGATCGAGCTGACGAACGCGGCGATGATCAGGCCGGCGCCGAGCCCGCCGGTGATCCACTCGGGCACGTGGTGGCCGATGCTGACCAGCATGCAGGCCGCGAGGGCGCCGATCGCCCACATCGCGCCGTGCTCCAGGTAGACGTACTCGTGCAGCGTGCCCTTGCGCACCAGGAAGACCGTCAGCGACCGGATGTACATCGCGCCGATGCCCAGGCCCAGCGCGATGATGATCAGGTTGGTGCTGATCGCGAACGCGCCGATCACGCCGTCGAAGGAGAACGAGGCGTCCAGGACCTCCAGGTAGAGGAACAGGAAGAACGCGGCCTTGCCGGTGGCGACGACCAGCCCGTTGGGGCCCTTCTTGACGCTCTCGTCGTCCTCGTCGAGCTCGCCCGCGCCCTCGAAGAGCTCACCGAGCCCGTTCACCAGGATGTAGGTGATCATGCCGAGCACGCCGGCGATCATCACCTCGCCGGGGTCGTCGGCGAAGTAGCCGCCCGCCAGGGCCAGCGCGGTGCCCGCGATGACGACCGAGAGCTGGTCGAGCTTGCCGATCCGGGCCAGCGGCCGCTCGAGCCAGGCCAGCCACTGGTGGTCGTGCTCCTCGAAGACGAAGTCGAGGAAGAGCATCAGCAGGAACATCCCGCCGAACGCGGCGATCATCGGGTAGGCCGACTCGAGGGCGTGGGCGTAGGCCTTCTCGTCGTTGAGCGCCAGGTCGAAGGCCTCGAACGGGCTCATCCCGGCGGTGACCGCGACGATGCCCAGCGGGAAGACCAGCCGCATGCCGAACACCGCGATCGCGATGCCGACGGTCAGGAAGATCTTCTGCCAGAACGGCGACATGCGGTCGAGCACCTTGGCGTTGACCACGGCGTTGTCGAACGAGAGCGAGATCTCCAGGACGGCCAGGATGGCCACCAGGAGGAGCGCCTCGGGGCCGTCGTAGAGGAAGGCGGCGAGCAGGCCGGCGGCGGTGACGCCGAAGGACCACCCGAAGGTGCGAAGAATCATGGATGTTTTTCTGCTAGGCGGGGTGACTGGCGCGGATCGTCGCTGATCAACCGACGTTCACGCCGAAGTCCATGGCGATGCCGGCCAGACCTGAAGCGTACCCTTGGCCGACGGCGCGGAACTTCCACTCACCGCTGTGCCGGTAGAGCTCCCCGAACACCATGGCGGTCTCGGTCGAGGCGTCCTCGGTCAGGTCGAACCGCGCGAGTTCGTTGCTGTCGGCCCGGTTGACGATGCGGATGAAGGCGTTGCGCACCTGCCCGAAGCTCTGGCCGCGGTTGTCGGCGTCATAGATCGACACCGGGAAGACGATCCGTTCGCACTCGGCCGGGACCCTGGCCAGGTCGACGTTCACGACCTCGTCGTCGCCCTCGCCCTCGCCGGTCAGGTTGTCGCCGGTGTGCTCGACCGAGCCGTCCGGGCTGCGCAGGTTGTTGAAGAACACGAAATGCTGGTCCGAGAGGACCTTGCCGCCGCTGTCGAGCAGCAGCGCCGAGGCGTCCAGGTCGAAGTCCGCGCCGGTGGTGGCGCGCACGTCCCAGCCGAGCCCGACCGAGACGGCGGTGAGGTCGGGTGCGGCCTTCGTCAGCGAGACGTTGCCGCCCTTGGCGAGCGATACTCCCATGATCGCGCTGCTCCTTGGCTCTCTCGTCGGCTCTCTCAGATGTTGACGCCGAAGTCCATCGCGATGCCGGCCAGACCCGAGGCGTACCCCTGTCCGACGGCCCGGAACTTCCACTCGGCACCGTTGCGATAGAGCTCGCCGAACACCATCGCCGTCTCGGTGGAGGCGTCCTCGGTGAGGTCGTACCGGGCGAGCTCGGAGTTGTCGGCCTGGTTGACCACGCGGATGAACGCGTTGCGCACCTGGCCGAAGTTCTGGCTGCGGGTGTCGGCGTCATAGATCGACACCGCGAACGCGACGCGCTCGGCCTGCGGCGGCATGACGCCGAAGTTGACCTTGATCTGCTCGTCGTCGCCCTCGCCCGCGCCGGTGGTGTTGTCGCCGGTGTGCTCGACACCGCCCTCGGGCGTGCGCAGGTTGTTGAAGAACACGAAGTGCTGGTCCGAGACGATCTTGCCGCCGGCGTCCAGGATCAGCGCGGACGCGTCGAGGTCGAAGTCGGTGCCGGTGGTGGTGCGCAGGTCCCAGCCGAGACCCACGGTCACCGCGGTCAGCCCCGGGGCCTGCTTGGTGAGGGAGACGTTGCCGCCCTTGCTGAGACTGACACCCACAGTGCCTCCAAGATCGCTTGCCGCACGACGGCGCCGCGTGGCGCCTCGCAATAAAGACGCTGGAAGTGATGCTATCCGTTCCCACAAGACCGATCAGACCTGTAGACATCGGTCACATCCGCAGAGAGTCGGCCACATCCGCCGGAGAAAGGGCAATCGACCGGCCCGTAGAGGTGAACTCGGCGGGCGGCCTGAGCGAGACTAGAGCGAGCACGATGGACGAGGAGGCAGCGTTGCGGGGACCGGGCGATCAGCGCCGCCGTGGCCGGGGGGCCGGGCGCGAGGCGGAGGCCCGCGCCGCGGCCGTCGAGGCCAAGCAGGACGCCGCCGCGGCCTTCTACGACATGGACCAGGCCCAAAAGTACCTGGACGGCCGGGTCACCGTCCTGACCGACCTCGACCAGGCCGCCGGTGCCGCCGCCCGCAGGGATCTCGACCGCCTGAACGGCTCCGCCGACGCCGCGTCCATCGGTTACATCGACGTCGTCGACGCCCATGACCTCGACTCCGCCGACCGTTCGGTCCCCGAGTACGACGCCGCGCGCCGCGCCTTCCTGGCCGTCGGCGGCCGGCTGCGCAAGATCACAGGTGATCTCGACCACTTCGCCGAGCGGCTGGCGCCGCAGATGGCGCGGCTGGAGACGGCGCTCGACCGGCTGCCGCCCCGGCTGGCCGCCGCCCGCGAGGCCGTGGCCGCCGCCGACGCGGCCATCGCCGCCGCCCAGAAGGCGGGAATGGACGCCTCTGAGCCGGAGGCCGAGCTCGCCAAGGCCAAGGAGGGCCTGACGGTGCTCGGCTCCCAGGGGCTCGGCGGGCTCGGACTGTCCGGCGCGATGGACAAGGCCGACGAGGTGGCCCGGATCGCCGCCGGCGCGCGGGAGGCGGCCGAGGAGCTGCCGCTCCTGGGCGAGAAGGTGCGCAACTCGCTGGCGTCGGTCCGTACGCGCGTGGACGTGGTGGCCGGACGCGTCGAGCCGGTGCGCCAAGCCATGAAAAAGCTGCTCGTCGGTTACTCGCAGGCCTGCTGGCAAGACCTCAAGGGCGCGCCCGAGGCGATCGACGGCGGTGTGACGCGCGCCCGCGAACGGCTCAACGAGGCGTCCGCGCTCCTGTCGCGCAACGAGTGGAAGCAGGCGCAGCAGGCCCTGACCGCCGCCCGTACCGAGCTGAACGCGGCCGACCGCAGGGCCGGCCAGGTCACCGGGCGGGTGACGGAGCTGGACGCCGTCCGCACCGACCCGGCGGCGCCCGCCGAGGCGGCCCGGTTCGTCGTGCGCGACGCCCAGAAGCTCGCGATCGCCCAGCCGGGCGGGCCCGCGCCGCGGCACGCGCGAGTGCTGGACGGCCTCGTCGAACGGCTCGAAGCGGCGCCCAAGCGGCTCACGGGCGCCCATCCCGACTACTGGGCGTACCTCCAGGAGCTGGAGGCCATCAAGACCGCCGCCGGTGACGTCGTGGCCCGCATCCGCGCCGAACGCGCCACGGGCGGCTGACCCCGCCTCTAGGTGAACCCTCTAGGTGAACCCTCTAGGTGAACAGGGTCTCGCCCCAGTAACCGCCCTGCTTGACGCCAGGCGGGCAGGCGTAGATGCCGGAGCCCACGTGCTGGATGTACTCGTTCAGGGCGTCGGTCGCCAGGGACGTCTGGACGGGGATGAAGCCGGTCCGGGGATCCCGCTGGAAGGCGATGAAGAACAGGCCGGCGTCCAGGCGGCCGAGGCCGTCGCTGCCGTCGGTGAACGAGTAGCCCCGGCGGAGGATGCGGACGCCCTTGTTGGTCTGCGGGTGTGCCAGCAGGACATGGGCGTCGGGCTTCATCTTGGCGAGGATGACCTTCTCGCGTTCCTTGGTGCGGCCGATCGGCGCGCCCTCCAGCTTGTCCCGGCCGATGATCTCCTCCTGCTCGCGCAGCGAGGTGCGGTCCCAGGTCTCGATGTGCATCCGGATCCGGCGGGCCACCAGGTAGGAGCCGCCGGCCATCCAGGCGGCGCCGTCCGCCGCCGTCGCCCAGACGTGCTTGCCGAGCAGGGCGGTGTCGGTGCCGGCGATGTTCTCGGTGCCGTCCTTGAAGCCCATGAGGTTGCGCGGGGTCTGCGCGTCCGGTGTGGTGGAGGAGGTCTTGCCGAACCCGAGCTGCGACCACCGCACGGACACCACGCCGAAGCCGATGCGCGCCAGGTTGCGGATCGCGTGCACGGCGACCTGCGGGTCGTCGGCGCACGCCTGCACGGCGATGTCGCCGCCGCTGCGGTCGGGGTCGAGCTTGTCGCCCGGGAAGTGCGGCAGATCGACCAGGGCCGCGGGCCGCTTGGCCTTGATGCCGAAGCGATCCTTGCCGTCCTTCTCGAACAGGGTCGGCCCGAACCCGATGGTGAGCGTGAGCCGCGAGGCGGGCAGGCCGAGCGCCTCGCCGGTGTCGTCCGGCGGCGCGACGGCGACCTTGCTGACCGCGCCCTCGCCGACCGCGTGCCCCTGCGTCATGGCCGCCGCCGCGGCGGTCCAGTCCTTGAGGAGCTGGACGACCTTGGCGCGGTCATCGGTGATGACGTCGAACGCGGCGAAGTGGAGCCGGTCCTGGACGGGGGTGGCGATCCCGGCCTGGTTGGCGCCGTGGAAGGGAATGGCGGCGACGGTGGCCGGCTCGTTCTCGGTGGAGGCGGCCGCCATCCGGTCGAGCCCCGCCCCGGCGGCGGCCCCGGCGAGCAGGCTCGCGCCGGAGAACCCCAGCATCCGGCGCCGGGACAGTCTCTCCCGCGATTCCGCTTCGTTCGGCTGGGCGTCTGTCGTCTTGGCATCTGTCACTTGGCCACCACTCCCCCAAGCTTGGACAGCGGCTCGCCCAGCGCGTTGACGGCGTCGGCGAGCTCCTTACGGTCGGCCTTGCCGACCGTGTCGTACGAGACGTAGCCGTCGCCCTTCTCGTACTTCTTCAGCAGCTTCTGCACCGCGGCGAAGTTGTCGTCCAGGGACTTGGCCAGCGTGGCGTCCTTCTCCTGGACGACCGGCTTGAGCAGCTCGTAGATCTTCTGGGCGCCGTCGACGTTGGCCCGGAAGTCGACCAGGTCGGTGTGGCTGAAGGCCTCCTCCTCGCCGGTGACCTTGCCGGTGGCGACCTCGTCCAGGAGTTCCTTGGCGCCGGCGGCCATGTCGTTGACCGGGTCGATGGTGAGGCCGGGCAGGCGCGACTTCAGGAGGGCGAGGTCCTTGAGGAGCTGGTCGCCGTACCGGCCCTTGCCCTTGACCGAGTCGTCCTTCCAGAGCGCCTTCTCCAGGACGTGCCAGCCGGACCAGTCCTTGCGCTCGGCCGCGGTCAGGTCGGCCTCGCGGGCGTCCACCTTGGGGTCGATGTCACCGAACTTCTCGGCGACCGGCTCGATGGTCTCCCAGCCGACGCGGGACGGCGCGTACAGCGACTTGGCCTTGGCGACGTCGTTCGCCTTGACCGCCGCCACGAACTCGTTGGTCTTGGCGATGGTGGCGTCGAGCCGCTCGATGACGAACGCCTTGTAGTCGGCGGCGGCCTTGGTGAGCCGCGCGTCGGCGCCGCCGCCCCCGGCCGCGCCGGTCACGGTGACCTGCTGGGACGGGCCCTTGCCTGTCTGGCCCGCGCTGCACAGCGCCGTGTAGGTGCCGGCGGGCAGGTTGACCACGAAGTCGACCGTGGTGCCGGGGCCGATGTTCTCCCGCTCGGAGAGGATCTTGCCGTCCGGCTTGATCAGCTCGAACTCGTTGACCTTGCCGCCCTTGTTGGTGATCTTGAACGTGAGCTTGCCCGCGGCCAGCTCCTTCTTGGCGACCTCACAGGACGAGTCGGTCGCGGTCACCGCGATGGAGTCCCCGGAGCCGGCGTCCGCCTTGTCGTCACCGCCGCACGCCGTGAGAACGGACATCGACAGGGCGGTGACGCCCGCGAAAGCGAGCGCGTGGGCAGGACGCATCAAGGTCTCCAGTGGCAAGGACTCGGTAAGGCTCGCCTAAATTAGCTAATGCTAACCTCAGTTAGTCAAGCCGGACGTCCTGCCGACACCGGTGACCCCCGCCACTCCCACCTGGGAAGATCAAGAGCGGTCCGCGGGGGCGCGGTCAGCGGGGGCGGTCGTGCAGACCGATGGTCAGATTGCGCGCCGCCATGGGCGGGCCGCCCGGCTGCGGGTCCGGGTACGGCTTGCCGCCCTGGCCGGCCTGCTGCGGCATGGTGCCGGACTGCGGCTGGGCCGCGGCGGCCTTCGCCGGCTCGGCCCACACGGCGGTGCCGTACGCGCAGACCTCATGGCCTCCCCCGGCCAGCTGCGCGGTGTCGAAGCACATCCCCACCACGGCGTTGGCGCCCTTGCGATGAGCCTCTTGGGCGAGCCGGTCGACGGCCTCCCGGCGGGTCGCCGCCAGGCCTGCGCCCGGCTGCTCGCCCGTCACGCGGAACGTCGCACTGCTCGACGACTGCCCCACCGGCCGGCTCTGATCGGTCTGGACGGCCACCCCGAGGACCTCGCCGAGCACGGAACGGATGTCGTACCCCGCCAGCCCGTCTGTCGTCACGATCAGCATGCTTCAACGGTAATGGAACTACGTCGGAAATGTGACGTCAGAACCCTTCCGCTACTTCTTCCACCGCGCTGACCCCGGAACCGGGCTTGGACTCCCACTCCCACGTCTCGTCCAGCCGAAGCCGTCCGTCGGGCAGGACCGAGATGGCGGACGCGCAATGCCCGTTGTTGGTCTCGCCTTCCGCGTTGAGCTGGCTGTAGCGGAAGTCGAGCATGTCGCCCGTACGGGTGCCGACGAGATGGCCGCGCCGGATCGCGCCTCCCGCGTACTCGGCCCAGATCTCGCCGTCGCTCTCGTGGTAGGTGAAGAGCGTCTCGGGCACGATCTCGCCCCCGGCCACGTCGGCGACGGCACGGAACCGCCGTCCGTCGATCGAGGGGGCCTTCCGGGTCGCGTGCGCGGAGTCAGCGGTCATGGCCGGCAGCCTATGCGAGCCGCGCGCCCGCCGGATCATGGCCCCTGCCTGTTCATGGCCGACCGGAAACAGCTCTCCGCCGTGATCACACGACCGGGGTGGCGATCGGGCGATCACGGCGGAGAGCCGTGTCAGTCCGGACTTCGGACGTCCGGACTTGGTGTCAGTCCAGATATTCTCGGAGCATCTGCGCGCGGGACGGGTGACGCAGCTTGGCCAGGGTCTTGGATTCGATCTGGCGGATGCGTTCCCGTGTCACGCCGAACTCGCGGCCGACCTCTTCGAGAGTCCGCGGATGGCCGTCGGTCAGGCCGAAGCGCAGCTGGATGATGCGCTGCTCCCGATCGGACAACGTCCCCAGGATGTCCTCGAGCTGATCCTGAAGCAGGATGAACGCCGCGGCCTCGATCGGCACGACGGCGTCCGCGTCCTCGATGAAGTCACCCAGGTCGGAGTCTTCCTCTCCGATGGGCGACTGCAGGGACACCGGCTCTTGGGCTATCCGCTGGATCTCCACGACCCGGACGGGCGACAGGCCCATCTCCAGGCCGATCTCCTCGGGCGCGGGTTCCCGGCCGAGGTCCTGGTGGAGCTGGCGCTGCACCCGGACCAGCTTGTTGATGGTCTCCACCATGTGCACCGGAATGCGGATCGTCCGGGCCTGGTCGGCGATCGCTCTCGTGATCGCCTGGCGGATCCACCAGGTGGCGTACGTCGAGAACTTGAATCCCTTTGTGTAGTCGAATTTCTCGACCGCGCGGATGAGTCCGAGATTTCCCTCCTGGATGAGGTCGAGGAAGAGCATTCCCCGGCCCACGTACCGTTTGGCGATCGACACCACCAGGCGCAGGTTGGCCTCGATCAGGCGTTGCTTCGCCCGCACTCCGTCGCGGGCGAGCAGTTCGAGGTCGAGTTGTTCCATCCGGGAGAGGATGGCGGTGTGCGCCAGCTTCTCCTCGGCGAACAGCCCCGCCTCGATCGATTTCGCTAGTTCGACTTCATCTTCTGCCGTGAGAAGCGGTACGCGACCGATTTCTCTCAGGTAAATCCTGACCAGGTCGCTCGTCGGCGCCCGCTTGCCGAGGTCTCCCTCATCCGCTCGCGTGACGTCCTCGGTCTCCTGTTGAGACTCGAGAACCTCTACCCCCTGCTCTGCGAGCATCCGGACGACTCGTTCCAGTGAATCGTCCGGCAAGTCGGAGCGATCGAGTGCAGCAGCGACATCATCGACGGTCACACCGCCGCGTTCTCTGCCACGTGCGACTAGGTCTGCCACCTGATCAACCGATGGCGCCTCGCTAGGCAGCACCGAAGGGCCCACGGGGACAGTCTGCGTCAATCGGACCCTAGATCACGAGACCCATTTTGCGGTCTCTTGACTTACTGTGACCCAAGCCCGCGCTCGCGCAACTCCCGTCTCTGCTGCTCAAGCGCGACAAGATCACCGAAGAGCCTGTTGTATTCGTCACCCTGCTCGACCGGATTCAGCCGTCCGAGTTTAGATTTCACGTCGGCGATCATGCGGGTGAGCTGGCGTTCCTGGATCCGGGCGAGCAGCTCGATGGCATAACGGTCATCCGATTCCTGTGCGGACCGTGTCGGCTCCACCGCGAGCTGCGTGATCAGGCCTCTGAGCTGCTCGTTCGGCGCGTGCTCGTGCAGCAGCGCGACCCATTCGGCCGCCCCTGCCACCACAGCGACCCCACCAGCCGCAGCGATGACCTCCCGGACGGCGGCGTGCGGCGGCGCGATGAACGCCTCGGCCGGCACCCCGTCGAAGACCGGTCCGAGCAGCGCGGGCCGCTGCACCGCGATCTTCAGAAGCTCCCGCTCACGCTGCACCTCGGGATCGTTCGGGTCGTAGGCGGGCCGCTCGGCCGTCGCGCCCGCGCCCCCGGGGCCGGCGTCCCCGCCGGGCCGCCCGTTGCGCTTGCCGTGCTCGCGTGCCGCCAGCTCGCGGACCCGCCGCAGCACGAACTGCTCGTCCATGATGCCGAGCCACCGGTCGAGGCTGACCGCGTACATCTGCCGCAGCGCCCGGTCTTTGATCTTGGCGACCACCGGCGCCGCCGCGTCGAGCGCGGCCAGCCGCCCCTCGGCGGTGTCGAGGTTGTGCTGGGAGATCGCGCTGCGCACGGCGAACTCGAAGAGCGGCTGCCGGGAGGCCACCAGATCCCTCACGGCCGCGTCGCCATGACGGATGCGCAGGTCACAGGGGTCGAGCCCGTCCGGCTGCACGGTCACGAACGTCTGCGTCACGAACTTCTGCTCGTCGGCGAACGCCCGCAGCGCCGCCTTCTGCCCGGCCGAGTCGCCGTCGAAGGTGAAGATCACCTCGCCCCGGAACTCGTCCTGGTCCATCAGCAGCCGGCGGAGGATCTTGATGTGGTCGTCCCCGAACGAGGTGCCGCAGGTGGCGATGGCGGTCGGGATCCCGCTCAGATGGCACGCCATGACGTCGGTGTAGCCCTCGACGACCACGGCCTGCCGCCGCCGCGCGATCTCCTTCTTGGCCAGGTCGGCGCCGTACAGCACCGAGCTCTTGTGGAAGATCGGCGACTCCGGCGTGTTGAGGTACTTCGGGCCGTCGTCGTCCTCGTAGAGCTTGCGCGCGCCGAACCCGATCACGTCACCGCTCAGGTCACGGATCGGCCACATCAGCCGGCCGCGGAAGCGGTCCATCGGCCCGCGCCGGCCCTCCTTGGCCAGCCCGCCCGCGATCAGCTCCTTGTCGGCGAAGCCCCGCCCGCGCAGGTGCCGGACCAGCCCCTCCCACTCCCGGGGTGCGAACCCCACCCCGAAGTGCGCCGCGTCCGAGGCCTCGAACCCCCGCTCCGACAGGAACTTGCGCCCGATGATCGCCTCGGCGCCGTTGAGCTGCTCGGTATAGAACTCGGCGGCGGCCTTGTGCGCCTCGACCAGCCGGGCCCGCTGCCCGCCGTCCTGCCGGGGCGTGAAGCCGCCCTCCTCGTACCGCAGCTGGATGCCGGCCTTGGCCGCCAGCCGCTCCACCGCCTCGGAGAACGGCAGGTGATCCATCTCCTGAACGAACTTGATGACGTCGCCGCCGACGCCGCATCCGAAGCAGAAGTAGAGATTGCGGGCGGGCGTCACGTTGAACGACGGCGACTTCTCGTCGTGGAACGGGCACAGGCCCTTGAGGTTGCCCCCGCCCGCACTCCGCAACTGCAGGTACTCGCCGATGACCTCGGCGATGGGTGATCGCTCCCGTACGAGCGCGATGTCCTCATTACGAATCCGGCCTGCCACGGCGGCGAGTCTAATCTCGCCCCACGACATCCGGCGCATCACGCCGGAACACGTACCCCCCGCTCACCGCCCGTGTCCGGCGCCGAAAGGGTTCGATGTCGGTGGCCGGGGCTAGCGTGAGGGGATGACGTCGATCGTTTGGGTCAAGCCCGAAGGCGCCGAGCTGGCCGAGATCGAGCTCCGGGAGGGCCGGTTGCGGGCCACGGGGTCGGCCATCGGCGGTGATCCGCTGCCCTACCGGCTGGAGTACGAGCTGACCACGGGCGAGCGATGGATCACCGCCCGGCTGCTGGTCGAGACGTCCGGCGACGGCTGGCGGCGATCGCTGGAGCTGATCAACCGGCCGGAGGGCGAGTGGACCGTCACCGCCAAGGCGGAGGGGCACGTGGAGCTGCCGCCGCCCGGCGGAGACGCCGCGGCCCTGACCGGCGCCCTGGACTGCGACCTCGGGCTGTCGCCGCTGACCAACACGATGCCGGTGCTCAGGGGCGGCTATCTGGAGGGCGGCGAGGGCACGCATCTGATGGCGTGGGTGTCGGTGCCCGATCTCGTGGTGACGCCGGCCCGGCAGACGTATCGGCACGTCCGCCGGGGCGTCGTCAACTACGCGGATGAGGGGTTCACCGAGGACATCGTCTTCGGCGCGGACGGGCTCGTGGAGGACTACCCGTCGATCGGGCGCAGGGTCAGACCCTGATCCGTCAGACCCTGAAGCGGTCGAAGAGGCGGTACATGAACTCGGTGCCCTGCTGCAGCGCGGCCACGGAGATGCGTTCGTCGTTGCCGTGCATGCCGATGAGCTGGTCGTTGTCCAGGACGTACGGGTAGACGCCGTAGCCGGGAACGCCCCGGGAGGTCCACGGCGCCAGGCTCGTGCCCGCTTCGAAGAGGGCCGGGGCGAAGGCGGCCTGGGGGTAGGTCTTGCCCGCGGCGTCCTTGATGGCGGCGAAAAGGGGGCTGTCGATGGAGGACGGGGGCTTGGCGAACGTCTCGTCCAGCCGCTTGAGAGCGGCCTCCTCGGTCTCGCCGGCGTTGCCGATCAGCTTGACCCGCACGTCGCGGTCGGCGAGCTTCCGGCGGACCTGGGCGAGGAAGTCGCGGGGACGCTGGCCGCCGGGCACGCCCCGGCAGTTGACGCGGACGGTCGCCGACGACGGGATGACGTTCTCCTTGTAACCCGCGTCCTCGATCACGAAGGCGTGGGTCGTGCGGAGGAGGGCGCGGTGCAGCCAGGGGTAGGAGCTGCGCTTGACGACCAGGGCCGCGGCCCGTTCGCGCGAAGCAGCGGACTTGGCGTTCAGGAGCAGCTGGATGGCACGCTTGAAAGGACGGTCGTCGGTGGCGCGGGCCAGGGCCGCGAAGTACTCGCGGGTGACCGGGGTCAGCGTCACCGGGGCCAGCCAGCCGTCGAGCTCGGCGACCGCGCGGGCGAGCTTGGCGATGGCCGAGTCGGGGTTGGGCTTCGAGCTGTGCGTCGCGGTGCCGTCGGCGACCAGGTCGAGGTTGAAGTAGACCTTGTCCTGGCGGGTGACGGTGATGAACATCGGGGTCGTGCGGTCCTTCTGGGCCAGGAACCAGCCGCCCTCGGTGAGCACCATGCCCGCGTCGATCTTGTTCCAGTGGTTCTCGGCGAGCCAGCGCGAGCCGTACTGGCCGGCCTCCTCGTCGCAGTCGGTGAGAACGATGATGTCGCGGTCGAAGCGGCCCTTCTCGTTGATGTGGCGGAGCAGGGCCGTGATGAACGCGGCGTTGGCGCCCTTCATGTCCAGCGCGCCGCGGCCGTAGATCTCACCGTCCTTGACGACGCCCGCGAACGGGTCGACGGTCCATTTCGAACGTTCCACCGGGACGACGTCGGAGTGGCCGAGGAGCAGCAGGGGCGGAGCGCCGGTGGTGCCGCGGACGCGGGCGACCAGGTGGACGTTGTCCTTCTTGGGCGTCGGAATGATCTCCGCGCTGACGTCGGCCGCGTCCCACATCGCCTTGAGCATCTCGGCGTGCGGGCGGGTGACGCCGCCCTCGCCGAAGTTCTGCGTGTCGAACGCGAGCATCTTCTTCAGCAGGGTGAGCGGATCGAGGTCGGCGGGAGCGATGGCCGGTGCGGTGCGGGCGATGGCGGACCCGCCGCCGATGGCGAGGCCGCCCGCGATGAGGGCGGCCCCGGCACCGGTGCGGCCGAGGAACGCGCGGCGGGTGAGTGCGGCCGAAGTCGGAGAGGTCGGGGGGAGCTCTGACATGGATCTCCTTTGAGGCCGGCTGCCTACGGGCAGTCGTTGATCTGCTACAAGACACTGATCGCTCGTGCCCCGGTTTGTCGAGACCCCGCGGCCGGCGACCTCGCGAGAAGTCGATCTATGACGGGCGTGTTTCGGACGACACAGGGTTGTGAAATGGCTGTTAAAGCCCCGGCCCGGCCGTTCCGCCGCCGCTCGTACCGCGGTTAGCGTGCGAGTGTGCTGATCACTCCACACGAGCAGGAACGGCTGCTGATCCACGTCGCCGCGCAGGTGGCCCGGGACCGGCGGGCACGCGGGCTGCGGCTCAACCATCCCGAGGCGACCGCCATCATCGCGGTGCACATCATGGAGGGCGCCCGCGACGGGCGTACCGTGGCCGAGCTCATGGAGTCGGGCCGCGCCGTGCTCTCGCGGGACGACGTCATAGAGGGCATCCCGGAGATGCTCGACTCGGTCCAGATGGAGGCGACCTTCCCCGACGGCACCAAGCTCGTCACCGTGCACAGGCCGATCCCATGAGCGGGATCGTTCCGGGTGAGATCGTTCCCGGTCCCGAGCCCGTCGAGCTCAACCCCGGCCGCCCGCGCGTCGCCGTCACCGTGGTCAACACCGGCGACCGGCCCGTACAGGTCGGCTCGCACTACCACTTCGCCGTGGCCAACCCGGCCCTCGACTTCGACCGGGAGGCCGCCTGGGGCCGCCGTCTCGACGTGCCCGCCGGCACGGCGGTGCGGTTCGAGCCCGGCATGACCCGCGAGGTCTCCCTCGTGCCCCTGGCCGGGCATCGCGTCGTCCCCGGCCTGCGCCTGGAGAGGACGGGCCCCCTCGATGACTGATCCCTCGACGCCCCGGCCCACGGCGCTGTCCCGGGCCCGCTACGCCGAGCTCTACGGCCCGACCGCCGGTGACCGCGTGCGGCTCGCCGACACCGATCTGCTGATCGAGGTGACCGAGGACCGCAGCCGCGGCCCGGCGGGCGCGGGCGACGAGGCGGTGTTCGGCGGCGGCAAGGTGATCCGCGAGTCGATGGGCCAGGCCCGCACGACGCGTGCCGAAGGCGCGCTCGACCTGGTCGTCACCGGCGCGGTCGTCCTCGATCACTGGGGCGTCGTCAAGGCGGACGTCGGGATCCGGGACGGCCGGATCGTGGCGCTCGGCAAGGCGGGCAACCCCGACACGATGGACGGGGTCCATCCCGATCTCGTCATCGGCCCGTCCACCGAGGTCCTCGCCGGGAACGGCAAGATCCTCACCGCGGGCGCGGTCGATTCCCACGTCCACCTGATCTGCCCGCAACTGCTCGAAGAGGCCCTCGGCGCGGGCGTCACCACGCTCGTCGGCGGCGGCACCGGACCCGCCGAAGGCACCAAGGCCACGACCGTGACCGGCGCCTGGTACCTGCACCGCATGCTGGAGGCGCTCGACGCCTGGCCGGTGAACGTGGCGCTGCTCGGCAAGGGCAACACGGTCGGCGAGGAGGCGCTCTGGGAGCAGCTCCGCGCCGGGGCCTCCGGTTTCAAGCTGCACGAGGACTGGGGCACGACGCCCGCCGCGATCGACGCGTGCCTGCGCGTCTGCGAGGAGTCGGGGGTCCAGGCCGCGCTGCACTCCGACACCCTGAACGAGGCCGGGTACGTCGAGTCGACCCTCGCCGCCATCGGCGGGCGGGGCATCCACGCGTACCACACCGAGGGCGCGGGCGGCGGGCACGCTCCGGACATCATCACCGTCGCCGCGCGGCCGAACGTGCTCCCGTCCTCCACCAATCCGACGCGCCCGCACACCGTCAACACGCTCGACGAGCACCTCGACATGCTGATGGTCTGCCATCACCTCAACCCGTCGGTGCCCGAGGACCTGGCGTTCGCCGAGTCGCGGATCCGCCCGACGACGATGGCGGCCGAGGACATCCTGCACGACCTCGGCGCCATCTCGATGATCGGCTCGGACTCCCAGGCCATGGGCCGCATCGGCGAGACCGTCATCCGCACCTGGCAGACCGCGCACGCCATGAAGAAGCGCCGCGGCGTCCTTCCCGGCGACGGCGCGGCCGACAACCTGCGGGCCCGCCGCTACGTCGCCAAGTACACGATCAACCCGGCGATCGCGCACGGTCTCGACGACCAGGTCGGCTCCGTCGAGCCCGGCAAGCTGGCCGACCTCGTCCTGTGGGATCCGGCGTTCTTCGGCGTGCGTCCGCGGGTGGTGCTCAAGGGCGGCGTGATCGCCTGGGCCGCCATGGGCGACGCCAACGCCTCGATCCCGACGCCGCAACCCGTGCTCCCCCGCCCGATGTTCGGCGCCGTGCCCGCCGTCGCCGCCATGGCCTCCGTCCACTTCGTGTCGCAGGCCGCGCTGGACGCCGGGCTGGGCTCGCAGATCGGCGTACGCCGCGCCCTCGTCCCCATCAAGAACACACGCCGCCTCACCAAGGCGGACATGCCTCTGAACGACGCGCTGCCCCGCATCGAGGTCGACCCTGACACGTTCACCGTCTCCATCGACGGCGACGAGGTGGAGCCTGCCCCAGCCACTGAGCTTCCTATGGCCCAGCGCTACTTCCTCTTCTGATGAAGGCGACGTTGCTGCTGCTGGCGGACTCCCGGCTCCCCGCCGGGGGCCACGCGCATTCGGGCGGGCTGGAGCCCGCCGTCACGGCCGGCGCGGTCGAGGACGTCGCCGGGCTGGCCGATTTCCTGCGCGGACGGCTCGCGACGACCGGCCTCGTCGCCGCCGCGCTGGCAGCGGCGGCCTGCGCGCATGCGCTCATCGACGGCCGCTCCTGGGAACGGCTGGACGCCGAGGCCGATGCCCGGACGCCGTCACCGGCTCAACGCCACGCGTCCCGCGCCCAGGGCCGCTCCCTGCTCCGGGCCGCCCGGACGACCTGGCCGCATCCCGCCCTCGACACGCTCGCCACGGCCGTCCGCGAGCCGCACCACCCGATCGTGCAGGGCGCGGCGGCCGCGGCGGGCGGCGGGACGCCGCTCGACGCGGCCACCATCACGGCCCACGGCACGATCACCGGGCCCGCTTCCGCCGCCGTACGGCTGCTCGGCCTCGATCCGCTGGCCGTGCACCGGACGCTGGCCGAGCTCGCCGCCGACGTGGACGCGATCGCCGCCGAGGCCACCGGCGCGAGCGACGGTTGGGCGGCGCTTCCGGCCCCGTCCGCGCCCGTCCTCGATCTCTACGCGGAACTCCACCTGCGCGCTGACCTGCGCAATTTCGAATCCTGACGACCGACCCAGGAGGTGCCCGATGGGAGCCGACCACGCTCACGACCCGCACGACGCCGCGCCCGCGCACGGCCGCGCCCTCCGCCTGGGCATCGGCGGCCCGGTCGGCAGCGGCAAGACGGCCCTGACCGCCGCGCTGTGCCGCACGCTGCGCGGCGAGCTGGAGATCGCCGTCGTGACCAACGACATCTACACCACCGAGGACGCCGACTTCCTGCGGCGCGACGCGGTGCTGCCGGACGACCGGATCACGGCCGTCCGGACGGGATGCTGCCCGCACACCGCCATCCGCGACGACATCTCCGCCAACCTGGACGCGGTCGAGGCGTTGGAGGAGCGCCACCCCGGCCTGGACCTCATCATCGTGGAGAGCGGCGGCGACAATCTGACGGCGCTCTTCAGCAAGGGCCTGGCCGACCGGCAGATCTTCGTGCTGGACGTGGCGGGCGGCGACGACGTGCCGCGCAAGGGCGGCCTGGGCGTGGCGGCGGCCGATCTGCTGGTCATCAACAAGACCGATCTGGCCCCGCTGGTCGGCAGCGACCTGGACATGATGGCTCGCGACTCGGCGCGGGTCCGCGACGGCAGGCCCGTCGCGTTCACGTCCCTGCGCGAGCGGCCCGCCGCCTCCGAGGTGGCGGACTGGGTGCGGTCCGTCCTGCGCGAGGCCCGGCGTGAAGGCCGGCACCACGGCCGCACGGCCGTCTCGTGACCCGTGGCTACGTGGCCCGCGCCGCCGCGTCCGCCGAGCGCGACACGGGCGGCCGGACACGGCTGACCAGGCTCCGCTCCGACGGCCCGCTCGCGCTGCGCGAGACCGCCGAGGCGCTCTACCTGGTCGGTGCCGCCGCCGGCCCGCTGGGCGGCGACGACTTCGCGCTCGCCCTGGAGATCGGGCCGGGCGCGCGCCTGGCGGTCAGGTCCGTCGCCACCACGCTCGCCCTGCCCGGCAAGGGCGAGTCCCGGATGGCCGTCAGGGCCAGGGTCTCGGCAGGCGGCCATCTCGACTTCGCGCCGGAGCCGACCGTCGCGGCGGCCGGTTGCCACCATCGCTCGGCGGCCGCCATCGAGCTCGCCGAGGGAGCCACCCTGCGCTGGTACGAGGAGCTGATCCTCGGGCGTCATCTGGAGCTTCCCGGCAAGCACACCAGCCGCTTCGACGTGACCCTCGGCGGTGTCCCGATCCTCCGCCACGAGCTGCGCCTCGACGACCCGGCGGTCTTCGGCAGCCGTGCCGTGATCGGCGACGCCAAGGCCGTCGGCAGCGTTCTCCTCGTCGCCCCGGGCCTGTCCCGCGAGCCGTACGCCGCCGCCTCGGACGGCTTGGCCGTCCTTCCGCTCGCCGGCCCCGGCGTCCTCATCACGGCCGTGGCAGGCAACTCCGCGACGCTGCGCCACCGCCTCGCTCAGGGCGAGGAACTGGCCGGATCCGGAACGAGCCGGAACGCGATGAACGCGGGGGCCTCCTCCAGCTCGGCGTAGTCCTCCGGGTAGCGCGTGGCCATCTCCTCGTCCGGCCGAGGTTCCACGAGCTCGTCGACGAGGAACCCCGCCGCCCGGAACTCCCCGAAGATCGCCGTCAGCGGCCGCCGCCAGACCCGGACGGGCCAGTCGTTCTCCGAGCTCAGCGACACCTCGACCGCGCCGGTCGTGAAGTACGAGCCGCCGAACTCCCGCCAGTCCGAGACCGGATGGTGGGTCGAGATCACGACCGCCCCGCCCGGCCGCAGCACTCGCCGGAATTCCCGCAGCATCCCCACCCGGTCGTCCACGTAGTGCAGCGCCAGCGCGAGGACGACGAGATCGACCGAGCCGTCGCCCAGCCAGTGCAGCGGCTCGGCGAGATCGTGCACGCGCAGGTCCCCGTCCGCGCCGAGCCGTTCCCGCGCGAGCCCCACCAGCGTCGGGCTCTGGTCGAACGCGATGACCCGGGCCCCTCGCCGCCGCAGCTCCGCCGCGTACAGCCCCGGCCCGCACGCCGCGTCCAGCACGGTGAGCCCGCTCACGTCGCCCGCCAGCCCCAGCACGGCGGGCCGGTCGTAGAGGGCGTTGTGGGCGCTGTCCGCCGCGTGGTCGGCATACTCGGCGGCGAACGGTTCGTAAATGGGTCTGTCAGGCATCCTCCGACTCTCCCACGAGAGATCAACATTGAAACCCCAGGCGAACATGCATGAAACGCCCCCTGGACAAACCGGCACGTGCACGATGGGATCAGCAGGTTGTCATCCCCGTCACATCACAGGGGGACCCCGATGACGGACGTTGTGCTCGACGGCGTGAACAAGATCTATCCCGGTGGCCAGCACGCGGTGCACGACCTCCGCCTGCGCATCGAGGACGGTGAGCTGTTCGTCCTGCTGGGCCCGTCCGGCTGTGGCAAGTCCACGGTGCTGCGCATGATCGCCGGCCTGGAGGAGATCACCTCGGGCGACCTCTGGCTCGGCGGCTCCGTGGCCAACGGCCTGTCCCCCCGCGACCGCAACGTGGCCATGGTCTTCCAGGACGGTGCGCTCTACCCGCACCGCAGCGTGCGCGGCAACATGATGTTCCCGCTGGAGATCACCAAGGACGATCCCGAGACCGCCCGCGGCAAGGTCCGCGAGCTCGCCCGCGCCCTGGGCCTCGACAGTATGCTCGACCGGCTCCCGCGCACCCTGTCCGGCGGCCAGCGCCAGCGCGTCGCCATGGGCCGCGCCCTGATCCGCGAGCCGTCCCTCTTCCTCATGGACGAGCCGCTGTCCAGCCTCGACGCCGGCCTGCGCGCCGAACTCCGCGTCGAGATCGCCGCCCTCGTCCGCGCGACCGGCGCGACCACGGTGTACGTGACGCACGACCAGGTCGAGGCCATGACGATGGCCGACCGCATCGCCGTCCTCCGCGAAGGCGTCCTGGAGGACGTGGGCACCCCCGAGCAGATCTACCACGACCCCGCCACGGTCTTCGTCGCCGCGTTCCTCAGCTCACCCCCCATCAACCTCCTGCGCGCTACGGCCTGGGCCGTCCAAGACCAGGGCGTGGTCCTGGACCTGGGCCCGCAGCGCCTCACGCTTCCCTGGAACGACCCCCGCGCGACGGCCCTGATCAGCCATCACGGCGCCCCCGTCACCATCGGCGTCCGCGGCGACGCCCTCACCCAGGCGACCGGCGAGCCCACCGGCCAGGAGCTCGTCGGCCAGGTACGGACCCTCGAATTCCACGGCCACGAATGGCTGGCCTACGCCGAGGCGGGCATCCCCTCCGTCGACCCCGCCGAGTTCACCCAGCGCCCCGTCCAGCCTCCCGCGCCGGTCCAGCCGTCCCGGATCCGCGCCCTCTTCGGCCGCCCCGCGCCCGCCCCCGAGCCGGAGCCCGAACGCACCGGCCATCACCGGCGCACCGACCTCATCTTCCGCATCACCACCGGCCCGCGTCCCAGCCGCGGCGACGACGTCCGCCTGGCCGTCGCCCTCGACCGCCTGCTGGTCTTCGACAACGCGGGCCGTCGCATCGACCCCATCTCCCGCTGACCCGCAACGGCTCCGGACGGCTCATCCAGCACACCTGCCCGGTTTCCGATGGCGGCGACGCCGGCGACCTAGGCGAGGTCCCGGTAGAAGCCGATCTTCCACTGGATGTGCTCCTGCTGGGTCTTCAGCACGGCGATCTGCTCCTCGACGCGCCGGTCGTGGGCCTCCAGCAGCTCGACCCGTTCCTTGAAGGTCTCCTCGCCGCCCCGCAGCAGCTCCGAGAACCGCAACATCTCCGCGATGGGCATGCCGGTCTCGCGCAGGCAGCGCAGCATGTGCAGCCAGGCGAGATCGTCGTCGGTGAACACCCGCCGCCCGGCCGCGTTGCGCGCGATGTCCGACAGGAGGCCGATCTTCTCGTAGTAGCGGAGGGTGTCGATGCTGAAGCCGCTCTTCTCGGCGGTCTCGCCCGGGGAGTAGAAGCTCACGTACCCCAGCATTCCACCTGGAGCGCACTCCAGGTCAATCGGCGGAGATCTGACCGGGGCCGGGGCGGCCCCCGGCCCCGGTCAGCTGCGGGGGCTAGCGGCGGGAGACGCGCCGGACGTGCCACCCGCCGTCGATGGGCTTGACGATCATCCGGGTGAAGCCGCGGCTGGTGACCTTGTCGCGGCAGTTGTCGTAGACGGTGACGCGCTTCCAGTTGGCCTGCTTGGTCTTCACCTGGTAGCGGATCTTGAGGTACTTCTTCTTCGGGATGCTGAACGACGCGGTCTCGGTCGCCTCCAGCGACGCCGAGAACTCCAGGTTCACGTCGACCTTGGCCTCGAAGTCGGCCTCGATGATCTTCTTGATCTTCGCGCTGGCCGAGCCGCCCGCGCTGACGCTGATGCTGCCCTTCGCGGTCGCGCCCGCCTTGATCGAGACGCGGGCCTTGCCGGGGCCGGGACCGCTCGTGTAGATCTTGCCGATGCCGACCCACGCGGTCTTGGTGCCGGTGAAGACGGTCTTCTGGCGCAGCGGCTTGCACGCGAACGCCTTGGCCGTCCCGGCCGACGCCGTGGCGGTCGCGGCGGCGGGCGCGGCCGACGCCGTGCCGACGGCCGAGGCCCCGGTCAGGGCCAGGCCCGTTCCCAGCACGCCTGTCACGGCCAGGGTGGACACTTTTCGCATAGGGGATTCTCGCCTCTCCGAGAGGGGATCACGTTCCGTGGACGAACGCTACGAACCGTTGATCATTTCCCTCTAGGGCCCCGGGGCCCTAGAGGGGACCCCGAAACCGGAATGCTCCAGGGACGCTTGACCTGGAGTGCACTCCAGGAAGCAGAGTGGACACCATGCGCATCGGACTTCAGATTCCCAGTTTCACCTTCTCCGGAGGCCCGGAACGGATCGGCCCGGAGTTCGGCCGGATCGCCCGCGAGGCCGATCAGGGCGGGCTGCACTCGCTCTGGGTGATGGACCACTTCTTCCAGATCTCGGTCGTCGGCCCCGCCGAGGAGCCGATGCTGGAGGGCTACTCCGCCCTGGCGTACGCGGCCGGGATCACCGAGCGGATCACGCTCGGCACCATGGTCACCGGGGTCACCTACCGGCACCCGAGCGTCCTGGTGAAGACCGTGACGACGCTGGACGTGCTGTCGGGCGGCCGGGCCTGGATGGGCGTCGGCGCCGCGTGGAACGACGAGGAGTCGCGCGGGCTCGGCATCCCGTTCCCGCCGACGGCCGAGCGCTTCGAACGGCTGGAGGAGACCCTGCGGATCGCCAAGCAGATGTGGGCGGGCGACGAGAAGCCGTTCGAAGGCGGGCACTACCAGCTGGAACGCCCGCTCAACTCGCCCCAGTCGATCCGCCGCCCGCACCCGCCGATCCTGATCGGGGGGACGGGAGAGAAGAAGACGCTGCGGTTCGTGGCGAAGTACGCCGACGCCTGCAACATCTTCGACTCCGACGAGCTGCCCCACAAGCTCGACGTGCTGCGCGAGCACTGCGAGCGCGAGGGGCGCGACTACGCCGAGATCGAGAAGACCTCGCTGACGTTCATGGCGGACGGCAAGCCCTCCGTCGACCAGGCCGTCGACACGATCGGCCGCCTCGCCGAGCGGGGCGTCGACCACGTGATCTTCTCGCAGGGCACCGGCCAGGACCTCGCCGGCACGCTGGCGCAGGCCCTGACCCAGGCCGAGAAGATCACCCCCGCCGGTCGCTGAGCGGACGGAGCCGGGCGGCCGGATTCGCCGGTCGCCCTGTTCCGCGCGTCGCGATGACGAGAGATCACATATTGGCGCTCTGGAAGACGTACTGGCCGATCAGGCTGAGCGCGCCCAGGATGATGAAGACCATGAGCAGCACCCGCCCGTTCGAGCCGAGCAGCAGCGGCCGTGTCGGCGACACCCGCGGCTCGACGAGGCCCTCGTCGCCGAACAGCCGCTTGGGGTAGGCCGACGTCAGCAGCATCGAGTACGCGTTGTAGCGCACCGAGTAGCGCTGGACCGCCGCGGTCGCGTCGAAGAGCGCCGGCGGCGCGTGCCCGCTGATCAGCACCGCCAGCCAGATGACGAACGACGCGGCCGCCCAGCCGGAGGCGACGACCTGGGCGACGATGGCCGCCGGGATGACGAGGATGAACCGGAAGAACACCGCGATCCGGTTGAGCGGTCCCGGCCGCACCTCGATCCGCACCGGGTAGTCCGGCGCGTTCATGGCGAACGGCGGGTAGTCGTCCAGCAGCAGGTAGCCGTAGGACGTCACCCGCGTCCACCAGGCGAGATAGCCCTCCAGGAACCGCGCGATCCCGTCCGGGAGGCGGCCCAGGAACAGCGCCGCGACCCAGCCGGCGATCGACACGAAAAAGGCCGCGATGCTCAGGAAGATCAGCACGATCACGTGCGGGATCACCATGATGATCCGCAGTGCCACCGTCCAGCGCGCCTGTTCGGCGGGGCCGTCGATGTCCAGCTCGGGCAGGAACTCGGTGCCGCCCGCGGTGGGGGCGGAGGCTGTCGCCATGGCGGTCTCCCTGTGATCCTGAAGAAGGGTGCCGGGAGCGTACATCCGTGCACACGGGGTCACGAACGGCCGCGTCCGGCAGCGGTCAGCGCGCGTCCGCTTCCGGCCTCCGCCCGTTCGCCGGGGGGCTCCAGCAGAATCGGATCATGCGTTCCTTCCGCCATCCCGGCACCGTCCTGACCGATCACCGGTTCGCCGTCCCGCTCGACCACGCCGATCCCGGCGGGCCGCGGATCGAGGTGTTCGCGCGCGAGGTGGCCGCCGCGGGCAAGGCGGACCGGACGGACCTGCCCTGGCTGCTGTTCCTGCAGGGCGGCCCGGGCAACGGCTCGCCCCGCCCGGTCGGCCGCGAGAGCTGGCTCGACCGCGCGCTCGACGACTACCGCGTGCTCCTGCTCGACCAGCGCGGCACGGGCCGGTCGACACCCGCCCACCGGCGGTCGCTGGCCCGGATCGGCGACGCCGCGGCGCAGGCCCGGTATCTGGCCTGCTTTCGCGCCGACTCGATCGTGCTGGACGCCGAGCTGATCCGGCGGGAGCTGATCGGCAACGCGCCGTGGAGCGTGCTGGGGCAGAGCTTCGGCGGTTTCTGCGCCACCACGTACCTGTCGTTCGCGCCGGAAGGGCTCCGGGAGGTGTTCATCACCGGGGGGCTGCCCGGCCTGGACGCCACGGCCGACGACGTGTACCGCGCCACCTATCCGCGGGTGGCCGTCAAGAACCGCGAGTACTTCGAGCGCTATCCCGGCGACGTGGAGCACGTGGCGCGGATCGCCGATCACCTGCGCGACCACGACGAGCGGCTGCCGGGCGGCGGGCGGCTGACCGTCGAGGCGTTCCAGTCCCTCGGGCTGATGCTCGGCGCCGGGTCCGGTGGCCACCGGCTGCACTACCTGCTGGAGGACGCGTTCGACGACACCGCCGGCGCCGGCGGGCCGGAGCTCACCGACACGTTCCTCGCCCAGGTCGAACGCCATCTGAGCTTTACCACGGCACCGCTCTACGCGCTCCTGCACGAGGCGGTCTACGCGCAGGGAGAGGGCTCCGCGACACGCTGGGCCGCCGAGCGCGTCCGCGCCGAGTTCCCCGAGTTCGGCCCCGGCGAGCGGCCGCTGCTGTTCACCGGCGAGATGATCTATCCCTGGATGTTCGAGAACGATCCGTCACTGCGGCCGCTGCGCGAGACGGCCGACCTGCTCGCCGAGCGCGGCTCGTGGCCCGTGCTGTACGACGCGGCCCGGCTGCGCGGCAACGACGTCCCGGTCGCGGCCGCCGTCTACCACGACGACATGTACGTCGACCACGGCCTGTCGATGGAGACGGCGGGGACGATCCGCGGGCTGCGCGCCTGGGTGACCAGCGAGTACGAGCACGACGGCCTGCGGGCCGGCGGCCGCCACGTACCGGACCGCCTGATCTCCATGATCCGCGGCACCGCCTGAGCGCTCACCGGCGGGCCGCGCGGCCGACCGCCGGGATCACTCCTCCATCAGGTCCTTCATGCGGTTGATCTCGGCCAGCTGGGTGGATTGGACGTCGCGCGCCATCTCCTGCACGACCACGTCGGTGCCCTTGTACAGCACGTCCTTGACCATCGTCAGCGCGCCCTGGTGATGGGTGATCATCAGCTGCAGGTAGAGCTTGTCGAACGCGGCGCCCTTCGCCTCCCGCAGCTGCGCCATCTGCGCCGGCGTGGCCATGCCCGCCATGCCCGCGTGCGAGGCCTGCGGGCTCTGCTTGCCGCCGTGGCCGCCGTGCCCACCGCCGCCGCTCGTGGTGGGCTTGCCGACCTTCTTCAGCCATGACTGCATGACCGAGATCTCGCCCGCCTGGCCCTTGTCGATGCGGTCGGCCAGCGCCTTCACCTTGGCGCTGGACGCCTGCCCGGGCGCCAGCACCGACATCTCCACCGCCTGCTGGTGGTGCGGGATCATCATCTGGACGAACCGGACCTCCGCGTCCGCGGGCGGCGTGGCCGGCGACGGCCCGAGGACGGCGGTCTTGTTGGGCTCGCCAGGGCGCCCGGGCTGCAGCACCGTCGCCTTCGGCGCGGCATCCGGCCCCTTGTCGTCGCCTCCGGAACATCCCGCCAGGCCACAGGCGGCCAACGCCGCCGTCACCGCCACCACCGCGATCCGGCGTCTCATCACCGCTCCTCCATGCTGCTCCCGGTAGCCGGACCGTATCCGCTCCAGGCCGCACCGCAAAAGGGAACTAGATCTCGAGATGCTCACAGATGCACACGGGCCTGGTCAAAACACCCTGCTAGCACCCATACTGCCGATGATCAATGACATATCAACGGGGGCAGTACGCGAAGGAGTCAGGGTGGCGCCAGTCCTCAAACACAGGACCCGACGCAGAACAGTGATCGGCGGCATCGCGGCCTGCGTGGTCGCGGTCTCGACCGCGTTCGTCGCTCCCGCGGCCTCGGCCTCGGGCGACATCCCGCCCCGGGACCAGATCGCCAAGAGCTCGAACATGCACCATCTGGCGAACATCCCCAAGCAGGGACCGATGGCCTCGGAGACGGCCTACGGCTCCGACTGGGCGTTCAAGGGCAAGTACGCCTTCGGCGGCAACTACGAGGGCTTCACGGTCTACGACATCAGCAGGCCGGCCAGGCCCAAGGTCGTCACGGTCGTGCACTGCCCGGGTTCCCAGAACGACGTCTCGCTCGCCGGGAACCTGCTGTTCCTGTCCACCGACTCGTCGCGCAGCGACGACTCGTGCCAGAGCACGCCCAAGCCCGCGACGGAGAAGTCCGCGTGGGAGGGCATCAAGATCTTCGACATCAGCGACCCGGCGGCGCCGAAGTACGTCAAGGCCGTCGAGACCAAGTGCGGCTCGCACACCAACACGATGGTCCCGGGCAAGCGCGGCACCGCGTACATCTACGTGTCGTCGTACTCCCCGGACGCGACCTACCCGGACTGCAAGCCGCCGCACGACCTGATCTCGATCATCAAGGTGCCGCTGAAGAACCCCGCGGCCGCCGCCCTGGTGGCCGAGCCGGTGCTCTTCCCGGACGGCGGCAACCCCGGTGACAACCTGCCCTACCCCGAGGGCACCCGGGCGACCAGCGGCTGCCACGACCTCACCGCGTACCCGGACAAGGACATCATGGCCGGGGCCTGCATGGGCGACGGCGTGCTGTTCGACATCTCCGACCCGCTGAAGCCGCGCACGATCCACAGCGTGCGCGACGACACGAACTTCGCGTTCTGGCACTCGGCGACCTTCAACAACAAGGCCAGCAAGGTCGTCTTCACCGACGAGCTCGGCGGTGGCTCGGCCGCCACGTGCAACGCCACGATCGGCCAGCTCAAGGGCGCCAACGCGATCTACGACATCGTCGGCAAGGGCAAGAAGCGCAAGCTGGAGTTCCGCAGCTACTACAAGATCCCGCGCGCCAACGCCGACACCGAGAACTGCGTCGCCCACAACGGCTCGCTGATCCCGGTGAGGGGCAAGGACATCATGGTGCAGGCCTGGTACCAGGGCGGCATCTCGGTGTGGGACTTCACCAACTCGCGCAAGCCGAAGGAGATCGGCTTCTTCGAGCGCGGCCCGCTGTACGACGACAAGCTCGTCCTCGGCGGCTCGTGGTCGGCGTACTACTACAACGGCTTCATCTACTCGAACGACATCCAGAAGGGCCTGGACGTCATCGACATCAGGGACAGGCGTACCGACAAGGGCAAGCGCGTGTGGCTCCCCGAGCTGAACGCGCAGACCCAGCCGGACTACTTCGACTGATCCTGACGTCCGGCACGACGCGTCACCTGTGAAGGGCCTCCGGCGGTGAGACCGCCGGAGGCCCTTCCGCGTCACCGGGTCAGGCGGGCCGCGCCCAGCGTCAAGCAGGTCAGGCGGGTCAGACGGGTCAGACGGGTTCAGACGGCCGCCGGGGTGAAGACCCACTTGCGGTACGACCAGTAGCGGAACGCCGAGCCGAGGCCGAGGCCGGCCAGCAGCGCGATGTTGTAGGAGATCCCGCCGGTCAGGCCCAGCGTGTAGAAGGTGAAGCCGGTGATCAGCACCTGGATCGACATCCCGATGCCGTTCAGCCCGAAGAAGATCACGACCTCGCGGCCGGAACCGTCGCTGTCGCGCTCCCGGAACGTCCAGAAACGGTTGGCGAGGTAGGAGACCAGGGTCGACGCGACAGTGGGCACGACCACGCTGGTGACCGGGCTGCCGCCCAGCCAGTGCCGGAGCAGGTTGGCGCCGCCGATGGTGATCACCGTGCCGACGAACCCCACGAACCCGAAGCTCAGCAGCTCACGAAGGAACGTGCGGTGTGTGGTGGCGGTCACGACCGTTTTGCTTGGCCTTGACCGCTGCATGGTGCTCACTCGCCCAGACCTTACCTGAGCGCTATATATGTACTGGCCACAGAGGCCAAATTGAGATCAACGTCGCGTCAGACCTCGGTGAGGGCGATCTTGGCGTCGGCGAGGCGGTCCCGGTCGACCGGGCGCCCGGCGCGGATCAGCGCCTGGATGTCGTCGGTCACGTCCCAGACGTTGACGTTCATGCCGGCCACGACCTTGCCGCCCGCGAGCCAGAAGGCGATGAACTCCAGCTCGTCGAGATCGCCGCGGAAGACCACCTCGTCGTACTCGCCCGGCGAGAACGCCCCGGCCATCTCCATGCCCAGCTCGTACTGGTCGCTGAAGAAGTACGGGATCTTGTCGTAGGAGACCTCCTGGCCCAGCATCGAGCGGGCCGCGGCCGGACCGCCGTCCAGGGCGTTCGCCCAGTGCTCCACCCGGATCCGCCTGCCGAGCAGCGGGTGGTAGGCCGCCGCGACGTCGCCCGCCGCGAAGATGTCGGGGTCGGACGTGCGCAGCGCCTCGTCGACGACGATGCCGTTGGACACCTCCAGCCCGGCCTCCTCCGCCAGCGCCGTGTTGGGCCGCACGCCGATGCCCACGATCACCACGTCCGCCGGGATCTCGGCACCGCCCGAGGTGACCACGGCCGACACCTGACCGGCGCCCCAGAAACCGGCGACGCCCTGGTCCAGCCGCAGATCGACCCCGTGCTTGCGATGCAGCCCCGCGAAGATCTCACCGACCTCCGGGCCCAGGACGCGGTGCAGCGGGGCCGACTCGGGCTCGATCACCGTCACGTCGTTGCGGTACGTCCTGGCGGCCGCGGCCGTCTCCAGGCCGATCCAGCCCGCCCCGGCCACCACGACACGGCGCCCGCCGTGCGCGATGGCCTCCCGCAGCTTCGCCGAGTCGCCCATCGACCGCAGGTAGTGGATGCCCTCCAGCTTCGAGCCGGGGACGTCGAGCTGGCGCGGCGAGGCCCCGGTGGTCAGCAGCAGGCGGTCATAGCCGATCGGCTCCCCGCCGGCGGGCCACACCTGTTTCGCGGCCCGGTCGATGCGGGCGGCGGCCATGCCGAGCCGCAGCTCGACGTCGTGCTTGTCATACCAGTCGGCCGGATGGACGTGCGCCTTCTCCCGGGCCTCCTGGCCGAGCAGGAAGCCCTTGGACAGGGGAGGCCGCTCGTAGGGACGCTCGATCTCCTCCCCCATGAGCACGATCCGCCCCGCGAAGCCCTCCTCCCGCAGGGTCTCCGCCGCCTTGGCTCCGGCCAGGCTCGCGCCGACGATGACGAACGTCTCCTCGGGCATGGCGACCTCCAGTCGCTGGGCACCGCGTCGTGCTTGACATCCCTACGGGTCGTTCTTGCTATCCCTACAGCGGCGTTCCCAAGGAGACAAGGGGGCACACTCCCGCCCATCGGTCCCGCTCGGTCAGGGACGGTCCGCGAGACGCCGATATCGGGCGATCGCGGACGCATCGGTGAGCGAGGCGATCTGGTCGACGACCGCGCGCAGCCTCCCCGCGTCGTCGCCCGCCTCCAGATGGGCGCTGCGGAACGCCGGGTCGAGCGTGCCGGGCGCGCCGCTCACCATCAGATCGGCCAGCTCGATCAGCAGCTCCCGCTGCCGGGCCCGCCGCTGCTCGTGGCTGATCCACACGTAGTGCGCCGTGACCCCCTTGAGCAGCGCGCATTCCAGGCGCTGGGCCCGCGGCACGATCAGGTCGGCGGCGTAACGGGTCAGCGGCCGGTCGCCGTAGCGCGCCCGGGTGGCGTCTTCGGCGGCCAGGCAGAACCGGCCGATCAACGTGCTGGTGAGGTTCTTGAGCGCGGCCAGGGAACGCGGCGTGCCGTCGTAGCGGTCTGGCCAGTACGGCTCGGCCATCAGCGCGGCGAAGCGTTCCTCCAGCTCGGCCAGGGTCGCGTCGTCGCAGTAGAGCTTGATCGCGGTGGCGGCCACCACGCGCCGCTCAGCCGGGTCGGCCAGCCGCGCGAAGTCGATGTGCCCGGCGACCAGCGCGTCCTCCAGATCGTGCACGGAGTAGGCGACGTCGTCGCTCCAGTCCATCACCTGCGCCTCGAAGCAGGTCTGCCGGTCGATGACGCCCGCGCGGACCCAGCGGGCCACGTCGGCGTCGTCCTCGTACACCCCGAACTTGCCGTTCACGGCCTCGGACTGCGGCCAGGGGTACTTCATGGACGCGTCGAGCGCGGCGCGGGTCAGGTTGAGGCCGACGCTCCGCCCGTGCAGCGGCGGCCCGTCCGCCGCGAACGACTTCGGCTCCAGCCTGGTGAGGACGCGCAGGCTCTGCGCGTTGCCCTCGAAGCCGCCACAGTCGCGGGCGACCACGTCCAGGGCCGACTCGCCGTTGTGGCCGAACGGCGGGTGCCCGATGTCGTGGGCGAGACACGCCGCCTCGACGAGGTCGGGGTCGCATCCGAACGATTTGCCCAGCTCACGCCCTACCTGGGCGCACTCCAGCGAGTGCGTGAGCCGCGTGCGCAGGCTCTGGACGTTGTCGGCCGCCGCGTCCGAGCCGGGCGAGGCCACCTGTGTCTTGGCCGCCAGCCGCCGCAGGGCGGCGCTGTGCAGCACGCGGGCGCGGTCGCGCTCGAACGCCGTGCGGTCGCGCCGCTTGGCCGCCTCGGGAGCCCAGCGCTTCCGGTCATGATCCGAATAACCCCTCATCGGTCACCAGGGTATGCGGGCCCCGTGCCGTCCCGATGAAATCCAGGCGTCACGGTCAGGACGGGCTGGGCGGGGTGCTGCCCTTGATGGTCTCGCTCGGCGGCTTCCAGCTCTTGCCGAGCAGGACGTAGGACAGGTAGCCGCCGGTCTCGCGGACGATGTAGTGGAACTGGGTGTCGCGGGTCTGCACGCTCGGGCCGCTGCGCGTCGGCGAGGCCGCCGCCTTGATGCCGCTGTCCTCGGCCATGCGCTTGGAACGCAGGCCGTGCCACGGGTCGGTGACGATCACGCCGGAATGCAGATCACGCTTCGTGAACTCCCGGCCGACGGCCTTCATGCTCTCCAGCGTGTCCCGGCCCTCCGCGACGGCGATCACCCGGTCGGCGGGCATCCCGCCCTTCTCGATCAGCCAGCGGCGGCCGGCCGCGGCCTCGGTGAAGTTGTCGTTCGGCTGCTTGCCGCCGACGGTGACGATGCGCGGCGCCACCCCGGCCCGGTAGAGGTCCAGAGCGTGCTGCAGCCGCCATTTCAGCGTCGGGGACGGCACGCCGTTGTACTGGGCGGCGCCCAGCACGATGATCGCGTCGGATTTGGGGTGTTCGTCCTGACGTGCCTGGTACCAGACCCGCCAGCCCACGGTGAGCGGCGTGAGCACCACGATCGCGAGCAGCCCGAGGACCACGCTCATCGTCAGAACGAACCAGCGCGGCCGGGGCTTGCGCCTCCGCTTCCCCTTGGGGGCCTCGTCTTCCGAGATCTCGTCGCGATCTTCGGCCTCGGTCTTCGGCAACTCGACTTCCAACGTCATCGCATCGGACACGTTAGTTAGATGGTCCGCCGTGCCGGTGGAGTTCACAACCATCGGCGTGGCGTGAACCTCACTAAAACGATCTAGGGCCCGAACCGGCCGGCTCGGGCCCCGGATCGCGAGGACTAAGAAGCGGCTTCGATAGCCGCTCGCCCGGCTTCCAGGCGTGCGACGGGGATGCGGAAGGGGGAGCAGGACACGTAGTCGAGGCCGACCTCGTGGCAGAAGTGCACCGATTCGGGGTCGCCGCCGTGCTCGCCGCAGATGCCGAGCTTCAGCCCGGGACGGGTCTCGCGGCCCTCCTCGGTGGCGATCTTCACCAAGCGGCCAACGCCGTCGCGGTCGAGCGTCTCGAATGGCGAGACGCCGAAGATGCCCAGATCCAGGTAGCGGGAGAAGAACGCCGCCTCGACGTCGTCGCGGGAGAAGCCCCAGGTGGTCTGGGTGAGGTCGTTGGTGCCGAACGAGAAGAACTCGGCCGCCTCGGCGATCTGCCCGGCCGTCAGCGCCGCCCGCGGCAGCTCGATCATCGTGCCGATCAGGGCGTTCACGTCGACGCCGGAGGCCTCCTTGACCTCGGCCAGGATCCGCAGCGCGTCCTCGCGCACGGCCTCCAGTTCCTGGACGGCGCCGACCAATGGGATCATGATCTCGGGCCGCGGATCGCCGCCGGCCCCGATCCGTCCGGCCGCCGCTTCGGCGATCGCCCTCACCTGCATCGAGAAGAGGCCAGGAATCGCCAAACCCAGCCGCACGCCGCGGAGTCCAAGCATAGGGTTCTGCTCGTGCAGCCGGTGAACGGCCTCGAGCAGCCTCCGGTCCTGGGGGTCCGCGTTGTCACCGGCGAGGGCCACCTTGACCGAGAGCTCGGTGAGGTCGGGGAGGAATTCGTGCAGCGGCGGGTCGATGAGCCGGATCGTCACCGGCAGGCCGTCCATCGCCGTGAAGATGCCCTCGAAGTCCTGCTTCTGCAGCGGTTCGAGGGCGTCGAGGGCCGCCTGCCGCTCGTCCGGCGTCTCGGCCAGGATCAGCTTCTCGACGAGCTGCCGCCGGTCGCCCAGGAACATGTGCTCGGTCCGGCAGAGGCCGATGCCCTGCGCGCCGAACCGGCGGGCCCGCGCCGAGTCCTCGGGGTTGTCGGCGTTGGCCCGGACCTTGAGCCGGGCGCGCCCGTCCGCGTGCTTCATGACCCGGTGGACGGCCTGGACGAGCTCGTCGCCGTCGGAGGCGCGCAGCTCGCCCTCGAAGTAGCGCACGACCGGCGAGTCCTCGACCGGCACCTCGCCGAGGAAGACCTCGCCGGAGCTGCCGTCGATCGAGATGACGTCGCCCTCGCCGACCGTCACGCCGCCCGGCGCGGTGAACGAGCGGGCCTTGACGTCGACGTCGAGCTCCTCGGCGCCGCAGACGCAGGTCTTGCCCATGCCGCGCGCCACGACCGCGGCGTGCGAGGTCTTGCCGCCGCGCGAGGTCAGCACGCCCTGGGCGGCGACCATGCCGGACAGGTCGTCGGGGTTGGTCTCGCGGCGGACGAGGATGACGTCCTCGCCCTGCGCGGCGAGCTCGACGGCCCGTTCGGACGTGAAGACGACCTTGCCCACGGCGGCGCCGGGCGAGGCGTTCATGCCCTTGGTCAGCTTCGTGGCCCCCTTGGCGGCGGCCGCGTCGAAGCGCGGGAACATCAGCTGGGCGAGCTGGTCGCCGGTGACCCGGCGCGCGGCCTCGTCGGCGTCGATGAGGTCCTGGTCGAGCAGCTGGCAGGCGATGCGGAACGCCGCGGCGGCGGTCCGCTTCCCTACTCGCGTCTGGAGCATCCAGAGCTTGCCGCGCTCGATCGTGAACTCGATGTCGCACATGTCGCGGTAGTGGTTCTCCAGCGTCTCCATGATCTCGAGCAGCTGGGCGTACGAGGTCTTGTCGATCTTCTCGAGCTCGACCAGCGGCACGGTGTTGCGGATGCCGGCGACGACGTCCTCGCCCTGCGCGTTCTGCAGGTAGTCACCGTAGACGCCCTGCTGGCCGGACGCGGGGTCGCGGGTGAACGCCACGCCGGTGCCCGAGTCCATGCCCAGGTTGCCGAACACCATCGAGCAGATGTTGACGGCGGTGCCGAGGTCGACCGGGATGCGCTCCTGGCGGCGGTAGAGGATCGCGCGGTCGGCGTTCCACGAGTCGAACACGGCCATCGTGGCCAGGTTCATCTGCTCGCGCGGGTCGGTCGGGAAGTCCCGGCCGGCGTGCTCGCGCACGATGCCCTTGAACGTCTCGACCAGGCCGCGGAAGTCGTCCGCGTCGAGGTCGACGTCGTCCTGGGTGCCCTTGCGCTCCTTGGCCGCCTCCAGCGCCTCCTCGAAGAGGTCGCCGTCGATGTCCAGCACGGTCTTGCCGAACATCTGGATCAGGCGCCGGTAGGAGTCCCAGGCGAACCTCTCGTCTCCCGCCTGGGCGGCGAGGCCGTGGACCGACTCGTCGTTGAGGCCGATGTTGAGGACCGTCTCCATCATGCCCGGCATGCTGAACTTGGCACCGGAGCGTACGCTGACGAGAAGCGGGTCGTCGGCCTGCCCCAGGCGCTTGCCCATCGTGCTCTCGAGCGCGGTCAGATGGGTGTCGATCTCGGCCTCGAGGCCGTCGGGAAGCGTCCCGTGCTCGAGGTAGTACCTGCAGGCCTCCGTCGTGATCGTGAACCCAGGCGGCACTGGCAGGCCGAGATTGGTCATCTCGGCCAGGTTGGCGCCCTTGCCACCCAGCAGATCCTTGAGGTCCTTGTTTCCCTCTGTGAAGTCATAGACGAGCTTCGGCACGAGGAGCTCCTTCACGCTCCGGTTCCACCCAATCGAACAGGGGCGCCCGGGTCGCCCCGGACGGCCGGGTCTCCCCGGTCGGGAGAACGCTGCGCCGCGATCCGCCTGGCCGTGGAAGCCCTATGCCCTGTTTGCCGGGACTGTACCCGCGAACCCGGCCGCCGCTCGGCGCCCCGCTCGCGGGACGCTGTTTTCGCAGGTCAGAACCAGTTTAGTGGTCTATTCCAATGCGGACATTCCAGACAAGTCACGTCGGAAACCGCTCTGACACATGGCGTACCCATTGCGATGGAGAGGGAATGATGGATCAAGGAGGTGAGGTTGTGAGGCCGATGGTCGCCGGAGGCCGGGCGGGGGATCCGTTCGCTCCGATCGCCGATTACGGGTTCCTGTCCGACTGCGAGACGACCGCGCTGGTGGCGCCCAGCGGGAACATCGAATGGATGTGCCTGCCGCGGATGGACTCCCCCAGCGTGTTCGGATCGATCCTGGACCGGGACGCGGGCTACTTCCGCGTCGGCCCGGCGGGGGTGGAGGTGCCCGCGGCCCAGCGCTACATCCCCGGCACCATGGTCATGGAGACCACCTGGTGGACCCACGGGGGCTGGCTGGTGGTGACCGACGCCCTGCTGATGGGCCCCTGGCACCACGAGACCGAACGGTCGCACACGCACCGGCGCGCCCCCACCGACTACGACGCCGACCACGTGCTGCTGCGCATGGTGCGGTGCGTGAACGGCCAGGTCCAGGTCCGGCTCGACTGCATGCCGAACTTCGACTACGGCCGCGCGCCCGCCCGGTGGGAGCACACCGGCGCCGGCTACCACGAGGCCGTCGCGCGGGGCAACGGCGTGTCGCTCCGCCTGACCACGGACATGAACGTGGGCTTCGAGGGCAGCCTGGCCACCTCGCGCACCCTCCTCAAGCAGGGAGAGGCCCGCTACGTCGCCCTCTCCTGGAGCGAGCACGAGCCGCCGCACACCTACGAGGACGCCCACGAGCGCCTCGTGTGGACCGTCCACCACTGGCAGCACTGGCTCGACCGGGGCCGCTTCCCCGACCACCCGTGGCGCAGCCACCTGCAGCGCAGCGCCCTCACGCTGAAGGGCCTGACGTTCGCCCCCTCCGGCGCCGTCGCCGCCGCGGCCACGACCTCCCTGCCGGAGACCCCCGGCGGCGACCGCAACTGGGACTACCGCTACACGTGGATCCGCGACTCCACGATGGCCCTGTGGGCGTTCTACACACTCGGGTACGACTGGGAGGCCAACGACTTCTTCTACTTCATCACCGATGTGGCCGAGGCCGCCGAGGGCAAGCTCCAGATCATGTACGGCCTCGACGGCCGCGAGGAGCTGCCCGAGTCGACGCTCGACCACCTGTCGGGCTACGACGACGCCAAGCCGGTCCGCATCGGCAACGAGGCCTACATCCAGGCGCAGCACGACGTGTGGGGCTCGATCATCGGCTCCATCTACCTCTTCGTGCGCAAGCGGGACCGCCTCGACGACCGGCTGTGGAAGATCGTCGTCAAGCAGGTGGAGGACGCCCTCGACAACTGGCAGCAGCCCGACTGCGGCATGTGGGAGGTGCGCGGCGAGCCGCAGCACTTCACCTCGTCCAAGGTGTTCTGCTGGGTCGCGGCCGAGCGCGGGGCGCGCCTGGCCCGCATCCGCGGCGACAACGAGCGGGCCCGGCGCTGGCAGGCGGCCGCCGACGAGATCCACGCCGACGTCCTGGCCAACGCCCTGGACGAGCGCGGGGTCTTCACCGCCCACTACGGCGCCTCGGCCCTCGACGCCTCGGCGCTGCTGATCCCCCTGCTGGGCTTCCTGCCCGCCGACGACAAGAGGGTCCGCGAGACCGTCCTCGCCATCGCCGACGAGCTGTCGGAGGACGACCTGGTCCTGCGCTACCGGGCCACCGAGACCGACGACGGCTTCGAGTCCGAGGAGGGCACGTTCACCATCTGCTCGTTCTGGCTGGTGAGCGCCCTGGTCATGATCGGTGAGCTCGAACGGGCCAAGGCCCTCTGCGAGAAGCTGCTCTCGTACGCCAGCCCGCTCCAGCTGTACGCGGAGGAGATCGACCCCCACACCGGACGGCACCTGGGCAACTTCCCGCAGGCCTTCACCCACCTGGCCCTCATCAACGCGGTCATGCAGGTGATCCAGGCCGAGGCCGACCAGAACCCGCCTCCCCTCGCCTGACCCCACCGCCGTGGCCGGGTTCACCCGGCCACGGCGGCTCACGACGCCTCACGACGGCTTACAACGACGCGCTGAGATAGGCTGAGCGCCCGGATTCGGCGCTTCGGGGAGCCAGCATGTCAGCGATCTTCGACTGGGCACGGGTGGAGAATCTCCAGCCCGAGCCGATCACTCTGGAGATCTGGAAGAAGCTGCCCGAAGATTTCTGCCGCCTCGTCGAAGTCGTCAACGGTGAAGCGATCAGAGCGGAGTCGCCGACCCGAGAACACCAGAACGCCGCCCGTCGCCTGGCGTCCATGCTCGAAAGCGCGGCCGACTCGCACGTCAGCCAGCACAAGGATGCTTGTCTCGACGTGTGCACCGACTTCGATGTCCTGCTGTGGGACGTGCCGCGGACGACCATCAGGCGCCCTGACGCAGCCCTGTTCGAGTGCGCTCCCTCGGACGAGAGGCCGCTGCGTGTCCACCGCGTAAAGCTCGTCATCGAGGTCGTCTCACCCGGCAGCGAGAAGGTCGACCTCAGCGACAAGAAGGCCGAGTACGCGGCGGCGGGCATCCCCTGGTATTGGCTGGTCTGGGTCTCCGACAACGCGGTGGCGT
The DNA here is from genome assembly GCF_043198015.1 of Spirillospora sp. NPDC048911. NCBI lineage: Bacteria > Bacillati > Actinomycetota > Actinomycetes > Streptosporangiales > Thermomonosporaceae > Spirillospora > Spirillospora sp. NPDC048911. Next base: position 823,794 of record NZ_JBICUD010000002.1, on the reverse strand, counting down.
CCATCGAGATCCACGTGCTGGATCATGCGTTGGGCGCGTATCGCCGGTACCAAGTACTTGAGCAGGACGACGCTGGCACGACCATCGACGTCCCGGTCCGGATCAGGATCGAGTGGGACCGCCTTCGCGGGCTGAGCCGCTGAACGACGAGTCGCGCCGGGGTGCGGCGCGACTCGTCGTTTCCGTTAGACGACGGCGCCGGACTCGCCGGGCTGGCGGGCGGGGCGCTTGAGCGTCTTCTGGCGGGGCGCGGGGGCCTTGACGAAGCGCTCGAACTCGATGGCCAGCGGGGTCGCGGTGAAGACGCTGGAGTAGGTGCCGACGCCGATGCCCACCAGGAGGGCGAGGGCGAAGTCGGTCAGCGAGTCGCCGCCGAGGAAGGCCAGGGCCGCCAGGATGAAGACCGCGCCCATGCCGGTGTTGACCGTGCGGGGCACGGTCTGGAGGGCGCCGCGGTTGGCGATCTCGGCGAAGCGGGCCTTGGGCTGCGCGCCCCAGAGTTCGCGGATGCGGTCGAAGACCACGACGGCGTCGTTGACGGAGTAGCCGATGATCGTGAGCAGGGCGGCGAGGAAGACGCCGTCGACGGGTTTGCCGAGCCAGGCGAAGACTCCTGTCACGATGATCACGTCGTGGAACATCGCGAGGACCGCGCCGGCGCCGAAGCTCCAGCGGAAGCGGAGGGCCAGGTAGGCGAGCTGGACGAGCAGGGCGACACCGAGGGCGATGAGGGCCTTCTTGCGCAGCTCGTCACCGAGGCTCGGGCCGATCAGCTCGTCGCGTTGCTTGGTGGTCTGGCCGCCCTTCTCGGCCAGGGCGTTCTGGATCTTCACTACCTCGGCGTTGCTGAGGTTCTCGGTGCGGACGGAGATGTCGTCCTTGCCGGACGTCTGCACGACCGCCCGGGGGAAGCCCGCGTCGGCCACGGCCGAACGGGCGTCGTCGATGTCGAGGGCCTTGCTCGTCGAGTACTCGACCAGGCGGCCGCCGGTGAACTCGACGCCGTAGTTGAGCCCCTTGGAGAAGATCCCCGTGGCGGCGACGACGACGGCGAGGCCGGAGAGCGCCAGCCAGAGCTTGCGGCGCTTCATCAGGTCGGGGTTGCGGCGGTCCAGCCACGTGCGGAGGCGGCCGGTGGAGCCCAGGCCGGTCAGGCCGGGGCGGCGCGCGATGAACCTGCGGCTGAGGGCGGCGTCGGTGAGGACGCGGCTCAGGAGCATCGCCGAGATCAGCGAGCCGAGCACGCCGATCGTGAGCGTCACGCCGAAGCCCTTCACCGGGCCCGAGGCCAGGAAGAACAGCAGCGCGCCGGCCAGCAGGGTGGTGATGTTGGAGTCGGCGATGGCCGACCAGGCCTTGGTGAATCCGGTGGTCAGCGCGGTGCGCACGCCGCGTTTGGGTGACGCCTCGTACTCTTCGCGGGCCCGTTCGAACGCGAGGACGTTGGCGTCGATCGCCATGCCGATCGCGAGGACGAAGCCCGCCAGGCCGGGCAGGGTGAGGGTCGCCCCCATCAGGACGAGCGCGGCGTAGGAGATGAGCGCGTAGCAGGCCAGGGCGATGGTCGCCAGCGCCCCGACGAGCCGGTAGACGGCGATGATGAACAGGCCGGTCAGCAGCACGCCGATGACGGCGGCCTTGGCGCTGGCGTCGATGGCCGCGTCGCCCAGGGTCGGGCCGACCACCCGCTGCTCGATGGTCTTCACCGGGACGGGCAGCGAACCGCCCTGGACGAGCGCCGCCAGGTCCTTGGCCTCGTCGGCGCCGAAGTCGCCGGTGATCTGCGTCGAGCCGCCGGCGATGCCGACGTTGCACGGCACGTCCTGGACGACGCCCGGCGAGGAGATCACCTTGCCGTCCAGGACGATGGCGACGCGCCGCTCGTCGCCGGCGGCGCACGCGGCCTTGGCGGTGACCCGCTGCCAGGCCTTGCCACCGCCGCCGCGGAAGTCGATCGTGACGAACCAGCCGGTGCCGTTCTGGGTGTCGAGCGACGCCTGCGCCGAGCCGATGCCGTCGCCGTTCAGCGCGACGGGGCCGATGAGGATCGGCTGGCCGCGCTCGTCGGCGATGACCTGCTCGCCTTCGGCGGGCTTGCCGTCATTGGCGCGGACGGGGTGCGCGGTGAGCTGGGCCGTCTTGCCGATCACTTCGGCGGCCCGGGTGGGGTCCTGGACGTCGGGCAGCTCGACGATGATCCGCTTCTCACCGGACCGGGTGATCGACGATTCGGCCACGCCGAGCGCGTCGACGCGGCGGTGCAGCACCTCCTTGGCCCGGTCGGTGTTCTCCCGGGTCGCCTTGGCCTGCGGCGAGTCCTGGGTCTCGAGCACGATCTGGGTGCCGCCGCGCAGGTCGAGGCCGAGGCGGGCTGGTTTGGACAGGGCGAAGTACAGCGATGCGGCGAGCACGGCGAATGCCAGGATCGCCCGCACCACGTTGGCGCGAGTCAAAGGAAGAACCTTCCACGAGGTCTGATGGGGGATGTCGTCAGATCACGTGGAGAGCGGTGGAGCGCGCCCGCGGGGCAGGCCGGCCGCGACGGCCTCGGCCTGCTCGGGCCGCGCCGCCGGGCGGTCGGCGCGGACGCTGGACGGCCACACGTCGATGCCGGGTGGCAGGACCGCGGCGACGGGCGCCGGGGCGGGCGCGGCGGCGATCTGCCGCGCCGAGGCCGAGCTGGCCGCCGTGTCGGACCGGACGGGGCAGGGCTTGGAGCTCTTGCCCCGGTTGGCGAGATTGGCCTGGCCGGGCTGGGCGGCGGTGCCCGCCCGGATGCCGACGCCGGTCGCGCCGGACGCCGGTGCCGCGCCGGGCAGGACCACGAAGCCGAGGACGCCCAGCGCGACGAGGAGCAGCCGGGCGACCCGCCCGCGATCTTCGCAGGCAGGCGGAGAGGGCCGCTGAGCGTCGCTCACGCGCGTCCTCCCGTCCCGTCCGGCCGCCGGATCCACGCCACGCTACCGGACCGCCCGCGCACCTTGATCCGTTTCGGCCGGAGCCGGCCCGGAGCCGTCACCTCGGAAAACGCGAGGGTGTCTCAATCCGGCCATACCAAGGTCTCCACAAAGCATTGCAGAGCCGGTAAAAGACGAATTACTTTCACGATGCCCACCCCCGAACCGGACAGAGGAGTTTCCGGTGGCACGCATCCGACACACCGTCACGGTCGGCATCACGGCTCTCGCCGTCGTCGCCGTCGCCGCCCCGCCAGCATCCGCCGTCACCACGACCGTCCGTAAGGGCTCGGCCACCGCCGACGCCTACACCGGCAACGTCCGCGCCTCGCTGCTCGGCGAGGCCACCGTCACGACCTCCATCGGCAGCGGCAGCTGCAACCAGTCGACGATGACGGGGTCGATCGGGACCGGCGGTGCGAACCTCAGCATCTCGAGCGTCTCGTTCAACACCAACGGCGGCCCGTGCAGCGGCTCCGTGTCCTCCACCATCACCCCGCAGAACCTCCCGTGGACCGGCGGCAACGTCACCTGGGACTCCGCCCACACCGGCGGCCGGGACGCCACCGTCCTGATCTCCAACTTCAAGATCAAGGCCGTGGTGGACCTGCTCGGCGGCATCACCTGCTACTTCGGCGGCAACCTGACCGCCAACGGGTTCAACGGCGACAACCCCTCCCGGCCCGTGACCAGCAACGACCAGGCCCAGGTCGGCGTCAAGGACGCCGTCGTCAACAGGCAGTCGGGCGGCAACTTCTTCTGCCCGTCGACCGCGACGGTCAACGCCACCTACCAGCTCCAGGGTGAGACCACCCCAGGATCCGGCACCTACGACCAGCCCCTCTACGTGACCGGCACCAACCCCTGATCCACCCCCGCCAGCTCCCCCACCAGGAAAAAGAACGACCGCGTGACCACAACGAGGTGATCACGCGGTCGTCCGCCCGGGTATTCCTACGAGCTCAGCCCGCACGCGAGGGCGCTAACGGGTCGTGAAGCCAGCCGAAGGCGAGGCTTCACGAGAGATCGCGAAGCGATGTCGCGCTCGCCGCTTTGGCGGATCGGCGGGTGAGCCGCCAGGCGAGGCCGTCGAGGCCGCGAAACCCGTAGTTAACAGCCGATGAGCTGGGCGGCCAGGAAGGCTTCCACCTGGCCGATCGAGATGCGTTCCTGGCTCATGGTGTCGCGCTCGCGCACGGTCACCGCGTCGTCTTCGAGGGTGTCGAAGTCGACGGTGACGCAGAACGGCGTGCCGATCTCGTCCTGGCGCCGGTAGCGGCGGCCGATGGCCCCCGCGTCGTCGAAGTCGACGTTCCAGTTCTTGCGCAGCCGGGCGGCCAGGTCGCGGGCCTTCGGCGACAGGTCGGCGTTGCGCGACAGCGGCAGCACCGCGACCTTGACCGGGGCCAGCCGGCGGTCGAGCCGCATGACGGTGCGCTTCTCGAGCTTGCCCTTGGCGTTGGGCGCCTCGTCCTCGGCGTACGCGTCCATCATGAACGTCAGCGTGCAGCGGTCGACGCCCGCCGCGGGCTCGATCACGTACGGGACGAAGCGCTCACCGGCCTCCTGGTCGAAGAACGACAGGTCGGCGCCCGAGGCCTTGGAGTGCGTCGCCAGGTCGTAGTCGGTGCGGTTGGCGACGCCCTCCAGCTCGCCCCACTCGCTGCCGACGAAGCCGAAGCGGTACTCGACGTCGACGGTGCGCTTGGAGTAGTGCGAGAGCTTGTCCTTCGGGTGCTCGTAGAGCCGCAGGTTCTCCTTGTTGATGCCCAGGTCGACGTACCACTGCAGGCGCTCGTCGATCCAGTACTGGTGCCACTCCTCGTCGCTGCCCGGCTTGACGAAGAACTCCATCTCCATCTGCTCGAACTCGCGCGTGCGGAAGATGAAGTTGCCGGGCGTGATCTCGTTGCGGAACGACTTGCCGATCTGGCCGATGCCGAACGGGACCTTGCGCCGGGCCGACTGCTCGACGTTCTTGTAGTTGATGAAGATGCCCTGCGCCGTCTCGGGCCGCAGGTAGGCCAGGCCGGACTCGTCCTCGACCGGGCCGAGGTAGGTCTTCAGCAGTCCGTTGAACATCTTCGGCTCGGTGAAGGAGCCCTTCACGCCGCAGTTGGGGCAGGAGATGTCGGCCAGCCCGTTCGCGGGCGGCCGGCCGTGCTTCTCCTCGTAGGACTCTTCGAGGTGGTCGGCGCGGAAGCGCTTGTGGCACGACTGGCACTCGGTCAGCGGGTCGACGAACGCCTGGACGTGCCCGCTGGCCTCCCAGACCTCCCGGGCGAGGATGACGCAGGAGTCGAGGCCGACGACGTCGTCGCGGCCCTGCACCATCGACTTCCACCACTGGCGCTTGACGTTGTTCTTGAGCTCGACGCCCAGCGGCCCGTAGTCCCAGGAGGCGCGCAGGCCGCCGTAGATCTCGCTCGACGGGTAGACCAGGCCCCGCCGTTTGGCGAGGTTGACGATCGTGTCCATCACGTCGGAACGGCGTGCCATGAGCGTTTCTCCATCCGGCTGGCAGTCGGCGGGATTATTCGTACGCCCCGCGCGCCGCCCCTGCGGCGCGGTGGAAGGCGAGTGTGATCCCCGGTGGTGTGACGCCCTGGAACGCCCCGGCCGCGACGGCGCGCCCGGCGTTCCAAGAGCGTTTCCGAGTCTAGGGCACCGCCGTCGCCTCCCGAACGTCAACCCGGCGAATCCGGGCCGACACGTACCGTGACACGATCAGTAGACGCGGCCGTCCACGTGGTTGCTGTCGATGTTCAGCTTGACGCCGCCGTGCTTCTCCTTGTGGCTGCCCCGGTACTGCTTGATCCGGCGGTGCGGGTGCCACCAGTGGTCGAGGAGGTACGGGCTGCCGTACGCGGTCGGCTTGCCGTCCCAGTGCGCGAACCAGATCGCCTTCGGTTTGGTGATCCCGGTGGCCTGGCCGAGGTCGCGCACGGCCGATCCAGCGCTGCTGTAGACGCCGGAGATGTACCTCCGGGCGGCCAGCCCGTGCGACCAGGAGTTCAGGAAGGTCAGCACGGCCTGGCGACACTTGGTCTTGCCGCTCGGGTACGCCTCCATGTCGAAGTAGATGGGCCTCCTGCGCGGGATACCGAGGGCCCTGGCCCGCGCGACGGCATCGGCGGCGGCCAGGCGGCCCTGCCGTGCGGCGGCCTTGGCCTTGAAATGCGCGCGGAAGGTGTCCTCGTTGCAGGGCGCCTGCAAGCCGACGTACGTCGGGATCAGCCGGTAGCCCATACGGCGGACGGTGCGCACCCAGTACCTCGTGAGGTTGGGCTGGGAACATCCGCGCGAGGCGCCGCCGATGTAGATGTTGGTGACGCCGTACGAACGGCGCCAGGCGGCCATCGTCCGCACGGAGGGCGCCGTGCAGGTGTCGAAGCCCTTGCCCGTGACCCAGCCCCTCCCCCGCGCGGTGAACGTCGGGTCCGTTCTCACGCCCCGCGCCGGTTCGCTCCGCGCGGGCCGCGCGGGCCGCGCGGGCGGGTTCTTCGTCGTGGTCCCCGCCGGCTCGCCTCGCGCCGGTTCATCACGGCCGATGCCGAACGGGAGTTGCAGCGCGCGATCGGCGGTCAGCCGGATCGAGCGGATGACGTCCTGCAGCAGGCTCGTGTCCGCGCCGTACACGCCGGTGATCGCGGCGCCCACCTCGGGCAGCACGATCCGTACCTCGTGATCGGCGTCGTCCGGGACGGTGAAGCGGGCCAGCTTGGTGGCCCGCACCGCCTCCCGCCGTCGCTGCGCGGACACGGGGGCCCCGTCGAGCGGCTCGATATGCAGCGTCTCCGCGCCGCCGATCAGCCGGGCCGGGCAGTCGGGCTGCGACCCCTGCCGGCCGAGGTAGAGGGCGGGACGGTCGTGCCGTACGCACCGCGTCGGATCGAGGTCGAGCCGGTGCACCTCCCAGCCGGCCGGCACCGGGACCCGCACGCCGCGGTACTGGGCGAGGTGGGCCCCGGTCAGCGCGGCGGCCGGGACGGCCGGGGACCGCGCGGCGGCCGGCTCGAGGCCGGTGACGAGGGGTGCGAGACCCGCCACCCCGAGCAGTCCGCCGAGTACGACCGCATGCCGCATCACAACTCCCCCCGCCGGGCGCCCTGCCCGTCAGCGGCATGATCACCGGCGTGGGGAGCGGTGAAACGGGCTCAAAGACGATCTTGCCCGGAGCCTGCCGTTCGTTGACTGACGACCTCGTAGGCGCCGGCCTCGTCCAGCGCCATCGCGGCCATCGGGATGAAGACCAGGCGGACCTCGTACGCGCCGAGCGCGCGCCGGTAGTAGCCGGCGCCCTCCCACTCGGTGATGAGCGCCCAGAGGTCGGGCTCGTCGACCGTGCGGGCCAGCCGTCCCGACACGTAGCCCGGGCTCGCGGCGAGAGCGTCGAGGACGGAGGTCATCTGGGCGGCGAAGCCGTCGGCCTCCGGGCCCGGCACGCGGTACCGGGTGATAGCGATCATCGGCCCATCCTGCCAGTCCCGGCGTCCACCCGAGGCGGGTCGGCCGGGTCGAGGCCGGCCGGGGACGGCAGCGGCTACGTTTGGGCCTGTGGACACTGAGAGCGAGACCTCGGGAATGCGCGCCGGCGTGGAGCGGTTGAGCGCGAAGCCGGTGGTGTTCCTGCACACACTCCCGCGCTGGGTGCTGCTCGCCGCGGTCTTCGGGCTGCTGGTGATCGGCATGTGGGGGAACGGGTGGGTCGGCGCCGCGGGACTGCTGGTCCTGCTGCTGTTCCTGGCCTGGTTCGCCTACCTCAACTGGCCCGTGCTCGACACTTCGGGACGGGTCCTGCGGGTGGTCGGGATGGGGCTTTTGGCGGCCTTCGCGGTGGGTCACGTGGTTGGCGGGTTCTAAGTCGGTTTTGACAACCGTTTTCATCTTCGTACACACTTGAGGGGTGTTCACCTCCCCGAAGCCCCTCCGGTCCCTCTCGCTGCCGGCGCTCGCCGTCGCCATGCTGCTCGGCCTCACCGCCTGCGGCAGCGCCGGTGCCGACGGCGGCTCCGGCAAGACGAAGATCGTCGCGTCGTTCTACCCGATGGCCTGGCTGGCCGGGAAGGTCGGCGGCGGCCACGTGTCGGTCGAGACGCTCACCAAGCCGGGCGCCGAGCCCCATGACCTGGAGCTGACGGCACGGCAGATCGCCGATGTCCAGAAGGCCGACTACGCCGTCTACGTGAAGGGCGTCCAGCCCGCCATGGACGAGGCCGTCGCCAAGCACGCCAAGGACAAGTCCCTCGACGCCGCGAGCGTGGTCAAGACGCTGCCCGCGGGCGAGGACGAGCACGAGCACGAGGCGGCGGGGCACGAGCACGAGGGCGAGCTCACCTACGACCCGCACGTCTGGCTCGACCCGAGCCGCATGGCGACGATCGCCACGGCCCTGGGCGACCGGCTCGCCGCCGCCGACTCCGGCCACGCCGCCGACTACAAGGCGAACGCCAAGGCGCTCGCCACCCAGCTCGCCACGCTCGACCAGAGCTACAGCGAGGGCCTCAAGAGCGCCAAGGGCAAGACGATCGTCACCGCGCACGCCGCGTTCGGCTACCTGGCCGACCGGTACGGCCTCAAGCAGGTCTCGATCGCCGGAGTCGACCCGTCCAGCGAGCCGTCGCCCAAGCGCATCGCCGAACTCACCCACGAGGTGCGCGCGGCCGGCGCCACCACGATCTTCACCGAGACCCTCGTGAGCCCGAAGGTCGCCGAGAGCCTGGCCCGCGAGGCCAAGGTGAAGACGGCCGTCCTCGACCCGGTCGAGGGCGTCGCCAAGGGCTCCTCGGACGACTACGTATCGATCATGACGAAGAACCTCGCCACCCTCCGCACCGCACTGGGAGCCACATGAAGGGCATGACATCCGGCACGTCCGTGCCCTTCGAGATGACCGGCGGTCACGTCCGTCTCGAAGGGCGCGAGGTGCTGCGCGGCATCGACCTGACCGTCGAGCCCGGCGACGTCCTCGCCGTCATGGGCGCGAACGGCGCGGGCAAGTCCACCCTGATCAAGGCCCTGCTCGGGCTGATCCCGCTGGCGGCCGGCCGCACCGAGATCTTCGGTGCGGCCCCGGCCCGGTTCCGGGACTGGAAGCGCGTCGGGTACGTGCCACAGCGGTTGCCCATGGGCGGCGGCGTGCCGTCGACCGTGCGCGAGGTCGTGGCCTCGGGCCGGGTGGCGCGGCAGTCGCGCTGGCGGCCGGCCTCCGCCGCCGACCGCGCCGCGGTGGACCGGGCACTGGAGGCCGTCGGGCTGACCGGCCGGGCCCGCGACTCCGCGCACCTGCTGTCGGGCGGCCAGCAGCAGCGGGTGCTCATCGCCCGCGCACTGGCCGGCGAGCCCGAGGTCTTCGTGATGGACGAGCCCACCGCGGGCGTCGACGCCGCCAGCCAGGCCGCCCTTGCCGGAACGCTCCGCGAACTGGCCGCCGCAGGCCGTACGGTGGTCCTCGTCACGCACGAACTGGGGCCGATGGAGTCCGTCGTCACGCGGAGCATCGGCCTCGAACACGGCCGTGTCGCGTACGACACCACCCCCCTGACCGCACAGACCGGGACCCCCGCGTGACCGAGATGCTCCAGTACGACTTCATGCGCATCGCCCTCGTGATGGCGGTGCTGATCGGGCTGACCGCCCCCGCGGTCGGCACGTTCATCGTGCAGCGCAAGCTCTCCCTGCTGGGCGACGGCATCGGGCACATCGCGCTGACCGGTATCGGTCTGGGCCTGCTCACGGGCAACTCGCCCATCCTGGGCGCCCTGCTGGTCTCCGTGCTCGGCGCGGTCGCCATCGAGGTGCTGCGCGCGCGCAGCCGCAGCGGCGCCGACGTGGCGCTCGCGCTGCTCTTCTACGGCGGCCTGGCGGGCGGCGTGCTGCTCACCAACGGCCAGGACGGCGGCTCCAGCCTGCAGTCCTACCTCTTCGGATCCATCAGCAGCGTGTCGCGGGCCGACCTGTACGTGGTGGCCGGGCTGGCGGTGGTCGTCCTCGGCATCGTGGCGCTCTTCGGGCGGGAACTGTTCCTGCTCTGCCAGGACGAGGAGGTGGCCCGGGCGGCCGGGCTGCCCGTCCGGTTCCTCAGCATCCTGATCGCCGCGACCGCCGCCGTCACCGTGGTCATCGCGATGCGGGCCATCGGCCTGCTCCTCGTCAGCGCTCTGATGGTCGTGCCCGTGGCGGCCGCCCAGCAGCTCACCCGGGGATTCAAGAGCACGATGTTCGTGGCGATGGGCATCGGTGTACTGTCGGCGGTGTCCGGCCTGGCCGGCTCGTTCGAGTACGATCTCCCGCCGGGGCCCTCGATCGTGTTGCTGGCCCTCGCGGTGTTCGTCGTCGCGGTGATCGGAGGGACGGTCCTGCGGCGGAGACGGACCGCCGCGGTGCCGGTGCCCGCCGATCGGCCGGCGCGGGCCGGCGTGGAAGCCGAGGCGGAGGTGTTCGGAGGATGACGGCCCGTCGGAACGCGGTGCGGGAGGCCCTGAGCGGCTGCGAGAACTTCCGCAGCGCGCAGGACATCTACGCCGATCTTCGCGCGGACGGCTCGAAGATCGGCCTCACGACCGTCTACCGGGCGCTGCAGGCGCTGAGCGACTCCGGCGAGGTCGACGTGCTCCGCACGGACGAGGGCGAGGCCGTCTACCGCGCCTGCCGCACCGAGGAGCACCACCACCACCTCGTCTGCCGCGCCTGCGGCCGCACGGTCGAGGTCGAGGGCCCGGCCGTGGAGAAGTGGGCCGACGCGATCGGGGCCGAGCACGGCTTCGTGGAGATCACCCACACCGTCGAGGTCTTCGGCACCTGCTCGAACTGTATTTAAGGCTTTCGGGGCCTTGGGCCCTCGCCTGGCGGCTCGGACCCAAACCCCAAAAGCGGCGAGCGCGACATCGCTTCGCGATCTCTCGTGAAGCCTCGCCTTCGGCTTGCTTCACGACCCGGTCGCGCGCTCGCGCGCAGATTCCTGTTACCGGTGGGTAATAAGCAAGGATCGTCGCATGGCTACGACACGTACCGCGAACGCGCACTGGGAAGGGCCGCTGATGGGCGGCCAGGGCAAGGTCTCCTTGGACTCCTCCAACGTCGGCGAGTTCGAGGTGAGCTGGCCCTCGCGCGCCGAGGAGGCCAACGGCAAGACGAGCCCCGAGGAGCTCATCGCCGCGGCGCACTCCACCTGCTACTCGATGGCGCTCTCGCACGGCCTCGCCGGAGCGGGCACGCCCCCCGAGAAGGTCGACACCAAGGCCGACGTCACCTTCCAGCCGGGAGAGGGCATCACCGGCATCCACCTGACGGTCCGCGCCAGCGTGCCGGGCCTGTCGGCGGCCGACTTCGAGAAGGCGGCACAGAACGCCAAGGAGAACTGCCCCGTCAGCAAGGCCCTCACCGGCACCAAGATCACCCTCGACGCGGCCCTGCTTTAGGCTTTCACGGCCTCGGGGGCTCGCCTGGCGGCTCACCCCCGAACCGCAAAAGCGGCGAACGCGACATCGCTTCGCGATCTCTCGTGAAGCCTCGCCTTCGGCCGGCTTCACGACCCGGTCGCGCGTTCGCGTGCGGGGCTGGGCGTTCCGCTCGGAGTCGTACTGAGAAGGCGGGGGCGCACCTGCGCTCCCGCCCCGGTCAGGTGCCTACGGGGACGACGGAATCACCTGTGATGGTGGTGGCGTGGAGGCGCCGGGGCCGGTCGCCGAAGTCGTTGACGACCCGGTGCTGGGTGGCGCGGTTGTCCCAGATGGCCACGTCGCCTTCCCGCCAGCGCCAGCGCACGGTGTTCTCCAGGCGGGTCACGTACTCCTGGAAGAGCCTGATCAGCGCCTCGGAGTCGGCCCGCTGGCTGAGCCCGACGACGGAGTGCGCGAAGCCGCCGAGCAGGAGGGCACGTTCGCCGGTCTCGGGGTGGACGCGCACGAGGGGATGTCTGGTCTCCAGGGCGCCGTGCGCGGCGGAGTGCAGGAACCACAGCCGGTCGGCCAGATCGCGCAGCTCTACAGGAAGGTCCTCGTAGGCGGTGACGGTGTTGGCCCACACGGTGTCGCCGCCGTGCGCGGGCACCTCCAGGGCCCGCTGGACCGACGCGAGCGGCGGGCGGTCGAGGAACGTCGCGTCGCTGTGCCAGGCGTCGAGCGACGGGATGACCGTGTCGGGGTCGATGAGCTCGCCGAGCCGCCGCGTGAAGGCGGCCTGGGAGCGGGCGTCCAGGTGGTGCTGGCCGCGGAAGAAGACGACCTTGTGCCGGAGGAGCGCGAGGCGGATCTCGTCGACGGTCTCCTCCGCGAGCTCGCCGGAGAGCTCGGCACCCGAGACGACCGCCCCGATACGGCCGCTCACCGGGCTGAGTGCGAGCACGCTGGTTGCCGTGAGCATGGCAACGAACGTAGGTGACCCGGAACCTTAAGTCAACTATTCAAGTAGGAAATACCTGTAGCTGTGGAGCTCAAGAAGACGCGGCCGGCTCGGTGAGGTTGGGGACTGCTCCTCCGTAGCGCCGGTCGCGGCTGGCGTAGAGCTCGCAGGCGTGCCACAGGTGCCGCCGGTCGAAGTCGGGCCACAGCGTGTCGAGGAAGACCATCTCCGCGTACGCCGACTGCCAGAGCAGGAAGTTGGAGATGCGCTGCTCGCCCGAGGATCGCAGAAAGAGATCGACGTCCGGGATGCCCGGCTCGTCGAGGTAGCGGGCGAAGACCTTCTCGGTGACCTTGTCGGGGTTGAGCTTGCCGGCCTTGACGTCCCGGGCGATGGCCGCGGCGGCGTCGGCGATCTCGGCGCGGCCGCCGTAGTTGACGCAGAACTGCAGGGTGAGGACGTCGTTGTCGCGCGTCATCTCCTCGGCGTCCTCGAGCTCCTTGATGACGCTGCGCCAGAGCTTCGGCCGCCGGCCCGCCCAGCGGACCCGCACGCCCATCGAGTGCAGCTGGTCGCGGCGCCGCCGGATCACGTCCCGGTTGAAGCCCATGAGGAACCGCACCTCGTCGGGCGAACGCTTCCAGTTCTCGGTGGAGAACGCGTACGCCGACAGGTTGGGGACGCCCAGCTCGATCGCGCCCATGATCACGTCGAAGAGGGAGTCCTCCCCCATCTTGTGGCCCTCGGTGCGCGGCAGCCCGCGCTCCTTGGCCCAGCGCCCGTTGCCGTCCATGACGATGGCGACGTGCCGGGGCACCAGATCGGCCGGGATCGCGGGCGGGCGGGCGCCGCCGGGGTGGGGATACGGCGGCTGGACGGCCCTTCTCAAGCTCTCTCCTTCGTTACCTCGTGAGACCGCTCCACATGCCGGAGCGACCGGATGCCGTGCTCGAGGTGCCACTGCAGGTAGGCCGCCACGAGGCCGCTGCACTCTACCCGGTGCCGCGGCTCGCTCCCGTCGGCGTACTCCCAGTCGCCGCGCAGCAGGGCCACCATCAGGCCGAACGTCGGCGGCGCGGGGGTCGCGGCCCCCGGCTGGCGGCACCGGGCGCACAGCGCGCCGCCCGCCGCGATCGCGAAGCCGCGCAGCTGCCCGCGGTCGCCGCAGCGGCTGCACTCGTCGAGCGCCGGGGCCCAGCCCGCCACCGACAACGACCGCAGCAGGAACGCGTCGAGCACCAGCCGGGGATCGTGGTCGCGCTCCACCAGCGTGCGCAGCGCGCCCACCAGCAGCAGGAACTGCCGCAGCGCGGGCTCCCGCTCCTCGGTGAGCTTGTCGGCGGTCTCCAGCATCGCCGTGCCGGCCGTGTAGCGGGGATAGTCGGTGACCAGCTGCTCGCCGTAGGGGCGCAGGGTCTCGGCCTGGGTGATCAGGTCGAGCGAGCGCCGCTCGTACAGCTGCAGGTCGACGTGGGTGAACGGCTCCAGCCGCGCCCCGAACCTCGACTTGGTCTTGCGGACGCCCTTGGCGGCGGCGCGGATGCGGCCGGTGCGCCGGGTCAGCACCGTCACGATGCGGTCGGCCTCGCCCAGCTTCTGGGTGCGCAGCACGATGCCTTCGTCACGGTAGAGCGTCACCGTGCCATTCTCCCGCACTCGGCGACACGGACCGCACATCACCGTCCGTGACCGCAACCGGTCGCACTGGAGCCGGGAAAGCTGTGGCTTGAATCACAGTCACCTGGCAGCGTTGTTCTATGAGATGCACCATCGTCCCCCCGCACATGCTGGAGCGGGTCGTCCATGACGCCGACGACCCCGCCCTCCGCGACATCGCGCGCCGCACCCTGGCGCTCAGCTCGGCGCTGCGCAGCGAACGCCGCACCATGCCGATCGAACAGCCCTCGCCCACCGAGGACTTCGTTCCCGATCGCACCATCGGGGACGCGCAGAACCTGGAGGTCCTGCCCGGCGAGACCGTGCGGGCCGAGGGGGCGCCCGCCACGGGCGACACGATCGTGGACCAGGCGTACGACTGGCTCGGCGTCACGTTCGACTTCTTCGAGGCCGTCTACCGGCGTAACTCGATCGACGCCGCGGGGCTGCCGATGATCTCCACGGTGCACTACGGTCGCGACTACGACAACGCCTTCTGGAACGGCGAGCAGATGGTCTACGGCGACGGCGACGGGGTGCTCTTCAACGCGTTCACCGCGCCGCTCGACGTCACCGGGCACGAGCTGTGCCACGGCGTCACGCAGTACACCGCCGGCCTGGAGTACTACGGCCAGTCCGGCGCCCTCAACGAGTCGGTCTCCGACGTGTTCGGGTCACTGATCAAGCAGTGGCATCTCGGGCACACCGCGGACCGGGCCGACTGGCTCATCGGAGAGGGACTGCTCGCCGCGGGCGTCAACGGCAAGGCGCTGCGGTCGATGAAGGAGCCCGGCACCGCCTACGACGACCCCCGGCTCGGCAAGGACCCCCAACCCGGCCACATGGACGACTACGTCGAGACCCATCGCGACAACGGCGGCGTCCACATCAACTCCGGGATCCCCAACCGCGCGTTCTACCTGGCGTCCGCCGCGATCGGCGGGAACGCCTGGGAGAAGGCCGGCCGCGTCTGGTACGACACGCTCACCGGCGGCGCCATCAAGACCGACGAGGACTTCACGGGCTTCGCCGCCGCGACGATCGCCACCGCGACGGGACTGTACGGGGCCGACGCGGCCGAGACCCGCGCGGTGAAAGAGGCGTGGGCGGGGGTAGGCGTCCAGGCGTGACGAACGACCCGAGGTGACAGCGTGAGGGTGAAAGTGGTCCGCAGCGGCGGCTTCGCGGGCATCGAGACGCGTGGCGAGTCCGACACCACGAGCGATCCGATGCTGCGCCGGCTGGTGGACCGGGTGGACCTGGGCTCCGTCCCGCCGCCCGGCCGCATCCCCGACCAGTTCCTGTACGACATCGACATCGACGGCGACAAGGCCACCGTCGGAGAGGCCCAGCTGCACGGGCCCCTCCGCGAGCTCGTCCACCACGTCCTCGGCCGCCCGTCGTGACCTGGCCACGAACAGAGCGGACCCTGCCGTGAGGTCGTCACGGCAGGGTCCGCACAATCGATCACACGCATGGTTCGCACACCAATGTGACCGGGCTTGAATTCCCTGGGGCCTCTTGGGGTCTCAGGAGGACCGCGAAACGCGGTTGACGGCGGAGAGCATGGCCTTGAGCGACGCGGTGACGATGTTGCCGTCGATGCCCACGCCCCAGACGGTCGTGCCGTTCACGTCGCACTCGACGTAGGCGGCGGCGCGGGCGTCGCCGCCGGCGCTCAGCGCGTGCTCGCTGTAGTCGAGGACGCGCACGTCGATCCCGACGCCGGCGAGGGCCTCCTCGAACGCCGAGACGGGGCCGTTGCCGACGCCCTGGATCTCGCGGATCTCGCCGTCGATCCGGATGTCGCAGTTGAGCACGTCCTTCTCGTCTACCCGCGACGTCGCGCGATGCGCGAGCAGTCCCACGCGGGGGCCGGCGACCAGGAACTCCTTCTCGAAGATCTCCCACATGAGGTCGGCCGAGACCTCGCCGCCCTCGTCGTCGGTGTGCTGCTGCACCACGCGCGAGAACTCGATCTGCAGCCGGCGCGGGAGCTCCAGCGCGTGCTCGGTCTTCATGATGTACGCCACGCCGCCCTTGCCGGACTGGCTGTTGACGCGGATCACGGCCTCGTACGAGCGGCCGACGTCCTTGGGGTCGATGGGCAGGTACGGCACCTGCCAGGTGAAGTCGTCGACCGGCACGCCCGCCTCGGCGGCGTCGCGCTCGAGGTGGTCGAAGCCCTTGTTGATCGCGTCCTGGTGCGAGCCCGAGAAGGCCGTGTAGACCAGGTCGCCGCCGTAGGGGTGCCGCTCGTGGACCGGCAGCTGGTTGCAGTACTCGACCGTCCGCCGGATCTCGTCGATGCCGGAGAAGTCGATCTTCGGGTCGACGCCCTGGGTGAAGAGGTTCAGCCCGAGCGTGACCAGGCACACGTTGCCGGTGCGCTCGCCGTTGCCGAACAGGCATCCCTCGATGCGGTCGGCCCCGGCCATGTAGCCGAGCTCGGCCGCCGCGACGGCCGTCCCGCGGTCGTTGTGCGGGTGCAGGGAGAGGATGACCGAGTCACGGTGGGCCAGGTTGCGGTTCATCCACTCGATCTGGTCGGCGTAGACGTTGGGCGTGGCCATCTCGACCGTCGCCGGCAGGTTGACGATCGTCTTCCACTCCGGGGTCGGCTGCCACACGTCGTTGACGGCGTTGCAGACCTCGACCGCGTACTCCAGCTCCGTCCCGGTGAAGGA
Source organism: Spirillospora sp. NPDC048911 (assembly GCF_043198015.1). Classification (NCBI taxonomy): domain Bacteria; kingdom Bacillati; phylum Actinomycetota; class Actinomycetes; order Streptosporangiales; family Thermomonosporaceae; genus Spirillospora; species Spirillospora sp. NPDC048911. The sequence goes on along the minus strand of NZ_JBICUD010000002.1, from coordinate 807,152 downwards.
CTCCGGCGAGTACTCGAAGAAGATCTGGGTGTCGCCCATGTCGTCGGCGAGCTTCTTGCACAGCTTGGCGCCCTCGACCGCGATCGCGGTGATGCCGTCCTTGTCCTGCCCGAACACCACCCGGCGCTGCAGCGTGCTGGTGGAGTTGTAGAGGTGGACGATGGCCTGCTTGGCGCCCCGCACCGCCTCGAAGGTCCGCTCGATCAGCTCCGGCCGCGCCTGGGTCAGTACCTGGATCACCACGTCGTCGGGGATCCGGCCCTCTTCGATGATCTGCCGGACGAAGTCGAAGTCGGTCTGGCTGGCCGCCGGGAAGCCGACCTCGATCTCCTTGTAGCCCATGCGTACCAGGAGGTCGAACATCTGCAGCTTGCGGTGCGCGTCCATGGGGTCGATCAGCGCCTGGTTGCCGTCCCGCAGGTCGACCGCGCACCAGCGCGGCGCCTCGGTGATCACCTTGTCCGGCCAGGTCCGGTCCGTGAGCTTGATCGCCTCGAACGGCCGGTAACGCTCGAACGGCATACCGGAAGGCTGCTGTCGCGGATACATGTGTGGGTTCCCTCTGCTCGGATCCTGCGGCCGACGTCCACGTCAAAGTCCCGCAGCGAGGGAGCCGACCTGTTACAGGCCCCCGCTGCGGCCGCTAAGGAGGAGCAGCTCACGCGACACGCTGGCAAAACTAACAGATTCCATCCGCGTTACGGAAACACCGTCCGCCATTTGAGACGCTGCCACAATCCCCCCGTACGCCCCAGAACGCCACGAACACCCCTGCCCATTCCCGGCGAGGACGTTCATCGTGCCTGGTCAGACGGCCATATGAGGCTCGTTGCCGAAAGTCAGCGGACGAGCACGGAGAGACAGGTGACGCAGCCCTCCAGGGCCTCGAACTCGCCGATGTCGACCACGGTCACGCGCAGGCCGTCGGCGGCGAGCCGTTCGGCGGTACGCGGCGCGGCGGCCGACAGCAGGACGTGGTCGGGGCCCAGCACGACCACGTGCGCCCCGGCCGGCTCCGGGGCGACCCGCAAGCCTGGGAGGACGGAGGTGTCCAGGTGGTCGGGCATCCCGATCAGGGTGCCGTCGGGCAGCGCGGTCATCGCCGACTTCAGGTGCAGGCAGCCGCGGACGTCGACCGGCACCACCCGCCGGCCGCCCAGGAGGTGGGCGAGCTGGCAGATGCCCTCCTCGTTCGTCCGGGCGCTGCGGCCCGCGTAGACGGTGTCGCCCGCCTGCAGCACGTCACCGCCGTCGAGGGTGCCGGGCTCCTTGACGCGCTCGATCCGCAGGCCGAGCTCGACGGCCACCTGCTCGGCCGCCGCCGCCTCGCCCCGGCGTTCCGGGGCGCCCGACCGGCCCACGACCGCGAGATCGCCGCTCACGACGACGGCGTCCTCGACGAACACCGCGTCGGGATGGTCGTCGTCCGGCGCGACCGCGCGAATGTGCCAGCCCGCCGCCCGCAGGGCCGCGACGTACGCCGCGTGCTGCCGCGCGGCCAGTTCGACGTCCACCGGACGCCGCTCCAGATGCGTGACGATCCCCTCGGCCAGCCGCGGGCCGGGCGGGCGCACCAGCGCGATGCCCGCCTGCGGGACGGGGTTCGGCCGGGCGAACGGCCCCGGCGGCGTGATCACCGGGCCGCGCCCTCGGTCGTCACGATGACCCCGAGGGCGTGCGCGCGGGACATGCCGAGCAGCTGCGCGACGCGGTGCAGGGTCCGGCGCTCGTTCTCGGTGAGCGGCCCGCCGGCCAGCCCGACCCGGACGGCCTGCGACAGGAACCACTCCTTGGCCTCGACCGCGAGCTGGGCGCCCGCCCGCGCGACCTCCTCCTCCAGGAACTCCACCCGGAGCTGAAGATCCGCCGCCACGTCGTCCTCGTCGTAGCGCTCCTCGCCGTACCCCCGCACGGCCTCGACGGCGAGGTCGCGCGCGGCCTCGTCGGCCGGGTCACCGGCCCGCAGCACCAGCGTGGCGGCGGCGCGCATGCCGGCGGGCAGCGCGGCGGCCATCTGCAGGGCGGTGGGGGTGCGCAGGACCGACACGCCGAACCGGGTACGGCAGGTACGGCACTCGACGGCCTCGCCGACGCGGTTGAGCGGGATCACCGGCACGAAGAACAGCGTGAACCACCGTCGCCCGGCCCGCCGCCGGTAGTTCCGGTCACCGCCGCACTGCGGACAGTGGAACGAACCCTCGCTAACCGTGCGGAAGAACACCGACAGGCCGAAAATTAGCAACACCGGGGCTCCCCTCCCAATACGGACTCCCTCCAACGTACCGATCCCGGAGCCGTGACGCGGCCGACCCGCCGACTTCACCGCGCCGCCCGGGATCGGCGCCGCCGCGACCTTTACTCTGGGTCCATGAGTGGTGACCAGGGCCCGGACGCGCGCGCCGGGCGGTCGCGCCCGGACTTCCTGCCACCGGCCGACGACCGTCCGCCGGCGGTTCAGCCCGCCACGGAGCAGGCCCCCGAAACGCCGCCCGCCACGGCCGCCGCTCCCGGCCCCGTCTCAAGCTCAGGCCCCGTTTCCAGCCCCGATTCCGGCTCCGATCCGGCGGGCACGTGGTGGAACATCATGGTGATCTGTGCCGCGTCGGCCCTGCTGGTCGCGGCGTTCCTGCCCTGGGTGCGGGCGCGGGTCGTCGTCGACGCCTTCGGCCAGACCCTCACCCACGACCTCGGCGAGGCGGCGGGCATCGAGGCCGACGGCATGGTGCTGGCCGTCCCGGTGCTCGCCCTCACCGCCGTCGGCATGGCGGTCTGGGGCATCGCCGCCCGCGACACCCGCATCTCGTTCCTCACCGCCGTCCCTGGCGGGCTGGCCCTGCTGGTGTGCACGCTCTTCCTGCTCCGCCTGGACGACGCCAGCGAGGGCCTGGGCGGGGAATCGACGCTGCTGCCGTACGACGTCACCCCGGCCTATGGCTGGTACGTGTCGGCGGCAATGTCTCTGCTCGTGCTGGGCTTCAGCCTGGTGCGGCCCTTGGTCGACCGCGGCCGGAGGGACGGCGGCCAGGTGCGGCGACAGCCGCACCCACCACAGCAGCCGGACGCGGCGCAGCAGCAGTACGTGAACCAGCAGTACGCAAGCCAGGGCCAGCAGTACGCGGCTCCGACCTATGACACTTCGGCCTACGACGCTCGCTCGTACGACGCTTGGGCCTACGCCGAGCCGTACGAGACGTACGAGACGCAGCCATCGGAGAGCGGATCGCAGGCCGACGGCACGCCCGCCCGGAAGCCCGAGATCGACCCCGGCCCGCCGCCCTCCTGATCAGTCGTAGAAACCCAGCCTGCGCAGGTGCTTGGGGTCGCGCTGCCACTCCTTGAGGACGCTCACCCGCAGGTCGAGGTAGACCTTGGTGCCGAGCAGCGCCTCGATCTGCTTGCGCGCATGGGAACCGACCTCGCGGAGGCGGCTGCCCTTGTGGCCGATGATGATGCCCTTCTGGCTGGACCGCTCGACATAGAGGTGCGCGTACACGTCCATGAAGTCGTCGCGGCCCTCGCGCGGCGCCATCTCGTCCACCACCACGGCGATCGAGTGCGGCAGCTCGTCGCGGACGCCCTCCAGCGCGGCCTCCCGGATCAGCTCGGCGACCAGGACCTGCTCGGGCTCGTCGGTGAGGTCGCCCTCGGGATAGAGCGGCATGCCCTCGGGCAGGCGCTGGATCAGCAGGTCGCCGACCAGGTCGACCTGGAAGCCGTTCTCGGCCGAGCACGGGACGATGTCGGCGAAGTCGCCGAGCCGCCCGACCGCCATGAGCTGCTGGGCCACCTGCTCGGGCGAGGCGAGGTCGGTCTTGGTGACGATCGCCACGATGGGCGTCTTCTTGATCCCGGCCAGTTCGCGGGCGATGTACTTGTCGCCGGGACCGATCTTCTCGTCCGCCGGCACGCAGAACCCGATCGCGTCGACCTCGGTCAGGGTCGACCGCACCAGGCTGTCGAGCCGTTCGCCGAGCAGGGTGCGGGGCTTGTGCAGGCCCGGCGTGTCGACGACGATCAGCTGCGCGTCCGGGCGGTGCACGATGCCGCGGATCGCCCGGCGGGTGGTCTGCGGCCGGTTGCTGGTGATCGCCACCTTGGTGCCGACGAGCGCGTTCATGAGGGTCGACTTGCCCACGTTGGGCCGCCCGATGAAGCAGGCGAACCCGGACCGGAAAGCTTCGTTCGTCGTCACACCGTCACTCGTCACACCGTCAATTGTCGCAGCAGAACACGGCGGCTCCGTTGATCGGGTCGTGGCCTCCGCGAGCTAGGCGGCGTGGTGGCCCAGGGACGCCAGCGCCGTACGGGCGGCCTCCGCCCAGTGCCGCGCGCCGACCCGTTCGGCGACGCGCGCGGCGCGCCGGTAGTGGCCCGCCGCCGGTCCGGGGCGGCCGAGGAAGACCGCCAGGTCGCCGAGAACGTGCGCGACCGGCCCGACGCTCGCGACGGCGCAGGCGCCGCCGCTCACGTGCCCCTCGTACGGCAGCAGCGCGCCGTAGGCCTCGACGGCGGCCTCATGGTCGTCCAGGGCGATGGCCCTCAGCCCGCGGATCGTCATCACCAGGTCGAAGAAGTAGTCCGGCCGCACGGGCCCGGCCTCCGCCGCGACCCGGCGCGCCTCGGCCGGACGCCCCGCGCCGGCCAGCGCCATCGCGTAGAGATCGACGGCGGCCCCGACGTGCGACCACTGCCGCCATACCCATCGCGCCTCGTCGACCAGCTCACCGGCCCTGCCCTGCGAGAGCCGGACGCAGAAGATCCCGAGCAGCTCCATGCCGCGTTCGCTGCTCCAGATGCCGGTCCGCGCGATGGCCTCGCTCACCTCGACGTACGCGCGTTCGGCCGCCTCGGTCCGGGCGGCGAAGACATGCTCGATCGCGGTGTACCAGCTCGCGATCAGGCCCAGCAGCGGCAGTCCGTACTGGTCGGACAGCCGCCGGCCCGCCGCCAGATGCTCGCGCGCCGTCTCCAGGTCGAGCGAGGCGATCGAGACCGCCTGCAGCTGCAGCCGCCCCAGGACCTGGTAGATGCCGAGATCGTGGGTGGTCGCCAGCTCCAGGATCTCGGTGGCGACGCGGCGGCGCTCGGCCAGCTGGTCCGCGGTCCGGTAGGCGTTGAGATAGCGGCCGTTGAGGGCGACCGCCAGCAGCTCGGGCCGGCCGAGGCGCCGGGCCCGCCGGACGGCCTCCACGGAGGCCTCGGTGCCGCGCCCGTCCAGATCGCCCTCCAGCTCGATCGCCAGCGAGGTGAGCAGCCGCACGCGCAGTTCCTCGTCATCGTCACCGAGGCCGGCCAGGGCCTCCTCGGTGGCGTCGACGGCGTCCTGGTCGACCGTGCCGTACATGTGGCTGGTCCAGAACGTGGGCACGTCGTGGCTCACGATGATGCGGCCCAGCAGCCGGACGTCGCCGAAGGCCCGGGCCTCGGCCATCGCGCGCAGCCGGCGGTCCCGCGCGGCGACGACCAGCCCGGCCAGGGCGGACGCGCGGATCGCGGCCGCCTCGACCTCCAGAAGTTCGCGGACGGAGGCCGGGCCCCGCGCACGGAGCTGGTCGGCCGCCCGCACCAGCAGGTCGGCGGCGGTCGCGTGGGCGAACCTGGCCTCGGCCGCCTCGGCCGCCAGCCGGGCGTAGCGGACGGCTCTGGCGGGCTGGTCTCCGGCGGCGAGGAAGTGGTGGGCCAGCGCGGCGATCTCGCCCGGGCACCGCCGTTCCAGCGCGTCCGCCACCCGGCCGTGCAGCCGGGTGCGGCGGATCCGCGACAGGCCCTCGTAGAGCGTGTCGCGGACGAGGGCGTGCCCGAACCGGATCCGGCCGGCCACCGGTTCGACGATCAGTCCGCTGGCCAGCCCGGCCTCGACCGCCTCGATCACCGCGTCCTCGTCGCCGCCCGAGATGGCGGTCAGGACGGCGAGATCGACGTCCCGGCCGACGACCGCCGCGTTCCGCAGGATCGACTGGGCGCCTTCGGGCAGCCGGGCGACGCGACGGCGCAGCACGTCGCCCACGCCCGCGGGGACACCGCGGGTGGCGGCCGAAGGCCCCTCGGCCTCCAGCAGCCGGGCGATCTCGCGGGTGAAGAACGGGTTGCCGCCGGTGCGTTCGGCGATCCCGGCGACGTCCGCCTCGGCCACCTCGGTGGCGCACACGGCCCGGACGAGCCTGGCCACCTCGGCGGCGGCGAGCCCGGCCAGCTCGACGCGGAACGGCTCCTGCCGCGCCAGCGTGGCCAGGGCCGCGGCCAGCCGATCGGAGATCTCCGTCTGCCGGAACGTCCCGATCACGAACACGGGCCGGCCGCGCAGCCGCGCCGTGAGCCTGGTGAGGAGCGCCAGGGTCTCGTCGTCGGCCCAGTGCAGGTCATCCAGGACGAGCAGCAACGGCGCCTTCTCCGACAGCGCGCACAGGTAGTCGCCCACCGCCAGGTGGAGCCGGAAGCGGCCGGTGGTGGCGTCCGGCTCGCCGGGGCCCGGCACCGCGTCGCCGAGCAGCGGCCCGAGCGTCCGCGCGAGCTCGCCCTCCGGCGGGTCGGCCGCGGCCAGCTCGCGGAGCAGCTCGGCCCAGGGCCAGGCGGCCGGGGCGCCGCCGGTCTCGGGCGCCCCGCCCCAGGCGCAGGTCCAGCCCTCGCCGCGCAGCCTGTCGCTGAGCCGTTCGATGAGGGAGGTCTTGCCCATGCCCGCGTCGCCGCTGATCAGCGCGACCGAGCACCGACCCGCCGCGGCGGCGCGGGCGGCGGTGGTGAGCCGCGCCAGCTCGTCCTCCCGTCCGACGAAGAGCGGGCCCGCCGGCGCCTCGTCCTCCGCCGGCACGGGCACGAGGCGCAACGCGGGCCCCGACGTCCCCGGAGAAGTCCGAGTCGCCGAAACCGCCCCAGAGGAAGTCGCCGCTTCCCGAGTCGCCGCTGACGGGGTCGCCGCTGACGGGGTCGCCGCTGACGGAGTCGCCGCTGACGGAGTCGCCGCTGACGGAGTCGCCGCTGACGGAGTCGCCGCTTGTGAGGGCGCCGCTTGTGAGGGCGCCGCTTGTGAGGGCGCCGCTTGTGAGGGCGCCGCTTGTGAGGGCGCCGCTTGTGAGGGCGCCGCTGATGGCGTCGGCGCCTGGGGAGTGGGCGCTTGTCGTGTGGGCGCCGGGGGGATCGGCGCCGGTTGCGGGTCGAGCTCTGGGGCCTGGGCGAGGATGTCGGCCTCGAGGCGTCTCAACGCCGGACCGGGATCGACGCCCAGCTCGTCGGCAAGGATCGTGCGGGCGCGGCGCAGGGCTCCGAGGGCGTCGCCTTGGCGTCCCGCGCGGTAGAGGGCCAGGGCCAGCAGCCGCCAGGCCTCCTCGCGAAGCGGGTTGGCGGCCGCGTGCGCCTCCAGGTCGGGCACCGCCTCGATGGCGGCCGCGAGCCGCAACATCGCCTCGGCGCGGCGTTCGACGGCCTGGCGGTGGCGTTCCTCCAGCCGCCCGGCCTCGGTGGCGGCCCAGGGCAGCTCGGCGAACTCGGCGTACGCGGGTCCGCGCCACTCCCCCAGCGCCGCCTCGGCCCGCAGCCGTGCCGCCGCCGGATCGGCGGCGGCCAGGAGCTCGCCCGCCTCGTCCACCAGCGTGTCGAAGCGCCAGGCGTCCACGTTCGCGGCGGGCAGCCGCAGCGCGTACCCGGGCGGCGAGGTGACCAGCACCCCGGCGGGAGTGCGCGGCGGCCGGTCGGGTTCGAGGGCGCGCCGCAGGTGGGAGACGAACGACTGGAGGCCGGCGGACGCGCGGGGCGGCGCCTCGCCGGGCCAGAGTTCGTCGATCAGGCGGTCGGCCGGGACCATCTGGCCGTGCGCGGCCGCCAGCCGGGCGAGCACGGCACGCTGGCGGGGTCCGCCGAGATCGGCGAGCGTCCCGTTGACGGACGCCTCGAACGGGCCGAGCACCCGGATCGCCGCCCCCGTCACGCCTTCCGCCATGAAAAGCAGCCTAAACCGCCCCTGGCGGAGGGCCAGGGGCGGTCCGGGTCCAGCGTGCGCGGGGCGGCCACGCGACCGTCAGACCTGCACGGTCTCCCGCGACCGGCCGGCCGTGGCGGCGGGCTCGGCGCCACCGTGCATGTCGATCTTCGGGATGATCCGGTCGAGCGGCCGGGGCAGCCACCAGTTGGCGCGGCCCAGCAGGGCCATCGTGGCGGGCACGAGGACGAGGCGCACGAGCGTCGCGTCCAGGGCGACCGCCACCGCGAGCCCCACCCCCATCTGCTTGATGACCAGGCCGGGATCGAGCGCGAAGCCGAGGAACACCGCGACCATGATCAGCGCCGCGCTGGAGATCACCCGGCCGGTCGCGGCCAGGCCGGTGGCGACCGACCCGCGGGCGTCGCCGGTGCGCAGCCACTCCTCCCGCACGCGGGACAGCAGGAACACCTCGTAGTCCATCGAGACGCCGAACAGCACCGCGAACATCAGCAGCAGGATGAAGCTGGACACCGGCACGCTGTGCGGCAGCCCGAGGAGTTCGGCGCCCCAGCCCCACTGGAAGACCGCCACCAGCACGCCGTACGCGGCGCCGATCGACAGCAGGTTCATCGCGGCGGCCTTGAGCGGGGCCAGCAGCGATCTGAAGACGATCATCAGCATGAGGAAGGAGGTGGCCACGACCACGCCGATGACCGGCCAAAGCCGTTCGGACAGGACCCGGCTGAGATCGACGTAGACGGCCGTGTAGCCGGTGACCTCCGCGCCGTCCGGCAGCGTGTCCGCCCTGATCCGGTCGACGAGCCCGGTGACGCGCTCGTCCTGCGGCCCGTACTCCGGCGTCACCGCGACCACGGCGGCGCTCCTGTCCGGCGCGAACTGCGGCGGCGCTACGGCCACGACGCCCTTGGTCCTCGCCAGCTTGTCGCTCAGCGCGGGCAACGTGCCCTGGTCGACCTTCTTGAGGTCGGCGGTCACGAGCAGCGGCGCGTTCACCCCGGGCCCGTACGACTCGGCGATCAGGTCGTACGCCCGCCGCACGGTGTTGGACGTGGGCTCGCTGCTGGCGTCGCTGGGCCAGGTGCGCATGCCGAGAGCCGGGGCCGCCAGCGTCAGCATCAGGACGAGCGCGGCCAGGAGCCACGCCCACGGCCGGCGCGCCACATGGTCGGCCCACCGCCGGACGCGGGGCGACTCGATCTTCAACTGCGCGCCCTCCGCGCGGTCCCGCTTGCGCAGCACCCTGCGTCCCGCCAGGCCGAGGACGGCGGGCAGCAGCGTCACGGCGCTCGCCACGGTCGCCGCCACCACGATCCCGGTGGCGAAGCCCATCGTGATGAACACCGGGATCCGCGACAGCACCAGCCCGCACAGCGCGAGCAGCACCGTGAACCCCGCGAAGATCACCGACTGGCCCGCCGTCGCGGTGGCCCGGCCGACCGACTCCGGCACGTCGAGTCCCTGCGCCAGACCCTCGCGGTGCCGCGTCAGGATGAACAGCGCGTAGTCGATCCCGACGCCCAGCCCGACCATGACCGCCAGGGTCGGCGCGGTGTTGGCCACGTCCGTGAACGCGGCCAGGATCGTGATCCCGGACACCCCCACGCCGAGCCCGGCCAGCGCCACCACCAGCGGCAGGCCCGCCGCCACGACGGAACCGAACGCCAGGAGCAGGATCACCAGCGCCGCCACGATCCCGACCGCCTCGGCCACCCCGCCGGGAGCCGTCACGTTCTCGGGGACCTGCCCGCCGAACTCCACCTGGTGCCCCGTCGACGCCAGCCCCTCGGTGGCGTCCTCAAGGTCCCCGAGGGTCTCCTTCGGCGTCAGGTCGGTGACGGGCACGTCGTACCGCACCGTCAGCAGCACGGTCGCGCCGTCCTTGCTGGGCGGCGCGGTCTCCACGGCGGTCACGTGCGGGAGCCGCTTCAGCCGCTCGGCCGCCGCCGCGACGCCGGATTCGGCGAGCTTGCCCGACTCGGCGCGTACGACGACCCGGGCGTCGGCCCCCGCCACGGCCGGGAACCGTTCCTTCAAAAGATCCGTGGCCTGCTGCGACCCCGTCCCGGAAAGCGTGTAGTCGTCGTGCAGGGCGCCGCCCGCGACGCCGGAGACCCCGGCCACCGCGCCCACGAGCAGGACCCACACCAGCACGAACCGCCAGGGCCGCAGCGCCGCGGCCCTCCCCAGGCGGTAAAGCGAACGAGACATCGTTTCCCTCGCAAGAGCGTCTTCCGTTGAGGTGACGAGCCTCGCCCGCCGCTCTTGCCGCCCACTTGGCGGCGACTTGCGACGGGATCCCAGGGCGTCTGTCTCGCGACAGGCGCCTTAGGCTGGTGCCCGTGAACGACGAGGACAAGAAGATCATCACGCTGGCCCGGGCCGGCCGGGCGCGCACCGGCGCGGCCGAGGGCGCGGCGGTCCGCGACGAGACCGGCCGGACCTACTCGGCCACCAGCGTCGACCTGCCGTCCCTGAAGCTGAGCGCCCTGCACGTGGCGGTCGCCATGGCCGTGTCCAGCGGGGCCGAGGACCTGGAGGCCGCCGCCCTGGTCACGGCCGCCGACACCGTCGGCGACGCCGACCTGGCCGCCGTACGCGACCTGGGCCCCAAGGCCGCCGTCTTCGTGGCCGCCCCGGACGGCTCCCTGAAGGCCGCTCTCACCTGACCTTGCCGGCGTGGACGGCGCGAAGCTTCGCCAGGGCCTTGATCGCGAACTGCTCGGTCGTGCGGGCTCCCGCCGGGCCGCCGAACGAGCCGGGGGCGGCCACCACGAGCAGGTCGTCGTCGACGGCGGCCATGACCACGTCCAGGGCGACGCGTTCGCGCACGTTGATGTAGCGGACGGCGAGCGCGTCGCGGAGGGCCTTGACCCTCCGGTGGTCCTCGCGGCGCAGGCGGATGTCGCCCTCGCCCGCCTCGACCTCGATCCGCGGGCATTTCACGACCGCCCTGCGCGCCTCGGTCACATGCCGCGCGGCGCGGCCGGACGGCAGCCGGAACAGGTGCTCGGCGAGGCTGGCGACGGGGCTCACGCGGTAGAACGCCGCGTGCGCGTCGGGCGCGTCCTTGATCCCGTGCAGGTCGCGCGGGACCGGTACGTCGGCGAGGCCGAACAGCCGCGCGCAGTCGGGGTCGACGGGCTCCATGCCCTCGAGGACGCGCTGGTTGTCGGCGAGCTTGAACCCCGCGGGCACCTCGTCGAGCGACACCACCGCGGCCGCCATGGCCGACTCCCCCGCCGCGAACTTCTCCGACGAGGCCTCCGCGCCGCATCCGGCGACGAGCCCGGTCAGCCCCATGGCGAGCACGGCTCCGGCAACGATGCGCACCATGAGATCCCCCTGAAAGCCCTCAGCGCGGGATCGTTCCCAGCGGGTGCCCGTTCAACCCTGGTACGGGGGAGAACGCGCTGGTCAGCCTATGGAAGCAGGCGACTCGCCCGGCTCCCCGATCCGGCGGACGAGGACCGTGCCGATGCGGTTGCGGCGCCCGGCGATGCTCTCGGCGGTCAGCGCCAGCCCCGCCACCTCGGCGGTGGAGCCCGCGATGGGCACCCGGCCCAGCGCGTGCGCCAGCAGGCCGCCGACCGTCTCGACCTCCTCGACGTCGATCTCCACGTCGAAGAGGTCGGCCAGATCCTCCACCGGCAGCCGGGCGGTGACGCGGGCGGTGTCCTTGTTGTCGTCCAGCCAGTCGACCGGCGGCGTCTCGACGTCGTACTCGTCGGCGATCTCGCCCACGATCTCCTCGAGGATGTCCTCGATGGTGACCAGGCCGGCGGTGCCGCCGTACTCGTCGATCACGATCGCCACGTGCGTCTGCCGGGCCTGCATCTCGCGCAGCAGCTCGTCGATCGGCTTGCTGTCGGGCACGTAGGTGGCGGGGCGCATCACCGACTCGACCTTCTCCACCGACTCGCCCTCGCGGTGCTCGTGGCTGCGCCGGATGACGTCCTTGAGGTAGGCGATGCCCACCACGTCGTCCTCGTTCTCCCCCACGACCGGGATGCGCGAGAACCCGCTGCGCAGCGCCAGCGACATCGCCTGCCGCAGCGTCTTGCCGCGTTCGATGAACACGATGTCGGTGCGCGGCACCATCACCTCGCGCACGAGCGTGTCGCCCAGCTCGAACACCGAGTGGATCATCTCGCGCTCGTCCGGCTCGATCAGGCTGCGCTGCTCGGCCAGGTCGACCAGGTCCCTGAGCTCGGCCTCCGTCGCGAACGGCCCCTCCCGGAAGCCCCGCCCCGGCGTCAGCGCGTTGCCCAGCAGGATCAGCAGCTTGGGCAGCGGCCCGAACACGCGCGTCACCGGGTGCATGACGGCCGCCCCGGCCAGCGCGATCCGGTCGGCGTGCTGGAGGCCCAGCGTCCGGGGGCCGACCCCGACCACCACGTAGCTGACCACGATCATGATCGCGGCCGCCGACACGTACGCGCCCCAGGTCTCGTCCAGCCAGGAGATGCACAGATCGGCCACGATGACCGTCGCGATGAGCTCGCAGCTGATCCGCAGCAGCAGGACCATGTTGAGGTACCGCGCGGGGTCGGCCACCACCTCGGCGAGCCGCTGCGCGCCCCGCCGGCCCTCCCGGACCAGCTCCTCGACCCGCACCCGCGACACCCGCGCCAGCGCGGCCTCGGTACCGGCGAGCAGCCCGGCGAGGATGACCAGCCCGATGGCCAGGGTGAGCAGCCACCCCATCTGTGCGTTCACCGTCCTCCCCCTACCCGGCCACCAGCCCTCACCTGGCCTCCAGCTTTCGCGGCGCTCATCGCTGGCGGCGCTTCTCCCGCCAGGTGTTCAGGAGGTCGGCCTGCAGGCCGAACATCTCCTTGTGCTCCTCGGGCTCGGCGTGGTCGTACCCGAGCAGGTGCAGGATCCCGTGCGTGCAGAGGAGCTCGAGCTCGTCCTGGGTGCCGTGGCCGGCCTCGGCGCCCTGCCGCGCGGCCACCGCGGGGCAGAGCACGACGTCGCCGAGCAGCCCCGGATCGGCCTCGTCCTCGTCGGTGCCGCCCGACATCGGCCCCGGGCGCAGCTCGTCCATGGGGAACGCCAGGACGTCGGTGGGGCCGGGCTCCCCCATCCACTTCTCGTGGAGCTCGCTCATCGCCGCCTCGTCGACCAGCAGCAGCGACAGCTCGGCGAGCGGGTGCACCCGCATGCCGTCCAGCGCGTGCCGGGCCAGATCGACGAGACTCTTCTCGTCGACCTCGACGCCCGACTCGTTCAACACCTCGATGCTCATCGCAATCCTGTCCCGTGGATCTCCGCAGGACGGCCGAGCCGGTCCGGCGTGGGCCCGCCCGGCAGGCGGCCCGGATCACGTCCGGGACCTGCCGGGCCTTCGCCCGCGCAAGATCGGCCGGCGGCCCCGAACTCTGCCACAGCCTACCGACCCGCGGCTTCGAGACGTGCCCCGGGCAGCACGGCGTGGTCAGAGCTCGGTGGAACGGATCAGCGGCCCCGCTTGCGGGAGCCGCCGCGCCCGGCGGCGCCCTTGATCTCCGAGACCCGGTCGCCGCCCTTGCCGCCCTGGCGGGCCACCTCGTCGAAGCGGCTGTAGGCCTCGACGATGTCGGTCACCAGCTTGTGGCGGACGACGTCGTGGCTGTTGAGCCGGCAGAAGTGGATGTCGTCGACGCCCTCCAGGATGTCCTGGACGACCCGCAGCCCGCTCAGGTGACCGTTGGGCAGGTCGACCTGGGTGACGTCGCCGGTCACCACGACCTGGGAGCCGAAGCCCAGGCGGGTGAGGAACATCTTCATCTGCTCGGGCGAGGTGTTCTGCGCCTCGTCGAGGATGATGAACGAGTCGTTGAGCGTGCGGCCGCGCATGTACGCCAGCGGCGCCACCTCGATGGTGCCGGCGGCCATCAGGCGCGGGATCGAGTCGGGGTCGACCATGTCGTGCAGCGCGTCGTACAGCGGCCGCAGGTAGGGGTCGATCTTCTCGTAGAGCGTGCCCGGCAGGAAGCCGAGCCGCTCGCCCGCCTCGACGGCCGGCCGCGTCAGGATGATGCGGTTGACCTGCTTGTCCTGCAGCGCCTTGACCGCCTTGGCCATCGCCAGGTAGGTCTTGCCGGTGCCGGCGGGGCCGATCCCGAACACGATCGTGTGCTTGTCGATCGCGTCGACGTACCGCTTCTGGTTGAGGGTCTTGGGCCTGATGGTGCGACCCCGGGAGGAGAGCACGTCGAGGGTGAGGACCTCGGCCGGGCGCTCGCCGGACTCGTTGCGGAGCATGGCCAGGCTCCGCTCCACCGCGTCGGGGGTGAGCGGGGTGCCGCCCTTGAGCAGGTCGATGAGCTCGGCGATCAGCCGCGACACCAGTTCGGTCTCGGCCTCCGCACCCGTCACGGTGATCTCGTTGCCGCGAACATGGATGTCGGCGTGGAACGCGCGCTCGATGACGTGGAGCAACTCATCCCGTGAACCGAGCAGGCTCACCATGGAATGGTCGTCCGGCACCACGATCTTGATTTGGGACCGCGAGCCCGTGCGGTCGTCGCGTCCCGCGTGAGTTGATTGGGTCATCAGCCGGGCCTTGCGGCCTCTCCGACCTGCCTTCTGTCTGCTCCAGGTGTCCAGTAGCTGTCTCTTCCATGGTACTGGGCACCCGCGACATAACGCCGCTGTATTTATGGTCGCCGAGGACCGTGCCGGACCACTGGAACGGAAGGCGCAACGCCAGGGGAACGCGACGGGTCAGCCGGGCGGCCAGTTGAGGCCACGGCCGCCCAGCACGTGCGCGTGGACGTGGAAGACGGTCTGGCCGGCCTGGGCGCCGGTGTTGAAGACCACGCGGTAGCCGGCCTCGGCCACCCCCTCGTCGACCGCGACCTGACCGGCCTCCTGGAGCAGCTCCGCGAGCAGATCGGCGTCGGCGGCGGCGAGATCGGCGACGGTCGGGTGGTGGTCCTTGGGGATCACCAGCACGTGCGTGGGCGCCTGGGGATTGATGTCACGGAACGCGACCGTGCGCTCGGACTCACGAACGATCTTCGCGGGCACGTCACCTGAAACGATCTTGCAGAACAGGCAGTCCGTCATCTCTGTCCCTCCGTCGCCACGAACGCTGCGAATCCTATCGAGGGCGCTCCCGGCCGTAGCCCGCGGCCCGCCGCGCCCGATAATCTCCGATTGATCAACCGAACGATAGTTCGGCACCACGGGGCCGACGTTCACTGGATAAAGTTGCAAACTCAGGCGTTCCCCCCGGGCTCCCGAAGCCGTGCGCCACACTGCCTCAGACCGGCCGGGGATCGCCCATCCACGCCGTACCGAAGGTGACCATCCGAATGGGTGGCCGGGGGACGGCAAAGGCGGCGGATAGGTGACTGAGGCAAGACAGAAGATGCCCTTTCGTAAACCGGACGAGGAGGGTACGCGTCCCACAGACGTGACCGAGACCCTCGTGGCCAGGGGCACTGCCGGGGCCGTGGCCGTAGCCTGGGACGCCGACCAGGCCGTGACCGCCCTCTACAGCGCCAACTACCGCTCCCTGGTACGCCTGGCCGCGATGCTCGTACGGGACTCCGGGACGGCCGAGGAGGTCGTCCAGGACGCGTTCGTGGCCATGCACGGCGGGTGGCGCCGCCTGCGCGACCCGGACAAGGCCCTCTCGTACCTGCGTCAGTCGGTGGTCAACCGGTCACGATCGGTGTTGCGGCACCGCGCGGTGGTCGAGAAGTACGCCCCCAAGGGCCTGCCCGACGCGCCCAGCGCCGAGGCCGGGGCCATCGGGGAGCTCGAACGCTCCGCGGTCGTCGACGCGCTGCACACGCTGCCCAACCGGCAGCGCGAGGCGCTCGTCCTGCGCTACTACGCCGATCTGTCCGAAGCCGAGATCGCCCACGCCATGGGCATCAGCCGCGGCGCTGTGAAAAGTCATACGGCGCGCGGTATGGCCGCGCTACGTAACGTCCTGGAGCAATTCTCATGACCGACCCCCACGAAGAGCACGGCGAGATCCTGCGCCGCGCCCTGAACGCGGAGGCGGACACGGTCACCCCATCCGCCGAGGGACTGGAGCTCATCCGGACCCGCATCGAAGAGCGCCGAGGCAGGTGGTGGGCCCCCTTGCAGGGGCCCGCGACGCCGCGCCGCTTCGGATGGGCTTGGTTCACCGAGAGCTGGGCACGCCCCGTACTGGCCGTCGGGGCGGCCGTCGCCATCGCGGGCATCGGCGTGTCCGCACCTCAGACGGTCAGTCTCTTCACGTCGCCGGCGGGCCACAACGGCCCGTCCGCCGGCGAGAAGGACGCGCCCAAGGGCACCGTCGCCAGCACTCAGGGGCAGCCGAACGGCTCCCCGACCCAGGGATCCCCGCCTCCCGCCCAGAACGGCACACCCGCCTCCTCGCAGCGTGCGACCCCGCCGAGCTCGTCCTCGACGGCCACCTGCGGGCCTTCCGGCGGTGGCTCGCCGCCGCAGAGCGCGACGACCCCGTCGCCGGGCGCCACGGTGCCGAGCAAGCCGGTCCTGCCCGCGTGCCCGACGCCGACGCCGCCCACGACGCCGCCGCCGACGCCGGATCCGACGGACAAGCCCACCGACAAGCCGACCGAGGAGCCGGAGCCCTCGGTGACCCCGACCCCGACGTCCTCGGACCAGCAGCAGTCCACGACCAACGAGTCCACCGGCGCGCAACCCTGATCCGCGCGGGCCACAGGCGGCGCCGTCACAGGCCCTTGGACGGCGCCGCCGCTCCCCCGCCCGCGCACCCGGACCGGCACGATGGCCGGGCGCCCCACCAGGCGCCCGGCCATCGGCGTTCAGCGGGAGGTGATCACCAGCGGCCGGTGGCGGCCAGGAGGACGCTGGCCGCGGCCACGCCCGCCGTGGAGGTGCGCAGGACGGTCGGGCCGAGAAGGGTCGGGAGGCCGCCGGCGGCCGTGAAGCCGTCGAGCTCTTCGTCGCTGACGCCGCCCTCGGGACCCACGATCAGGACGATCTCGCCGGTCGCGGGCGGCCGGAGGGCGCTGAGGGGGGACGTGGCCTCCTCGTGCAGGATCAGCGCGCGGGAGGCGGCCTTGACCCGGTCGGCCACCTGGGCGGTGGTCGCCAGGTCGGTGATCTCGGGGAGCCAGGGACGGCGGGCCTGCTTGGCGGCCTCGCGGGCGGTCGAACGCCAGCGGCCGAGCGCCTTGGCCCGGCGCTCGGGCTTCCACTGCGTGACGCAGCGAGAGGCCGCCCAGGGCACGATCTCGTCGACCCCCACCTCGGTCATGGTCTCGACCGCGAGCTCGCCTCTGTCGCCCTTGGGGAGGGCTTGAACGACCACCAGGCGCGGCTCGGGGCGCGGGTGATGGTGGCGGGCGAGGACGTCCAGGGTCAGGGACTCCTTGCCGGCCGCCGTCACGACGCACTCGGCCATGGCTCCGGCGCCGTCGGTCAGGTCGACCCGCTCTCCGGCGCGCAGGCGCCGCACGGCCGCCGCGTGCCTGCCCTCGGGCCCGTCGAGGACGAGGCTCTCGCCGTCCAGGTGATCGGGCTCCACGAGGAACACCGGCGGGCTCATGCCTCATCCTCCCGTACGAGAACCCCGCCGCGACCGGGTGGGGTCACGGCGGGGGGTCACCACGCAGGCCCTCGTGATAGGACCGCACGGTGTCTCTTCAGTGCTGGTTGAACACGTCCCGCAGGCGCGAGAAGACACCGCGCTGGCCCGGGGCGAACTTGCCCGGGGGACGCTCTTCGCCGCGCAGCTTGGCGAGGGTGCGCAGGAGCTCCTCCTGCTCCTCGTCGAGCTTGCCCGGCGTCTCCACCGTCACGTGGATCATGAGGTCGCCGCGGCCGCTCTCGTTGAGGTGCCGGACGCCGCGGCCGTAGAGCGTGATCACCTGGCCGGACTGCGTGCCCGGCTTGATGTCGACCTCCTCGGCGCCGTCGAGGGTCTCGATCGTGACGTTGGTGCCGAGGGCCGCCGCCGTCATCGGGATCTCGACCGTGCAGTGCAGGTCGTCGCCCTCGCGTTCGAAGATCTCGTGCGGCCGCTCGACGATCTCCAGGAACAGGTCGCCGGGGGGACCGCCGCCCGGGCCGACCTCGCCCTCGCCGGCCAGCTGGATGTGGATGCCGTTCTCGACGCCCGCCGGGATCTTGACCTTGACCGTGCGGCGCGTCCGGACCCGGCCGTCGCCCGAGCACTCCGGGCACGGCGTGCGGATGACGCTGCCGTAGCCACCGCACTGCGGGCAGGGCCGAGAGGTCATGACCTGGCCCAGGAACGAGCGCTGGACCTGCTGGACCTCGCCACGGCCGTGGCAGGTGTCGCAGGTCTCGGGACGCGTGTCGGGCGCGCATCCGGAGCCGGTGCAGCTCGTGCAGACGACCGCGGTGTCGATCGACAGCTCGCGCGTCGTGCCGAACGCGGTCTCCTGGAGGCTCAGCTCGACGCGCAGGGTCGCGTTGCGGCCGCGCCGGGCGCGGCTGCGCGGCCCCCGGGACGTGGCCGTGCCGAAGAAGGCGTCCATGATGTCGCTGAACGGGAACCCGGCGCCGCCGAACCCGGCCGCGCCCGCGCCGCCGCCCGGGGCGAACGGATCGGCGCCCAGGTCGTACATCTCGCGCTTCTTCGGGTCGGAGAGCACCTCGTAGGCCTGGGTGATCTCCTTGAACTTCTCCTGCGTCTCCGGATCCGGATTGACGTCAGGGTGCAGTTCGCGCGCGAGCCGGCGGTACGCCTTCTTGATCTCGTCCGCGCTCGCGTCGCGGCGGACCCCTAGGGTCGCGTAGTAGTCGTTGGCCACTTACGAACCCGCCAGGATCTGTCCGACGTAGCGTGCCACTGCCCGTACCGCTCCCATCGTGCTGGGGTAGTCCATGCGTGTCGGCCCGAGCACTCCCAGCCGGGCCAGTGTCTGATCGCCGACTCCGTAGTCGGCGGCGACGACGGAGGTGGACCGGAGCCCCTCGTCGGGGTTCTCGGTACCGATGCGCACCGTAAGAGTAGAGGAATCACCGGTTTCCCCGAGCAACCGCATGAGGACCACCTGTTCCTCCAGGGCTTCGAGGACGTCGCGCAGGCTCCGGGAGAAGTCGACGGCGGCCAGGTTGGCGGCCCCCGCGAACACGATCTTTTCGTCGTGCTTCTCGACGAGGGTCTCCAGCAGGACCGACAGGACCGCGGCCGCAACCGGCCGATCGTCGGCAGCGACCTTCTCCGGCAGGTCGGCCACCGCGACCGGGACCTCGCCCAGCCCGCAACCGTCCAGACATGTGTTGAGCAACGCGCGCAGGTGGCCGATCGATTCCTCCGACACCTCGCCGTAGGTGTCGATGACCCGCTGCTCCACCCGGCCGGTGTTGGTGATCAGGACGAGGAGCAGCCGGCGCGAGGCGACCGGCACCAGCTCCACGTGCCGCACCGACGAGCGGGTGAGCGAGGGGTACTGCACGACCGCGACCTGGCGGGTCAGCTGGGCGAGCAGCCGGACGGTGCGGCCGACGACGTCGTCGAGGTCGTACGCGCCGTTGAGGAACGTCTCGATGGCCCGGCGCTCGGCCGACGACAGCGGCTTGACCGTGGACAGCCGGTCGACGAAGAGCCGGTAGCCCTTGTCGGTGGGGATACGGCCCGCGCTGGTGTGCGGCTGGGCGATGTAACCCTGCTCTTCCAGGACGGCCATGTCGTTGCGGATCGTGGCCGAGGACACACCGAGGTTGTGCCGGTCGACCAAGGCTTTGGAGCCGACCGGCTCATTGGTGGAGACATAGTCCTCGACTATGGCGCGCAGGACCTCGAGTTTGCGGTCGTCGAGCACGTGGTCACCTCCTTCGCCCCCGTACTGGCGCTGCCTGCGGGTGCCGCCTGTACTGGCACTCCGTACTTACGAGTGCCAAGTGTACGGCCCGGAAGGGACGATCAGGAGGATGCCCGGAGGGTCTCCGGTCACTAGAGTGCCGATCCGTGCAGAGCAAGGACTACGGTGACGACGTTCTCGCGGGCGACTGGCGACGTCCCCGCAAAGGCCAGATTCCCGAGATCCCGGCCGAAATCGACCTCGTGGTGGAAGATCCCGGCAGCGGCTTCTGCGGCGCCGTGGTCGGCTGCGACAAGTTCGGCGTGACCCTTGAGGACCGGTTCGGCAAGCGGCGGGTCTTCCCGCTGACGAAGGCGGGCTTCCTGATCGACGGCAAGCCGGTGACGCTCGTCCGGCCGACCGGGACCGGCGCCGCGGGGACCGGCGCGGCAGGGACAGGCATGGCCGGGGGCAGGCCAGCGCGGTCGGCCTCAGGGTCGATCGCCGTTCCGGGGCTGCGGGCCAGGGTCGCCAAGGAGAGCCGCATCTACGTGGAGGGCGTGCACGACGCCGAGCTGGTGGAAAAGGTCTGGGGCCATGACCTGCGGGTCGAGGGCATCGTGGTCGAGTACCTGGAGGGCGTCGACGGCCTTCCGGCCATCGTCGACGAGTTCGGCCCCGGCCCCGAGCGCAAGCTCGGCGTCCTCGTCGACCATCTCGTGGCGGGTTCCAAGGAGAGCCGGATCGCCGCGCGGGTCTCGTCCCCGCACGTGCTGGTCACCGGGCATCCGTTCATCGACGTCTGGGAAGCGGTCAAGCCCGCCGCGGTGGGCATTCCCGGGTGGCCACGAGTCCCGCGCGGCGTACCCTGGAAAGAGGGGGTGCTCGCGGCACTGGGCTGGGAGGACAACGTGGGGGCGGCATGGAAGCGGATCCTGCGATCCGTGTCCGACTACACCGACCTGGAACCAGAACTCCTGGGCCGCGTCGAAGAGTTGATCGACTTCGTGACGGTCCCCTGAAACCGATGAAACCGAACATCTGACGCCCCCCGCCGCTGTAAGCCGAACCCATCGAGGAGCAGGCGATGACGTACGGGCCCCCGGAACAACCGGACTACGGACAGAAGCAGCCGGGCTACGGGCAGGACCAACCCGGGTACGGCCAGCAGCAGGGCTATGGCCAGCCCGGCTACGGGCAACAGCAACAGCCCGGCTATGGCCAGCAACAAGGCTACGGGCAGCAGCAGGGCTACGGCCAGTCGCCGAGCTACGAGCAGGTGCCGGGGTACGGGCAGGCGCCCGGCTACGACCAGTCGTACGGCTACGGCGGCCAGGTGCAGCCGTACGGGCAGGGGTACGGCCCGACCTCCGACGACCGGACCTGGGGGCTGCTCTGCCACCTGGGCCAGTTCCTGCTCGGCTTCATCGCGCCGCTGCTGGTCTACCTGATCAAGAAGGACGAGTCGCCGTTCCTGCGCCACCACGGCCAGCAGGGGCTCAACTTCGCGATCACGCAGTTCGTCTACCTGATCATCAACTTCGTGCTGTGCTTCATCCTGATCGGGTTCGTGCTGCTCCTGGCGCAGGCGATCGCTCAGATCGTCTTCCTGATCATGGCGGCGGTCGCGGCCAACCGGGGCGAGTACTACCGGTTCCCGACCTTCATGGCCTGGCCGATGATCAAGTAGCGAACGCTCGGGTGGTCACGTCAGATCGCGGACGACGGCGTCGGCGAGCAGGCGGCCGCGCACGGTGAGGACGGCGCGGCCGCGCTCGTACGGCCCTGCCTCGATCAGGCCGTCGCCGATCGCGCGCCGCACCGCCGCGTCGTCGAGGAGCTCCACCGGGCAGCCCGCCGCCAGCCGCAGCTCCAGCATGATCCGTTCGATCCGGCGGTCGGCGGCGTCGAGGATCTCGCGGGCGTGCGCCGGGGTGGTCCCCTCGGCCAGCCGCGACGCGTACGCGGCCGGATGCTTGACGTTCCACCAGCGGGTGCCGCCGACGTGGCTGTGCGCGCCGGGGCCCACCCCCCACCAGTCGGCGCCGGTCCAGTAGAGCAGGTTGTGGCGGCAGGCCGCCGCGTCGCCGGTGGCCCAGTTGGAGATCTCGTACCAGCGGAGCCCGTGCGCGCTCAGCAGCTCGTCGGCCATCAGGTAGCGGTCGGCCATCGCGTCGTCGTCGGGCGTGGCGAGCTCGCCCCGCCGCACCTGCGCGGCGAGCC
The DNA here is from genome assembly GCF_043198015.1 of Spirillospora sp. NPDC048911. Classification (NCBI taxonomy): domain Bacteria; kingdom Bacillati; phylum Actinomycetota; class Actinomycetes; order Streptosporangiales; family Thermomonosporaceae; genus Spirillospora; species Spirillospora sp. NPDC048911. The sequence continues at coordinate 785,246 of NZ_JBICUD010000002.1, read as the reverse complement.
GGGTGCCCTCCTCGACGATCAGGGCGTACGCGGACACATGGTCGGGTTCGGTCGCCAGCGCGGCCTCCAGCGAGGCCCGCCAGTCGTCGTCGCTCTCCCCCGGCGTTCCGTAGATCAGGTCGAGGTTGACGTGCTCGAAGCCCGCTCGCCGCGTCCACTCGACCACCTGCGGCACGCGGCCGGGCGTGTGGGTGCGGTCGAGCGTCGCCAGGACGTGCTCCCGCGCGCTCTGCATGCCGTACGAGACGCGCGTGAACCCGGCCTCGCGCAGTTTGCCCAGATATGCCTCGTCCACGGACTCGGGATTGGCCTCCGTGGTGACCTCGGCGCCCGGCGCCAGCCCGAACTCGGCGTCGATCGCGGCCAGCACCCGTCCAAGATCGTCGGGTGAGAGCAGTGTCGGTGTGCCCCCGCCGACGAACACGGTCTCGACCGGCAACTCGGCGTCACCCAGCACCCGGCGCGCCATCCGCACCTCGCGGATCGCGGTCTCGGCGTAGGTCTCCCTGCTCGCGCCAGACCCCAACTCAGTGGCGGTGTAGGTGTTGAAGTCGCAGTAGCCGCAGCGGGTCACGCAGAACGGCACATGGACGTAGAAGGCGAACGGCCGGTCGCCCAGGCCCGTCAGGGCGCTGCGGGGCAAGGTTCCATCAGCCGGTACAGGGTCGCCATCGGGCAGGGTCGCGGGCACCCTTCAAGTCTGCCTTGCCGCCTCCCGTGGTCCGACCGCCTGCGACGGACGTCATGAGGTTTGGCGAAGCGTCCGTGAGGCTTGGCGAAGCGAGGCGTCAGGCCTGGCGAAGGGAGCGTCAGGCTTGGCGGAGCTTGGCACGGAGCCAAGGCGGGATGTGCTCGTCGGTACGCGGGAAACGTTCGAGATCCAGGACGTAAGCGGACGGAGTCAGCGGCGGCGTGAAATCCGGCTCTCCGTCGTAGTCGAACTCGGCGTTCACCCGTCCCGACCTTTGCACCATCAGGCGCGCGGTGAACCAGGCGCCCTTGCCCCGCTCGTACATGGCCCTGCGCAGCTCGTCCATCTTGCCGATGGCCTGCCCGGGCGGCACGGCCGTGCGCGACGACCCGTGCGCGTCGATCACCTCGAACGAGGCGCTGTCGATGCCGACGGTGGCGCGGAACTCGAAGCCGAGCCGTTCCCAGCCGAAGGGCGCGGCCGACCGCAGGGCCCGGACGGCGCCGTTCACCGCTGCCCGCTCCCTCGGCGAACGCAGAACCTGCTCGGAGTGGGGCACGTAACCCTCCCGGACCTCGGTGACCCTTGCCGTCCGACCGTATCGACAGATCCGCCCAGGCCAAGCAGCCCCCGCCGTGTCGCGCGCAACCCCGGACCGGAGCGGGCCGGACAAGATGGGGCGATCATGGTCGTTCGGTGCACGGCGACCCGCCCCCGGAGCCCGCGGGCCCGGATAGGGTCTCCGGGTGCGGAACGAGGGGGCAATCAAGTTCGGGCGGGTGCCCATCCGGGTGCTGCTGCGCGGCGAGGCCGGCGGCTGGCACCACGTGATCGTCGACAAGGACGGCGCCGAGGAACGCGCCGGCATGCGCGGCCCGGGCGTGCGCTGGGAGGGCGGCGACCCCGAGCCCGCGTGGTGGCGGCGCAGGCTGGACGAGACCGCCGACGGGCTCCGGGAGCACATCGGCCGGGTCCTGAGCGACAGGACGTTCCTCGAACTCGGCCTGGAGGCCGACGTCTCGTGGTTCGCGGTCGAGGCGCCGACCGAGTGGGAGGGCCTGGTCACGCTGCGGGATCCCGATCCGGCGCGGTTCCCGGGCAAGGTGCCCCCGTACGTCGTCACGCTCGAACCGGGCAACGGCGCCGTTCTGCCAGACGCGCACCTGCGCTTCTCCACGCGGGCGGCCGACGCGTGGACGACGCTCGCCACCATCGCCGAGCAGTGCGGCACACAGCCGCCGAAGGCGCAGTTCCTGTGCGGCTGGGCCGATCACCGCAGCATCTGGGTGGGCCGCGGACGCCTCGCCGTCTCAACCGAACGCCGCCTTGGTGGTGGCTACGGCAACGGCTTCGGCAGTCTCGGCGGCCAGGGCGGTCTCAGCAGCCCAGGGAATTCCGGCGGCCAGCGCGGCCTTAGCGGCGGCCCAGGGAGTTCCGGCGGCGAGGGTGGTCTCAGCGGCCAAGGAGGTCCCGGCGACCAGCGCGGTGGCGGCGGCCAAGGCGGTGGCGGCGGCCCAAGGGGTCTCGGCGGTTCAAGGGGCGTCGGCGGTCCAGGCGGCGTCGGCGGTTCAAGGGGCGTCGGCGGTTCAGGGAGTGCCAGTGAGGAGTTCGTCGGCGAGATCTACGGTGAACGTGTCACGGGCTGGGGCGGCAACCCCGAGTTGCGCTTCCATCTCGACGGCATCGACCTGCTCGACGATCCCGCCGACGACGTGATCGCGTTGTTCCGGGGCCTGGGTCATGAGGTGATCGAACGAGGCCGTATGTCGCATCTGCCCGAGCTGGGGCTGCGGCTCTACCGGCCGGAGGGCGACACCTCGCACGGCCTTTTCACCGGCGTCTCGCTCCACGTCGCGCGCGGTCACCACCGCTGAACGATCCCGACATGCGCGTGGGACCGGTTCTTCACCGGACCGCAATCATGGCTCTCTAGATTTCCTGATCATGAGAAGCCGCGCTCGCTCCGCCGCCTTCGGTCTGACCGGCGCCCTCGCCGGTGCTCCCCTCGTCCTCGTCCCCGCCACCGCCTCCGCCACCGTCTCCGCCGCCCAGACGATCACCGTCGACCGCGGTGGTCCGGCGCGCACGCTCACGTTCACCGCCCGGCAGGCCGGTGAAGCGGTGATCGCGTTCACCGCCGCCGCTCCCGGCGTCTCCTGGGTCCGCAAGGGCGCCGAGTCCGCGATCGTGGCGATCTCGGTGGACGGGCGGCACGTGACCGACCTCGTCGTCCCCTCAGCGGATCCGACCCCGCGCAGTCTCGGCCTGGGACCCGTCAAATCCGGCAAGCACAAGGTCACGCTCAGGTTCGCGAAGGGCAGCGCCCCGTCCGCCCGCCGCGTCACCCTGGCCAGGCCTGCCGTGCGCCTGCCCCAGGCCGACCAGCTCGCCCTCCGCCACGCGCCCGTCGTGGTCGGCCGCACCGGCTGGCCGTTCGGCGACCCGTACCAGAACGCCCGCACCGACGCCCCGCTCATCGCCTGGCACGAGACGCGCCCCGCCACGACGCCCGGGAACAAGATCATCGAGTACTCGGTGGTGTGGAGCAACGAGGACGGCGGCACCGACAGCCCGGCGCTCATGGCCCGCTGGGGCCGCACGACCGACATCGAGTGGGCGTACCGGGTCGAGGTGGACGCGTCCGGCCGCCGGGTGGCGGGAACCGGCGTCTACCAGGGGCCGCAGCACCTCACGCTGAAGTTCACCGGCCGCTACGAAGGCGACCACCCCGTCCTGCAGACATGCACGCAGAACAACAATCTGTGCGACGTCATCATGCCGAACTCGCCGCTCCGCTTCCTCCTCGACGCGTCCCGCACCAAGCCGACCGCCCGCGCCCGCGAGGTCGTCATGGACCGCGAGCCGTGGACGTACCGGATCATGGCCCAGGAGATGCTCCGCGAGGGCAAGATCGAGAAGCCGTCGAGCCCCGCCACCAAGGCGGTCGGCGACCAGCGCACGTACCTCTTCGTCGAGTTCGCCAAGCGCACCGGTGCCCCCGCCGGCAGTGGCTCGGCTCCGGGAGTGTCTCTCGGCGTGCGACTGAAGCGTGATCCCGCCAAGCTCTACCGTTCCGACCACGACGAGGCCTCCTGGAGCATCGAACGCGACGGCCCCGCCGCAACGACGGTCGAACTCCCCCAGGGCACGACCGTCGCCGACATCGCGTCCATCGAGGCCATCCGCCGTCCGGTGGGTTTCGGTGACAACGGTGCCCCCGCCACGGTGACCTCCATCAACCGTGGTTTCTTCCTGCGCGCCACCTACCTTCCGCAGCGCTCTGCGATCTCCTGGACCGGCTCGATCACCCTCACCCCGCAATCGCCCACCGCGGTCCTCTGGCGACCCGGTGCATGACGTCTCTCACGAGAATTAACTCGGGGAACCTGCGAACCTCGCGTGCGTCGAAGTAGTCGTACACTTCGCCAAGAGCTCTCGCAGACTCTGAGAGGACACGCCTCATGGCCTACGGGCCTCCCCCGTCACCCGGCCACGGTCAGCCGCCGGGACAGCCCGGATGGCAGCAGCAGCCGCAGGGCCAGCAACCCTGGCAACAGCAGGGTCAGGGCCAGCAGGCCTGGCAGCAGCAAGGCCAGCAGAGCTGGCAGCAGCAGCCGCAGCCGTCCGCCTGGCAGCAGCAACAGCCCCCTGGGCAGCAGCCGTCCTCGCCGCCTTCACAGGGCCGCCGCACCGCCCAGATCCCAGGGCACTTCGGCCAGGTGAGCCACGATGACAAGACCTGGGCCCTCATGGCGTACGTGGGTCAGTTCCTGGTCGGCGCGATCGCGCCCGCCGTCGCGTTCGTCGGCAAAGGCCGGTCGCCGTTCGTCCGCGCCCACGCCGCGCAGGGCCTCAACATGGGCCTCGCCGCGATCGCCGTCTGGCTGGTCGGCGGCCTGCTCTCCCTCGCCGTCGAGGTGATGATCTGGGTTCCGCTCGGCTTCACCGCCGTCACCATGTTCTACCTGGTGTACGGGGCGCGCGCGGCCAACCGCGGCGAGTACCGCCGCGTACCGGCTCCGGTGGCCTGGCCGATCTTCAAGTGACCCCGCCCGGCTGACCGCCCAGGCGTCCGGGCGGCCGCAGACCCGGGCGTCCGGACGAACGCAGACCCGGGCGTCCGGACGAGCGCAGGCTTAGGCGTCCGGGCGGACGCAGACCCGGGCGTCCGGATGGCTCAGGCGTCGTCAGGGACGCCGGGGCCGGGCAGGACGGTCAGCGTCCCGGGCTCGCCGGGCGGCTGGTCCAGCCGGACGACCCGGCCCGGATAGGCACGCTCGGCGATCTGGACGTCGCGCTCGTCCCAGGCCCCGTAGAAGACGGGGCAGCCGTCCCACAGCTCCACCTTCTCGGCGCCCGTCGGCCAGCGGCCGAACGCGTCGATCAGGATGGGCTCCTCGCAGTGCGGCAGATCCGGGCCGTTGTGGTGATCGTGGTCGAGCATGTGGATCCCCCTCCTCGGGGCGGGCGGCGGTGGCAGCCGGTCGAAGATCTTGTCCGGGGCGAGCTCGATCGCGAACGGCCGGGTGATCGTGCAGGTCCGCCCCCAGGTGACGCGCGCCTCCTCGGCGTACCGCCCGTCGTCGCTCAGCTCGAACACCTGGAGCTCGGGTTCGTGGCCCTTGAGGTCGACCACCCAATAGGACGGGACCGCGAACCGCTCGTACATGTCCTTCTTGGCCCCGAGATCCACCTCGCGCGAAGCGTCGGAGGTGACCTCGATGGCCAGGAGCGGCGCACCGTCGATGTACCCGCGGTCCGCCGCGTCCTGCTCCTTGCGGAAGACCATGAGATCGGAGCGCAGCCACGTGTCGTGGGCCGGCCGCGGGCCCGATCCGGTACGGGACGCCTGCCCGGCCGTCACCGCCAGCCCGATCGGGACCACCAGGTCGGAAACGAGAACCTGATGTAGCAACGTATGGGTCACAACGCCCAGTGTCCTCGCGAGGACAGTACGTCACCGCCACTTTGCGATAACCAGACGTTTGCGGAACGCGCCGCCACATCAACGCGACGTCCCATAACGCGCGGTATCCCTGAACGCACGGTGCCCCTCAACGCGCGACGTCCCTCAACGCGGTGCCCCTTTGACGCGCGCGCCCTCAACACGCGGTGTCACTCAACACGCGGTGTCAACGCGGGGTGTCACTCAACACGCGGTGTCAACGCGGGGTGTCACTCAACGCGGGGTGTCATTCCAGCGCCGGGTTCCGGAACGCGGGTGAGTGTGGGGCAGTGCTACTTCTTGGCCTTGTCCGTGGAGGTCTCGCCGGTGGACAGGGCGGCGACGAAGGCTTCCTGGGGGACGTCGACGCGGCCGATGGTCTTCATCCGCTTCTTGCCCTCCTTCTGCTTCTCCAGCAGCTTGCGCTTACGGGAGATGTCGCCGCCGTAGCACTTGGCGAGGACGTCCTTGCGGATGGCGCGGATGTTCTCGCGGGCGATGATGCGGGCGCCGATGGCGGCCTGGATGGGCACCTCGTACTGCTGCCGCGGGATGAGCTCCTTGAGCTTGGAGGTCATCATCAGCCCGTATTCGCGGGCCTTGTCCTTGTGGACGATCTGGCTGAACGCGTCGACCGACTCGCCCTGCAGCAGGATGTCGACCTTGACCAGGTCGGACTCCTGCTCGCCGGTGGGCTCGTAGTCCAGGGAGGCATAGCCGCGCGTGCGCGACTTCAGCTGGTCGAAGAAGTCAAAGATGATCTCCGCGAGCGGCAGGGTGTAGCGGATCTCGACCCGGTCCTCGGACAGGTAGTCCATGCCCTGCAGCACGCCGCGGCGGCCCTGGCACAGTTCCATGATCGCGCCGATGAACTCGGACGGGGCGAGCAGCGTGGCCTTGACCATCGGCTCGTACACGTTGCCGATCTTACCCTCGGGGAACTCGCTGGGGTTGGTGACCACGTGCTCGGTGCCGTCCTCCATGACCACGCGGTAGATCACGTTCGGCGCGGTCGAGATGAGCGAGAGGTTGAACTCGCGCTCCAGCCGTTCGCGGACGATCTCCATGTGCAGCAGGCCCAGGAAGCCGCAGCGGAAGCCGAAGCCCAGCGCCGCCGACGTCTCCGGCTCGTAGATGAGCGCGGCGTCGTTGAGACGCAGCTTGTCGAGGGCGTCGCGCAGGTCCGGGTACTGGTCGCCGTCCATGGGATAGAGGCCCGAGAACACCATCGGCTTGGGGTCCTGGTATCCGCCGAGCGACTCCGGCGCCGGCCGCGAGGCCGCGGTGACCGTGTCGCCGACACGCGCCTGCCGGACGTCCTTCACCCCGGTGATCAGGTAGCCGACCTCGCCGACGCCGAGCCCCGCGACGGGCTTGGGCTCCGGCGAGATGACGCCGACCTCGAGGGTCTCGTGCGCCGCGCCGGTCGACATCATCAGGCTCTTCTCGCGGCGCGACAGGTGGCCGTCGATGATCCGCACGTACGTGACGACCCCGCGGTAGGTGTCGTACACCGAGTCGAAGATCAGCGCCCGCGCCGGGCCGTCCGGGTCGCCCACGGGGCCCGGCACCGTCTCGACGATCTTGTTGAGCAGCTCGGGGACGCCCTCGCCGGTCTTGCCGGACACCCGCAGCACGTCCCCGGGGTCGCAGCCGATGATGCTCGCCAGCTCCTCGGCGTACTTCTCCGGCTGGGCCGCGGGCAAGTCGATCTTGTTGAGCACCGGGATGATGTGCAGATCGGCCTCGAGCGCCATGTAGAGGTTGGCGAGCGTCTGCGCCTCGATGCCCTGCGCCGCGTCCACCAGCAGCACCGCGCCCTCGCACGCCGCCAGCGAACGGGACACCTCGTAGGAGAAGTCGACGTGGCCGGGCGTGTCGATCAGGTTGAGCACGTAGTCGACGCCGTCGTCCCCGGTCCAGGGCAGCCGGACCGCCTGGCTCTTGATCGTGATGCCGCGTTCCCGCTCGATGTCCATGCGGTCGAGGTACTGCGCGCGCATCTGGCGCGCCTCGACCACCCCGGTGAGCTGCAGCATGCGGTCAGCGAGCGTCGACTTGCCATGGTCGATGTGCGCGATGATGCAGAAGTTCCGGATGATCGCGGGATCGGTCTTGTTGGGCTCAGGCGCAGGCACCGGGGTCCGTTCGCAAACTCACAGGTGGACAGGACGGGCAGATCTTGCCGTATCCCATAATCCCATGTCCCCGACCATGCTCCGTTCACCCGGCCGGGAGCGGTTTCGCCCCGCTGGTTTTGGGTGGAGCGCTGGGATTGGTAGGCTGTGCGACTGCGTGTGGCGTTGCGTCGTGCCGTGGGGCACCGAGGCCGCCGTCGGTGTCGGCCCCCTCCGGGCCGGTGAACGCAACCCAGGTAACCAACGACTTTCAAGCTGAGGCTCTTCGACGTGGCGAACATCAAGTCCCAGATCAAGCGGAACAAGCAGAACGAGAAGGCTCGGCTGCGCAACAAGGCCGTCAAGTCCGAGCTGAAGACGGCGATCCGCAAGTTCCACGAGGCCGCCGGCGCGGGCAACGTCGACGAGGCGATCGACGCTCAGCGCACCGCGGCCCGCAAGCTCGACATCGCGGTCAGCAAGGGCGTCATCCACAAGAACCAGGCCGCCAACCGCAAGTCGGCGATCGCCAAGCAGGCCGCCGCCCTGCAGGCCAAGTAAGACTCCGCACCGGACGCCGTAGCCCTTGGGGCTACGGCGTTTCAGTGCTGTCCAAAAATAACGGGCGCCACAGGCCTGATCGTCATACGGTGATCGAATGGACGACCGGCGCACCGTGAAGATCTCCAAATACCTGGCCAAGCACCTGCGCCATCAGCCGGAACGGATCGGCCTCACCCTCGACGACGCCGGCTGGGCCCGCGTCGACGAGCTGCTCGCGGCCACGGCCCGCAACAACTTCCCGATCACCCGCGCCGAACTCGACCACGTGGTGGCGACCAACGACAAGCGCCGCTACGCGTTCGACGAGACCGGCGAGCGCATCCGCGCCAGCCAGGGCCATTCCGTCGAGGTCGACCTCGACCTGCCCGTCACGGCCCCGCCCGCCGTCCTCTACCACGGCACCGTGGCCGCCGCCGTCGCCGCGATCCGCCACGAGGGCCTGCGTCCCATGGCCCGGCACGCCGTGCACCTCTCCCCCGACCGCGAGACCGCCACCCGCGTGGGCGCCCGCCGCGGCCGCCCCGTCATCCTGGTGATCGACGCCGCCCGCATGGCCGCGGACGGGCACGAGTTCCGCGTGAGCGCCAACGGCGTCTGGCTGGTCGACACCGTCCCGCCCGGCTACCTGATGATCCCCGGCTGAGGAGCGACATGCACCACGAAGTCATCGTCGAGATCGACGCCCCCGCGGAGACCGTCTGGCGTCTCCTGGAAGACGTCGAACGCTGGCCCGAGATGACCGCCTCCATCACCCGGGTAGAACGACTCACCGACGGCCCGTTCGGCAAGGGCACCCAGGCCCGCGTCCACCAGCCCAAGTTCCCCGCCGCCGTCTGGACCGTCACCGAGTTCGAACCGGGCCGCTCGTTCACCTGGGTGGCCCGCACCCCCGGCATGACCACAGTGGCGTCACACGAGATCACCCCCGGCACCCCAGTGACCGTCCGCCTGGCGCTAGCCCAGACCGGCCCCCTGGCACCCCTGATCGCCCTCCTGGCCGGCCGCCGCTCCCGCCGCTACGTGGCAATGGAAGCCGCAGGCCTAAAACAAAAGTCCGAACCCTAACCCCACACCACCCGCAGAGAATCCAGCCAGGCCCTGAGCCCAGGCCCAGGAGGGTGACACAAGCCCGGGAAAGCTCTACGCCCAGCCCAAAGAGCGTCCACACCAAACCCAACAAGGGCCTCGGGCTCGGGGAGGTCTGCATTGGGCCGAGAGAGGCCAGCCCAGCGAGAAGCCTGGGCCAGCCTGGAGAGGTCCCGGCCCGGCCCAGGGAGGCTACGCCGTCCCCAGGGAAGGTCTGCGCTCGGCCTATCCGCGAGCGGCGACGATGTCGCTGACGGCCTTTTCCAAGGCGTAGGCGGGGTCGGCGGCGCCGCCTTTGACCTGGAGATCGGCCTCCGCGACGGCCCCCAGCGCCCGGGCGACGCCGTCGCCGGACCAGCCGCGGAGTTGACGCTGGACTCGTTCGATCTTCCAGGGAGGCATGCCGAGGTCCTTGGCCAGGGCCGCGCCGCGGGCACCGCGTGGCGCTCCGCCGACCTTGGCGAGGCCGCGGACGCCCTGGGCGAGGGCGCTCACGATGAGCACGGGCGCAACCCCCGTCGCCAGGGCCCAGCGGAGTTGTTCGAGGGCGTCGGCGAGCTGTCCCTCGATCGCCTTGTCGGCCACGCTGAAGCCGCTGACCTCGGCGCGGCCCCGGTAGTAGCGCGCGACCGCGGCGTCGTCGATCTTGCCGCCGGTGTCGGCGACGAGCTGGCTGCAGGCCCCGGCCAGTTCGCGCAGGTCATTCCCCACCGCGTCGAGGAGATTGCGCGCGCCGTCCGCGGAGATCTTCCCGCCGTGACGACGGATCTCGTTGCGGAGGAAGTCGATCCGTTCGCCCATCTTGGTGATCTTCGGGCATGCGATCTTGCGGGCACCGGCCTTGGCGAGACCCTCGGCGAGCGCCTTGCCCTTCGCGCCGCCCGCGTGGACCGCGACGAGGGCGACGTCCTCGGCGGGGTTCTTGACGTACGCGAGGACCTCGGCCGCCAGGTCCTTGCCCAGATCCTGGGAGGAACGCAGGACCAGCACCTTCGTCCCGCCGAACAACGACGGCGACGTGAGCTCGGCCAGCCGTCCCGTCTCCAGCCCGCCGGGCGCGAGGTCGATCACTTCGACCTCGGGATCGGCCGAACGGGCGGTGGCGATCACGTCGCCGACCGCGCGGTCCACGAGCAGTTCTTCGTCACCGACGATGAGCGTGATGGGGTCAGCTGGCACCCCAGCAGCATGCCACGCCCGGCCCCCTGCCCGGTCCCCAACCAGCATCGGGCGGTCACGGCACCCGCCCAAGCTTCTGCTTCCGCCGCCCAGACCGACCGCCCGTTATCGCGGCGGCCACGTCCTCAGGCCGAACCACGCACCCCGCCGACCAGCGAGCGCAGCACGGCCCTCAGGGCGCGGGCGCGGTCTGGCTCAACCCAGGCACCGCTCAGGGCATCCACACAACGGCCCACCCGCTGCGACGGCCACGGTCCGGCATCGTGGATACACCCCAGCTCGGTCGTCCTACAGGCCCGGTATGTCCCAGCCTGGGTGTCGGCGCCTGCTCGGCCTTACCGAGACCGGCACGTGGCCCTCGCCCATCTACGGCCACGCCGATTTCAGCGTCCATATTCGGGGGGCGGGTTGCGCGATGCTGAGGCGATCGCGGAGTGGCTTGAGCCTGGGGTGCGGACGTGACGGTCATGCCCATATCGGCGTCCATGTTCGAGGGTCGGGTTGCGCGATACCGAGGTGGTCGCGGAGTGCCTTGAGCGTGGGGTGCGGGTTGTCGCCGCGCCAGATCAGCGAGTGCGGATAGACCGGTGTCGGGTCGTGAACGGCGATGCGCAGCAGGCCGTGGTCGGCGGGCCAGGCGAGCCGGGTCTGCTCGCCGACGAAGGTGGCCAGGGTGGCGGAGTCGGCGATCGTGTCGAGGAGGGGTTCGGTGCCGAAGTCGGGGCCGGTCGCCTCGATGGTGAGGCCGAACGCGGCGGCGAGGTCGCCGTAGAACTCGGCCCATTCGGTTCCGGCGACGATGCCGGGCATCCAGATCCTGTGCCCGGCGAGCTGGGTGGGTGTGACGGCGCGGGCGGGGGCGAGCTTGTGGGCCGGTCCGGTGACCAGCTGGACGGCCTCGTCGAAGACCCGGACGCTCTCGATGCCGTCGGGGAGCCGCCGCGTGACGGCGCGGAAGGACGCGTCGATCGTGCCGGTCCTGATCGCGGCGATGGCGGCGTCGGCGTCGAAGAGGGTCACGACGTCGAGTTCGAGGTCGGGATGCGCGCGGTGGAAGCCGCGGAGCAGATCGGCCGGTGCGAGCCGCCGGCCGATCACGTCCACGCGCAGCGCGCGGCGGCCAGGCCGGACGGAGGCGGCCGCGCGTTCCTCGGCGCGGAGGAGCTCACGGGCATGGGGCAGGAACGCCTGCCCGTCGATGGTCGGCCGGGCTCCCCGGGCGGTGCGGGTGAACAGCCGGACGCCGAGGTCCTTCTCCAGCGCGGCGATGCGCTTGGAGACCGCCTGCTGGGTGATCGACAGGTCGGCGGCGGCCCCCTGGAACTGGCCCGCGTCCGCGACCGCCACGAACGTGCGTACGGCATCGAGATCCACGCGGCGACCTTACACAACGCTCGGTTGTGGCGTGCCGCCGAGATGGTTGTTTGATCCAGGTTGAGACCGCTCGCTACGGTCCCGATCACCAACTCACGGTTGTAGAGGAGAGCTGGATGAGACGGACGTTGGGACGGGAGTTCCGGTGGCTCTGGACGGCCTACGCGATCAGCACGTTCGGCACCCGGCTCTCGCTCGACGCCTTCCCCTTCATCGCGATCTTCGTCCTGCACGCCGGGCCGGCCGAGGTCTCGATGCTCGCGGCCGCCGGACTCGCGGTCGGGGCGGTGGTCGCGGTGCCGCTCGGCCCATGGGTGGAGTTCCGCCGCAAGCGGCCGGTGATGGTGGCGACGGACATCGTCCGGTTCACGGCGCTGATGAGCGTCCCTCTCACGTTCGCGCTCGGCTGGCTCACGTTCACCCAGCTCCTCCTCGTGTCGGTCATCGTCGCCGCCGCCGACATCGCGTTCAGGGCGGCCAGCGGGGCGTGCCTGAAGGCGCTGGTGCCCCCGCGGGACCTCCTCGTCGCGAACGGACGGCTCGAGTCCACGAACTGGACCGCCACCGTACTGGGACCGCCGCTCGGCGGCGTCGCGATCGGGGTCTTCGGCCCGGTGGCGACCGTGGTGGCCAATGCGATCGGCTACCTGCTCTCGGCGGCGGGGATCCGCGCGATCGGCGGGACCGAGCCGCGGCCCGAACGCATCGGCGCGCCACGGCTCCGGCCCGCCGACCTGCTCGAAGGATGGCGCTACATCCTGACCCACTCCTCGCTGCGGCCGCTGTTCCTCAACACCATCCTGTTCAACGGCCTGATCATGGCGACCTCGCCGTTGCTGGCGTCCCTCATGTTCGGTCCTCTCGGATTCGCGCCCTGGCAGTACGGGCTGGCGTTCGCCGCGCCGTGCGTCGGCGGTCTCATCGGCTCGCGGCTGGCCCGGCACCTCGCCGCGCGGTTCGGGCAGCACAGAGTCATGCTCGCCGCCGGGTACTCGCGCGCATGCTGGCCACTGGGACTGGCCTTCATCCACTCCGGCACCACGGGCTTGGCGCTCGTCATGGTCGTCGAACTCGGCCTGATCACGTGCATCGGCGTGTTCAACCCGATCGTCGCCACGTACCGGCTTGAGCAGACCGCCGCAGACCGGGTCGCCCGTACCCTGGCCGCGTGGACGGTCACCAGCAGCGCCACCATCGCGGCCTTGACCGCCCTGTGGGGCCTGCTGGCAAGCATCACGACCCCTCGCACCGCGATCACGGTGGCCGGCCTTCTGGCTCTGGCGACCCCGTTCCTCCTCCCCCGCCGCAACGAGCCGCGGCCGGACGAGCAAGACCCACCATGTGAATCCCAGCAAACACGCCCAGAAGGCAGCGGCCCCAAAAGCCAGGCGCACACCCGCTTCGGAAGCTCGGTGCCCCAGCCTGATACGCCATCGCTCCCACCTGCCAGCGAGCCGGACGGCGGCCACGTTCGCTGGAATGACTCCTCTGCCAGCGCCCCGGCCCCGGCCGCACCTGGTGGGGGTGCTGTCTCGGACGACGCCCCGGCCTTGACGACAAGCACCCACCACCCTGCGAACCCGACGCTCCGACAATCGCCCACCCGGCCTTTGAATGAACGCTCTGCTGCGGCCGGTGACGGCTCTTCTTGATCGGCTCATCGGCGCGTGACCGCCAGCACGCCTCGCGCCGCCCGGACCACGGCCACGTCGCCGTTCTGGTCAGTGCGGTAGATACGGCCGCCGCCACGCCGGAGCAAGGCGAGGGTGGCGGATGCGGGATGCCCGTAGTCGTTGCCCCGCCCGACCGAGATGACCGAGATCGCGGCATGTGCGGCGGCCACGAAGGCGGGGTCCTGGCTGCGCGATCCGTGATGCGCGACCTTGAGGACGTCGACCGGCGGAACGTTCGCCGCCAAGGCCCGCTGCGCCTCGGTCTCGACGTCGCCCGCGAGCAACGCGCTGAAGCCCGGGCGCCGGGCCACCAGCACGATGCTGGCGTTGTTGATCGTGGTGCCGTCGTCGGCCGCTGACAGGCGCGGCCCCTCGGCCGGCGCCAGCACCGACAGCCGCAGATCACCGACCATCCATTGCTGCCCGGGGACGGCCGCCCCGACCTGCAGGCCTCCGATCAGGCGCGACTCCCTGCCGGTGCTGCGGGACGTGGTCAGCACCATGCCGACCTTCCGGTCACGCCGAACGCCGCCGACGCCGTTGACGTGATCCGCGTGGGGGTGCGTGAGGACCAGCATCGGCACGGCCCGTACTCCCAGCCGCCGCAGGCATCCGTCCATCAGCCGCGGCTCCGGCCCCGCGTCCACGACGACCGCCCGTTCACGCCCGGCCGCGAGGACCAGCCCGTCGCCCTGCCCCACATCGCACACGATCAGCGCCCACCCTTGCGGCGGCCAGCCTGGAGCCGTCACCCGCAATCCGATGACGGCGATCAGCACGCCGGCTGTCACCGCCGTGCCGATGAGCCGTGCCACCCGCCATCGCAGGATGACGAGGGTCGCGGCGCCTGCCACCAGCAGCGTGCATGCGCCCAGCGCACCTCCGCTCCAGGCGATGGTCGCGTACGGCAGATCGGCGGCCGTACGCGCGATCCAGATGATCCAGCCCACCGCGAGGCCCGCGGGCCAGGCGACCAGGCGCGCCAGTGCCGGCTCGGCGAACGCGACCATCGCGGCAAGGGCTCCGAGCAATGTCGCGGGCGCGACCGCCGGGGCGGCGAGGAGGTTCGCCGCGATCGAGACGACTCCCAGTTCGCCTGAAAGCATCACCAGCAGCGGCGCGACGGCGACCTGCGCCGCCGCCGCGACCGCCAGCGCGTCGGCCAGCGGCCCGGGCATCCGACGGCGCAGCCGCCTGCGCCAGGGCGGTGCCAGTACGAGCAGCCCGGCCGTCGCGACCACGGACAGCGCGAACCCGTACGAGCGCGCCAGCGACGGGTCGGCCAGGACCAGCAGGAGCACCGCCGCGCACAATGCAGGCAGGCCCTGCCGTTCGCGGCCGCTCACCAGCGCGAGCAGACCGATCATCCCCATCACCGCGGCCCGCAGCACACTGGGCTCCGGCCGCGCGACGAGCACGAACGCGATCACCGCGACGGCCGCGATGAACGGGGCCCGCCGCCGCCCCACGCCCAGCAAGCGGCACAACCCCAGCACCGCGCCGATGACGATCGCCAAGTTGGCGCCGGAGACCACGAGCAGATGGGAGAGGCCCGCCGTCCTGAAGTCCTCGGCCAATCCGGCGTCCAGCCGAGACGTGTCTCCGACGACCATGCCGGGCAGGACGCTTCGCTGATCGTCCGGCAGCCCTGCCACGGCCTGGCGCAGCTTGGCCCGCACCTCCTCCGCCGCCCGCTGGACCCGTGACGGCGGCCCCAGGACCTGCGGTGGTCCCCGTACCACCGCCGCGGCCGCCAGCAGCTCGCCATGCCGGGGAACGGTCAACCGGGCGGTCAGCCGCACCCGCTGGCTCGGCACCAGCCCCGCCCACCGCCGGTCCGACGCGATCAGCAACACCGGCACCCGGACCCGTGTCCGCCGCACCGCTTCCGCCCGGGCCCGCACCAAGAGGACCTGACGTCGCGCCGACCCGGTGAGCTGCGGCTCCCCCGTCAAGACCACCTCAAGGGACACAACGCGCTCTGCCCGAGCCATCTCCCGGACCGGCCCCGTAGCCACCGCGGCCACCCGTACTCCCACCCCGGCCGCCGAAGCCGCCACGCAGGCCAGCACAACCCCCACAACCGTCCGCCGAACCTTCACCGCCCCCAACAACCGCCCCCAGCGAGAACTCCCCCACCCCTTCCAATAACCACCCCACCCGAGATCACCACGTCCAAAGCCACCTCGCCCCAGAGCGCCGCCTCCGGCGCCACCCCGCCCCCGATCAGCGCGTTCCGGGCCACCCGGCCTCAGATCACCGCATCCGGAGCTCACCTGCCCCGAATCACCACGTCCGGATACAAGCCGCTGCGAATCACCACGCCCAGAGCCGGCCCGTCCCGGATCACCACGCCCGGAGCCGGTCCGCCAATCACCTCCAGAGGCAACCCGACCTTCAACAGTCTCCGCCCCGGTGTGCGCCACACTGGGCCCGCGGGCGGCGACGGATTGGGGCTCAGCGCCACGTTCAGACATAGCACCGGCTTCGCGCTCCAGATCGCCAGTGCGGGCAGCACTGCCGTCACGCTTGACCCCACCATCACGGCAGGTGAAGCGCCGCCAGCAGGTGGTCAGTAAGAAGATGGCTGCGACTCCCGCGGCGGTGGCAGCGCCGAAGGTGATGACGGGCGGGATTCCGATCGCGAGCGCCGCCGACAACCATGCAGCCAGCGCGGGTGGGACGAGCCGCAAGTCGTGCCGCTGCCGCACACCGTCATCATCCGGCGGAGTCACACGCGGACCATGGGTTTGAGCTCGGAGAAGCGGCGTGCGCCGATCCCGGAGACCTCCTGCAGTTGGTCGACCGAACGGAACGAACCATGCTGGCCGCGGTAGTCCACGATCCGCTGAGCCAGCACCGGGCCCACGCCGGGCAGATCGTCCAGCTGCTCAACGGTCGCGCTGTTGAGGTCGAGCGGTGCCCCTGGAGCTCCAGGCACCGGCGCTCCGCTCATGGCGGGAACGGCGACCGGAGGTGGGACACCAACCGGGATCTGCTCCCCGTCGACGAGCTTGCGGGCCAGGTTGAGGGCGTCCGTCCGAGCTGCTCCTCGTACGCCGCCCGCCGCTTTGATCGCGTCGGTCACCCGCGAGCCGGCCGGCAGGGTCACCACGCCCGGACGCCGAACCTTGCCGGACACATGGACGACGACCCGGCCGGCGGGCGCCGTCGCGGCCGCGATGGAGAGAGATGGGCTCGGAGCCGGGTCGGTTGGCGGCTCCGGCCGGGGCCGCGCCATCCACAGGTACACCCCGGCGGCGAGCGCCGCGATCACACCGAGCAGGGCGAGAGCGCGGGCGCCTGGAAGGCCCGGATCGAGCCGGTCGCGAAGCAGCGGCGCGGGCGCCTCCGGCTCCGAGCGTAAGGACACGGCGGGCGGTCCGCCGCCGAACGAGCGAGGCGGGCCGCCCGTTCCCTGCCCGGGTGGGCGCAAGCGTTCGACCAGCTCGTACAGCCTGTCGGTGGCGCTACTGAGCTTCATGAGTCACGAAGCTAGCCATCCCCGACCCGCACCGACAGATCCTGAGTGAATTGTGGATAACTCTCCGGAGCAGGCCGCGGACGCCGGTCGTTCAGTCGAGCTGGGGGGCCACCACGACGCCGATCATGCCGGGGCCGACGTGCGCTCCGATGACCGGCCCGACCTCGCCGACGTAGACGTCTTCGACATTGGGGATGCGTTCCCGCAGCCGCGCCGCCAGGGCCTCGGCCCGGGGGGCGGCGGACAGGTGCTGAACGCCGAGATCGACGACCGGGTGACCAGCGGCGGCTTCGGCGGCCAGTTCTTCGAGACGGGCCAGGGCCCGGGAGGACGTCCGGACCTTCTCCAGCGGCACGATCTTGCCGTCAACGATGTCGAGCAGCGGCTTGACCATGAGCGCCGAGCCGAGCAGCGTCGCGGCGGCACCGATGCGTCCGCCGCGGCGGAGGTGCTCGAGCGTGTCGACGTAGAAGAGCGAGCGGCAGAGCTCCGCCCGGCGGGTCGCCGCGGCCACGACCTCGTCCAAGCCCGCGCCACGGAGCGCGGCTGCGGCGGCGGAAAGAGCGGTCAGGCCAAGCCCCAGGCCGATGGTGCCAGAGTCGATGACTCGCACAGGCACGGGTGCGTCTTCGGCGGCGAGCCGAGCCGCCTCGAGGGTGCCTGACATTTCCGCCGACAGATGCACCGAGACGATGGAGCTCGCTCCCGCTCCGGCGCAAGCCTTGAAGGCATGCGCGAAACGTTCCGGAGCCGGTCGCGACGTGGTGACCGGATGCCACTCCTTGAGCGCCTGAGCCGCCTCGGCCGCGGTGATGTCGCCCTCGTCCCGCACGGCCGCACCGATGGCGATCTGCAGCGGAACGACAGTGAGCTCATGCCGTTCGGCAAGGCCCGGAGGGAGGTAGGAGGTGGAGTCCGTGACAACCGCGACGGCGCTTCCCATGGAGCGAGGTTATCCCTTCGGAGGAGAAGCCGAATTATCACGAGGTAACGATCGTTCTTCACGACCCTCACAAACCCAGGGCGTGCCACCTGACACGCACGAGCACCAACATGCAGCCAAGCGCCAACAGCCCAGAACAGCAGCCATCAGACCGTTGAGCGGCAGCTCGTCTCCTCCTCCACGCCTGCACACGAACTGACGCAGGCCGTCGCCAGCGTCCGCAGGCGGGGTGGTCGGCGCAGCATCGGTCCGACGGCGCGGAAGGTCGCGGACGGATCGCACGGCACTCTTGGCCAGTCACCCGAGACGTAGGTGGTTCACACGGAGCCGCAGGCAGCCTGCCCGGGATCCGGTGAAGCGCTCGGGTCGCAGGTACGCGCCGTCCCGTGAGAGGCGCGGACGATCCGCGCAGAATCGTAGGTGGCTCGCTCGGAGGTGTGGGCGGTTTACGCACAGCCGTGTGTGCGCGTCATACGCACTGCCGTGCGCGCGTGTCGTGTGCGCAACCGGGGAGCGCCCCAGTGCAGGCGCGGCCAGTGTGCGCGGAGGCACGCGCTTAGCTTGCGCGGAGGCGTCGTGGCTTGCGCGGGGGCACGCGCTTAGCTTGTGCGCGGAAGCGCGCTGCCCAGCTTGCGCAGAGGCACGCTGCTTAGCTTGCGCGGAGGTGTCGTGGCTTGCGCCGGGTGCGACCGAGACGCTGGTGTGTGCCGCCGCATGGGATGGCATGGGCGGTTCGCGCGCAAGCATGTGCGTGCAGATATCGGGGATTCACCCGGCTCGCGGATTTGTGCCAACCGGCCCTGAGACCGTGCGGGTTCGGCTGCTGGCTAGGCGGTGTGGGGCCCCAGGTGATTTCTTCGTCCTGAGTTGTGAGTGGTTGGGGCGGCTTGGGTTAGGGCTGGACGGGGACTCCGCCTCGCCAGACTCTGAGGGCGCGGAGGCCGAAGGCCCAGGCGAAGGCGCCTTCGTGGTCGGCGTCCCAGAGGACTATGTCGGCGAGCATGCCCGGGGCCAGGGAACCGCGGTCGCCCACGCGGAGCGCGGCGGCTCCGCCCAGGGTGGCTGCGCGGAGGGCCTCGGTGACGCTCAGGCCGAACATCGCCACGGAGAGGCCGATGACGAGGGGCATCGAGGTGATGCCGCACTGGCCCGGGTTGTGGTCGGTGCCGAGGGCCACGGTCACGCCGCGGTCGAGCATGGCGCGGACCGGGGCCGGTGGGCGGGCGCTGTTGAGGGCGCTGCCCGGGCAGACGGTGGCGGTGACACCGGCGTGCGCGAGGGCCTTGATGTCGTCGTCGTTGGCCTGCGTCAGGAGGTCGGCGGAGGCGCAACCCACTTCGGCCGCCACCTGGGCGGCGCCGACGCGTTCGTTGGCGCAGGCGTGCATGCGTGCCTTGAGGCCAGAGCGCTTGCCGGTCAGGAGGAGGGCGCGGGCCTCTTCGGCGGTGAAGTGGCCCTCGTCGCAGTAGACGTCGATCGAGTCGGCGCCGGCCGCGGCGGCGTCGCCGGCCCAGAGGCGGACGGCCTCGATGTAGTCGCGGCGGCGGCCGAAGAACTCCGGCGGCAGGATGTGCGCGGCGAGGAACGTGGCGTGGATGCGCGGCATGGACGGCTCGCCTTCGAGCGAGCGGAGCATGCGGATGTCGGCCAGCTCACCGTCGCGGGTGAGGTGGTAGCCCGTCTTGGCCTCGACGGTGGTGGTGCCGGCGAGGATCCACTGGCGGAGGCGTTCGCGGACGGCGTTGCACAGGGTCCACGGGTCGGTGCCGCGCGTCACGGTGACGGTGGAGTTGACGCCGCCGCCGGCCGCGGTGATCGCGGAATGGGAGGAGCCGCTGGTGCGCATGGCGAGCTCGGCCCAGCGGTTGCCCGCGTACACCGGGTGCGAGTGCGCGTCGATGAGCCCGGGGGTGACCAGGCCGCCGCCGAGGTTCTCCACGTGGTCGACGTCGACGATGTCGTCGATGATGCCGGGAACGCTCTGGGGGAGGTCCGACGCGGGCCCCGCCCAGACGATCCGGTCGTCGTGGATGAGTACGGCGGCGTTGCTGCAGACGTCGGTGCCCGTCCAGAGCCTGCCGATGTTCGTCAACAGCCGTACCGTCATCGGGTCACCGACCTGAATGGATCAATGCGCCGACCGGCACGGGACCGGACGCCGCGGCGAGCTGGGGCGGGCCACCTGCTCTCGACCATGAACGCAGACATGCCATGCAGAGGGCCACCTGCTCTCGATCCGAACGCCGACTGGGTGCCGACGAACTCAGCGTTGGAGGAACAGGTGATCAAATGATCACCTTGAGCAACGAGACCGGAGGTATCGGTTTCGTCACGGTAGTGCACTGAAGGCCCGACCGACAACCTCTGGCCATCAAACGCACCCATCTCGGAAAAGGTTCCGGGAACCCGCTCCTCACCGGGCCGCGACGGCCTCTCGTTCGCGCAGGTCACCGGACCATGACAACCGGACAAAGTTCGCAGATCCCTCGGTAGTCCATCCAATATGCGGTCGTTCCCCATCACTGCCGACGCCCTGTCCTTAGTTCTACGACCGTACGGACTCCCGGAAGCCCGTCAAGCGGAATTGAGAAGCCGTCACCGTAAGGCGACCACCATTAACATTCGCCCGGGCAAAGGCATGCCCGGCCCGTACGACCATTCGCCTCACCCCCGCGCATCCACTCCTGGCCGTCGACAAACGGACGCCCCGTCCGGCCGGCCGTCGCCGCGCTCGGCACCACGGACGGCTCGTTCACCGCACCTCGACGGAGCGGAAGAGTACACGGACTGCGCTTCGAATGGCCCCCCACACAAGCGCAGAACCGCGTGAGCCCAATGGAATCGGCCTCGACGCGGCTCAGCCGGATCGTTCCGGCCGCACCGCCCAGGGCCCCGGGGCGGACCGGGCCATGGCCTCATCCGCCCCGGTAGGACCCTAAGGGCTCGTTCGATCCATCGCACCACTCCGGAGAGTGACGTTAGAACGATACAAAGGTTAGGACGTCGTGACCGTTTGCTCTGCGTAACGCCCGAGCTCCCCTGCCAGGTCAGCGGGTACGCGAGCGTGCAGGACGGTGCCTTCGGCCACGTGCTCCTGCTTGATGACCTCGCCACGCTCGTGCACCTGCGCGACCAGGTCACCGCGATCGTACGGGACGACGGCGTGCAGCTCACGCTCCAAGCCGGGCAGGTCGCGCTCGATCAGCTGGCGGAGCTCGTCCATGCCCTGGCCCGTGCGGGCGGACACGACGACGCTGTGGGGCTCGCGGCGGCGCAGGCGGGCGAGCGTCAGGTCGTCGGCGGCGTCGGCCTTGTTGATGACCACGATCTCGGGGATCGAGTCGGCGCCGATCTCGCGGAGCACGACGCGGACCGCCTCCAGCTGGGCCTCGGGGTCGGCGTCGGAGCCGTCGACCACGTGCAGGATCAGGCCCGCGTCGGTGACCTCTTCGAGGGTGGAGCGGAAGGCCTCGACGAGCTGGTGCGGCAGGTGCCGGACGAACCCGACCGTGTCGGCCAGCGTGTAGGCGCGGCCGTTCGGGGTCTCCGCCCGGCGGACGGTCGGGTCGAGGGTGGCGAACAGCGCGTTCTCCACCAGCACCCCGGCGCCGGTCAGGCGGTTGAGCAGCGACGACTTGCCCGCGTTGGTGTAGCCGGCGATCGCCACGGCAGGGACGGCGTTGCGGCGGCGCTCGCCGCGCTTGGTGTCGCGGGACTTGGCCATCTCGGCGATCTGGCGGCGCAGCTTGGCCATGCGCGTGCGGATCCGGCGCCGGTCCAGCTCGATCTTGGTCTCACCGGGGCCGCGGCCGCCGATGCCGACGCCGCCGGCGGCCCGGCCGCCGACCTGCCGGGACAGGTTGCCGCCCCAGCCGCGCAGGCGCGGCAGGAGGTAGTCGAGCTGCGCGAGCTCGACCTGGGCCTTGCCCTCGCGGCTCTTGGCGTGCTGGGCGAAGATGTCGAGGATCAGCGCGGTCCGGTCGATGACCTTGACCTGGACGATCTCTTCGAGGTGCCGCAGCTGGCTGGGCGCGAGCTCGCCGTCGCAGATGACGGTGTCGGCGCCGGTGGAGATGACGATGTCGCGCAGCTCGGCGGCCTTGCCGGAGCCGATGTACGTGGCGGCGTCGGGACGCGTGCGGCGCTGGGACAGGCCTTCGAGCACCTCCGAGCCCGCCGTCTCGGCGAGCAGCGCGAGCTCGCGCAGGGAGTTCTCCGCCTCGTCGGCGGTGCCTTCGGTCCAGACGCCCACCAGGACGACCCGTTCGAGCCGCAGAGCCCGGTACTCGACCTCGGTGACGTCGGTCAGTTCGGTGGAGAGTCCCGCGACGCGGCGGAGCGCCCGCCGGTCTTCGAGGTCGAGCTCGCCGGTCAGCGGCTCGCCGTCCTCGCCCGTCATCAGCCGGTCGTCGAAGACGACGTCCCGGTCGTCGAAGCTCTCGATCTCGTCCCGCTCGATCTCGTTGCGGATCTTGGTCTCCTGGTCTGCGAAGAAAACGTGGGTCATATGCCTTGTTCAACACCGCCGCGCGGGCGCGTCTTCCCTCACGTCCGGGCGATCGTCTCACGTCCACGACCACGCGGTCATTCGATTATCCCCCTGCCATCCGGGGATACCCAGCGGGCCATCCCTCACCCCTCTCGGGCTTCCGGCGACCGAGCACGGCAGGACCTGGGGAGGGACGACGCGGCGGCGCGAAGCAACCGAGTCGGGCGCGGCGAAGGCAAGCGAACCGGCTGCGCCGAGGAGGAGGCCTAGGAGGAGGCCGGGGAGGAGCAAGTCGGCAGGCCGGGGCGCGTGCACGGTGTGGCCACCCGCTTTGACCGGCTCCCGTACCGGCGAGTAGCGTTCTCCACATAACAGAAGCAGAATTTCACGATACGAAAGGGCAGCCAGATGACCGCACTCGAAGGCGTGGAGGTCACCGGCCCCCTCCACGAGCGCTACGACGAGATCCTCACGCCTGAGGCGCTCGGCCTGGTCGCCGCGCTGCAGCGCGAGCTCGGCGCCCGGCGCCCGGCGCTTCTGCGGGCCCGCGCCGACCGGCAGGCGCGCCTGTCCGCGGGCGGCACCCTGGACTTCCTGCCGGAGACCGCCGAGGTCCGCGCCGACGAGACCTGGCGGGTCGCGTCGCCGGCGCCCGGCCTGGAGGACCGCCGGGTCGAGATCACCGGTCCGACCGACCGGAAGATGACGATCAACGCGCTCAACTCCGGCGCCAAGGTGTGGCTGGCCGACTTCGAGGACGCCAACACGCCGCTCTGGAACAACATGATCGAGGGCCAGCTCAACCTGCGCGACGCCCTCGACCGCACGATCGACTTCACCGACCCCAAGTCCGGCAAGTCCTACGCGCTCAAGGCCGACGACGAGCTGGCCACCATCGTGGTCCGGCCCCGCGGCTGGCACATGGAGGAGAAGCACCTCCTCGTCGACGGCGAGCCGGTGTCCGGGTCGCTCTTCGACTTCGCCCTCTACTTCTTCCACAGCGCGCGCCGCCAACTGGAGAAGGGCAAGGGCCCGTACTACTACCTGCCCAAGATGGAGAGCCACCTCGAGGCGCGGCTCTGGAACGACGCGTTCAACCTCGCCCAGGACACCCTGGAGATCCCGCGCGGCACCATCCGCGCCACCGTGCTGATCGAGACCATCCCGGCCGCGTTCGAGATGGAAGAGATCCTCTACGAGCTCCGCGACCACTCCGCGGGCCTGAACGCGGGCCGCTGGGACTACCTCTTCTCGGTCATCAAGAAGTTCCGGGACCGCGGCGCCGACTTCGTCCTGCCCGAGCGGAACGCGATCACCATGACCGCCCCGTTCATGCGCGCGTACACCGAACTGCTGGTGCGCACCTGCCACAAGCGCGGCGCCCACGCGATCGGCGGCATGGCCGCGTTCATCCCGTCCCGCAAGGACGAGGAGGTCAACAAGATCGCCCTGGAGAAGGTGCGGGCCGACAAGACCCGCGAGTCCGGCGACGGCTTCGACGGCTCCTGGGTCGCGCACCCCGACCTGGTGCCGATCTGCCGCGAGGTCTTCGACGGCGTGCTGGGCGACAGGCCCAACCAGCGCGACCGGCTCCGCGAGGACGTGCGGGTCTCGGCCGCCGACCTGCTCAACGTGGCCGCGACGCCGGGCGACATCACCGAGGCGGGGCTGCGCGGCAACGTCGACGTGGCGCTGCGCTACCTGGCCACCTGGCTGAACGGGTCGGGCGCGGTGGCGATCCACAACCTGATGGAGGACGCCGCGACGGCGGAGATCTCCCGCTCCCAGGTGTGGCAGTGGATCTACAACGGCATCTCCACCAAGGAGGGCCGGAAGATCACCAAGGACTGGGTCGAGCAGATCCTGGACGAGGAGCTCGCCAAGATCCGCGAGGAGCTCGGCGACGCCTACAACGAGCCGCGCTTCAACGAGGCCGTGGCGCTCTTCAAGGACGTCACGCTCGCGGACGAGTACAAGGAGTTCCTGACTACTCCCGCGTACGTCCGCTTCCCGTAGGCACGACGGCGACTGCGGGATCACCCCGTCCGGGGCGGCACTCCCGCCGGAAAAGACGGGGTGATCTTGCAGTCGTTCGAGTCGGGGGAGGAAGCTGAAGGGGCGAGGGGAGGTGGGGGGGATGGATGAAGCACTCCCCGCGCTCGCGGCACTGGCCGGGCGGCTGGCCGGAGCGCTCGGCGCCGAGGCCGTCATCACCGATCCGGTGCGGCTGCGGACGTACGAATGCGACGGGCTGACCAACCACCGCGCCATGCCCGCGATCGTCGTGCTGCCCGAGACCGCCGAGCAGATCGCGGCGGTCGTCCGGGAGTGCGCGGCGGCAGGCGTGCCGTACGTGGCGCGCGGGTCGGGCACGGGGCTGTCGGGCGGCGCGCTCCCCCGGACGGACGGCGTGCTGATCGTCACGTCCCGGATGCGCCGCGTTCTGGAGATCGACATTCCGAACCAGCGCGCGGTGGTCGAGCCCGGCGTGATCAACCTCGACGTGAGCCGCGCCGTCCGCCCGTACGGCTACTACTTCGCGCCCGACCCCTCCAGCCAGCAGATCTGCTCGGTCGGGGGCAACGTGGCGGAGAACTCCGGCGGCGCCCACTGCCTCAAATACGGCTTCACCGCCCACCACGTCCTCGCCTGCGAGATCGTCACGCCGGACGGTGAGCTGGTCACCCTGGCCGCCGGCGATCCCGGCTATGACCTGCTGGGCGCGTTCGTCGGCTCTGAGGGAACGCTCGGCATCACGACCAAGATCACGGTCCGGCTGACGCGCGTGCCCGAGACCGTGCAGACGCTCCTGGCCGCGTACGACTCGATCGAGGCCGGCGGGACGGCCGTCTCGGCGATCATCGGCGCGGGCGTCGTGCCGGCGGCGATCGAGATGATGGACGCGCTGTCCATCGAGGCCGCCGAGGCGTCGGTCGCGTGCGGCTACCCGCCCGGTGCCGGCGCCGTCCTCATCGTCGAGCTGGACGGCCCCGAGCCCGAGGTCGCGGCCCAGTTCGCCGAGGTGGAACGGCTGTGCCGCGAGGCGGGCACGTTCGAGATCCGTATCGCCGCCGATGATGCCGCGCGGGCCCTGATCTGGCGCGGACGTAAATCCGCCTTCGCCGCCGTAGGCCGCATCAGCCCGGCCTATATCGTCCAGGACGGCGTGATCCCACGTACGGCGCTACCTCAGGTCCTCGCCAGGATCGACGCGCTCTCGGCAGAGTCGGGCGTGCGCGTCGCCAACGTCTTCCATGCGGGCGACGGCAACCTGCACCCGCTGGTGCTCTTCGACGACGCCGAGCCAGGCGCGGCTCAACGCGCCGAAGAAGTCTCCGGCAAAATCCTCGACCTCTGCATCGAGCACGGCGGCTCCATCACAGGCGAGCACGGCGTGGGCGTCGACAAGGCCCGCTACATGTCCCGGATGTTCAGCGACACCGATCTCGACACGATGCAGATGGTGCGCTGCGGTTTCGACCCGGCAGGTCTATGCAACCCAGGCAAGGTCTTCCCGACGCCTCGCCTCTGCGGGGAGGTGCCGGGCGTACGGAAGGGCCCGCACCCGTACGAAGGAAAGGCGGACATCTTCTGATGGGCGGCTCCCTGGACCCCCTGGACGCGCTGGCGAAAGTCTGTGGTGACGTACGGCCGGGAGAGCCCGAGGAAGGCGTTCTCGGCGTCGCCCCAGGAGTCGTGGCCACGCCCTCGACAGTGGCCGAGGCCGCCGAGCTCATGCGTGCCGCCGCCGAGCAGAAGCTCGCCGTCATCCCCCGAGGCGGCGAGACGCGCCTCGACTGGGGCCTGCCGCCGGATCGCTGCGACGTTCTCCTCGACACCTCACGGCTGGACCGCGTCATCGAACACGCCGCCGGTGACCTGGTCGTCAAGGCAGAGGCCGGGCTTCCGATGGAACGGCTCGCCGAGGTGCTGGCCGAACGCCGCCAGCGGCTGTCGCTCGACGTGCCCCTCCCCGGCTCCACGGTCGGCGGGACGATCGCCACCGGCGCCGCGGGGCCCCTCCGGCTGCTGTACGGATCGCCCCGCGACCTGGTCATCGGCCTCACCATCGTGCGTGCGGACGGGCAGATCGCACGTTCGGGCGGCAAGGTCGTCAAGAACGTGGCGGGGTACGACTTGGGACGGCTGTTCGCCGGTTCGTACGGAACGCTTGGCCTCATCGTCGAAGCCGCGTTCCGCCTGCATCCGGTGCCCGCGGCCCACGCCTACGTCACCACCCGCATAGCGGACGCGGCAAAGGCACACGAGGCCGTCCAGGCCGTCCTCCACTCCCCCGTCGCCCCAAGCGCCCTCGAATGCGACGTCTCCCCAGGTGCCACGCCAGGCGCCTCCCCTGGTGCTTCGCCAGACGCCTCTCCAGAGTCGCCCCCAGGTGCCTCCCGGCAGTCGTCCTCAGGCGCCTCGCCAGAGCCTTCCCCAGCGTCCTCCCTGGAGGCGTCCTCGGACGCTTCCGCAACCGCGTCTTCTGGCGGCATCACGCTCGGCGTGCTCTTGGAAGGCGTTCCAGATGGCGTGGCCGCCCGCGCCACCCATGTCGCAGATTTCCTAGGCCCGGACGCTCACATCAGCCAGGAGCCACCCGCCTGGTGGGGCGCCTATCCCGATGGCACGACCCTCATAGAAGTCACCGCCCCTCCATCCGCCCTCCGGCCCCTCCTAGATGACCTGTCCTCAAATGCGGCTTCGACAGTGCGGTGGTCTGCGTCCGGCAAGGGATATGTGGGGCTGACAGCGAATGCGGACGAGGTAGCTGAAGTGCTGGCGCGCCTACGCGCGACGCTTGGCGAACACCGGGGCGGCGCCGTGGTGCGGTACGCGCCTGAAGGTGTGCGCACGGCCGACGATGTGTGGGGGCCCGTGCCCGCGCTGACGTTGATGCGCCGGGTGAAGGACCAGTTCGATCCGGAGCACCGGCTGTCCCCTGGCCGTTTCGTGGGAGGAATCTGATGACCGCGCCACAGGACCTCCCTGAACCGGTCGTGGGAACGCCCAGGGCCACTTCTCCGGACCTTCTCGGCGGCGGCGAGTTGCCGAAGCTGCTCGGAGACTGCGTGCACTGTGGGTTCTGCCTGCCGACATGTCCCACGTACGTGTTGTGGGGCGAGGAGATGGACTCGCCGCGCGGCCGCATCCATCTCATGCAGCAGCACGCCGAGGGGACGCCGCTGACCGGGCCGATGGTCGAGCACTTCGACCGGTGCCTGGGCTGCATGGCGTGCGTCACGGCGTGCCCGTCCGGCGTCCAGTACGACCGGCTGATCGAGCTCACCCGGGCCGAGGTCGAACGCGAGCACCCCCGGTCGGCCAGGGAACGCCTCGTCCGCGAAGCGATTTTCAAGCTGTTCCCCTACCCCGCCCGCCTCCGGGCCCTGCGCGGCCCGCTCCGCGCGTATCAGCGGACGGGCCTCGACCGGCTCGTCCGCCGCAGCGGCGTCCTGGAGCGCCTGTCGCCGGCCCTCGCCGCCATGGAACGTCTCGCGCCGCCGCTCGGCCGCGCGCAGCGCCTCCCCGAGCGCGTCGCCGCACGGGGCGACCGGCGCGCGACGGTCGGGATGCTGACCGGTTGCGTGCAGCGGGAGTTCTTCCCCGGCGTGAACGCGGCGACCGCGCGTGTGCTGGCGATGGAGGGCTGCGACGTCGTCATCCCCAAGCAGCAGGGGTGCTGCGGGGCGCTCTCTCTGCACTCCGGTCGCGACGACGAGGCGCGTGACTTCGCGCGCCGGACGATCGTGGCGTTCGAGGCCGTGGACGTGATCGTGGTGAACGCGGCGGGCTGCGGTTCGGCGATGAAGGAGTACGCGAAGCTGCTCGCGGACGATCCCGCCTGGGCGGGGCGGGCCGAGGCGCTGTCGGTCAAGACGAGGGATCTGGCCGAGTTCCTCGCGGAGATCGGTCCCCGAGCGGAACGGCGGCCAGTTCCGGCCACGGTCGCGTATCACGACGCCTGCCATCTCGCGCACGCGCAGGGCGTCCGCAGCCAGCCGCGCGCCCTGCTCGCCGGCATCCCGGAGCTGGTCGTGCGGGAGATCGCCGACCCCGAGCTGTGCTGCGGCTCGGCCGGGACGTACAACATCCTCCAGCCGGCGGCCGCCGCCGAGCTCGGCGGCCGCAAGGCCCAGAACGTAAGGGCCACCGAGGCCGAGCTGCTCGTCGCCGCGAACCCCGGCTGCTCCATGCAGATCGCCACCGCGCTGGCCCGGCAGGGCACGCACATCGCGGTCGCGCACACGGCCGAGGTCCTGGACGCGTCGCTCCGCGGCCTCGGCGCCGGCCCCCTCCTTAAGCGATCTTCGTAGAGATCTGACCGGCTTTTCCGCCTAATCCACTTTGGTAACACGCCGTCACGATCATTACGAACGCCCTGCTATGGTGACTGCCCCCAGGGATAGGGAATGCTTACCGGGCCTCGTGTGACAGGGCCCGCCGGAGCACCCGAACCCGCAGGCGGGTCCGGCGACGCGCCCGCCCGCGGCAGCAGGCAGGCCCGACGACGCGCCTGAACCTGATGGGGGTGAGGTCCGAGGACTGTGCTGGAGAGCCCGAGGAGCGCGACACCATGTCCAACAGCTACCGTTCCCATCACCGCCGGAAGAAGAGCAGCGCGGGCAAGGTCGGCCTGGCCGGCGTGCTCACGGGCGCCATCGGGATCGCGGCCGTGGCGGGCGGAATCCTCATCCTGCGCCCCGGCTCGGACGGCGACGCCGAGACCACGACGTCGCCGCCGCTCTCCAGCCAGCTGAACAACGCGCCGGCGCCCGCGCCCGCCCCCAAGGTCGGACCGGCGCTGAGCATCACCACTCCCGAGGGCTACGCCTACAGCCTCGCCGCCTCGAGGACGGGCGTCGACTCCAAGCCGCTGAACGACAGCACCCCCGCACCGGCCGGTCTGACCTACGCGTACGCCGAGTACGTGATCACGAACAACCAGAAGCGCCCGGTCCTGCTGGACTTCCCCGCCGACATCTTCCTGCCGCGCGCAGAGGTGCCGAGGGACGCACAGAATCGCTGCATGCCCCAGGCCGGCATCCCGGCGGGGATGTGCACTCTCCCCAACCACAGCAAGGTGACGGCGCGCCTGGACGACTCGGAGCCGCCCATCCAGGACGAGGGCGACACTCTCATTCCTGTGGGCGCCTCGTACCTCGTCCGGATCGCCACGGACCTGCCCGTGAACGAGACCCTTTCCACCGAGGACATCAAGCTCTACGTGTGGAACGCCCGCTACACCAGCGACCGCAAGGGCATAGAACTAGCCCGCCCCCAGCCCGCCACCTGACCGGACGCACTACCTGGCCGGGGCCTCTGGACGGCCGGGCGCCGGCTCGGACCTGCACGGGGATTCAGGTCCGAGCCGACTTCACCTCCTGATGGCGGCATGGTGCGGCCGGGGTGGCGGAGTTGTGAAGAACGAATACTCGTTTTATATTGCGGGCATGCCACGAGTCAGCGAAGAGCACCTGGAACGCCGGCGCGCGCAGATCCTCGACGCCGCGCGGGCCTGTTTCATCCGCAAGGGCTTCCACGAGACGTCCATGCAGGACATCTTCGCCGAATCGGGCCTCTCCGCGGGAGCCGTCTACCGATACTTCAAGAGCAAGACCGAGATCATCGAGGCGCTGGCCTCGGTCGCGATCGGGGGCCTCGCCGGTTACGTCTCCGAGGTCCTCAAGGAGGATCCCGTCCCGCCGCTGGACGACGCGGTCGGCCGCCTGACCCAGCTGATCGTCACGATGGTCGGCCCCGACGACACCCTCCGCCTCGCGCCCCAGGCGTGGGCCCTCGCGATGTACGACGAACAATTCGGCACCTACGTCCGCACCAGGATGACCGAGGTCCGCCAGCTCTGGATCATGTACGTGGAGCGCCTGCGCGACGCCGGCATGGTCCCGCCCGACACCGATTGCACCGCCGCCGGCAAGGCCCTCTTCGGCATGATGCCGGGCTTCGTCATCCAGTACCTCCTCGTGGGCGACCTCACCTCGGAAGAGTTCCGCCGGGGCCTCCGTTCGCTCGCCTCCCCCGCGACTCTCGCCCCGGATCCCGCCTGACGGCGTTTCTACCCCGGCCCGGACACGCTCAGCGGGGCGCGTCACGTTCCGCTCGGCCACATCTCCGTGGCGTGCCGGTACGCCGCGGCTCGACGGAAGGCGCGGGTAGCCTGGCCAAGGCATGTCAATAGAGAGCCGATGCCGCCTCCAGGGCGTGGGGACGGCAGCGATCACCAGCGTCCGGCGATCTTAAGACGGGGGACGGGGCGCGATCGCGAGCGAACCGCCAGTTCCCACCAGCGCCCGGCGGCCGTCGAGGCCCGTTCCCCGCGAAGGTCGGATAGTGCCGTTTCTTGCACTGTGCGGCTAGAGTCACGACCACCCCCGCCGCCACGACTCCTTGCCAGACGTGCGGCGGAGGCGCAACCCCGCCTACGTACGACCACCCCGCGCATACCGAAATCCCCCTTTTTTGCATCGCCCGCGCGACCCCGGTTACACGCGGGTGACGAGGCGATTCTCCACACCCCGCAGTCCCGATGTCCTGAGGCGGCCGCCCCTGCGTCATCAGGACATGACCCTGAAGCTTTACCATTCCATTACTTTTTGACTCGGGGAGCGTGGATGGTCACGGTGAGGCACGACCAGCGGGCCGCCGCCCGGGGAGCGTTTCTGCTCGCCGTGACGGCGGTCGTGGTCGTGTGCGCCTCGCTCCTGCTCGGCCTGGACGTGCCCGAGAGCCGGCGGATGGTCTGGTGGCATCCGGAGATCGTGATCGCGCTCTTCTGGACGCCCGTCGCCGCGTTCCTGATCCGGCATCGCCCCGGGCTCCGGGTGGGCTGGGTGATGCTCGTGGCGGGGTTCAGCGCGTCGGTCTACGTGCTGTCCCTCAATCTCGGGCCCTGGCTCGACGAGCACGGCTGGTTCGGGGCCGGGTTCTTCCTGTGGCTGAGCCACTGGCTGTGGGCGGTCGACACGTTCGTCCTCACCCTCGTCATGCCGCTGATCTTCCCGGACGGGCGGCCGGTCTCCCGGCACTTCCGGCCGGTGCTGGTGCTGGCCTGCGCGATTCCACTGATCGTCTGCGTGCACCTGACGGTCGACCCGGACGCGCGGAGCTTCCACAACGGCGTCTCGGTCTACCCGCTCCAGGACGTCCCCTGGCCCATCGGCACGCTGATCGTCGGCACGCTGCTGCTGAGCATGGTGTCGATGGTCGTCCGGTTCGTGCAGTCGCCGCCCGACGTGCGGCGGCAGATCGGCTGGGTCATCTACCCGGGCGTCCTCGGGCAGGCGATCATCTGGATCGGCGAGGTCACCCCGATCGGCGATCCGATCCGCAACACCACGATCGCGGCGGTCCCGATCTGCATCGCGATCGCCATCACCCGCTACCGGCTGTACGACATCGACGTGGTCATCAACCGCACCCTCGTGTACGCCGGCCTCGTCATCGTGATCACCGGCGTCTACTTCGCGCTGGTCGGGGCCACCAGCCTCCTCGTCGCCGACCGGGGATCGCTGGCCGGGCTGGCGGGCGCGATCGCGGCGGGCGCGGTCTTCGAGCCGGCGCGCCGGCGGCTCCAGCGCGCGGTCGACCGGCTGCTGCACGGCGAGCGCGACCCGTACCGGCTCGCCGACGGGATCAACCGGCGCCTCCAGGCCGCCGCCGACCCGGCCGCCGCGCTGGCCGTGGCCGCCGAGGCCGTCCGCGAGGCGCTGCACGCGAACGGCGTCATCATCGAGGTGCTCGACCGGGACGGCCGCGCGGCCACCTCCGACAGCGGGAAGATGGACGAGCGGCCCGAGGTGATCCCGCTCGTCTGGCACGGCGAGCCCGTCGGGCGCCTGCTCTTCTCCCGCCGCCGCACGCCCGACCTGCGCCTGGCCTCGATCCTCGCCTGCAACCTCGCCGAGTTGGCGAACGCGGCGCGGCTGGCCGCCGACGTGCAGCGCTCTCGTGAACGCATTCTGCGTACGCGCGAGGAGGAACGCCGCCGTCTGCGCCGCGATCTGCATGACGGGCTAGGCCCGACCTTGGCCAGCCTCGCGATGACCGTGGACGCGGCACGCATCACCCTTAAGCGCGACCCGGAAGCTGTGGACGCCCTCCTGGAAGAACTGCGTTCCACCATGGGACGGACGATCGGCGACATCCGCGACCTCGTCTACGGCCTCCGTCCGCCCGCGCTGGACGACCTGGGCCTGGCGGGCGCCATCCGCGCCCTCGGCGGAGTGGTCTCGACGGAGGACGGCCCCCGTGTCGACGTCCACGTGGAGGGCGACCTGTCGAGTCTCCCTGCCGCCGCCGAGGTCGCCGCCTACCGCATCGTCCAGGAAGCCCTTACCAACGTGCACCGGCACGCCAGAGCCCGCGCCGCCGTCGTCCACCTCAACATGAACGGCGACCTCCACGTCACCGTTGGAGACGACGGGGTCGGCCTTCCCCCGGACGTTCGTTCTGGCATCGGCATGTCGTCCATGCGCGAACGCGCCGCGGAGCTGGGCGGGTCGTGTTCAGTCGGCCCCGCCCCCAACGGCGGGACCGTGGTGAGCGCCCGCCTTCCCATCCCCCCATGACCCCGCTCCGCTCGACCATCAACCGGCTCTCGAAAACACAAACGTGTCTGATCGCGGCGCGACCTTCAACCAGAGGAGGGCGTGGACGCGGCTCACAGGGAATCTGAGAAGCGTTCAGGCACGAATGGGACTCCGCAGCAGGGTGGCGGCTCTGAGGCGCCAGAGAGGCCGTTCACGGGGCCCTTTACCGCCGTGATCCCGCAGGGGTAACAGCGGAAGCGGGACCACGGCGGAAGAGGACGCACCCCCACAATGCATGAGGGCCGGTGACCGCCCCCCGCCAAGAAGGTCGCCACCGGCCCTCGGGCTCCGCTCCGGTGCCGGGGCTCCCATCCCGGACCCGTGCGGGCCTTTCCACCAGGAGGTGTGCACGACCGAAGTTAAGCCCCGGGGGGTCCCGCCAGTGAGGGACATCTGTCCCGGTCCTTCCGGGACGAACAGCTACAACGGCTCTGATCTCGATAAATACCGAACAGTTTCCTCAGACGTCGACATATGCCACAGCGGTACGCCGCGGCTAGGCGAGCCAGTCCGGGCGGAGCTCGCCCTCGGCGACCAGGACGGCCGGGCCCTTGAGGTAGCTGGTCTCGCCGTCGAGGGTCACGGTGACGCGGCCGCCCAGGACGTCGATGATCCATTCGCCCCGCGGGAGCTCGCCGCCGGCGACCGCGCCCGAGCCGGTCGCCGCCGCCAGCGCGGTGGCCACGGTGCCGGTGCCGCAGGAGCGGGTCTCGCCGGAGCCGCGCTCGTACACCCGCATCTCCAGGTGGTGATCCCCGACGAACCGGAAGAACTCGACGTTGACGCCCTCCGGGAAGGCCTCCGGGTCGAAGTCCGGCGCGCGGCTCAGATCGAGGACTGCGACCGGCTCGTCGATGCGGCAGGCCAGGTGCGGGTTGCCCACCGAGACGCGCTTGCCCGCGTACGGGCGTCCGCCGACGGAGGCCTCGCCGGCGCCCTGGTAGACGGGCGCGCCCATGTCCACGCGCACGTCACCGGTCTCGCCCAGCGTGACGCGGCGCAGCCCGGCGCGGGTGGCCAGATTCCACTCGCCGGGCGCCGCGAGGCCCGCGTCGACCAGATATCTGGCCAGAACGCGCACGCCGTTGCCGCACATCTCCGCGATGTTGCCGTCGGAGTTCCGGTAGTCCATGAACCACTCGGCGTCTCCGGCGAAGGCCTCCAGGGCGGGGTCGCCGGCGGTCTTCGTCCGGACGACGCGCAGCACCCCGTCCGCGCCGATCCCGGCACGCCGGTCGCAGAGGCGGACGACCATCTCGGGCGTCAGTTCGAGCCCGCCGTCGGGATCCGGCAGGATCACAAAGTCGTTCTCGGTCCCGTGGCCCTTGATGAAACGCATGTCCCGATCGTATTGGCTGCGGCCGCGACTCATCGCGTCAGAAGCGCGGCGGCCCATCGCGCCAAAGCAGGGCGGCTCATCGCGCCTGAACCACGGCGGCCTAGCGCGTCAGAGCCAGCGCCTGTTCGAGGAGGTCGGGCGCGTCGTACGGCAGCCAATGGACGCGCGGATCGCGGCTGAACCACGATTCCTGGCGCCGCGCGAAGCGCTTCGTTGCCCGGATCGTCTCTTCCCTGGCCTGCTCCTCGGTCCACTCCCCCGCCAGGAAGCGCAGCACCTGGGCGTAGCCGAGGGCACGCCCGGCCGTCAGACCTTCTCGGAGCCCCTCTCCCTCAAGCTTGCGCACCTCATCGACCAGCCCTGCCTCCCACATCCGGGCGACACGCAGCGCGATGCGCTCGTCCAGCTCGGGGCGTGGCACGGCGAGACCGATCTGTACGGCGTCGTACCGGTATCGGTGCTCGGGCATGGTCGCGGTGAACGGACGCCCGGTGATCTCGATGACCTCCAGCGCGCGGACGATGCGCCGCCCGTTGCTGGGCAGGATCGCGTCCGCCGCCTTGGGATCGCGCTCCCGCAGCCGTTCGTGCAGCACGCCGGAACCCACCGCGGCGAGCTCGTCCTCCAGCCGCGCCCGGACGGCCGGATCCGTGCCCGGAAACTCCAGATGATCGAGCGCGGCGCGCACGTACAGTCCGGACCCCCCGACCAGCACGGGAATCGCGCCGCGCCCGTGAACCTCGTCGATCGTCTCGGCGCTGAGCCGCTGGAACTCGGCGACGCTGGCGGTCACCGTCACCTCCCAGAGATCGAGCAGATGGTGCGGAACGCCGCGCATCTCGCCCGGCGTGAGCTTCGCGGTGCCGATGTCCATGCCCCGGTAGAACTGCATCGAGTCGGCGTTGACCGCCTCGCCGCCCAGGCGCAGCGCCAGATCCACGGCGAGATCGGACTTGCCGGCGGCGGTCGCTCCCACGACGGCGATGACGTTTGCTGAGGTCACAGTCATGATTCTGTCAATGGAATGGGTATGGGTCCTGGTGTACGGGCGTCGTCCGGCTCGGCCGGCGCCAGGGGACGTGGAATCGGGGGAACCATATGTCCATCGTCGACAAGGTCAAGGAAATGCTCGGCGGCCACGCCGACAAGGCCAAGGGAGCGGTCGACAAGGCCGGCGACATGGTCGACAAGAAGACCGGCGGGAAGTACGCCGACAAGGTCGACATGGGCCAGGACAAGGCCAGGGAGTTCATCGACGGCCCCCGGCCCGAGCCGAGGGACCCTGGCACTCCGCCTCCGTCCTGAACGGGACGCCCCACCCCTGGAGGCGACTTCACCCTACGGGTGGGCTGAGCAAGCGGAGGTGGCCTGCGGGACGGCGGCCGGGCGGCCGATGGAGGGCATGCCCAGGGTGACGCCCTTGGGGCGGCCCTGGCGGGCCTCCCACGCGTCGCCGGCGCGGGTGCGCCGGATGGACTCCGCGGGCTTGTCGGCGACCAGATGGTGCGGCGCCGCGTACGTGACCTCGACCGTGACCATGTCGCCCGGCCGTACCGGCTCGTCCGGGGCGGCGAAGTGCACCAGGCGGTTGTCGGGCGCGCGACCGGACAGACGCCGGGTGGCGCCGTCCTTGCGGCCCTCGCCCTCGGCCACGAGGACTTCGAGCGTGCGGCCGAGCTGCTTCTTGTTCTCGGCCCAGGAGATCTCCTCCTGGAGCGCGATGAGGCGTTCGTAGCGGGCCTGCACGATCTCCTTGGGAATCTGACCGTCCATGGTGGCGGCCGGAGTGCCGGGACGCTTGGAGTACTGGAACGTGAACGCCGACGAGAAGCGCGCCTCACGCACGACGTGGAGGGTCTGCTCGAAGTCGTCTTCGGTCTCGCCGGGGAAGCCCACGATGATGTCGGTGGTGATGGCCGCGTCCGGGATGGCGGCGCGCACCTTCTCGATGATGCCGAGGTAACGCTCTTGGCGGTACGAGCGGCGCATCGCCTTCAGCACGGGATCCGACCCCGATTGCAGGGGCATGTGCAGCGACGGCATCACGTTCGGCGTCTCGGCCATGGCGGCGATGACGTCGTCGGTGAAGTCCTTGGGGTGGGGCGAGGTGAAGCGCACCCGTTCGAGACTCTCGATGTCGCCGCAGGCGCGGAGGAGCCCGGCGAACGCGGACTGGCCGCCCGCGGTCATCTCGCGGACCTCTTCGGGCGCCGTGGCGAGCGACCCGAAGCCCGAGCCGTAGGCGTTGACGTTCTGGCCCAGCAGAGTGATCTCCTGGACGCCGTCCGCGACCAGGGCCTCGATCTCGGCCAGGATCTCACCGGGCCGGCGGTCCTTCTCCTTGCCGCGCAGCGACGGCACGATGCAGAACGTGCAGGTGTTGTTGCAGCCCACGGAGATCGACACCCACGCGGCGTACGGCGACTCGCGGCGCGTCGGGAGCGTCGAGGGGAAGGTCACCAGCGACTCTTCGATCTCGACCTGCGCCTCGTCCTGGACGCGCGCACGCTCCAGGAGCACCGGCAGCGAGCCGATGTTGTGCGTGCCGAAGACCACGTCGACCCAGGGGGCCCGTTTGACGATCGTGTCGCGGTCCTTCTGCGCCAGGCAGCCGCCGACCGCGATCTGCATGCCCGGGTGACCGTCCTTGACGGGCCGCAGATGGCCGAGGTTGCCGTAGAGCCGGTTGTCCGCGTTCTCCCGTACGGCACAGGTGTTGAACACGACGACATCGGGCTCGCCGCCGTCGGCGCGGACATAGCCGGCGTCCTCGAGGAGGCCGGACAGCCGCTCCGAGTCGTGGACGTTCATCTGGCACCCGTAGGTACGGATCTCGTACGTGCGGGGGCCGGTCTCGATAGGCGCACTCATGACAGTGCCCAAGCGTACGCGGCGCCACCGACTCCCCGCGCGTGATCACCGAGCGAGACGGGCCCCTGACGAGCGGCGACACGTCCACCGGACCGGGTCCTGATCACGAGTGGATCACGACCCGATCACACCCCGGACGAGCTGCCTGGTGAGGGCGCCTAAACGATCTACTCCCGGCCGGCGGCCCTATTAGCGAGTTGTAAAAATTTGCCGGCCCTCCCGGACCCCGACGACCGTGATGACGTGGGGATTCGTGATCGGATCGGTACCGCTCCGAGGGTTGTTCATTGCTAATGATGACGTAAAGTCCGGGCCCATGACGGACAGCGGAGTCGGGCCCGAGCTGAGCAAAGACGACAGCGGGCCCCAGGATGAGATCCCGGGCGGCGGCCCCCTCGTCGTGCTCGAGAACGTCAACAAACACTTCGGTGAATTGCACGTTCTCAAGGACATCAACCTCACGATCCAGCGCGGTGAGGTCGTCGTCGTGATCGGCCCGTCGGGCGGCGGCAAGTCGACCCTGTGCCGGTCGATCAACCGGCTCGAGCCCATCGACGACGGCACGATCCTCGTCGACGGGAAGAAGCTGCCCGAAGAGGGCAAGGACCTCGCCCGGCTCCGCGCGGACGTCGGCATGGTGTTCCAGTCGTTCAACCTGTTCGCGCACAAGACGATCCTGCAGAACGTCACGCTCGGGCCGATCAAGGTCCGCAAGATGGACAAGCGGGACGCCGAGAAGTACGCGATGGAGCTTCTCGAGCGGGTCGGCATCGCCAACCAGGCCGAGAAGTACCCCGCCCAGCTCTCCGGCGGCCAGCAGCAGCGCGCCGCGATCGCCCGCGCGCTGGCCATGAAGCCCAAGGTGATGCTGTTCGACGAGCCCACCTCGGCCCTTGACCCGGAAATGGTCAAGGAGGTGCTCGACGTCATGACCGGCCTGGCCCACGATGGCATGACCATGATCGTGGTCACCCACGAGATGGGCTTCGCCCGCCGGGCGGCGCAGAAGGTCGTCTTCATGGCCGACGGCCAGATCGTCGAGGAGAGCACTCCCGACGAGTTCTTCACCAACGCGCGCACCGAGCGCGCGAAGGACTTCCTTTCCAAGATCCTCACGCACTGAGCCGCTGGGGCTCCGTCAGGGAAGAAGAGGTAGAGACAGACATGCGCGTTAGTAAGTACGGGGTGGCCCTGGCGGCACTGGCCACGGGTTCGATGGTGCTGTCCGGCTGTAGCGAGAAGAAGGACTCTTCTATCGCCGACAAGGACAAGCTCGTCATCGGCGTGAAGTACGACCAGCCGTCACTCGGCCTGAAGACGGCCAACGGCGTCGAGGGCTTCGACGTCGACGTGGCCAACTACATCGCCAAGAAGATGGGCAAGAAGGTCGAGATCAAGGAGGCCAAGTCGGCCAACCGCGAGAGCTTCCTCGCCAACGGCACCGTCGACCTGGTCATCGCCACGTACTCGATCACTGCCGCCCGCAAGCCGAAGGTGACCTTCGCCGGGCCGTACATCATCACCCACCAGGACATCATGGTCCGGGCCAACGACAGCTCCATCAAGGACCTGGCGTCCCTCAAGGGCAAGAAGCTGTGCGCGGTGCAGGGTTCCAACTCCTGGAAGAACATCACCGAGGGCACCAACAAGACCAACACCAAGGTCGCCGCGGAGACCGTTCCGGCCGAGGGTTACGACGCCTGCATCACCCAGCTGAAGGGCGGCACCATCGACGCGGTGTCGACCGACGCCACGATCCTCGCCGGCTTCGTCAACCGCGAGGGCTCGAAGCTCAAGGTCGTCAACTCCCCCTTCACCGACGAGAAGTACGGCGTCGGCCTCAAGAAGGGTGACAAGAAGGGCTGCGAGGAAGTCAACAAGGCCATCACCGACATGTACAAGGACGGTTCGGCCAAGACCTTCTGGGACAAGTGGTTCGGCAAGGCGGGCCTTCCGTTCGAGACCGCCCAGCCGCCCGCCGAAGGCTGCAGCTGACCCGACGGTTCGACCAGGGTGCCGGTGAGCCCCGTGCGGTCTTTCGCATGAGCTCACCGGCCCGGGTCCACGACGTGGAGCACCATGGACTGGGACGTTCTTATTGACTTCACGCCGGTCTTCGACAATTCAGGCAAGTTTCTTCAAGCCTTCTGGTCGACGATCCGGCTTTCGCTGATGTGCGGTGTGTTGTCCCTCATCATCGGCACGATCCTCGCCGGTATGCGGGTCTCTCCCACTCCGGTGCTACGTGGGGCCGGGACGCTGTGGGTGAACATTTTCCGTAACACCCCGCTCACGCTCGTACTGACCTTCTGCAGTCTGGCGAACGCCACGCTCCACATTCGTTTCGTGAACGGGAAGCACAGCGTCGACATCCTCGGCTGGAACATCACGGTGTCGGACACGACCACCAACTTCTACTGGCTGGCGGTCCTGGGTCTCTCGTTCTACACGGCGGCGTTCGTCTGCGAGGCGCTGCGGTCGGGCATCAACACCGTCCCGCTGGGGCAGGCGGAGGCGGCCCGTGCGATCGGGCTGACCTTCACCCAGTCACTCCGCATGATCATCCTGCCGCAGGCGTTCCGCACGGTGATCGCCCCGCTGGGCAGCATCTTCATCGCCATGACGAAGAACACCACGGTGGTCGTGGTGGCCAGCTACGTCGAGGCGACCGCCCTCATGCGGCAGCTCTTCGAGGAGAACGGCGCCACGTTGCCGATCTTTCTCGCGTTCGCCCTGGGCTTCATGATCCTGACGCTGCCGATGGGCTTCTTCTTCGGCTGGCTGGCCAAGCGAATGGCGGTGGTCCGGTGACGGTCGCGACGAAGCCGGCGAAGAAGGTTCGCCCGGCCAAGAGCAAGGGTTCGTCGGTCCTGTTCGACGCGCCCGGCCCGCGCGCCAAGGTGCGCAACAACATCATCACCGTGATCGCGGTGTTGATCTTCGTGGCGATCGCCTACGTGGTCTACGCGAAGCTGGACGGGGAAGGGCAGTTCGAGGGCAAGCTCTGGAAGCCCTTCGTCGAGGCCGAGACCTGGACCGAATTCATCATCCCGGGCCTGATCGGCACGTTGAAGGCCGCCGCCATGGCGTCGGTGATGGCGCTGCTGTTCGGCGTGGTCTTCGGTCTCGGGCGGCTGTCGGACCACTGGTGGATCCGGGTCCCGTCGGGCGCGGTGGTGGAGTTCTTCCGCGCCGTCCCGCTGCTCATCCTGATCTTCTTCATCTTCCAGGGCCCGCCCACGATCGCCAACGCCCTCAACCGGGAGATCCCGGAGATCACTCCGTTCCTCGCGGTGGTCTTCGGCCTGACGCTCTACAACGGCTCGGTGCTGGCCGAGATCTTCCGGGCGGGCATCCAGTCGATCCCCAAGGGCCAGTCCGAGGCCGCCTACGCCATCGGCCTGCGCAAGAACGGCGTCATGCGGCTGATCCTGGTGCCCCAGGCCACGACCGCGATGATGCCCGCGATCGTCGCCCAGCTCGTCGTCCTGCTGAAGGACTCCGCGCTCGGCTCGATCATCGCCTACGAGGAGCTGCTGAACCGCGGCTTCAACCAGATCAAGGCGCAGTACGGCAACGTGGTCGCCTCGCTGGTGGTCGTGGCCCTGGTCTACATCGCGATCAACATGTCGCTGGGCCACCTGGCCAACTGGCTCGAACGCCGTTCCCGCCGCAGCCGCAAGAGCTCCGCCAAGACGCTCAGCGCCGGCCCCGGTGCCGGCGTCTCGGCCGCGGTCGGCATGGGCCAGGTCGGCGGCCCCGTTGACGGCACCGGCACCGGCGGGTCTTGACGCCGCCTCGTAACCCGTGAAGAGGGCGCCGCCGGATCCCCGGCGGCGCCCTTTGCGTTTCCGGGGTCAGGCCTTGAAGACGATGTTGGCGTGCGGAAGGCGGAGCCCCAAATTGTTGGCGGTCGTCGCAGCGCGGAAGGTCTGCTTCCCGCGTGGATTGTTCCTCCACTTCTGCAAGTAACAGAAACCCTCGGTCTTAAATACCTGGAGGTTGCAGAATCTGGACTTCCCCCCTCCTGGGACCGTCCCCAGATTCATGGCGATCGCGGCCGACGGCCTCTTGCAGAAGACCGCCCCGCTGAACAAGATCCGCGATCCCTTGGTGGTCGCGTCGACGTAGGTGCGGCACCAGTTGACGCGGTTCAGCTTCCTCCAAGGCCCCCACTTCTGCCAGCTGCGTTCCTTGGCGACACTGGCGGACGTGACGGACGCCTTGGCTGTGGAAACTGCGAACTGTGCTGCCGAAGACGCCGGGGTCGTCGCCGTTGTGCGCTCGGTCCGAGGAGCGGTCTCGGCGATCGCCGAGTGAGCCGGGGCGACGACTGTTCCGGCCAGGATCAGCCCGGTTCCAAGCGAAACCAGCCGGGCATTCGACGTTCTCTTGCGTCCCATCCGTGGTCCTTTCCATCAGGATGGGATCAGCACAACAGGAGCCCGTCTCAGCGGCGTCGTCGTGGCGCCTTCGCCGCGTCTCCTGGGCGTCTCAGGCGCAGATGAATGGATCGCCGGTCAGCACGGAGTCGTCTGCGCCTCTGCGGGAATCCGGGGAGGGGCCGCATGGTTTGCGTGGGTGTGACTTGGGACGTGGATGTGGTGGTGGTCGGGGCCGGGCAGGCGGGGCTGTCGGCCGGGTATTTCCTGCGGCGGGCGGGGATGGACTTCGTGATGCTGGATCACGCGCCGCGGGCTGGTGGGGCCTGGCAGTTCCGGTGGCCGACTTTGACGTTGGGGGCCGCGCACAACATCCATGACCTGCCGGGGATGCCGCTGGAGTCGCGTGATCCGGAGCGGCCCGCTTCGGAGGTCGTTTCGGAGTACTTCGAGCGGTATGAGCGGGAGTTCGAGCTGGGCGTGCGTCGGCCCGTTGATGTGGCCGCTGTCCGGGACGTGGGCGGGCGGTTGCGTGTGGAGAGCTCTGAGGGCGTCTATACGGCGCGGGCGCTGATTAACGCCACGGGGACGTGGGATCGGCCGTTCTGGCCGTTCAAGCGGGGCATGGAGAGCTTCCGGGGGCGGCACCTGCACACGGCCGGCTATCGGGGGCCGGAGGAGCTCGCCGGGTTGCGGGTGCTGGTCGTCGGTGGGGGCGCGTCGGGCACGCAGGCGTTGATGGAGATCGCTCCGCTGGCGGCGGAGACCACCTGGGTGACGCGGCGAGAGCCCGTGTGGGTGGACGGACCGTTCGACGGGCACGCGGCGGTGGCGCGGGTCGAGGAGCGGGTCCGGCAGGGGTTGCCGCCCGGGAGCGTCGTGAGCGCCACTGGGCTTCTGCTTACCGAGGAGGTGCGGGCCGCTCGGGAGAGCGGCGTTCTGGAGCGCAGGCCCATGTTCGAGCGGGTGATCGCCGAGGGTGTCGAGTGGGCCGACGGGAGCAGGCTGGAGGTGGATGTGATCTTGTGGGCGACCGGGTTCCGGGCGGCTCTGGATCATCTGGCGCCGCTGCGGCTGCGGGGGCCCGGCGGGGGCATCCGGATGGACGGGACGCGGGTGGCGGATGATCCCAGAATCCACCTTTTGGGCTACGGGCCGTCCGCCAGCACCATCGGGGCGAACCGGGCGGGACGGATCGCCGTGCGCGAGATCGGGTCGCTGCTGCGGGCGGTGGACCGGGCGCCGGTCGCGCAGGCCCTCGGTGCCTGAAGACCGCCCCGGTGAGCGGCATGTATCTTTCCGAATTCAAGTGCCCGTTCATCGCCCAACCGATCCCCGTATGCGGGACGATTCGCATATGACCGCTCGTGTGACCCTTCCCTACGGCTCCTGGCCCTCCCCCATCTCCGCCGCCGATGTCGCCCGTGCCCGGCTTCGGCTGAGTTTTCCCACCGTTCACAACAGCGACGTGTGGTGGCAGGAGACGCGACCTGAGGAGGGCGGGCGGACCACGGTCATCCATCTCCAGGGCGGTCACCGCACCGAGCTCCTGCAGGCCCCGTGGGACGCGCGGACGCGCGTCCACGAGTACGGCGGGCGGTCATACCTGCCGGTCCGCACCGGCGAGGGCCATGCGATCGTGTTCTCCAACTACGAGGACCAGCGGCTGCACCGGCTCGACCCCGGTGATCCCAAACCGCGCCCGCTGACGCCGGAGCCGGCGCTGCCCGGCGGCCTGCGGTACGCGGACTATGTCCTGTCGCCGGACGCGACCGAGGTCTGGTGCGTCTGCGAGGGGCACACCCCGGACGGGATCCGCCGGGCGATCGTCGCCGTGCCGCTCGACGGGAGCGGCGCCGAGGACGCGAGCGTCATCCGTGAGCTGGTCAGCGGCGCGCACTTCTACGCGAGCCCCGCGCCGTCGCCGTCCGGCGGCCACCTCGCCTGGGTGCAGTGGAGCCACCCGCGCATGCCCTGGGACGGCACCGAGATCCGCGTCGCCGCGCTCGAGGACGGCAAGGCCGTCGCGCCCCGCACGGTCAAGGGCGGCCTCACCGAGTCGGCGGTCGCGCCGCTGTGGCGGGACGACAGCAGCCTGTACGTGATCTCCGACTGGCCCGGCTGGTGGAACATCTACCAGGTCGGGCTGTACGGCGAGTCGCCGCAGGCGCTGTACCCCGCCGAGGAGGAGTTCGCCGGGCCGCTCTGGCAGCTCGGCGGCATGCCGTACGCGCTGCTGGAGGACGGGCGGCTCGCGGTGCTGCACGGCGAGGGCGACCAGCGCCTGGGCATCTACGACCCGGAGACGCTGGAGCTCACCGACCTCGAGGTGCCCTACGACGACTGGCAGCTCGCCCTCTCGGCGCACGGCACCACGATCGTCGGCATCGCGGGCGGCGCCACCGTGCCGTCC
This sequence comes from Spirillospora sp. NPDC048911, assembly GCF_043198015.1. NCBI lineage: Bacteria > Bacillati > Actinomycetota > Actinomycetes > Streptosporangiales > Thermomonosporaceae > Spirillospora > Spirillospora sp. NPDC048911. Next base: position 741,086 of record NZ_JBICUD010000002.1, on the reverse strand, counting down.
TCGGTCGTCCGGATCGACACCACCACGGGCCGGGTCGAGGGCCTGCGGCGCGAGCTGGCCGAGGTCCCCGACATCGCCTACCTGCCGAAGCCACGGAGCGAGCAACTGGAGGGGCCTTTCGGACGGCCCGTGCACGCGCACATCTACCCGCCCTCCAACCCCGAGGCCGCGGCACCCCAGAACGAGCTTCCGCCGTACGTGGTCTTCGTGCACGGCGGGCCGACGTCTCGTTCGTCCAAGGTGCTCAGCTTGGAACGCGCGTTCTTCACCAGCCGCGGCATCGGCGTCATCGACGTCAACTACGGCGGCTCCACCGGCTATGGCCGCGCCTACCGCGAACGTCTGCGCCGCCAGTGGGGCGTCGTCGACGTAGAGGACGCCATTGCCGCCGCCCAGGCGCTCGTGGACGGCGGCATAGCCGATCCCGCGCGCCTGGCCATCCGCGGCGGAAGCGCGGGCGGCTGGACGACTCTGGCAGCCGTCACGCAGACCGGCCTCTTCAAGGCGGCCACGTCGTACTTCGGCATCAGCGATCTGCAGAGCTTCGCCGCGTCCACGCACGACTTCGAGTCGCAGTATCTCTTCGGGCTCATCGGCCCGCTGCCCGGATACGAGCGTGCGTACGAGGAGCGCTCGCCGCTCAACCACGCCGAAAAGACGGCGTGCCCCGTCCTGCTCCTTCAGGGTTTGGACGACCCCGTCGTGCCGCCAGACCAGTCCGAACGCTTCGCCGACGCTCTGGCGGCCAAGAAGACCCCCTACGCCTACCTCACGTTCGAGGGTGAATCCCACGGCTTCCGCCGTGCCGAGACCACCATCACGTGCCTGGAGTCAGAGCTCGCCTTCTACGGCCAGACCCTGGGTTTCCAGGCTAAGGGAGTGGCTCCCGTCGATCTCAACAACTGAGCTTCGCCCAAGAGAAACCGCCGTGAGCGCCGACGTGGTGACTTTCTCGTCGGCGCTCACGCTTTTGGCGGGAAGCGGTGAAGGAGGGCCCACGGAGGCGGACGGTCGCGTTCGGGCTGGACGGACGTGTCTCAGGCGTGCTTGTCGGTCCAGGAACGCAGGTTGTAGACGTCCTTGTCGAAGTACGGCGAGTACGAGATGTAGTGGACGTTGCCGCCACCCTGGTATCCGCCGATGACGCCGTTGATGGAGCCGGTCCGCGTACGAGTGTTGTAGTTCAGCAACCATGGGCTGCCGCTCGTACCGCCGTGGAAACCGGAGCAGTCCATCCGCAACTGGTAACGCGACTGCTTGCGGGTCGTGGTCACACAGTAGATCGGCCGATCGCGGCGGTCCCAGACGATGCGCGGGTAGCCGGCCACGTTGACCTTGCGCCCGACGCCCTTGTTGATCGAGAGGCTGTTGGCGCCCACGACGTTCTGGATCTTCTTACCGCTCCGCGGGTTGAGCGAGATGAAGCCGAAGTCGAGGTCGGCGTCGCCGTACTTGCTCCAGCGCTGCGGAACGACGAGCCGCTTGGCCGTCCACGTCCCGTACGGCCGCTTGCCCTTGTCGTACTTCGGCACGAACGCGATCTTGGTCGCGTACCTGCCGCCCTTGCCGCCATGGAGGCAGTGCGCGGCCGTGATCAGCAGCTTCTTCGAGTAGCTGTTGACGACGCTCGCGGTGCAGTAGTGGTCGCCCTGCCCGTTGTTGAAGAACAACGCGCCGATCGACGGGACTCCCCCGAACGCCTTCGACCTGGCGGCCAGCACGGTCGCCTGCCCGCTCGCCCCGTCCTTCTGCGCCACCGGCGTGGCCTTCGCCAGCCGCTGCGCGGTCCAGTACTGCTCCGCCGCGCCCGCGTCCGTCGCGCTGATCTCAACGCTCGAGACGGTCCCGACGGTGCGGGTCGCGGGATCGTGCCGCGCGTACGCCACCGCCCCGGCCCCGGCCGCGACGACCCCCGTGGACGCGACGACCGCAGCCGTCACCCGCTTCCGACCCTTCAGCATTTGTCAGAAACTACCGACTCTTCCGCCCCGCCACAACGCGAACGATCAACCTGCCCCCGAGTTCAACGCCACCACCGCCGCCCCTGCCCCTCCGCATCGCCCCCAACTTCTCAGCACCCTGGCCCCAGCGGCCCAGCGGCTCACTCCGGCCACACAATCCCCCTGCCGCCGCTCAGCAGCGCGTCGCCGCTCAGTGGCGCGTGACCGCCGCCCAGAGATGTGGCCGCTGCCAGTGGCGTGGCTGACGCTCAGTGAAAACATGCCCGGCGCTCGGTGGCGTCGCCGACTCTCAGCGGCACAGCTGGCGCTCAGTGGTGCGTGATTGCCCCTCAGCGATGCTTGGCCATCGCTCAGCGGTGCCTCACTGCCGCTCGGCGGCTTGGCCGCCGGTCAGTGGTGCGTGGCTGTTGCTCGGTGGTGCCTCGCTGGCGGTCGGTGGTGTGTGGTTGGTGTTCAGCGGGCAGGAGGGACCCGGCTGGGGGGTGAGGCGGGCTTGGGGCGGCGGGTCAGCGGGCGAACTCTATGGCGCGGGACTCGCGGACGACGGTGACGCGGATCTGACCCGGGTAGGTGAGCTCGTCCTCGACCTGCTTGGCGATGTCGCGGGCGATCACCTGGGCCTGGATGTCGTCGACGGCGTCGGGCTTGACCATGACGCGAATCTCACGGCCGGCCTGCATGGCGAAGACCTTCTCCACGCCCTCGTGCTTGTCGCGGGCGATCTCCTCGAGCCGTTCCAGGCGCTTGACGTAGGCCTCCAGCGACTCGCGGCGGGCGCCGGGACGGCTGCCGCTGATCGCGTCGGCGGCCTGGGTGAGGACGGCCTCGACGGTACGGACCTCGACCTCGTTGTGGTGGGCCTCGATGGCGTGCACCACGTCCTCGTGCTCCCCGTACCGGCGGGCGATCTCGGCGCCGATGAGCGCGTGGCTGCCCTCGACCTCGTGCGTGAGCGCCTTGCCGATGTCGTGCAGCAGGGTGCAGCGCTTGGCCTGCTCGACCGGCAGGCGCAGCTCGGCGGCCATGATCCCGGCGATGTGCGCCGACTCGATCAGGTGCTTGAGCACGTTCTGCCCGTACGACGTCCGGTAGCGCAGCTGGCCGAGCAGGGCGATGAGCTCGGGGTGCATGTCGGCGATGCTCAGCTCGACCAGGGCGTCCTCGCCGGCCCGCACGCACAGCTGCTCGACGTCGCTCTTGCTCCGCTCGTAGATCTCCTCGATCCGCTGCGGGTGGATGCGGCCGTCCAGGACGAGCTTTTCCAGCGTCAGCCGCCCGACCTCGCGCCGCACCGGGTCGAAGCAGCTCAGCAGCACCGCCTCGGGCGTGTCGTCGATGATCAGGTTGACGCCGGTCGTCGTCTCGAACGCGCGGATGTTGCGGCCCTCGCGGCCGATGATCCGGCCCTTCATCTCGTCGCCGGGCAGATGCAGCACCGAGACGACCGACTCGGCCGTCTGCTCGCTGGCGACGCGCTGGATGGCCAGGGTCACGATCTTGCGCGCCCGCTTCTCCCCCTCGGACCGGGCCGCGTTCTCGATCTCCCGGGTGATCGGGATGGCCTCGCGCTTGGCCTGGTTCTCGATGGCGCCGACGAGCTCGGTCCTGGCCTGTTCGGCCGTCAGCCCGGCCACCTGTTCGAGGGCGTGGCGGCGTTCCTCCTCCGCCTTGCCGAGTTCCTCCTTGCGGGCTTCCAGCGCCCGCTTGCCCTCGGCGAGCTTGGTCCCCCACTCCTCGAGACGGCGCACTTCGCCGTCCAGGCGCTGCTCACGTTCGGCCAGCCGGGTCTCGCGGCGTTCGAGATCCTCGCGCAGCGAACGGATGTCCTCGCGGAGCGCGCGGGCCTCCTCGTCCAGCTCGGCGCGCTGGGTCTGGACGAGCTGGTGGGCCTGCGTCTCGGCCTTGCCGAGGATCTCCTCGGCGTCGGTCTTGGCGGCGGCGCGGATCTCGTCCGCCTCCTGCCGCACCTGGGACAGCTCGTCCTCGATCGCCTTCCCGGACGGGCGGCGCAGGACCAGGATGACGAGAGCGACCAGGGTCACCAGCAGTGCGGCACCCAGCAGGACGCTCTCCATGGGGCTGTCCCCTTCCTCGCCCGTGGGCCCCATCGGGAATGGGGCCCTGGTGTGCGAGGATCACCCGCGTCACAGCCGATATGGGGACACGACACCGCCCGGGCGCCCTGTCACCGGGACCCGAGAAAGTCGGACGTCGTGATCCTCTATACCTCTCAACTGCTCGAACGTGCTCAGTTGTATGGCAATCCGCTGCGCGCGGAGTAACTCCTCACTGCCGCAACGGTAAGCGGCACGGAGGTAATGAGCAAGCAAACCATGGGCATTCCGGACTAACCGAACGCGGCCGTGACGAGTTGCTTACCGTCCTCCGACCCGCCCGGACGAGGCGTTCACCTGGCGCATCGCTCTCCACTCCCGAGTAAGACCCAGTCAGATCCCGGTCAGGATCTGCGTCATTCTCCCCGGCGTGTCGAACCTGCGGGCCCGCCGCCGCCGAGGAAAGCGGGCCCATCGCCTTTCAGGCGTCCCACACCCCCGATCCGGCCGTCTCCCGGACGAAGTCGGTGAAGTCACGGGGCTCGCGTCCCAGCGCCCGCCTGATCCCATCGGTCTGATAGGCGTTGCGCCCGTCCAGCACGGTCGTGAACAGGTGCATCAGGAACTCCAGCACATCATCGGGAACGCCCTGCTCCCTGGCGCCGGCGGCATAGTCCTCCGCGCTGATCTGGACGTAGGAGATCTCCCGCCCCGTCGCCTGAGCGATCTCCTGCACCGCCTGGGCGAACGTGAGCAGCCGCGGCCCGGTGACCTCGTACAACTCGCCCACATGTCCGTCCTCGGCAAGGGCCGCGACCGCCACGTCGGCGATGTCGTCGACGTCCACGAACGGCTCGCGCACATCACCGACCGGCAGCACGACCTCGCCCGCCAGCAGCGGCTCGATCATGAAGCTCTCGCTGAAGTTCTGGAAGAACCACGACGCCCGCACGATCGTCCACTCCAGTCCGGACTCACGGACCAGCCCCTCGCAGACTTGCGCCTCCTCCTCTCCACGCCCCGACAGCAACACCAGCCGCCGCACCCCGGCGGCGTCCGCCGCCTCGATGAACGCCTTGATGTCGTCCGACGCCCCGGGCACCGCCAGGTCCGGCGCGTAGCTGACGTAGACCGAGCAGACGCCCTCCAGCACCGCCGCCCAGCCATCCCGGTCCTGCCAGGAGAACGCCGGGCTGGCCGACCGCGACCCGACTCGCACCGGAACGCCCCGGGCCACGAGCCGCTCGGCCACCCGCCGCCCGGACTTCCCCGTCCCGCCCAGCACCAGGGTCAGGCCATTCTGAATGTTCGCGTTGTTCGTCATGCCCTCGAGTCAACCGGCCTCCAACCTGCCCCAACATGGCTGAGAGACTCGCCCCCATACGCGAGCGTCCAGAGCACGACCCGCCTGCACAGGCGAGAGCCCAGTGCCCACTCGCCGAGGCCAGAGGACGAAGGTCGGAGCCAATCCCAGCAGGCCGAGATCACGCCGCCCAGAAGGTCCGGGCCAGGCCCAGCAGTGCCGGGGCTGCATCCGGGAGATCGGAGTCAGCCTCACAAGGTCGGGCCGGGCTTTATGAGACCGGGGCAGGCCCAACGGGTCGGGGCTAGGCCCAGCGGGCCCCAGGAAGCAGGGGCTAGGCCCAGCGGGCCCCAGGAAGCAGGGGCTAGGCCCAGGAGGTCTGGGACGACCGCGGAAGAGCGGGGATGGGGCCGAGGGGCTGGTCAGTCCCAGGGGGTTGGGTCGGGGAGGTCTTCCAGCTCTAGGCCCTCTTCGTCGAGGACCTCTTTGACTACTCGGTAGGCGAGGCCGGGGGAATAGCCTTTGCGGGCGAGCATGCCCACGAGGCGGCGGGTGCGTTTGGCGGGGTCCATGCCTCGGGTCGCGGCGACCTTGCGGGCCATGAGCTCGCGGGCGGTGCGTTCTTCCTGGTCGGGGTCGAGCGTTTCCACCGCTTCCTGGACGGTCTCGTTGTCGACGCCGCGTTGACGCAGCTCGGCGGCCAGGGCGCGTTTGGCCAGGCCGCGGCCGGTGTGGCGGGACTGCACCCAGGCCTGGGCGAACGCCTCGTCGTCGATCAGGCCGACGTCGGTGAAGCGGCCGAGGACGTTGTCGGCGACGTCGTCCGGGACGTTCTTGCGGCGCAGCGCGTCGGCGAGCTGGGCGCGGGTGCGGGGCGCCATCGTGAGCATGCGGAGGCAGACGTCGCGCGCGACCGCCTCGGGGTCGGCGGGCGGGGTGTCCGCGGCGGAGCTTCCTTCGGTCGGCTCGCGCCGTCTGCGCCGCCCGCTCATGCCGGGCCCCACGGGCTGCGTCTCGGCTGCGCGGGAGCGGCGGCGCCATCGGGGAAGGACCAGGCACCGGTCTGTCGGTGCCGGAAAAGGCGCCGCCGCCCTACATACGGGATCATTCCTCAACCTTCGTCAAGAGTCACCCTGAATGGGGGATTCTCCGTCAGAACTCGCCATGCGGTGAGGTGCAGCTCAGGCGTCGCCGGGCTTCGGGGTCTTGGCGCTCTTGCGGCCGGTCGCGGCGGCGGCCACGGGCTTGGCCGCGGCGGCGGGCTTGGCGGCCTCGGTGGTCTCCGGGGCCTCCTTGTCGACCTTGGGCCCGACGCCCAGCTTCTCCTTGATCTTCTTCTCGATCTCGTTGGCGGTGTCGGGGTTGGCCTTGAGGAAGTTGCGGGCGTTCTCCTTGCCCTGGCCGAGCTGGTCGCCCTCGTAGGTGTACCAGGCACCGGACTTGCGGACGAAGCCGTGCTCGACGCCGAGGTCGATCAGGCCGCCCTCCTTGCTGATGCCCTGGCCGTAGATCAGGTCCATGTCGGCGACCTTGAAGGGCGGGCTGACCTTGTTCTTCACGACCTTGACGCGCACCCGGTTGCCGACGGCCTCGGTGCCGTCCTTGAGCGTCTCGATGCGCCGCACGTCCAGCCGGACGGAGGCGTAGAACTTCAGCGCCCGGCCGCCGGTCGTCGTCTCGGGCGAGCCGAACATGACGCCGATCTTCTCGCGAAGCTGGTTGATGAAGATCGCGGTGGTCTTGGTCTGGTTGATGGCACCGGTCATCTTGCGCAGGGCCTGGGACATCAGCCGGGCCTGGAGGCCGACGTGGCTGTCGCCCATCTCGCCCTCGATCTCCGCGCGGGGCACGAGCGCGGCGACGGAGTCGATGACGACGATGTCGACCGCGCCGGACCGGATCAGCATGTCGGTGATCTCGAGCGCCTGCTCACCGGTGTCGGGCTGGGAGACCAGCAGCGCGTCGATGTCGACCCCGAGCTTGGCGGCGTATTCGGGGTCGAGGGCGTGCTCGGCGTCGACGAACGCGGCGATGCCGCCCTGCTTCTGCGCGTTGGCGATCGCGTGCAGGGCGATCGAGGTCTTTCCGGAGCCCTCCGGGCCGTAGACCTCCACCACGCGCCCGCGCGGCAGGCCGCCGATGCCGAGCGCGATGTCGAGGGAGATGGACCCGGTGGGGATCACCTCGATCGGCACCCGGGTCTCCTCACCCATCCGCATGACCGAGCCCTTGCCGAACTGCCGCTCGATCTGGGCCAGTGCGGTCTCGAGAGCCTTCTCCCGGTCGTTCGCTGCCATGGTTGTGCCCCTTGTCGTGTCTGTCGTCGCCGGCCTGCCGGCTCTCGCCCGGCCCGCGGCCCTCACGGACCGTTGCTTGAGATGTCGTGGGCGACGTTACGGGGACCCACCGACAGTTTCGAGTCTCGGGGCGGACCTGTGGATAACGTCGCGTGCGTCGAACAGCTTACCGAACACTCGTTCGATCATGGTGTCGCGATCCGAATTGGGCGAGAATCTCCGGTGCACACGGGGGCCTGAAGCCCGTACGCTGGCGCCGTCCACGGAGGGTTGCACCATGACGCTGACCGTTCTCTTCTGCGTCGATCCGCTCCACCCCCGGCGCGTTGATCCCCATTTCTCCCGCGAGGCCGCCGCCGTACGGGACCACTATGGCGAGATCGCCCTGCTCGATCACGATGCGTTGCAGCAGGGTCACATGGACGCGGCGATCCGCGGCGTCCCCAACGATCTGGGCCCGGTCTGGTACCGCGGCTGGATGGTGACGAGCGAGGAGTACGCCACGCTGGCGGCGGCCCTCAAGAAACGTGGCACCATCCTGCTCACGCATCCGGATGACTATCAACGCGCGCACGAGCTTCCCGGATGGCACGACACGTTCGCCGGGCTCACTCCGCCGAGCGTATGGCGTCCCCTCACCCCTCTCGAAGACCCAGGCGATCTGAGCGAGCTCGTACGAGTCCTTCCGGCTGGGCCCGCCGTGGTCAAGGACTACGTGAAGTCACGCAAGCACGAATGGGACGAGGCCTGTTTCGTCCCGGACGTTCACAATCTCTCGCAGCTCCGCACGATCGTGTCGAAGATGGTCGCGCTCCAGGACCAGTTCCTGGCCGGCGGCCTCGTCATCAGGGAGTACGAGGAGTACGACGGCGGCGAGGCCCGCGTGTGGTGGGTGGACGGCGAGCCCGCCCTGATCGGCCCGCACCCGGACAGCCCCGAGGTGGAGCCCGAGCCGGACGTCGACGCCGTGGCCCCGGCCGTGCGGGCCTTGGGCTGCCGCTTCATCACCACGGATCTGGCGCGCCGTTCCGATGGTGAGTGGCGCGTGGTGGAGGTGGGCGACGGCCAGGTGAGCGACCTCCCCTCCACAGTCGACCCCATGGACCTCTACGCCCATCTCCCGGTCCCCGACTGATCTCCCTCGCACGGCCGGTCCTTGTGACGGAACCGGAACGCACGAAACTTCCGTCTCACTTCGCATCACCCCTAGGCTTTGGTCACTGGAATGCCGGATCGCTTGCAGATGCGAGGTCCGCTCCATCCGTCCGGAACCTCCGGGGTGCCTGCAGTCTCTTTCGAAGGGCGTGTTTCCCCTTGCCTCCACAGGAGTCCCGGCGCCGGCTCAGCTCCCGCGCGGTGAAGATCGGGATGGTGAGCGCGCTGTCCCTTTCGGTGGTGTCGTGCTCGTCCGATGACGATGGCGACGCGGTCACCGCTTACTGCGTCACGCAGGACGACGACCTCTCCACCGGGGCTCCGGCGCCGTTCCCGACCGAGGGCCCCGACGGCTTCAAGGTGGTCGACGACGACAACTGCGACGACCCGGATTCCAGTTCCAGCACTACCAGGAGTTCTCACTCCAGTTACTTCTGGTACTACGGCGGTGTCCGTACGCAGAGCGGGCGAGTTCGCGCCGGCAGCATGTCAATGCCGAGCGGCACGAACATCACCTCTGCGGAAGGAAAGACGATCCGCAGCGGTTTCGGAGGCTCGTCCAGTCACGGCAGTTCCGGCGGCTGAACGAAGATGCGTCGCGAACGTTCGACACCGCGTGCCGACTGGGCCCAGAAGGTGGAGTCGCAGGGACTGGCCTTCCATCGGACCGCGCACCCGGAACATCTGCCGCGCCCCTACTGGGACGAGTCGGTGCACTACGTCTTCGAAATGGACGAGGTACTGGCCCTAGAGGAGGTCGTGGAAGAGCTTCACAGAATGTGCCTCCAAGCCGTGGAGCATGTCGTCACCACTGGCCGCTACAACGTCCTCGGCATACCCGACTGGGTGGCGCCCCTAATCGAGAAGTCATGGCGCCGCAGCGATCCTCATCTGTACGGACGGTTCGACCTGCGGTACGACGGCACCGGCCCGGCCAAGCTGCTGGAGTACAACGCCGACACCCCGACCGCGCTGGTCGAGAGCTCGATCGTCCAGTGGTACTGGCTGCGGGACGTCTATCCGGACGATGACCAGTGGAACTCCATCCATGAGCGCCTGGTGGCGCGCTGGAAGGAGATCCAGCCGGGCCTTCCGGACGGCCCGGCGCACTTCGCCTGGACCAACGCCGACGAGACCGGCGAAGAGGTCATGACGATCGCCTACATGCAGGAGACCGCGGAAGAGGCGGGTCTGCAAGGCGTCGCGATCGCCATAGAGGACGTCGGCTGGAACCCTGCGCGTGATCGGTTCGTGGACCTGGACGAGAAGGAGATCCACGCGCTCTGCAAGCTCTATCCGTGGGAATGGATCGTCGCGGAGCCCTTCGGCCGGCACATTGCGGACGCGCCTACGAGCTGGATCGAGCCCATTTGGAAGATGGTGCTCTCCAACAAGGCGTTGCTGGTGCTCCTATGGGAGCTCTTCCCCGGCCACCCGAATCTCCTGCCCACGTTCCTCAACACGCCCTCGACGCTCACCTCGTACGTGCAGAAGCCGCTCCTGGGGCGCGAGGGCGCGAGCATGCGGATCGTCACGCCTGATGGGGCGGAGACGCGCACCGAAGGCAATTACGGCGCGGAGGGGTTCGTCTTCCAGGAGTTCTGCCCGCTTCCCGATTTCGACGGGGAGCACCCTGTGCTCGGCGCGTGGGTGGTCCACGACGAGTCCGCCGGGCTCGGCATCCGCGAAACCTCGGGCCTCATCACCGACGACACCTCGTCGTTCGTCCCGCACCGCATCCCCCTCTGACCGACACGACGGACGCTAACGGACGCCGGCGAACGCTTCCCCTTAAGGAGTTCCATGATCACGGCCGCTAACGAGGACAGCCTCGTCCAGGTTCTGCTGGAGGGCAGCGGGGCACTTCTGGCGTACGCGGCGGTCGGCCTGGTGCTGTTCATCGTCGGCTTCTACATGACGGACCTGGCGACGCCCGGCCGCCTCATCACCGTCATCCGCGAGCACCGCAACCCGAACGCGACCCTGCTCGCCGCCGCCTCGACCGTCGGCGTGGGGCTCATCGTCTCGGTGTCGATCTACGCGTCCCATGGTGATCTCATGGAGGGCCTCGCGAGGACTCTGGTCTTCGGCGGTGTCGGGATCATCGCCATGACCGTCGCCACGCAGATCTTCGACCGCGTGGTCGGCATCAGCATCAAGCAGCTCGCCGATGACGCGGACGACGAACTCGAGCCCGCCGCCGTCCTCCTCGCCGTCGCCAACCTCATGATCGGCGTCGTCACCGCCGTCGCCACCTACTGACCGATGGCGGAGCTGCGTCCGCCCCTGCGCCTCGATTCGGCAGGCCAGGCCGCGCTCGCGAAACTGACCAGGCCCGGCGAGGGCAGCGTCATCGGGCGCCTCAAGCAGACTTGTTCTGACGGTGAATGGGCCCTTGAGGAGGTCCGGCACAGGGCGCACGCGTACTCCGCCATGCTCGCCGCCGGCACGGACTCTGGCGCGGCTGCTTGGGCCGAAGCACTCCGATGGTTCGGAGCGCGGATCAGCCGAGGCTCGGCGCCGCTCTATGCGCAGGACCAGTTCGAAAGGCGTTTCGGCTCAGTCGTGACGTACAAGCGCAGCACTTCCGCGAAGCTCCCGAACGTAGAGGAACGCCCTCGTATCTATCTCGATGCCGCCGACATGGCCCGGCTCACCGAAATGACGGCGGCCGGCGGGGACAGGGAACAGAGGTTGGCCCGCCTACTGGAGGCCGCTCTGGACGGGCTGACCATCCGCGCACGCTTCGTCCGCACGGCTGAGCAGTACGCTGCCGCGCTCAACGACAGCAACGATCCCGCTGCCGGTGCCTGGGCCGAGGCACTCAAATGGGTCGCCGGAGGGATCCCAGACGCCTCAGCCGCCGCCGAGGCACACCAACGGTTGTTGAGCCGGTTCCCTAGCCTCTCGGGGACTGCCGCTCCGTCCTTGGCGATGCCCCATCCCAGGCACGGCACGTGATACCGCTACGAGCCGAGCGTCGTAGGGGCGAGATGTCGCCTCGTCAGTGAAGGCGTTGGAACGTCAGTGAAGGCGCGCTGGCACGTCGAAGGTGGCGACTACGGCGGCCCAGATCTTCTTGGCGGGCTCCCCGTCCGCTAGGGCCTGATCGACGGTGCGGCCACCCAGGGCGGCTATGACGTAGTCCTTCGCCACGCTCGCCGCGTAGGCCTCGCCGAACTGCTGGTTCATCCGATCCCAGAAAACTGTGAGCCGCACCAGGCCACGCTATCCGACGGACCGCGATACCTCGTCCGGGACGGACGGGCGGCGGGCACCTTCGAGGTATTGCCGGTGCAGACCGGTCAGATAGCGTTCCACGCCCTCGACCACTCGGGCCGTGCGGTACGAGGGGAAGACGTCGAAGGCGTGCTGGCCGCCCTTCATCTCGGCGTAGATGACCGGCGATTCTGAGACGTCGCGGAGCTTCTCCACGAACCGTCTCGCTTCCTCGACCGGGATCAGAGAGTCGTGGCTTCCGTGGATGACAAAGAACGGCGGTGCGTCGGGGCTCAGATAGCTCACCGGGGACGCCTTGGCGAAGGCTTCGGGCTCGTCCGCGAAGGAGCGCTTCATCAGCGCGCGTTCGACCAACGGCGTCGCTCCCATGGGGACAGACCAGGGCCCCGGCTCCACGAAGTCGTACACCCCGTAGAAGGGGACAGCCCCACGGACGCTGGTGTCCACGTCCTCGAAGCCTGGCTGGAACTCCGGCACGTTCGCGCTGAGCGCCACCATCGCCGCCAGGTGCCCACCTGCCGAACCACCCGTGACGCAGAGAAAATCTGGATCGGCCCCATAGGACTCGGCGTTCTCGCGATACCAGGCGATGAAGTGCTTGAGGTCGATGAGGTGCTCAGGCCAGGTGGCTCGTGGGCTCAGGCGGTAGTTGACGTTGAAGCCCACCCAGCCCTGCACGGCCATGTGGTTGAGCAGGGGAAGCCCTTGTTCGCGTTTGTCCCCGATGACCCAGGCGCCGCCGTGGATCTGCATCAGCCCTGGGCGCAACCGCCCGTCCTCAGCGGGCCGGTAGACATCCAGCTTGAGCCGCAGCCGCCCCTCTTCGCGGTAGACGATGTTGCGTTCGGCCTTCACTCCTCGGCGCGGCAGGAAGCAGAGCACCGGCAGGACGAGGTGCGCACGCGGATAGCGCGGCGCGTCGTCGGGGTCGAGGTCCAGCGGCACCCCGGAGTCTCGCAAGGTCACGGTCGTCCGCCTCGCCGCGACGATGGTCGCCGCGGTGCCCGTCGCCCCGAGGAGGCCCGTGACCAGGCCGACCCGGCCCGGCCACCCCTCAAGCCCTCCGTACGCCACCAGGATGCCCAGCCCCGCGACCTCCGCGACGAGCAGGTGCGGCGCCAGCTCGATGGTCAGCCATCCGGCGAAGAAGCTCGGCACCAGCGTCGAGGGGTGGCGCCGGCGCGGGCGGTGCGCGTTCGCGGCGAGCAGGATGGAGATCGCTCCGAGGGCGGCCAGGGCGTAGGTCATCCCTCCAGGATTAACCGAACAAGTACTTGCTTACAACCCTCCCCGCCCGTCGCCACCGGGCTCCGGGAGTGGTGCTCACCACCTGGTCGCGGTTCTGTCGGTGGCACGAGGCAGGATGGAGGGATGAGCGGTGACGTGCTCGAACGCTTCTCCCCGGCCACGCGTGCGTGGTTCACCGGGGCCTTCGCCGCGCCCACGGCGGCGCAGGCGGGAGCGTGGGAGTCGATCTCCGGCGGCGACAACACCCTGGTCGTGGCGCCCACCGGCTCCGGGAAGACCCTGGCCGCCTTCCTCTGGTCGCTCGACCGCCTGGCGGCCTCGCCCGCGCCCGATCCCAAGCAGCGCTGCCGCGTGCTGTACGTCTCCCCGCTCAAGGCCCTGGCGGTCGACGTCGAACGCAACCTCCGGGCCCCGCTCGCCGGCATTCGCCAGGCCTCGCGCCGGCTCGATCTGCCGGAGCCCGACGTGCGGGTCAGCATCCGTTCCGGCGACACCCCGGCCGACGAGCGCCGCCGCCTGGCCACCAAGCCGCCGGACATCCTGATCACCACGCCGGAGTCGCTGTTCCTGATCCTCACCTCGCAGGCCCGCGAGTCGCTCCGGGGCGTCGAGACGGTGATCGTCGACGAGGTGCACGCGGTCGCGGGCACCAAGCGCGGCGCGCATCTGGCGATCTCGCTCGAACGTCTCGACGCCCTCCTCGACCGGCCCGCCCAGCGCATCGGCCTCTCCGCGACGGTCCGGCCCGCCGCCGAGGTCGCCGCGTTCCTCGGCGGTCCCAAATCCGCGAAGGTGGTCCAACCGGCGTCCGACAAGGTCTTCGACCTCGACATCGTCGTGCCGGTCGAAGACATGGGCGAGATATCGCATTTCGTTGACCAGAGCGGCGAGGCCGATCCTCGCCAGAGGTCGATCTGGCCGCACGTAGAAGACAGGTTGCTCGACCTGATCCAGGCGCACCGTTCCACCCTCGTCTTCGCCAATTCGCGGCGCCTGGCCGAACGCCTCTGCGGCCGGTTGAACGAGCTCGCGTACGAACGCGCCGTCGCCGGCACCAGCAACGACGCCGCGGAAGGTCCCGCCACGGCGGGCGACGCCCCGAGGCCCATCAGCCAGGACGACATCGAGCGCGCGCTCCAAGCGCGCGCCCACGGATACGCGACGGATGCCACGGATGGCCCGAACACCACGGGCTCCCCGCCAAGCAGCGACATGGACGCTGCGAAAGCGCCGGCCCGGCGCAGTCCGGCCGAAATGATGGCCCAGGCAGGTGCGGCACGCGGCGTTCCGGCCGAGATCGCTCGCGCGCACCACGGTTCGGTCTCCAAGGAAGAACGGGCGGGCATCGAAGACGCGCTCAAGCAGGGCCGTCTGCCCGCCGTGGTCGCCACGTCCAGCCTGGAGCTGGGCATCGACATGGGCGCGGTCGACCTGGTCGTCCAGGTCGAGTCGCCGCCCTCGGTCGCCAGCGGCCTGCAACGCGTCGGCCGGGCCGGCCACCAGGTCGGGGCGGTGTCCAAAGGCGTCATCTTCCCCAAATACCGCGGCGACCTGGTGCAGACCGCCGTCGTCGCCGAACGCATGCGCGACGGCGAGATCGAGGAGCTGCGCTACCCGCGCAACCCGCTCGACGTCCTCGCCCAGCAGATCGTCGCCATGGTCGCGATGGACGAGTGGACGGTCGACGATCTCGACGCCATGGTCAAGCGCGCCGCTCCGTACGCCACGCTCCCCCGTTCCGCGCTCGAGGCGACCCTCGACATGCTCGCGGGCCGCTACCCCAGCGACGAGTTCGGCGAGTTGCGGCCGCGCCTGGTGTGGGATCGCGTCACCGGCGTGCTGCGTGACCGGCCCGGCGCCCAGCGCCTCGCCGTGACCAGCGGCGGGACGATCCCCGACCGCGGTCTCTTCGGCGTCTTCCTCGTGGGCGAGAAGGCCTCGCGCGTCGGCGAGCTCGACGAGGAGATGGTGTACGAGTCGCGCGTGGGCGACGTCTTCGTTCTCGGCGCGAGCTCCTGGCGGATCGAGGACATCACTCCCGACCGCGTCCTCGTCTCGCCCGCGCCCGGCCAGCCGGGCAAGCTCCCGTTCTGGCACGGCGACGCCCTCGGCCGCCCCGTCGAGCTGGGCAAGGCCCTCGGCGCGTTCACCCGCGAGCTGGTCCAGCTTTCTCCCGAGACCGCCCGCGACCGCGTCACCACCTCGGGGCTCGACGAGTGGGCCGCCGCCAACCTGGTCTCCTACCTGAGCGAGCAGCGCGAGGCGACCGGTCATGTGCCGGACGACCGCACCCTCGTGGTCGAACGTTTCCGGGACGAGCTCGGCGACTGGCGGCTGGTCGTGCACTCACCCCTGGGCGCCCGCGTCCACGCGCCCTGGGCCCTGGCGATCGCCGGCCGCCTCCGCGAGCGGTACGGCGTCGACGCGCAGTCCATGCACGCCGACGACGGCATTGTGATCCGCATCCCCGACATGGACGAGCCGCCGAACCTCGACCTCGCCGTGTTCGACGCCGACGACATCGAACGCATCGTCGTCGACGAGCTCAGCGGCTCGGCCCTGTTCGCCGCGAGGTTCCGCGAGTGCGCCGCCCGTTCGCTCCTGCTGCCGCGCCGCCGCCCCGACAAGCGCATGCCCCTCTGGCAGCAACGCCAGCGCGCCGCGCAACTCCTGGCCGTCGCCAGCAAATACCCCTCGTTCCCGATCGTCCTCGAAACGATGCGCGAGTGCCTGCAGGACGTGTTCGACGTGCCGGGCCTGGTCCAGCTCATGCGCGACCTCTCCGGCCGCAAGGCTCGCCTGGTCGAGGTCGAGACGCCCGAGCCGTCCCCGTACGCCCGTTCGCTCCTGTTCCACTACGTGGGCGCCTTCATGTACGAGGGCGACTCGCCACTGGCCGAGCGCCGCGCCCAGGCCCTCGCGCTCGACTCGGCCCTCCTCGCCGAGCTGCTGGGCCAAGCCGACCTGCGCGAGCTCCTCGATCCCGAGGTGGTCGCCGATACCGAACGCGAACTCCAGCGCCTCGCCCCCGACCGCCAGGCCCGCGACCTGGAGGGCATAGCCGACCTCCTGCGCGAACTCGGCCCCTTGACGACCGCCGAAGCAACCCTCCGCACCACCCCACCCGAGAACGCAGGCGCGACGCGCGGGGAGGTGTCCCAGGCCGACACGGGTCTTCCCGCCGTCCCGCGGTCGGCGGAGGGCGCGCCGGAGGTCGATCCACGGCCGGCTCGGTGGCTGGCTGAGCTCGAGCAGGAGCGCCGGGCCATTCGGGTTCGGATCGGCGGTGAGGAACGCTGGGCGGCGATCGAGGACGCCGGGCGGCTCCGCGACGCCCTCGGCGCGCCGCTGCCCGTCGGCATTCCCGAGACTTTCCTGGAGCCGGTGGACGATCCGCTCGGCGACCTCGTCTCCCGTTACGCCCGCACCCATGGGCCGTTCCGCGCGGCCTCCGCCGCGTCCCGTTTCGGGCTGGGCACCGCCGTCGTCCTGGAGACGCTGCGCCGCCTCAACGCCAACGGCCGCGTCGTCGAAGGCGAGTTCCTGCCGGTCGAGGCGGTCTCCGGCCCGCTGACCAGCGAGTGGTGCGACAACAACGTCCTGCGCATGTTGCGGCGCCGTTCGCTGGCCCGGCTGCGCGCCGAGGTCGAGCCCTCGCCGCCCGAAGCGCTGGGCCGTTTCCTGCCCACCTGGCACGGCATCACCGGCGGCTCCCGCCTGCGCGGCATCGACGCCCTGGTCCAGGCGATCGAACAGCTCCAGGGCGCCGCGGTGCCCGCCTCGGCCCTCGAATCCCTGATACTTCCGTCCCGGGTCCCCGGCTACTCCCCCGCCCAGCTGGACGAGCTGACCTCCGCGGGCGAAGTGATCTGGGCAGGCCAGGGCGGTCTGCCGGGCGGCGACGGCTGGGTCTCGCTCTACCTCGCCGACACCGCGCCGCTCCTCATGCCGGAGCCCGCCGAGATCAGCCTCACCCCTGCTCACCAGGCCATCCTCGACGCCCTCGCGGACGGCGGCGCGCTCTTCTTCCGCACGCTCTCCGACCGGCTCAACGCCACCGAGTCGATCAACGACCCGGACCTGGTCACCGCTCTCTGGGACCTCGTCTGGGCGGGCCACCTCACCAACGACACCCTTGCGCCCCTCCGCGCCGCTTTGGGCTCCGGCCGCCCCGCCCACCGCGCCCGCGCCACCCGCCGCGGCCGCCCCGTCCTGCCGTCCCGGACCGGCCCGCCCACGGTCGCCGGACGCTGGTGGTCGCTCCCCGAACGCGAGACGGCGAGCACCCGCCGCTCCCACGCCCTCGCCGAGGCCCTTCTCGACCGCTACGGCATCGTCATCCGCGGCGCCGTCGCCGCCGAACGCACGCCGGGAGGCTTCGCGGCCGTCTACCCGGTGCTCCGCGCCTTCGAAGACGGCGGCCGGTGCCGCCGCGGCTACTTCGTCGAGGGTCTGGGCGCCGCGCAGTTCGCGCTCCCCGGCGCCGTCGACCGCCTCCGTTCCCTCCGGCCCGCACCCCCGCCACCCGACCCCTGGGAGCTGCCCCTCCCCGGCGCCAAGCCGACCCCCGACACCCGTGCGCTCGTCCTGGCCGCCGCCGACCCTGCCAACCCCTACGGCGCCGCACTGCCCTGGCCCGAACGTGCGGACGAGGTCGCCAGCGGCCACAAGCCCGGCCGCAAGGCAGGCGCCCTGGTCGTCCTGACCGAAGGCCGCCTGGCCCTCTACGTCGAACGCGGCGGCAAGACCCTCCTCACCTGGGACGACGATCCCCAAGTCCTCCAACCCGCCGTGGACGCCCTCGCTCTGGCCGTCCGAGAAGGCGCCCTGGGCAAGCTCACCGTCGAACGAGCCGACGGCGGGTCCATCAACGACTCCCCCTTGGCAGCCGCCCTGGAAGCCGCCGGCTTCCACCCCACCCCCCGAGGCCTCCGCCTCCGCGCCTAGCCCACCTCCTGGGAAGCCCCGGAGGGCTTTGTTACGGCGCTTCGGCTGTGCTGGGGCTGGGGGCTGCGGTCGGGGTTACTGGGTTGTTCTTCGGGGCGCTTTGCCGCCTGCGTCTGAGCAGGGTGAATGTGGTCAGGGCGGCTCCGGCGAGCAGGAAGACGGGTCCCAGCGGCACGAGGAACCCGAAGCGCAGTCCCATCGACACCTTCGCGTCGACGTTGGGTTTGCCGTCCAGGCGCATGACCACGACGGACCAGGCGCCGTGGGTCTTGTCCCATTTGAGGGTGCGCGTGCCCGTTCCTGTGGATGACGCCACCCAGAAGGAGCGGCTGGTCGGAGGGGCAGGACGCGCATCACCGGCGACGCGTTCGAAGGTCGCTCGGAACGGCTTCAGATTGGCCGAGACGAAGTCGTCGTATGCGCTCCCCCGCAGGTAGTTCTCGACCTCATGTTTGGGGCCGATGCCGACGAACAACGGCACGTTCGGGTCTGCGGACGTGGCCACGATGCGCACACGTGCGATCTCGCCGATGTCGGGCGACGGGTCCGCCGCGTGCGCCGAGGAGGAGCCGACGTCGATCTCGTCGGTCTTCAATGCGGTCGCGGTCGTGGCGAAGCGATGCTCGGACGTGCCGAAGTAGCCGCCTTCATCGGCTTGCAGTGACGCCAGTGCGACGAAGCCGAGGCCTCCCGGGAAGAACACCGCCGCTCCCAGCGGAGCGAGCAGCCGTAGGGACCGGGGTGTGTTCATGATCTACCTCTCCCTACTGTGTAGCACAGTTGTGTCACAAAGAAACTAACACGACTGTGCTACAAAACAAGAGGGTCAGGCATGGGTGGGTTCCAGGGGCTCTGCGGGGGTCTTGGTCCGGATCAGAAGGACGGCCAGGGCGCACACTCCTACGCCACCCAGCGACACCGGGGTCATGGTGGTACCGAACATCAGCCACGACCAGGCCATCGTCGCCGGGGGCGTGAGGTAGAGCAGGGCCGAGACACGGGCCACGCCGGTGCGGGCCAGGTTGATCCAGTAGAGGCCGTATCCCCCGAACATCGCCGCCACGACCAGGACGGCGATCGCGATCCAGAACGTGGGATCGGCGGGAGGCGCGAGGGTGCCGGTCGCGGTGGCCAGGCCGCCGAACAGGAGCGCACTGATGCCCGCCTGGATCGTGAGGGCGTCGACGAGGGTCGCGCGAGGACGGGTGCGGCGTTCGAGGAGGGTCGCCGCCACCAGCGAGAGCATCGCGGCGACCGGGAGCAGGTAGGCGAGCAATGGGGCACTGGAGGCACTGAGGTCGCCGCTGACCACCAGGGCCACGCCTCCCAGTCCGATCAGGAAGCCGACGATCTGGCGCGCGCTGACCGATTCACCCAGGAGCGGCACGGCCAGCGCCACCGCCACGATGGGCTGGAGCGCGCAGATCAGGGCGGTCGTTCCAGAGGCGACGCCATGCTCGACGGCCGCGAACACCCCGTACAGGTAGCCGGCCTGGCCGAGCCCGCCGATGATCAGGTGGAGGCCGAGTTCGCGCGGCGGAACCCGGTTGCGGCGGTAGAGCATCCAGCCGCCCAGCAGGGCGAAGGCGATGATGAAACGCCAGGCGAGCAGCGCTGTGGCGGGAGCCGCGCGAGTGCCCAGTTCGGCCCCGATGAAGCCCGAACTCCAGGCGGCCACGAAGCCGACGGCCAGCACCCCGTCCATGCGGTCTGACATACCCTTCCCTGAGGTATACATACCGGTATACTTACCCTAGCTATACCGGTATGTATACCTGGAGGACTCATGGCGACCAAGCCGCTCACACCCGCCGCCGAGCGGGTGCTCGCCGTGGCCGGCGAGCTCTTCTACCAGCGGGGCATCGGTTCGGTCGGCATGGAACTGATCGCCGCCGAGGCGGGAGTCACCAAGAAGACGGTGTACGACCGGTTCGGGTCCAAGGAGGCGCTCGTCGTCGCGTACCTGCGTGCCCGCGACGAACGCTGGCGTGCCTATTTGACCGGCAGCATCGAGGGTGTGGGCGACGCCCGGCAGCGCGTCCTCGCCACGTTCGACGCGCTGGGCGAGTGGCTGCGCACCGAGAGCGGCCGGGGCTGCGCGATGGTGAACGCCCTCGCGGAGCTACCCGACCGCGCCCATCCAGGCCATCGCGCCGCCGCCGACCAGAAGGCCTGGCTCCGCACGCTCTACGCCGATCTCGTGCGTGAGGCCGGTCTGAACGAGTCCCTGGCGGACAAGCTCCTGATCCTGCACGAGGGCGCCGTCGTGACGTTCAGCGTCGCCGGACTTCAAGATGCCGCCGCACTCGCCCGCGAAGCGGCAGATGCCCTGATCTCCCGCCAGTCCTAGTCACGGCGCCACCCGCCCGGCGTAGGTGCGGCGGCTCCCGCGCGGCCTGGGCGCGGCGGCGCCTGTCCGGCGTAGGGGTGGCGGCGGGTTTCGCGCGGTCTAGGTTCGGCGGGAGTTGCGGCGGAACATGTTGATGAGGCCGCGGAGGGCTCGTTCGTCCAAGCCGCCGAACGGGTTGTCGTGGACCAGGTAGGTCCACGTGGCGGAGGGGCGTTGCAGGCCCGCGGCGGTCAGGTCGATGCCATCCGGGGTCGCGGTGAGGGTCGTGAACGTGTCGATGGCTCGTTCTACAGCCTGGCCCAGGAGCTTCTTGCCCGCAGGGACGGCCTCTCGGTTGAACTCGACCAGCGGATCAAGGCCGCGGCCGAGTGAGCGCAGGTGGATGCCTTCGCGCAGGTCGGCCAGATACGCCAGGTGCTCGGTCCAGCAGCGGTCGAGGTGGAAGAGGGCGACCTGGCGGGCGGCCTCGGCGACCGCCTCCTCGCCCGCGATGCCGACGAGTTCGGCGTGGTGGTCGGCGCGGCGTTCGGCCATCAGGCGGCCGGCGTGGTCGCCGCGCAGCAGCTGGCCGCGTTCGGCGAGGACCTCGCGGCGCTGGAGGCCGATCAGCTGGTTGTAGCGCCAGGTGTTGCGGTGGATCTCCACCTCGACGCCCTCCGCGACGCGCTGTGCGTGGCCGACGGTCCAATCGGCGTTCTTGTCCTTGAGGCGGCCGTCGGACGCGGGCGTGGCGTTGACCTCCTCGTCCGGCGCGTACTGCGTGACCAGGTCGTCCTCAAGGCTCGTGAAGAAGACCGACCCGCCGGGGTCGCCCTGGCGGCCCGCGCGGCCGCGCAGCTGATCGTCCAGGCGGCTGCTGTGGTAGCGGCCGGTGCCGATCACCAGCAGCCCGCCCAGCTCGACCACGCGCTCGGCGTCGGCAGCGGACGTTCCGCCGAGGCGGATGTCGGTCCCGCGGCCGGCCATCTGGGTCGAGACGGTGATCGTGCTCGCCGCGCCCGCCTCGGCGATGATGGCGGCCTCCTCGGCGTCGTTCTTGGCGTTGAGGACGACGCAGGACAGGCCGGCGCGTTCGAGGCGGCGCGCGAGGCGTTCGGACTCGGCCACGTCGAGCGTCCCGACGAGGACGGGGCGGCCGGTGGCGTGGGCGGCCGCGATCTCCTCGACGATCGCCACCTCCTTGTCGGTGGACGTGGCGTACAGGCGATCGGGCTCGTCGACGCGGACGCAGGGCCGGTTCGGCGGGATGACCGCGATCTCCAGGCCGTAGAACTCCCGCAGCTGGCCCGCGACCGCGAGCGCCGTGCCCGTCATCCCGCAGCGGACGGGATAGCGGCCGATGAGCTCCTGCACGGTGATCGAGTCGAGGATCTCGCCGCTCGCGGACGTCTCCAGGGCCTCCTTGGCCTCGACGGCGGCCTGGAGCCCGTCCGGCCAGCGCTGCAGCAGCGCCACCCGCCCGCGCGAGGAGCTGATCAGCTTCACGGCGCCGTCGCGGACGATGTAGTCGACGTCGCGCTGGAGCAGGACCTGGGCGTGCAGCGCGACGTTGACCGCGACGAGGGTGTCGGTGTTGTCGGAGGAGTAGAGATCGATGCCGCCCAGCTCGCGTTCGACCGTCCGGGCCCCCGCCGAGGTCAGCTGGACGTTGCGGCCCTCCTCGTCGGTCGCGTAGTGCTGTCCCGGGCGCAGCCGCCGCACCAGGTCGGCGTACACGGGATCGGCCGGGTCGTGCTCGGACGCGCCGGCCAGCACGAGGGGCACCATCGCCTCGTCGACCAGCACCGAGTCGGCCTCGTCGATCAGCACGACCTCGGGCTCGGGCAGGACGGGCTCGTCCGGGGCGGTGGCCAGCCGGTCGCGCAGCAGGTCGAAGCCGACCTCGCTCACCGGCGCGTACGTGACGTCGGCGGCATAGGCCTTCCGGCGTTCCTCGGGCGTGGAGGACTGGCCGACCCAGCCGACCGACACGCCGAGGAGCTCGTAGAGTGGGCCCATCCACTCGGCGTCGCGGCGCGCCAGGTAGTCGTTCACCGACATCACATGCACGCGCCTGCCGCGCAGCGCGTGCCCGGCCGCGGCCAGCGCGCCGGCGAGGGTCTTGCCCTCGCCCGTGGCCATCTCGACGATGTGACCGGAGAGCATGCCGAGCGTTCCGAGGAGCTGCACGTCGAACGGGCGCTCCCCCAGCGCCCGCCGGGCCGCCTCGCGCCCCACCGCGCACAGCTCGGCCAGGTCGAGCTCGCCGGCCGGGGAGCCGGACGTCCCCGCTTTGCCCGCGCTGAGCGTGGCGGCGGCCGGAGCCGGCCGGAGGGCCGCCGCGGCGGTCGTCAACTCCGCGTCGGAAAGCTCGCGGAGGCGCTCTTCGCGAGTGGCCGCCTCGGCGACGACGGCCTTGGAGGGCGCGAGGTCGACGGTGCCGGGCTTCTGCACCAGGCGCCGGAAACGGTCACGCAGCGCCATGACGGGCCTCTCCGATCTCATAAGTCACGATGAGCCAAACGGGTGGCCGCATCTTCTCGTTCCCCCAAATGATCGCAGGCGCGACGTCCTCCGCGCGTCTCCGGACAGGACGAGTCCGAACGGCGCGGGCCACGCCTCTCCGCACGGTACTTGCCGCGCGTCTGCGGGCGGTACGGGTCAGTCTGCCTCGACCACGCGTACCTGGGCGGCGACCTGGCAACCCTCAGGGAGTGCGTCGAAGGTCGGATAGTGGTCGTTCCCCAGTTCCAGGCCCTCCAGGGTCTTCTGGCACTGTCCATTGGCCCGGACGACCTGGACGAGGTAGGGGTCGCCCTGGCCACCCCACTCGATGCCGATGCCCGCCGAACGGATCTCCCACTGTTCGTCACCGACCCGCTCCGCCCGATAGTCGGCCAGGTAGAACCGGTGGCGCTTCTCAGCGAAGATGAAGACGCGCAGGACGTCGTGGCCGAGATCCCGAGCCGTGCCGCCGACCACGAAATCGCGATCCTCCGGAAACTCCTGACCTGGCTCCGGGAACTCCACGTTCACCTTGGCCTCGGGAGCGGGCCGCTTGGTCGGCTTCGAGGACGGCGGCGGGCTGGACCTGCGCGGCTGATCAGGGACCACGGCCGGCGAGGACGGGACGAGCGTCGGCGTCGGCGAGCCGGCCCGTTCCGTCGGAAGCAGCGCACGGGCCTGCGGCGGCGGATGGCCCTCGCCCTCCCCCACCAGTCCGGTGAGCCCGCGCAGGACGACCCCCGCGAACACCGCCACGACACCGAACGCCAAGACGAACCGGCGTTCGAGGAACGACGGTGTCTTCAGCGGTTTACGACGCTTCCCCACGGTCAGCTCACCGGCTCGGCCGGCCGGCCCCCGGACCGCACGCCGGCGGCCGCCCTACGAGCCTCACTCCACCCGCCACGCCGAGCTCCTCGCGCCGTCCGGCCCCACTCCGTGTCAGCTGTACCCTGCGCCCCCGTGGTCACGACCGTCAAGGCGATTGGCGCACTCGACGCAATTCATCGCCGAGACCGGCCGATACCAACGTTCTCGACAGTCAGGGAGCGGGAGTCAGGGACCGAGCGTCAGGGTACAGGGACCGGAGCGCGAGCGCCGGTCGGCATGCGTCAGGAGGCCGGGGTCAGAGGGCGGACGTCACGCGCCGGGGGCCGACGGCCTGGATCAAGGTGCGGAGGTCAGCCCCAGTAGCTCGGCGGCGGCCTGGGCGTTGGCCGCGGCGGCGCCGTAGGTGGCCACGTGAACGACGCTTTCGGGGATCCAGACGGGCAGTCCCATCTCGACGACGATCGCGTCCGGACGGGCCTGGAGGAGCGCGGTGGTGAGAGCGCGCTGGCCCGCGTGCCGGTGGGCGTCACGCAGAACGATCACGAGACCACGGCCGGTGGCACGTTCCAGGAGGGAGCGCGCTTCGCCCGGCGCCCCCTCCGCGCGGACGGTGTCGGGGGCCCACGGGCTCAGGCCCCACGGCGTCGGGCCGACCGCGATGTTGCCGCTGGAGGCCAGCTCGACCACGAGCGGACCGGCCGCGAGGCCGGGGAATTCGCCGGTGACGTGGACGGCCCGCCGCGCGGCCTCGATGCCCGCCGCACGGTCGACGACGGCGGGGGCCGGGTCGGCCAGCCATTCCTTCATCCGGCGGGTCCGCTCGGCGGCGTCGTGGAGGCGCTCCAGGGGAAGCCGTCCAATGCGCACGGCCTCTTCGATGGCGGCCAGGACGGCCTGCAGGCTCTCCTGGTGCTCCTTCGGCCCCAGGCAGAGCAGGTCCGCGCCGGCCAGCAGCGCCCGTACGGACGCCTCAGGGATGCCGATGGCACCGCTCGCGCCCTGCATGTCGAGCGCGTCGGTGACGATGACGCCCTCGTAGCCGAGGTGTTCGCGCAGAAGCCCGGTGATCGCGGCATGCGAGAGCGTGGACGGCACGCCCTTGGTGATGTCGGGCAGGTCGAGGTGGCCGGTCATGACCGCCTGCGTGCCGGCCTGGATCGCGCCGCGGAACGGGAGGAGGTCGCGGCGGTCGAGGAGGTCCAGGTCGGCGTCCACGATGGGCACGCCGAGGTGGGAGTCGTCGACGGTCGCGCCGTGGCCGGGGAAGTGCTTGGCGCACGCGGCGACGCCCGCCTCCTGGGTGCCGATCACGGAGGCCACGGCGTGCCGGGCGACCAGTTCGGGGTCGGAGCCGAACGAGCGGGTGCCGATCACGGGGTTGTCGGCGGCGGTGTTGACGTCCACGGAGGGCGCGAAGTTGAGGTTCACGCCGACCTCGGCGAGTTCGGCGCCCAGTGAGCGGTAGACCCGCCGGGTGAGCTCGGGGTCGTCGACCGCGCCGAGCGCCGCGTTGCCCGGGTACGGGGAGCCGGTCAGGTGCCCGCCGAGGCGGGTGACGTCGCCGCCTTCCTCGTCGATCGTGATGATCGGGTCGGCGGCCTTGCGCATCCGCGCGGTGAGCGCGGTGAGCGCCTCGGGGCTGGGCACGTTGCCGATCAGTGCGAAGAGGGTGACGCCGCCGAGACCCTTCTCCAGCTCGTCCAGCAGCCAGCGCGGCGCGCTCGCCCCCGGGAACGACGGGAGGAGGGTCCCGCGGGCCAGCCGCTCGATCGAGTCGTCGGTGGAGGCGGCGCTCATCCCTTCACCGCCCCGGCGGTCAGGCCGGACACCATGCGGCGCTGGACGGCGAGGAAGAAGATGATCACGGGAATGGTGAGCAGCGTGGACGCTGCCATGATGGGCCCCCAGGCGTTGCCGCTGCGGCCGAAGAAGAACTGCAGCATGATCGGCAAGGTGTACTTGTCTTGGTCGTCCAGGAACGTGAACGCGAAGATGAACTCGTTCCAGGCGGTGATGAAGGAGAAGATGCTGGTGGCCACCAGGCCCGGCGCGACCAGCGGCAGCAGCACCGTGAAGAACGTGCGGATCGGGCTCGCGCCGTCGATGGCGGCGGCCTCCTCCAGTTCCCTCGGCACGGCGGCGACGAAGCCGCGGAGCATCCAGATCGCGAACGGCACGGCGAAGCCGACGTAGACGATCACGAGTCCGGGCAGGCTGTTGAGCAGATCGAGCTTCTTGAGGTCCAGGAAGAGCGGGATGACCAGCGCCTCGCAGGGGACCATCTGCACGACCAGCAGCATGATCAGGAACGTGGTGCGGAACCGGAACCGGAAGCGCGCCACGGCGACGGCCGCCAGCAGCGCCAGCAGGCCGGAGATCACCACCGTGACGAGGGCCAGGATCGCGCTGTTGCGGAAGTAGACCCAGAAGGAGGTCTCGGCGATGCCGCCGTTCAGCACCAGGTCGAAGTGGTCGAGCGTCGGATGCGACGGCAGCGGCTTGGGCGTGCTGCTGAAGATCTCGTTGTTGGGCTTGAACGCGGTGGACGCCATCCAGAAGACGGGGAACACCGCCAGCACGAAGACGAGGATCCCGGCGGTGTTGAGCGCGCCCTTGCGCAGGATCCGGGCACGGCGCGGCTTGCTCATCTCGTCTCTCCCTGTCGGACCATGACCCGCACGTACAGGGCCGTGACGATGAGCAGGATCACCGTGAGCACCATCGCGATCGCCGAGCCCATGCCGAGCTTCGGGTTGAGCGAGCCGAACGCCTCGGAGTAGGCGTACAGCGAGAGGTTGAAGGAGTCACGGTTGGCCATCCCGGCCATCACGAACAGCTGGGTGAAGACCTTGAAGTCCCAGATGATCGACATCACCAGCAGGACCATGAAGATCGGCTTGAGGAGGGGGAAGGTGATGCTCCAGAACGAGCGCCACGGCCCCGACCCGTCCACCCGGGCCGCCTCGTACAGCTCGCCCGGCACGCTCTTCAGCCCCGCGAGCACCGACACCGCGATGAACGGGCAGGCCTGCCACACCACGCAGATCGTCAGCACGGTGTAGGTCGACAGCGGCGTGCTGAACCAGTTGTAGTCGTTCCAGCCGCCGCCGACGAGCCAGTCCGGCAGCAGGTCGAGGGTCCAGTTCACCAGGCCGCCGGTCGTGCCGAACAGCCAGGAGAAGATGATCGCCGCGGTCACCGGCGGGGTCGCCCACGCGACCATCACGCCGCCCGCGACGAAGCTCGACATGCGCTTGCCGAGCTGGTGCAGCAGCAGCCCGATCAGGGTGCCGACGACCAGCGTCAGCGACACGGCGACGACGGCGAACAGCACGGTGTGCTTCAGGGTCTGCCAGAAGAACGGATCGTCGAAGATCTTGTCGTAGTTCTCGGTGCCGACCTGTTCGGCGGGCTCGCCGCGGAGCTGGCGGTTGCCGACCTTCTGGAACGACATGATCCCGATCTGGATCATCGGCCAGAACATCAGGACGGCGATGACGGCCAGCGTCGGGGCGATCAGCAGGTACGGCCCGACGCGGGGCCGGCGGCGGCGGCCCGCCGTGCCGGAGACCTTGCGATCCGGGGTCTTCCGCACCGCTGGGGCGGTGTCGAGCATGGAGTTGGTCCGATCAGCCGGAGTTGGGCGGTTCAGCCGGGAAGCTGGGCTCGCCGGCCGGAGCCGGGAGCCCGGGGATCTGCGGGGTGCGGTCCCGCAGACCCCCGGAGGCGGCGCGACGGCGCGTCGAGCCCTACGGCACGTTGAGCCCTGTGACACGTCCTACGACGCGCGTTGAGCCCTACGACGCGTTGAGCAGGGTGTTGGCCTGCTCGTTGGCCTTCTTCAGCTCGCCGTCGGAGGACTTACCCTGCATGATGGCCTTGATCGCGTTCGGCAGGACCTTCTTGGCCTGCTCGAACTCGCCCCAGCCGGCGCTGATCGGCGGGAACTTGGTGTTGCCCGCGATGTCGGTGAAGATCGCCAGCTTCGGGTCGGTGAACTTCACGTCCGAGCGCATCGACGAGAAGCCGCTGTAGTCCGCCCAGCCCTGCGCGTTCTTGGCGTTGTTGAGCACGGTGATGTAGTCGAACGCCGCGTCCTTGGCCTTGCTGTCCTTCCAGACGGCCAGGTCCGAGCCGCCGGCCATGACGGGCGCGTTGCCACCGGTCTTGCTCGGAATCGGGAACACGGCCCACTTGCCGGCGTCCTTGTCGGAGATCTTCTTCATCTCCTTGAACGCCCAGCTGCCGTCGAAGTACATGCCGAGCTTGCCGAGCGCGAAGTCGCGCTGCGGGCCCTCGAGCTCGTTCTTGCCGACGTACTTGGCGGAGGCGACCTTGTCCTTGGTCAGCAGGCCGGTGTAGTAGTCGACGGCCTCCTTGACCTGCGGCTGGTCGAGCTTGCCGACGAACTTGTCGCCGTCCTTGACCGCCACGTCGCCGCCGTTGCCCCAGATGAAGCTGAGCAGCGCGTTGGTCTGGTCGCTCGCCACGCCGATGCCCGGGACCTTCTTCGAGTCCTGGATCTTCTTGGCGGCGGCGCTCAGGTCGGCCCACGTCTTGGGCTGCTGGATGCCCAGCTCGTCGAACCAGTCCTTGCGGAACCACACGCCGCGGACGCCGCCGTACCACGGCACGGCGTAGGTCTTGCCGTCGGCCGTGTCGTTCTCCAGCGCGGTCTTGTTGAGGGTCTTGCCGTCGGCCCACTTGCCGTACAGGTCGGTGATGTCGGCGAGGCTGCCCTGCGCGACGTGCGACTGGACGTCGGTGTTGCCGAGCTCGGTGACGTCGGGGCCCTCACCGCCGGCCGCGGCCTTCTGGAAGGTGGTGGCTACCTGCGGCCACGGCACGTACTTGATCACGACGTCCGTGCCCGGGTGCTTGGCCTTGAACTCGGTCTCGACGCCGTCGAGGAACTTGGTCTGCTCGGGGGTGCCGTCACCCATCATCCAGACCTTGAGCTGCGCCGGGTCCTTGGCCGCCCCGCCGTCGGCCTTGTCATCGCCGCCGCCGCAGGCCGTGGCGGCCAGGGCGATCGCGGCCGCTACGGCCGCAACCTTGGTGTACTTCACTGGGAATTTTCCTTTCCAGCATGGCATCGCCGTGAGTGCATCCCCGACGGTCGGGGCTATGAGACGGGCCCGGACCCTTTAGGGTCCAGCCATGCCCGTCTCTTCCTCGCACCGGCCGCGGGACGCCCTGCTCGCCAGTCGGCGCTCGATGTGCGCCCCATCACCCGGTCTGGGCGGCCGAGGCGCTTGCGCGTAAACTAACAAGAAACTTTCCTAAACAAAACCGCTTGTTAGCGGATTGAGACGTTGAGGGGTCCAGCATGCCCAGACGACCGGGGACGCCGCGGCTACTGCGGGAACTGAACGACCGCGCCGCGCTGGACCTGCTGGTCGGGCAGGGGCCGTTGACCCGCGCCCAGATCGGCGAGCACACCGGGCTCTCCAAGGTCACCGCCTCCCAGCTGCTCTCCCGGCTCGAGGAGCGCGGCCTCGTCGAGGTCGTCGGGGAGCAGGCGGGCGGCCGGGGACCCAACGCCGCGCTCTACGCGGTGGTGCCGTCCAGCGCGTACGTGGCGGGCCTGGAGGTGGGGCCGGACGGGGTCACCGCGGGCGTCGCCGACATCGCGGGGAACATCGCGGCCCAGGTCACCGTCGACCCGAACGGAGCCGACGACCCCGTCAAGACCGTCCACAACGCCGTCGCGAAGGCCTGCCGGTCGGCCAAGGTCGCCCTCTCCCGGCTGACCGCCTTCGTCATCGGCACCCCCGGCGTCGTCGACCCGCGCACCGGCGACGTGCAGTTCTCGTTCGACCTGCCGTCCTGGCACGAGGGGGTCCTCGCCGGGCTGAAGACCGACCTCCGGCGCCCGGTGGTCATCGAGAACGACGTGAACCTCGCGGCCATCGCCGAACGCGCGTACGGTGCCGCCCAGGGCGCCGAGGACTTCGCCCTCATGTGGCTCGACCGCGGCATGGGCCTGTCGGTGATGCTCGGCGGCCGGCTGCACCGCGGCCGGTCCGGGGGCGCGGGCGAGATCGGCTACCTGCCCGTGCCCGGCGCGCCCCTCCCGTCCGGCGACGTCCGCCGCGACCCGGCCGACGAGGGCTTCACCGAGTCGACCAGCTGGGGCATCCCGGCCCTCGCCGGCGGTTACGGCTCGCTGGTCGGCGCCGACGCCGTCCGCGGCCTGGCGCACGCGCACGGCTTCACCGAGCCCACCGCCGTCGAGTGCGTCCGGGCCGCCGCCCTCAACGAGGGACGCGGCGGATCCTTCCTGGACGAACTCGCCCACCGCATCTCCTACGGCGTCACCTCGGTCAACATCGTCCTCGATCCCGGCCTGGTCGTCCTGGCGGGCCAGCTCGGCCGCGCCGGCGGGCAGCCCCTGGCCACGCGCATCGCGCATGCCGTCAGCCGCATCAGCCCGACCACGCCCACCATCGCCGTGACCGGCGTCGAGGGCAACGCCGTCCTCCGGGGCGCCCTCCACGCCGCCCTGGAGCAGGCCCGCGACGAGGTCTTCTCCTCTCCCGAATCCTGAGAGATCCGGGAACGCGAAACGCCTCCGCGCTGTCGGCGCGGAGGCGTTGATGGTGCAGGTCAGGCGCTGGTACGGCGGACGGATCAGATGTCAGGCGGCCATGGAGCGGTCGCCGGCCTTGGCGGGCGTGTGGCGGCGCGCCTGGCGCCGAGGGTCCTGCAGGGCACGGTCCCGGACGGTCTGGCTGATGATCTGGCGCTTGCGCCGCTGCGCGGCCGCCGCTCGTGCCGTCGGTGTCATCGTCACTTCCCCGTTCCGCGGTGTGATCACCGCATCCCCGTGGCCCCCATTGACTCAATGGTCCTCAAAAAACAGGCGTCCCACCATCCACCACAGGGATGATTCGCGGTCAGACCTCATGGGGAGACGCATCCGTCCCAGGGGCCCGGGTGCTTGCGAAATCGGGCCGAAAGCGGTTCGGTGTGCATACCGGAGCGCCGGGAGGCCCCGGATAAGCCCAACCAGTCCGATCGGCAAGGGATAATACGTTCATGCGATTGTCCGCCCGGGTCGACTACGCGCTGCGTGCCGCCGCCGAGCTGGCGGTGGCCGGAAGTCATCCGGTGACCGCCGTCCAGCTCGCCGAGGCGCAGCAGATCCCGCCCAAGTTCCTCGAGAACATCCTCGGCCAGCTCCGCAGGTCCGGGCTCGTCCGGAGCCAGCGCGGCCCCGAGGGGGGCTACTGGCTGGCCAGGCCGGCCGAACAGATCTCCATGGCCGACATCATCCGCGCCATCGACGGCCCGCTGCTGGGCGTCCGTGGCGAACGCCCCGAGCACGTCGGGTACGAGGGGCCCGCGCGCTCGCTCCAGGAGGTGTGGATCGCGTTGCGCGCCAGCGAACGCGCCATCCTCGAACAGGTGTCGCTCGCGCACATCGCGACGGGCGAGCTCCCCGCACCCGTGAAGAAGCTCACCGAGGACCCCTCGGCCTGGGAAAGCCCCTCCTTGATCTGACAGTTTTCACAGGTTTGACAGGACGGGACAGTTGACGTGCCGGAAGGCGATGTCGTCTGGCTCACCGCCCGGCGCCTGGACGAGGCGCTCACCGGGCGGCCGCTGACGCGCTCCGACTTCCGGGTCCCCAAGCTCGCCACCACCGACCTGCGCGGCCGGCCCGTCATGGAGGTCCTCGCCCGCGGCAAGCATCTGCTCATCCGTGTCGGCGGCGGCCTGACCGTGCACAGCCACCTGCTCATGGAGGGCTCGTGGCGGATCCGCCGGCCGGGCGCCCCGCCGTCCGACCACCGCATCCGGGTCATCCTCGCCAACGCCGAATGGCAGGCGCTCGGCTACTCCCTCGGCGTCCTGGAGCTGCTCCGCACGTCCGACGAGGGACGGGCGGTGGGGCATCTCGGCCCCGACCTGCTCGGCCCGGACTGGAACCCTTCCGAGGCCGTGCGCCGCCTGGCCGAGGAGCCCGACCGGGCCATCGGCGAGGCGCTTCTCGACCAGACGCGGCTGGCCGGCATCGGCAACGTCTACAAGGCCGAGATCCTGTTCCTGCGCGGCGTCCACCCCTGGACCCCGATCCGCGACGTCACCGACCTGGCCGCGATGGCCGAGCTGGCGCACCGCCTCCTGGTCGCCAACAAGGAGCGGTACGGCCACATCACCACGGGCGACCTGCGGCGCGGCCACGAGCACTGGGTCTACGGCCGCGCGGGACGCCCCTGCCGCCGCTGCCGCACCCGGATCCAGCGGGCCGACCAGGCCTCCGACGTCGGCAACCGGGTCACCTACTGGTGTCCCCGCTGCCAGCCGGCCCCCGCCGCCCCGGAGGCCTGATGGACGACGACGAGACGTGGGCGTTGCTGGTCGAGGAGCGGAAGGGCTCCAACGGCGAGTGGCATGTCTCGCTGGTGATGCCCGCCGGAGACGATCTGGCCCGGGCGCGCGAGGCCGGGGAGGATCTGGCGTTCACCCATCGCCCGCAACTGGCCGGTCTGCGGATGCGGCGCGACGTCTATCAGGTGGGCGAGGACGTCTGGATCGTGTCCCACCGCGCCAAGCTCGGAGGCGGGCCGACCTACTTCAAGGTGAGCGTCGTCCGGCACCTCGGCACGGCCCAGGACTGAGCGCCCCGGGCCAGCCCTGACGCGGTCCTCCTCAAGGATGATCCACGCTGGTCGGATGTGCTCCGGCCTGCTCCCCGATAACGTGCGCACGTGAAGATCGCCCGCACCCGCCTGCTGCTCACCGCGGACGTCCTGGCAGCGGTCCTGCTGGGATTCGTCCAGATCCAGATCGCGGGCAACCTGCTCAAGGACCGGCCAGGTTTCGCGTTCGCCTTCGTGGCGGCCTGCCTCACCGCCACCGTGCTCGCGGCCACGGTCGTGGTCCGCCGGCGGTGGCCCTTCCCGGCGCTCCTCGCCGCGCTGGCCGTCTGGATCATCGCGTACGTCACCGGCGCGTTGTGGGGCGCGTACGTCGCGGTGGCCCTCGCGCTCTACACCGTCGCCGTCGCGGAGCCGCCACGGCGGTCCCTGCGGGCCCTGGCGATCTGCCTGGCGGGCGCGCCGGTGGCGGTCGCCGCCGACCCGTTCCACGGCTGGATCGCGACGCTCTGGGGCACCGCCGCGGCCTGGCTGCTGTTCGGCGCCACCTGGCTGGCCGGCCACGCGGTGCGCGATCGCAGGCTCGCGGCCCGCCAGGCCGAAATCGACCGCGCCCACCAGATTCTCGTGGACGAACGGCTCCGGATCGCGCGCGAGCTGCACGACGTCGTCACCCACGGGATGGGGTTGATCGCGGTGAAGGCCTCGATCGCCAACCACATCGCCGACGACCGTCCAGAGGAGGCGCGCGAGGCGCTGCGCGTCATCGAGGCCACCAGCAAGGGCGCGCTCACCGAGATGCGCCGGCTGCTGGGCGTGCTGCGCGAGCCGGAGGAGGGCGGCCTGGCACCGTCGCCCGGCGTCGCCGCGCTGCCCGAGCTGGCCGGACGCGTGGCGGACGCGGGAGTCCAGGTCGAGCTCACGGTCGGCGATGTCCATGACCTGCCCGAGGCCGTCCAGCTCACGGCGTACCGGATCGTCCAGGAGGCGGTGACCAACGTGGTCAAGCACGCGGCCCCGGCCCGTTGCCGGGTGTCGGTCGTGAAGACCACGGCCGAGGTGCGGATCGAGGTGACCAATGACGGCGCGCCGGTGCCGCCCGTCCGCCCGGGCGAGGGCGGCCACGGGCTCGTCGGCATGCGCGAGCGGGTCGCGATGTACGGCGGGGACTTCAGCGCCGCTCCGCGACCCGGCGGCGGCTTCGCCGTGAGCGCCACCCTCCCCCATCGGGACGCCGCGTGAACGAGGCGCCTCATCAGGGAGGCCGCGAGGCCTGCACGCCGATTCGCGTGCTGGTCGCCGACGACCAGGCGCTCCTGCGCGGCAGCTTCCGCGCTCTCATCGAAACGTCTCCCGGCTTGTCGGTCGTCGGTGAGGCGGCGGACGGCGCGGAGACCGTCGAGCTGGCACGCGCGCTGCTGCCCGACGTGGTGCTCATGGACGTGCGGATGCCGGGGATGGACGGCATCGAGGCCACCCGGCGGATACGCGAGGCGCCCGAGACCGCTTCCGTCCGGGTCCTCATGCTGACGATGTTCGACCTCGACGCGTACGTCTTCTCGGCGCTGCGAGCGGGGGCCAGCGGCTTCCTGCTCAAGGACACCCCGCCCGGAGATCTGCTGGACGCCGTCCGCGTCATCGCGGCCGGTGAGGCGCTGCTGGCACCCACCGTCACCCGGCGCCTCATCGAGGAGTTCGCCGCGCGCCCGGAACCCGCCCGGCCGCTCCCCCGCACGCTCGACGGCGTGACCGAGCGCGAACGCGAGGTCCTGACGCTGATCGCCCGCGGTCTGTCCAACGCCGAGATGGCCGAGCACCTGCATCTCAGCCTGGCGACGGTCAAGACCTATGTGGGCCGCCTGCTCGCCAAGCTCGGCGCCCGCGACCGCGCGCAGCTCGTGATCATCGCCTACGAGTCCGGCCTGGCCTCCACCCGCTGAGCGTGTCATCCCAGGGAGGACCGCGCGAATGTCCATCGTGGGCTGATGTGGCGGGCGCAGGGCGGCGGCCATCGTGGTCGGCATGATCGAAGTACGTGAGCTGACCAAACGGTACGGCCGGGTGACAGCGGTGGACGGATTGTCGTTCGTCGTCCGGCCCGGGCGGGTGACGGGCTTCCTCGGCCCGAACGGCGCGGGCAAATCGACCACGATGCGCGCGGTCATGGGCCTGGACCTGCCGACGTCCGGCGAGACGCTGGTGAACGGGCGCCGCTACCAGGACATCGAGCGCCCGCTCCACGAGGTGGGCGCGCTGCTGGACGCGGGCGCGGTGCACGGCGGGCGGACCGCGTTCGACCACCTCGACTGGCTGGCCCGCAGCAACGGCATCGGCCGCGCCAGGGTCACCGAGGTGCTGGAACGGGTCGGGCTGGGCGAGGTGGCACGGCGCCGGATCGGCGGATTCTCGCTGGGAATGCGGCAACGGCTCGGAGTCGCCGCGGCGCTCCTCGGCGACCCGGCCGTGCTGCTCTTCGACGAGCCGGTCAACGGCCTCGACCCCGAGGGCATCCGCTGGATCCGCGAGCTCATGCGGGCGCTCGCGGCCGAGGGCCGGACCGTCCTGGTGTCCAGCCACCTCATGAGCGAGATGGCGCTGACCGCCGACCATGTCCTCGTCGTCGGGCGGGGCCGGCTGATCGCCGAGACGTCGATGACCGACCTCTCGGCGCGACGTGCTCGTGCGCACGCCTCGTCCGACCGCGCTCGCCGCCGCACTGGCCACCGCCGGCGCGACGGTGGTCGAGACGGACGGCGAACTGGTCGTCGCCGGGCTCGACGTGACCGAGATCGGCGACCTCGCCTTCACCCACGGCATCCCGATCCACGAACTGACGCCGCGCAGCGCCTCTCTCGAAGAGGCGTTCCTGCACCTCACCGGGGAGAGCGTCGACTACCGAGCCGAAGGGGCCGTCCGATGAACACCGCTGTCTCCGCCGAGTGGCGCAAGCTGTGCACGGTCCGTTCGACGCGCTACATCCTCGGCTCCCCGCTCGTGGCGCTCGCCGCCGGCGGCCTGGTGGCGGCGCTGATGACGGCCGACTGGGACGGCTCGGCACCGGCCGGGCGCGCCACCTTCCCCGCCGCCGATCCCGCCGTCCTGGCCGTGCCGTTCACCCAGTTCTGCCTGGCGGCGCTCGGCGCGCTCGTGATCACCTCGGAGTACGCCACCGGCATGATCCGCACCAGCCTGGCGGCGGTCCCGAGGCGCCGCACGCTGCTCGCGGCCAAGGCGGCCGTGGTCGCCGCCGTCGCGTTCCTCGCCGGCCTGACGATCGCGATCGCCGCGTTCCTCCTCGGCGGGCTCATCACCGGCGACCGGCCGGCACCGATCGCGGCCTGGGAGTCGCCGTCCGAGGGCCTCGCCGCCGCGTTCGCCAACGGTCTGTCGATCGCGGTCATCGGCCTCCTGGGGCTCGCGATCGGGGCCGTCCTGCGCTCGACCGCCGGGGCCTTCGTCACCGCGGGCGCGGTGCTGTTCGTGCTGCCGGCGGTGGTGCGCATGGTGTTCCCGTCCTGGGGCGAGGACATCGCGTCGCTGCTGCCCGCCGGCCTGGCACCCCAGCTGGCGGGCACAGCGGACGACCCCATGCTCCCGCCGCTCGCCGCCCTCGCCGTGATGGTGGCGTACGTAGCAATCACGCTGCCCGCCGCCGCGTTCGCGCTGGCCCGGCGGGACGCCTGAGCCTGCGACACTCGTGCCCATGACGAACCCCCTGATCACCACCGGGACGGACGTCGCCGAGGAAACACTGGCGGGCAGCGGGCAACGACACCCGGTTGGAGGTCATCGCCGAGGCGATCCATGGGTTCGGCCTCTTCCCCATCACCATTGCCGAGCGCGAGTTCGCCCGGCAGGTGGAGTTCCTCAGGGAAGCCGTGGGCGCGTCTGAGTGACCTGTCTCGACCGTGGCGCCCTCAAGCGGAACGTGAGCGCAGCCATTCCTCATGAGTGGCGCGCACGCGGGCCCAGAGGGCGTCGCGGTCGGCGGGGCCGATGTCGGTGGGGCGTACGTCGAAGACCTCCGCGAGTACCTCGTACCACTCGTCCTGGTCGTCGATCGTGCGGGGCGGCTCCAGGTCGCCGCTGCGGCGCAGCACGCAGCCGGTGAGCGAGTCCACCCCGCGCGCGTCCCGGCGGAGCAGGACGCAGGTACGCACGAAGCCGGACTCCGGCGAGGTCGACAGGTGGACGTGGCGTTCGGCGAAGTCCTCCGGCGTGGCGGCGCCCGGCGCGAAGTCCATTCCGGCGAAGGAGCCCCTCGGATCGTGCTCCAGCCGCCAGCCGCCGGGATCGGTCTTCGAACGCAGCAGCCGGAACGCGAGCGGGCCCTGCTCGTAGGCGCCCTCATGGAGGGGCAGCGGACCGTGCAGGGCGTCCCCGAGGCCGGCGTCGACCAGCCAGTCTCCCGACGGGGAGTCGCCGTCCGGAAGGCCGTGCACGGTGAGGGCGAGGTGGTTGGCCCTGACCGAGCCCGGTGGCGGCTCGCCGTGGTTCTGGACCCCGGCGCGATGCCACACGACGTCGAAGCCGAGCTCGCGCAGGAGCAGGGAGAGCGCGCCGTTGAGGTGGTAGCAGTAGCCGCCCCGGCCCCGCGCCGTGATCCGTTCGGCGGAGTCGTACGGATCGATCGAGGTCACCCGGCCGAGCTGGATGTCCAGCGCCTCGTAGGTGACCCGTTCGACATGGGCCGCGTGCAGGGCCTTGAGCGCGGCCACGCTGGGCCGGCCGGGCCGGGGAACGCCGAGCCGCCGCAGATAACCGTCAACGTCGATCGCCATCCAGGGAGCCTGCCCCAGAGATCGCCGCCCCCGCAAGGGCCAGCGGTCGACGCCCGTCCGGGATGCTCGTACGTCCCGGGCCGTCGTCCCCGAACGGGTCGCCGCCACTCGGGTCACCGGATCCAGTGCCCGCTAGGACGATCCTGCGACGCGCAAATACCCAAGTCAATTCTCAGGTTTACTTGGCAATCCCTAAGACCTAGCTTTGGCCCATGACGTTGGACGACCTGCGCGTGTTCATCGCGGTCTGCAAGGCCCGCAATCTCAGCGCCGTCGCGAGAAACCTGTCGTGCAGCCAGTCGGCGGTCAGCCAGCACGTCAAGCGACTCGAACGGGAGACCGGGCTGACGCTGCTCGAACGCCGCCCGCGCGGCGTCGAGCCGACCAGGGCCGGGCAGGTCCTGCGGCGCGCGGCGGCCGAGGGCATCGCGGGGCTGGACGACGCGCTGCGGCAACTGGACGATCTCCGCCGGGGCGTCGCCGGCACGATCCGGATCGCGACCGGGGCCACCACGGTCCGCCATTTCATGGCCGCCGGGGTGACCGCGTTCCGGGCCCGCCATCCCGAGGTCACCCTGCAGTTCGTGACGGCCGATTCCAGCCGCCGCTGCCTGGAGGCGGTGCGATCACACGACGCGGACCTGGCCTGGGTGACCATCGGCCCGTCGCTGGACGGGGTGGAGCAGCGTTCCTCCTGCGACCTGCCGTGGGTGCTCGCGGTCCACATGAGCGACGCGCTGAGCCACCGGCAGACGATCGCGCCTGCCGAGCTCGCGGGCATCCGCCATATCGAACTGCCCGAGCACTCCACGTCCCGCGTCCATCTGGAAATGCATCTCGAACGCCACGGGGTGCGGCTCACCTCGACCACGAGCGTGGCCGACTGGGACACCGCGCTGCTGCTGGCCGAGCTGGGGCTGGGCCACGCGATCCTCCCCGCGCTGCCGGGCTGGGGACGGGGGCCGGGCGGCGTCGTGCGGCTCATCCCGATCCCGGACCTCCCGCCGCTCGGCGCGGGCTGGGCGGCGCGCCAGTGGGACGCGCTCAGCCCGCTGGCCCTGGAGTTCGCCGACACCGTCATCGCCGAGCTGACCGGCCAGAGCGCGTCCTAGGCGGACTCGTGCTGTTCGATGATCACGGCGGTCGCCTCCACCTCCACCAGCTGGCCGGTGTAGCCGAGGACGGCCACGCCCAGCAGCGTGCTCGGGGCGTCGTGGTCGCCCATGTGCTCGCGGACGACGTCCCAGGCCTCGACGAGGTCCTGCCGACGGGAGGACGCCACGTACACCGTGGTCTTCACAATGTCGGCCAGAGAGGCGCCCGCGCTGCCGAGGGCGGCCGTGAGGTTGGCCATCACCTGCCTGGCCTGCCCGGCGAAGTCCCCCGGGGCGACGGTGTCGCCGTTCGCGTCGAGCGGGCACGCGCCCGCGGTCCAGATCGCCCGTAGCGGCGCCTCGGCCACCGCGGCGTAGGCGTAGTCGACGGTCTGAGCGAGATCCTCGTTGCGGATCAATCTGACGGAGGGCCCCTGATCGATCATGGTCCCAGTCTCGCAGACCAGGGCGAACGGTCGGGCGCGACGGGGTCGGGCGCGGTGGGCGGCCGTCATCGCCGGAGCGGGGGGTGACAGGTGGTTCCGCGTCGTCAGGTAACCCGGACATCGCCGTGGTGTGGTTGATCCGTGGCGCGGACGCTTGCAGGGTGGATGGATGACCACGGAAGAACGAGTCGAGGGCCTGGCCGATCTGCTCGTCACGACCGGACGGCTCACCGAGCCGCTCTGGCGCGAGGGGCTGCGGGCCGTACCGCGGCATCTGTTCGCGCCGGAAGCGGCCTGGGCGGTACCGGACCGGCCGCGGTACGAGGGGTTCGCGATCGACCGGAGCGCCGATCCCCCGACGTGGTGGAACGCCGTCTACTCCGACACCGCCATCGCGATCCAGCTGGACGACGGCGCGGGCGATCCGCTGAGCGGCGCCGGGACGTGGACCAGTTCCTGTTCGGCGCCGGGAATCGTGATCACCTTCCTGCAGGAGCTCCGGCCGCTCGACCACCACCGGGTCCTCGAGATCGGCACCGGCACGGGCTGGACGGCGGGGCTGCTGACGTGGCGGCTCGGCCCGGGCTGCGTGACGTCGGTCGAGATCGACGGGAGCCTCTCCGCGCACGCCGCCGGCAACCTCGCGGGCGCGGGCCTGGATCCGCACCTGGTCGTCGGGGACGGCGCCGCGGGCTTCGCCGCGGGCGCCCCCTACGACCGGGTGCACGTGACCTGCGGGGTCGATCGGGTCCCGCGGCCATGGGTCGAACAGTGCAGGCCGGGCGCGGGCATCGTCCTGCCGTGGTCGCCGGGATGGGGCATCGGCCACCTCGCCCATCTGACGGTCGCCGGTGACGGCACGGCCCTCGGCCGCCTGACGGGCCCGGCCGGATTCATGATGCTGCGCTCGCAGCGGCGCCGGTTCGGCGGTCCGGAACACGCCGCCGAGCAACGCGGGCAGGCCGCCGTGTCGGCCACCCGGCTGGACCCGCGGTCGGTGATCGCCCAGTCGCCCGGCGCCGAGGTGGCGATCGCGGCGCTCGTCCCGGACGTGCGGTCGCATCTGGAGGCCGCGCCGGACGGCTCCTACCGCATCTGGGCGATCGAGAACCGGGCCGACGAGCCGTCGTGGGCGGCCGCGAACTTCGAGCCCGGCCGCGCGGATCACACCGTCCGGCAGTACGGGCCGCGGCGCCTGTGGGACGAGGTCGAGAACGCCTACCTGCAGTGGGTCACGTGGGGCGCTCCCGCGCGCGAACGCTTCGGCCTGACCGTCGGGGCGGCCTCCCAGAAGGTCTGGCTCGACCGTCCCGACCACGTCCTCGCGGCCTGAATCCGCGTTCTCGCAGCCTCAATGCGGTTGCGCGGGCCGATCACGTTCGGCCAAAGTCGGCGCATGCCCATCACCGCCCGCGATGTCCGTAGCGTCGCCGACGTCTGCCGCCTGCACGACCAGGGAGAACGGCTGAAGTACCTGTACTTCTGGGGTCACCAGCCGGGCAAGCTCGGTGAGGTGGGTTCCGGCTGCCTGAGCCAGTGGTGGCCAGAGCATCCGTTCACCGTTGACGGCGTTGACTACCGTTCCGCCGAGCACTGGATGATGGCGGGCAAGGCGCGGCTCTTCGGGGACGACGCCATCCTTGCCCGGATCCTCGAAACCAACAGTCCGGCAGAGGCGAAAGCATTGGGCGGCAAGGTACGGGACTTCGACGAAGAGGCCTGGACCGCGCACCGCTTCGAGATCGTGACCGACGGAAACGTCGCCAAGTTCGGCCAGCACTCCGACCTGAAGAGCTACCTGCTCGGCACCGGCGCCCGCGTTCTGGTCGAGGCGAGCCCTCGTGACCGCATCTGGGGCATCGGCCTGGCCGCGGCGGACGACCGCGTGGCCGACCCGCACAAGTGGCGCGGGCTCAACCTGCTCGGCTTCGCCCTCATGGAGGCCAGGGCCCGTCTCCTCGACACCTGAGGGAGACGCTTGATCAGCGACGTTCGGTGACGCCGGCGTCGGCCGCGACGACGATGCCGGTCTGCGGGCGGCCTTCGCCGCACTCCGGGCCGTTGGGGAACGTCGCGCGCGGGGTGACGTCCAGCCGTTTGCTGAGCAGGCGCTCACCGGACGCGTCGCGCAGGTCCACGGTCACCTGGACGGGAGACTTCGGTATCCCCGTGACCTCGGCGAACCCGTTCTTGTCACCGGTGGGTGAGGCGACGGCGCCGCAACTGTCGTCGGGGGCGTCGCCGGTGCACCCCTGGGGGACGGTGGTGCTGGAGCCCATGAGCTCGACCGTGGACGTCCGGCACGTCCCGTTCCAGCAGATCCGCATCGAGGCGCTGGCGACCTTCGCCGCGTACGGGGCCTTGATGTCCAGGCTCACGCCCTCGCGCGAGCCGATCGCGGTGCAGGGCCGGTCTTCGGCGGCGAGGCCCGTCCCGCAGGCCGTCACGGCTGCGAGGGACGAGAACGCCACGAGCTTCGCAAGTGTCGCCATGACTTCTCGACGCGGGCGGCGGTTCCCCGGTTCCCCTCGAACACGAAAAAGCCGGGCGAACACGAAAAAGCCCCGATCCAGGGGATCGGGGCCTCCTCTGCGCCAGGTCAGTTCTGGACGGAGAACATCCAGTGCTGCTTCTCGAGCTCGGCGGTGAGGCCGATGAAAAGGTCCTGCGTCACCGGGTCGGCGTCCTCGGTCGCGGCGATGCGCTCGCGAAACCGCGTGATGATCTGCGCCAGCGTGTCGGTGATCGCCGCGACGACCTTGTCGTCGGTGATGGAGCCGGCGTCCAGCTGCGGGAGCGCCGTGCGGTCGGCCAGGGTACGGGCGCGGCCGTCGGGGTTGACGCCGATGGCCACGGCGCGCTCGGCCACGGTGTCGGCGTACTCACGGGCCAGGTTCACGACCTCGTCGAGGTGCTCGTGCACCTGCTTGAAGTGGCGGCCGGTGATGTTCCAGTGGGCCTGCTTGCCCACGAGGGAAAGGTCGAGCAGGTCGACGAGGGCGCCCTGCAGTGCTTCCCCGGTGGTCTTCTGGGCGGTCTCGCCGAGCGTGCTCTTGACCGTCGCCATGAGAGGGCTCCTTCCGCGTCGTTCCGGTATGTCCGTTACAACGACAGAGGATCCCCGGCTATGCCTTGATCAACCCGTGAGCCCGCCCACACCCGGTGGGCCCGCCCACGGGCCATGGGCCCGCCCGCACCTGGCCCCGCGCGAGCTGGGCTCAGGTGAGAGCTGGGCTCAGGCGGCCACGCTCAGGCGGCCACCATGTCGGCCCGGAACTCGCCGGTGATCTCTTCCGGCGTCTCCGGAATCCGCTCGGACGAGATGCGCTCGTGCTCGGGCGGCGCGCCGGCCATGACGGGCTCGTGCTGCAGCTCGGCAAGCGCCAGTTGATCCGCGACCTCTCTCAACACGTGTGAGAGCGGAACCCCCAGTGCCTTGCAGATCGACGCGAGCAACTCCGACGAGGCCTCTTTCTGACCCCGTTCGACCTCGGAGAGATACCCGAGGGAAACGCGCGCCGCCGCGGACACCTCGCGGAGGGTGCGTCCCTGGCGCAGCCGCAGCTGCCGGAGTACGTCACCGAGCAGCTGGCGAAGCAGGACCATCGTCTCGCTCCCTCCCTCAGTTCGGACCATCTGACAGTTCCACCGTACCCGGCTTGAAGGCAGCCGTGGCAGACCGTGGATTTCGTGTTCGCTTGGAACGTAACGCTGTAATCAGCCCCGATCTTCCCGATCTTCTTCAGAGTCACCGGCGTCGTGCTCCGCGTCAAGCCCCAAAATGTCCCGTCGTAGCAGCTCAAGCGCGTGGACCACGGTGAGCCTGCGGATCACCGCGCGGACCTCGGCACCGGTACCGGGTACGGGGAGTCGCGGGCTGATCACGGTCGGCTCGCTGCCGGGTCCGGCCACGGAGATGTAGACCGTTCCGACGGGGTGCCCGTCCTGCGGTTCGGGACCGGCCACCCCGGTCACCGCGACGCCGTAGGACGCCCCGAGCCGGTCGCGGACGCCCGCCGCCATCGCCGCCGCCACGTCCGGGTGGACGGCGCCGTGCTCGCGGAGCAGCTCTTCCGGAACGCCGAGGAGGCGGTGCTTCATCTCGGTGGCGTAGGTGATCATTCCGCCGGCATAGGTCTCGGACGCCCCGGGCGCGGCGGTGAGCTCCGCGCCGATCAGGCCGCCGGTGAGCGACTCGGCCGCCGCGATGGTCTGCCCGCGCTCGATCAGGAGCCGGTGCACCACGGCGGCCAGCGTGTCGTCGTCCGCCCCGTACACGACCGTGCCGAGAAGGTCCCGGGTCAGCTCCTCCGCGCCGCCCAGCCGCTGCACGGCGTCCGGCCCGGTCGCCGTGATGCGGATCTTCACCTCGCCCGGCGACGGCAGGTAGGCCAGCTTGACGCCGTCCAGCGCCTCGACCTCGGCGAGCCTGGTGGCGATCATCGACTCCCACACCCCGGCCGTCCGCAGCGTGCGCCGCGCGACCTGCGACCGCCCGGCCCGCTCGGCCAGCTCCGGGATCACCACCTCGGTCATGATCGTGCGCATCTCGAAGGGGACGCCCGGCAGCGCGTACGCCACTCCCCCGGGCAGCTCGACCCGCAGCCCGGGGGCGCTCCCGGCCGAGTTGCCGAGCAGGCCCGCGCCCTCCGGCACCTCGGCCATGCGCAGCGCCATGGGGGCCAGCGGCCGGTCGGCCGCCGCGACCCGCGCCCGCAGCCGCTCCTCCAGCCCCGGATCGCGGACGAGCGCCACGCCCGCCGCCTTGGCCAGCGCGTCCCGCGTCACATCGTCGTAGGTGGGCCCGAGGCCGCCGGTCGTGATCACAGCGTCCGCCCGGCCGAGCGCCTCGTCGACCGCCGCGATGATCACATCGAGCTCGTCCCCCACGACCACGCTGCGGGTGACACCGATGCCGTGCTCGGCGAGCTTCGCCCCCATCCAGGCCGCGTTGCCGTTGATCGTGTCGCCCAGCAACAACTCGTCCCCGATGGTGAGCAACTCGACCCGCATGGCGACCCTCCCGTTGGCGATCATGACGTCCGCCCTCGAATCTACCGCCGCGGTCCGACACCACGTCGCGCCGGCTGCGGCACGTCCTTCCCCCGCCGCCGCCTCTCACACACGGCGAAATTCACCGAGCGATCCGCCAAAGCCAATCAATGCAGCCGCCAAAACTCGGAATCAGTCTCCCCGCGCACGGCAAAGAAAAGGCGACTCTCAAGGTCATCCGCCTCTGACCTTGGCATTCGTCACACCGCACAGTTGATGTTTGGCGGCGCGCTGCCTGGATAACCCGAACTATTAAGTGGAACATCGCTCCCGTGACAGGAGCACATCACAGGCTTTTCCAGCGGGCAGGAGCACCCATGGCGCACCTCGGCAAGGGGAATTCCCGGCGCCAATTCGCGCCGGTCCGCGCGGCGGCGAGCCTCCTGGTC
This sequence comes from Spirillospora sp. NPDC048911, assembly GCF_043198015.1. Classification (NCBI taxonomy): domain Bacteria; kingdom Bacillati; phylum Actinomycetota; class Actinomycetes; order Streptosporangiales; family Thermomonosporaceae; genus Spirillospora; species Spirillospora sp. NPDC048911. Next base: position 696,848 of record NZ_JBICUD010000002.1, on the reverse strand, counting down.
TCGGCGTCGGCGGCCCTCTACCTCACAGTCGCGGCGAAAGGCCTCCTGCGCCTGACCACCCCGCCCACCCAGATGGTGGTGATGACGGCGACCGGGCCACAGCCGGTCGGGCCGGCGGAGACCGCCTCGCCCACCCTGTACGGTCCGCTCGCCATCGTGGGCGCCCTGCTCGCCGGGCTGCTGCTGGTATGGGCGGGAGCATCGGGACTCCGCACCGCACGTGACCAGCGCGCGTGGCGGCGGCACCAGAGCCTGGCCCTGATCGCCTATGCCCTGGGAACCATCGCCTTCGGCTTCGCCCACCTGGGCGTCACAGGCACCCAGGTGATCTGGGACGGCCCGAACCCACTCATCCCGAGCACGCTCCTGGCCCTCCTGGTAGCGGCCGCCACGATAGCCCTGCCCACCGCCCCCACGTCCCCGGACGCCGACCCCCGGCACCCAGTCCCCGCACAGGCCTCAGCCCTCTAACCCACACCCGGCCCGCAGTAGCCCGACCACGTCCGAGCACGGACGCTCTGCCACGATCGACCAGACACAGCCCACCCAGGGCCGCGCAGGCGCAGACACTCGCAAGCGGGGACACAACGCGGCCGAGCGCAAGCGTGCACCACACGGCAGGCGCGAACCCGGGCAGGCAGGCTCGCCAGAAGCAGGCAGGCGCGGACGCGGGTGGGCGTGGGTTAATGGGGGCGGGAGAGTTTGCGTAGGACTGCGCCGCATCTGCGTGCGTAGGCGCGTTGCATGAAGGGCACCAGGGGGCCGGCTCTGCGCGCCAGCCGGCTTGCTGGGCGGCTGAAGGCGGTGACGGTCAGCCAGACGTCGCCCGAGTCGTCCATGTGCACCACGAAGGCTTCCTCGCCTGCTTCAGGGTGGCCGGGCAGGGTTCCGTAAGCCCAGCCCACGCGTCGTTCCTCGTCCTCCACCCAGACCACCCGGCACGGCGCCTTGATCCGGAACGGGCCGACGCCCAGGCCCACGGTCACGCCGACGCCGGGGGCCACCCGGCGTGCCGACGCGTCGATCCGGACCGGGATGGCCCGGTGCATCCAGAACTCCATGAGCGCGTCCGCCGCGTTCCGCATCGCGACCGGCCCCTCGCCGACCAGCGTGCGCACGCGCAGGTGGCTGTAGCCGTCCGGCAGGTCCAGGGTCTGGGTCGCCCCCACCTCGGCGTACGTGAAATCCCGCGTCACAATGCCTCCCTCAGCAACCGCCAGCCCAGCATGCCGCAGAGCCCGAAGCCGAACGCGTTCCCCACCCCGTGCGTGGCCGCCATCCAGCCCAGCGACAGATGCGGGAGCCCCGACGCCTCCCCCAGCGCCCAGCTCAGCGCGAGCACCATCGTGGCCACCAGGACTCCCGCCGAGACCAGCAACAAGGTCCGGACGACCCGGTCGTCCACCCGCATGTCACGCCAGATCAGCCAGCCGACGAGCCACATCCCTGCTGTGAGCACCACTGCCCCGGCGAACTCGACCCATTCGCTGGTGAAGTAGCCGGCCAGCACCAGCAACGTCCCTGCGGGGACGCTCAACGCCGCTACCGCCGCCAAGCGTCCGCGCACCGCCTGGCACATCAGCCCGGCCACCAGCGCCGCCGCGAATCCCGCGAAGTGGAAGTGTGCCACCGTCAGGGAGAGGATCTCCAGCGAGAACCCGAAGAGTTCGGCGCCTCCGCGCTCCGCCACCAGCGCCGTCCCGGCCACCAGCGGCATTCCCAATGCCGTTCCCACCGCCGCGTTGACGGGGGTCAGGCGCACCATCCGGCGCAGGCCTTCTGCGGCCAGGGGCAGTGTGGCCAGGGCATAGGGCGTGGCGAGGGCAACGGCCGCGCCGCCTCGGGGCAGCCAGAGGGAGATCGCTCCCGCGACGGCGCCCGCCAGCCACATGTGGCGGTAGACGCCGGGGAGATCGATCAAGCGGAGGCCCAGCGGGACCACAAGGAGCATGCCGATCATCACGATGACGTTCACCAGTGCGGTCATGACCGCCTCCCAGGGTTGAACGTGTTCAAGTAGGGTCGACGCTAGACGATTTTGAACGTGTTCAACAGATTCAGGACGGTGATGTGTGCCGCAGGCGCCAGGCCTGGACGAGGTAGTCGAGGCCGGTCACGACGGTGACGATCAGCGCGGCGGCCATGAAGCCCCAGCGCAGCGGGTCGAGCGGGCCCGGCAGGATGTAGAGGCCGATCGCGAGGACCTGCAGCATCGTCTTGAGCTTGCCGCCCTTGCTGGCGGGGATCACGCTGGTCTTGATCATCGCGAAGCGCATCACCGTGATGCCGATCTCGCGGACGAGGATCGCGATGGTCACCCACCACCACAGCTCACCCAGGGCCGACAGGGTCACCAGCGCGGCCCCGGTCAGGGCCTTGTCGGCGATCGGGTCGGCGATCTTGCCGAAATCCGTGACCAGCCCGCGGGCGCGGGCGAGATCGCCGTCGATCTTGTCGGTGATCGAGGCGACCGCGAAGACGGCGAACGCGGCGAGGCGCCACGCGGTGCCCTCCTGGACGAGCAGCCAGACGAACACCGGCACCAGCAGGATGCGCAGCAGCGTGAGGTAGTTGGCGATGTTGTAGACGCTCGCCTGCGGGGGCGTCGAAGCCGGGTCGTCCCGATCCGACGGACCGGCGATCATGGCACGTCCGCCACGAGGTCCACGCCGTCACTGTCGACGACGGTGGCGGTGACGATGTCGCCGAGGGACAGGCCCGAGCCGCGGACGAGGACGGTTCCGTCGACCTCCGGCGCCTGGTGCTCGGCGCGTCCCTCGAACGCGCCGTCCTCGGTCTTGTCCTCCAGGAGCACGCGGACCTGCGAGCCGACGCGGTCTTCGGCGCGCTGGGCGGTGAGCTCCTCGGCGAGGGCGGAGACCTCCTCGACGCGCCGCGCCACCTCGTCGTGGTCGAGCTTACCGTCGAGGGTGGCGGCCTCGGTGCCGTCCTCGTCGGAGTAGCCGAAGACGCCGATCGCGTCGAGCCGGGCCGCGCTCAGGAACTCGATCAGCTCGTCCAGGTCGGCCTCGGACTCGCCGGGGAAGCCCACGATGAAGTTGGACCGCACGCCCGCCTCGGGGGCGAGGGCGCGGACCGAGCCGAGCAGTTCCAGGAACCGCTCGCGGTCGCCGAAGCGCCGCATGGAGCGCAGCACCGAGCCGCTGGCGTGCTGGAACGACAGGTCGAAGTAGGGCGCGATGCCCGGGGTCGAGGCGATCACCTCGATCAGGCCGGGCCGGGTCTCGGCGGGCTGCAGGTAGCTGACCCGGACCCGCTCGATGCCCTCGACCGCCGCCAGCTGCGGCAGGAGCTTCTCCAGGGCGCGCAGGTCACCGAGATCCTTGCCGTACGAGGTGGAGTTCTCGCTGACGAGGACCAGCTCGCGGACGTCGTGGCCGGCCAGCCAGCGCGCCTCCTCCAGCACCTCCGCCGGCGGGCGGCTGACGTAGGCGCCGCGGAACGCGGGAATGGCGCAGAACGTGCAGCGCCGGTCGCAGCCGGAGGCCAGCTTGAGCGGGGCCACCGGGCCACCGCCCAGCCGCCGCCGGAGGACCCGCGGGCCGGTCGCCGGGGCGAGGCCCTCGGGAAGATCACCGTGGCCGGGGATGGAGACCTGGGGCGCCGCGGCGGTGCGGTCGACCGGGCTGATCGGCAGCAGGGTGCGCCGGTCACGGGGCGTGTGCGCCTCGCGGTGCCGGCCCGCGAGGACGTCGTCCAGCCGCTCGCCGATCGTGGCGTAGTCGTCGAAGCTGATCACGGCGTTCGCCTCGGGCAGCGCCTCGGCCAGCTCCGCCCCGTACCGCTCGGCCATGCACCCGGCCGCGATCACCTTGGCGCCGGAGTCGTGCGCGGCCAGCAGGGTGTCGATCGAGTCCTTCTTCGCCGCGTCGATGAAGCCGCAGGTGTTGACGACCACCACGTCGGCGCCGTCGGCCGACTCGGTCAGGTCCCAGCCCGCGTCCTCCATCCGGGCGGCGAGCTCTTCGGAGTCGACCTCGTTGCGGGCGCATCCGAGCGTGACGAGTGAGACCGTGCGGCGTGTGGACATGCCCCTAACGGTAATGGGCGCGGGCCCCTCCACCGACCAGAGACCGCCCAATCGAAAGGTCAAGCCCCGCCCGCCGGCCGGAGCGGGAGGTCAGGCGCCGTCGGGGTCGTCGGGCGTGAAGCTCAGCCGGACCACGCCGCCGCCGTCCTGGTCGGGGGTGCCGAGATCCTTGCCGTTCACGGTCAGCTTGACCCCGTCGCCATTGCCGATCAGGATGCTGATCTTCTTCTTGGCGGTCCACTCGCGCACCTCGTCGGCGCGGAGCATGCCGCTGAACAGCGTCTTGCCCTTGTCGCCGCGGACGTTGATCCAGGTGGTCCGGCGCGCCTTGACCCGCAGCTCGACCTTCTTGCGGGGCGCCATCGCGACCGGGTCCTTGCGGGTCGCCGTCGGTGACGGGGTCGGCGTCACGGCGGGAGCCGCGGCCCCCGGCCCGCCCGCGACCTGACGGGCCTGGCGCTTCTCCGCGCCGGAGTCGTCGCCCACGACCTGGACGATGCCGTAGATGACCACGAGCACCAGCGCGAGCGCCATGGCGGCGCTCCAGTTGGGCGCGCGGCGTTCGCGGAACGCCACCGGCGTCTCCGGCTCGAACGCGGTGACCGCCGACACCGGCTGCGGCGCGCCGCCGTGCATCTCGTCGTACTCGCGGACGAGCGGTTCCGGATCGATGCCGATGACGCGCGAGATGCTGCGGATGTGGCCGCGCGCGTAGAAGTTGCCGCCGCACGCGGTGAAGTCGTTGCGCTCGATGGCGCGGATCACGGTCTCCCGGATCCGCGTCTGCAAGCTCACCTGGGTGACGGTAAGACCTGCCTGCTGACGCTCTTGAGTCAAGGTCTCACCGATGCTCACGCCGAGCCTCCCTTAGAGCGCACCACGACCAACCCCACGTACTCCAGCAATCACCATCCTAGGAACGGCCATGCCCGTTGGGCGACAGCCAACACGTTCGAAACAGGGCAAGATTTCGCATCATTCGCGGACGCCCCGTCCCAAGATCGTTCCTATTAACGGCGAGTTCGCCCTCAGGTCAACGACAGATCACCCGCGCGAACACGCTACCGGGTCGTGAAGCAAGCCGGAGGCGAAGCTTCACGAGAGATCGCGAAGCGATGTCGGGTTCGCCGCTTTTGCGGTTCGGGTCCGAGCCGCCAGGGGAGGACCCGAGGCCGCGAAAGCCTTAAGTACCGCGAAGTTCGGCGAGGACGCCGGGGAGGTCGTCGGGTTTGGTGAGCACGTCGCGCGCCTTGGAGCCCTCGCTCGGGCCAACGATGTCGCGGCTCTCCATCAGGTCCATCAGCCGGCCGGCCTTGGCGAAACCGACGCGGAGCTTGCGCTGCAACATCGACGTGGAGCCGAACTGCGTGCTGACGACCAGCTCGATCGCCTGCACCAGCAGGTCCATGTCGTCGCCGATGTCCTCGTCGATCTCCTTCTTCGGCCCGGCCTGCTCGGCGACGTCCTCGCGGTAGACCGCCTCCATCTGACCCTTGCAGTGCTCGACGATGCCGTGGATCTCTTTTTCGGCGACGTAGGCGTTCTGGATGCGCATGGGCTTGCTGGCGCCCATCGGCAGGAACAGCGCGTCACCCTGGCCGACGAGCTTCTCGGCGCCGGGCTGGTCGAGGATGACGCGGCTGTCGGCCAGCGAGGAGGTGGCGAACGCCAGCCGGGACGGCACGTTCGCCTTGATGAGGCCGGTCACGACGTCGACCGACGGGCGCTGGGTGGCCAGCACCAGGTGGATGCCGGCGGCGCGCGCCAGCTGGGTGATGCGGACGACCGAGTCCTCGACGTCGCGCGGCGCGACCATCATGAGGTCGGCCAGCTCGTCGACGATGACCAGCATGTACGGGTAGGTCGTGTAGACGCGCTCGCTGCCGGGCGGCGGCTTGAGCTTGCCCGCGGTCACGGCCTTGTTGAAGTCGTCGATGTGCCGGAACCCCGAGGCGGCCAGGTCGTCGTAGCGGCGGTCCATCTCGCCGACGACCCAGTCGAGGGCCTCGGCGGCCTTCTTCGGGTTGGTGATGATCGGCGTGATCAGGTGCGGGATGCCCTGGTACATGGTGAGCTCGACCCGCTTGGGGTCGACGAGGATCATCCGCACCTCGTCCGGCGTGGCCCGCATCAGGATCGACGTGATCAGGCCGTTGATGCAGGTCGACTTGCCGGCGCCGGTCGCGCCCGCGATGAGGATGTGCGGCATCTTCGCGAGGTTGGCCACCACCGTGCGGCCCTCGACGTCCTTGCCCAGGCCGACGATCATCGGGTGGTGCTCGTTGGTCGCGGCGGGTGAGCGCAGCACGTCGCCGAGGCTCACGATGTCCTTGTCGACGTTGGGGATCTCGACGCCGATCGCCGACTTGCCGGGGATCGGGGAGATGATCCGTACTTCGGCGCTCTTCACCGCGTACGCGATGTTCTTCGTCAGCGCGGTGACCTTCTCGACCTTGACCGCCGGGCCCAGCTCGATCTCGTACCGCGTGATCGTCGGCCCCCGGGTGAACCCGGTGACCTGCGCGTCGATGTCGAACTGCTCCAGCACGCCGGTGAGCGCGTTGACCACCGTGTCGTTGGCCTTGGTGCGCGGCTTGGCGATGCTGCCGGGCCGCAGCATCGCCGGCTGGGGCAGCTCGTAGATCTCGCCGGACGACGACAGCGGCAGCTGCTCGGACCGGCCCGGCGAGGGGGTCGGGTCGCGCACGTCCGGCGCCGCCGAGCCGACCGGCTCGTCCAGCGGCTCGTCCAGCGGCGCGGCGGGCAGCGGCACCTCGGGCTCGAACGGCTCCGGGTCGAAGATCTCGTCGGCGAGGTCGCGCTGCTTCGCCGGCTTCTTCGGCTTGTCGTCGAGGACGGGGGTGTCGTACGGCTTGGAGTGCTCGCCGACCTCCAGCTCGGGGTCGTCGCCGTCGCTCTTGCTCTTGCGGCGGCGCTTCGGCTTGGTCTCGGCCTTGTCGCTCTCGTTCCGCCGTGCGGGACGTCCCTGCAGCGTGGCGACCGACCACAGCTCGGTGAGGCGTTCGGGCACGCGGTTGATCGGGGTCGCGGTGACGACCAGCAGGCCGAACGCGGAGAGCAGGAGCAGCAGCGGCACCGCCACCCAGCCGCTCAGGGCCGCCTCCAACGGCGCGGACGCGACCCAGCCGATCACGCCGCCCGCATGACGTACGCCGGGCATGTCCTTGGCCGGTGCCGGCACGCCCGCGGCGATGTGCAGAACGCCCAGCACGCCGACGCCGAGCGCCGTCATGCCGATGATGATGCGGCCCGTCTCGTCGTTGTGCTCGGGGTGACGCAACGTGCGCCACGCCAGCACGGCCAGCAGGACGGGCAGCGCCATGGCGAACACGCCGATGCCGCCGCGCACGACCTTCTCCAGCGCGATCGTCACCACACCGTCGGGCGTCCACCAGGTCACCGACGCCAGCACGATCGAGGACCCGAGCAGCGCCAGGCCGAGCCCGTCACGGCGGTGCTCCTCGCCGAGGTCGCGCGCGCCCTGCCCGTACGCCCGGAACACCGAGCCGACGGCGACCGCCGCGAGGCTGTAGAGCTTGGCGACCAGCTGGAACAGGCCGCGGATCAGCTGGAGGATCGGGTCGTTGTTCTTCTGGGGCGGGCGCCCGCGAGACGAGCCCCCGCCCTTGGCGCCCTTCGCTCCGCCGCTCGGGCGTTTGCGCGGGGCCGAACCGGACGACTTGCCGCGGGCCGCACTGGCCCGGGTACGCGAGTTCTTCGTACCTCCGGACGCACGTGTGGCCATGCTGATGAGACTAACCAAACGCGCCGCGGGTTCCCCAGACCCGGCGCGGCGTGTTGCCACCCCCGCGCATCAGAGACGCAGCTCACCCAATGCATCACGCAGCTCGCCCGCCGTCCGGTACCGCGCATCCGGCTCGGCCCGCAGCGCCCGCCGGAGCACGGCCATCAACGCCTCCGGAACGCCCTCGACCGCCGCGATCGGCTCGTCCCGCGAACGCATCAGGTGGCCGATCAGCGCGTTGGAGCTCATCGGCCGATCGGGGGCGCGCGGCGCCCGTCCCGCCAGCAGCGCGTACAGCGTGGCGCCGAGCGAGTAGATGTCGGCGGCCGGCGCGGGATCGACGTCGTCGAACACCTCGGGCGCCGCGTACACCGGCGTCATGGCCAGCGTGACCGAGAGCTCCTGCCCCGGGACGGGCAGCGCCGCGATGCCGAAGTCCGCCAGCGCGACCCGCCGGAACCTCGTCACCAGCAGATTGGCGGGCTTGATGTCACGGTGCAGCACCCCGTGCTCGTGCGCCGCCGCGACCGCGTCCGCGATCTGGACCCCCACCTCGCGCACGAACCCGGGCGTCATCGGCCCCACCCGCCGCAGCTGATCGGCGAGCGACCCGCCCAAGCACAGCTCCATCACCAGATACGGCCGGCCATCGTCCAGCGTGTCGGCGTCGTACAGCGTCACCACGTTCGGGTGCTCCGACAACCGGACGGCCGCGTCGACCTCCCGCCGGAACCGCCGCCGGTCCCGGTCGTCGGCGATCCGCCGGCCGACCACCTTGATCGCCACGTCCCGCTCCAACGCGATCCGCCGCGCCTTGTAGACCGTGGCGTTCCCACCCTCCCCCAGCGCCTCGAAAACGGTATAGCCGGACAACGAAAAGTCCGGCCGCCGCCCTGGTGAGGCGGGCATCGACTGCGCTGGCCCAGGTGGCGCGGGCGACGGCCGTCGCGGAACGCCCCCGCCATGGTGCTCACCAGGGGCCGCCCCGGGGACGGGCGTGGGCGCGGACGGTCCGGGCACGGGCACGGATGGCGCGTGCTGAGGCGGGGCTCCCCAGCCCTGCCGGACGGCCCCGCGAGGTGGCGGGTTCACCGGCCCGGAAGCGGGCCCCGCGCCTTGCGGCAGGGGCAGGGTGTTCCCGGCCGACGGTCGCGGCTGACGGTGAGAAGCGGAGCCGACCGTCACGCCGAGCGACCGCCGAGCGCCGGCCGGTGCGAGAACGGTGTCAATGACGGCGCACGTGATGTTGTCAGGTCCCCCACCGCGGTTGGCAAGGTCGATCAGGTGCCTGACCGCCCGCTCGGGGTCGTCGTCGCCGGCGAGCGCTTGGAATATCGTTTCCGCGCTGAGCACTCTCCATAGTCCGTCGGTGCACAGCAGATACCGGTCGCCGACCTTCGCCTCCCGGATCTGCAGATCCAGTTCGGGCCCAGCCCGGCCGTCGAGAGCGCGCAGCAGGAGCAACCGCTGGGGGTGCCCGGGCGCCTCGTCAGCACTGATTTCGCCCTCGTCGACCAAGGACTGCGTCAACGTGTGGTCGTGAGTTATCTGGAACAGGGTCTCGTCACGGAGTAGATAGGCTCGCGAGTCGCCGCTGTGCACCAGGGCGAACTGATTGCCCGACCACAACATCGCGGTGAGCGTCGTGCCCAACCCCTCCCAGTCCTGGCGGCTCTCCACGGCTTTGCGGATGTCATCGTTGGCCTGCATCGCGGCGTGTTCGAGTCCGGCCAGCAACTGGTTCGGCGGACCCTCACGGTCGAGTCGCCGGAGCCTGTCGATGACGATGGTGCTCGCGATCTCGGCGCGCGCGTCCACGAAGTCGTCGGGGTCCAGGTCGCCATAGTAGGTATGCGAGCGACGGCCTGCGCTGCCGTCGGCCACCACCACCAGGAAGGGTCCGGCGTAGCCCGAGTCGCCGTTGCCTTCGGCGAGCATGCCGACATCCGAACGAGCGGCGTAGCTAAGCCCGAACTGCTGCCGACCCGCTGCCACGCGGCCTCCCCGCAACGGACGAATCCCCCGGCCCCTTTCAAATTAGCGGAAAGGGACCGGGGGCGCGGTGGTCAGACTTCGACGATGACCGGGATGATCATCGGGCGGCGGCGGTAGTTGTCGCTGACCCATTTGCCCATGGTGCGGCGGATCAGCTGGTTGAGCTGGTGCAGGTCGTTGACGCCGTCGGAGGCGGCGTCCTGGAGGGCGGCTTCGAGCCGGGCGATGATCTCGTCGAAGTCCTGGTTGACGATGCCGGCGCCGCGGGCGTGGATCTCCGGGCCGGCGACGAGCTTGCCGGACGTGGAGTCGATGCCGACGACGATGGAGACGAAGCCCTCCTCGCCGAGGATCCGCCGGTCCTTGAGCGAGGTCTCGGTGATCTCGCCCACCGAGAGGCCGTCCACGTAGACGTAACCGGCCGGGACCGCACCGACGATCTTGGCCTGGCCCTCGACGAGGTCGACGACGACGCCGTCCTCGGCGATGACGATGTTGTCGTCGGGCACGCCGGTGAGCGCGGCCAGCTTGGCGTGGGCGCGCAGGTGCCGCCACTCGCCGTGGATGGGCATGAAGTTGCCCGGCTTGGTCACGTTGAGCACGTACAGCAGCTCGCCGGCCGAGGCGTGCCCGGAGACGTGCACGAGCGCGTTGCCCTTGTGCACGATGCGGGCGCCCCAGCGGGTGAGGCCGTTGATCACGCGGTTGACCGCGTTCTCGTTGCCCGGAATCAGCGACGACGCGAGCATGACGGTGTCGCGCTCGGTGATGCGGATCGAGTGGTCGCGGTTGGCCATCCGCGACAGCGCCGACATCGGCTCGCCCTGCGAACCGGTGCAGACCAGGACGAGGCGGTGGCCCGGGATGTCGTCGAGGTCCTTGGGGTCGACCATGATGTCGTCGGGCACGTTGAGGTAGCCCAGCTCGCGCGCGACGCCCATGTTGCGCACCATCGACCGGCCGACGAAGCACACCTTGCGGTTGTTGGCGACGGCGGCGTCGAGCACCTGCTGCACCCGGTGGATGTGCGAGGCGAAGCAGGCGACGATGATGCGTTCCTTGGAGATGCGGAAGACCTCGTCGACCACCGGGCCGATGTTGCGCTCGCTGGTGACGAAGCCGGGCACCTCGGCGTTGGTCGAGTCGGACATCAGCAGGTCGATGCCCTCGGCACCGAGCCGGGCGAAGCCGGGCAGGTCGGTGAGCCGGCCGTCGAGCGGCAGCTGGTCCATCTTGAAGTCGCCGGTCGCGAGCACCAGGCCCGCGGGGGTGCGGATGGCCACCGCCAGCGCGTCCGGGATGGAGTGGTTGACCGCGAGGAACTCGCAGTCGAACGGCCCGAAGCTCCGCCGCCCGCCCTCGGCCACCTGCACCGTGACCGGCTTGATCCGGTGCTCGGTGAGCTTGGCCTCCAGCAGCGCCAGCGTGAGGCGCGAGCCGACCAGCGGGATGTCGCGGCGCTCCCGCAGCAGGTACGGGACGGCGCCGATGTGGTCCTCGTGGCCGTGGGTCAGGACGACCGCCTCGATGTCGTCGAGGCGATCACGGATGTACTCGAAGTCGGGCAGGATCAGGTCGATGCCCGGTTGCTCGGTCTCGGGGAACAGCACGCCGCAGTCGACGACGAGCAGGCGGCCGCCGTACTCGTAGACCGTCATGTTGCGGCCGATCTCCCCGAGCCCGCCCAGCGCGACGATGCGCAGGCCGTTCTCCGGCAGGGCGGGCGGGGTGGACAACTCTGGATGCGGATGACTCACGCGCGCCTCGCCTGACGGCTCGGCGCCGCGTGAGTCTCGGGCTGTTGTGCTATTTCGTTCGCTCCGCTCACGTATTAACCTCCGGAATCTTGACTCCCCCGTGCAGTAGGTCTTCACGCAGGCGCGCCGCGAACTCTGGCGAGGCCTCGCAGAGCGGGGGCCGCAGGGGGCCGCCCGGGAGGCCTTGCAGGTTCAGCGCTGCCTTGACGGCGATGGCGCCCTGCGTACGGGTCATGATGGCGGTGATGACGGGCAGCAGCCGGCGGTGGATCGCCAGCGCCCGGCCCGTGTCACCGGCGTGGTACGCGTCGATCATCTCATGGAGATCGGCGCCCACGACATGGCCGACCACGCTGACGAACCCGGCGGCGCCCATCGACAGCCAGGCCAGGTTGAGCGCGTCGTCGCCCGAGTAGAAGACCAGGTCGGTCGCCGCGAGCACCTGGGAGCCGGCGAAGAGGTCGCCCTTGGCGTCCTTGACGGCCACGATCCGGGGGTGCTCGGCGAGCCTGATCAGGGTCTCGGTGTGGATCGGCACCCCGGTGCGGCCCGGGATGTCGTACAGCATGTTGGGCAGCCCGGTGGCGTCGGCCACCGCCGTGAAGTGCCGCAGCAGCCCCTCCTGCGGGGGCTTGTTGTAGTACGGCGTGACGACCAGCAGGGCGTGGGCGCCGGCGGCCTCGGCCGCCTTGGCGAGCCGCAGCGTGTGCTCGGTGTCGTTGGTGCCGGCACCGGCGACGACGCGGGCGCGGTCACCGACCGCGTCGACCACCGTGCGGAGCAGCTGCTCTTTCTCCGCGTCGCTCGTCGTCGGCGACTCGCCCGTCGTCCCGCTGACGACGAGGCCGTCGTTGCGCTGCACGTCGACCAGATGGGTCGCCAGGCGCGCGGCTCCGTCGTAGTCGACGGCGCCGTCAGGGGTGAACGGGGTGACCATGGCGGTCAACATCCGGCCGAACGGCGAGGTCCGATCGGCCGCGGACGCCGCGTCACTCGTTGTGCTGGGTGCCATGCACCGAAGGGTACTGTTCCCGCCGGTCGGCGTGGACCCGCAGGGCCCTTCCAGTGTGTCACCAGGCCGACGTCGGACGGCCGGGGCGCGGGCCGGGGTGGCGGAACGAGAAGCGTTCCGGGTGACGGATTGTCGCCGGAGCGGGCGCGGAGGTTCCGGAAAGAAGGAAGAAGCCGCCGCCACACGCTCGGGGGTACGCGCGGCGACGGCTTCTACATCCACATCGTGGCACGCAAATGCCGCGTTACGGGGTCAGTCCGGCCAGTTTCCGGACTCGGTTGGATAACGTGCGCGCGGTCTCCGCGGAGAGCCGGGTGGTGCGGCGGTCCGGGCCGCCGTACCGGCAGGTCAGGCGCTCTGTCTCAGGGTGGTGATCTCGTGGAGCCGGGCGCGCAGCTCCTCGACGCTGAGGGTCCGGACGAGTTCGTTGCCCCGCACGGCCCACCAGTGTCCGGAACCTCCTCGGCCGAGCCGCCAGCCGGCGAACTCGGCCGACAGCTCCAGGAGCCGGTCGGCATCGTGCCACGCGGTTCGCTCAATGCTCATCGGCCTCGAGCCCCACTTCCCTTTTCCGTCCGCCAGGAGGGTGCTGGTACCCACCGAGCCTTACCCTCGGTTCGCGCCTGTGCAACAAACGCCCTGACCTGGGGAAACTCGGGAAAAGGAACGTGACAAGCAGGCTTGCCTAACCGCCAACTTTTGCTGGCCCGGGCGGCAGCCAGGTTGCCCGGTAACGGGCCCAGTCCGCCGGGCTGGTCGTCCAGTCGGCGTACACGCCCACCCCGTAGGGGCGCGCGGGCGGCCTGTCCAGCGCGTCCAGGCCCCGCCGGACGCCCCGCAGGGCCCCGGGAAGGTCCTCCGCCCACTCCATCATGGGCCGGTACGTGGGCACGCCGATGAAGACGGTCGTGCGGTCGCCGATGAGCCTGAGGGTCTGCTCGGTGTGCCGGGCGAAGTGCAGGCCGACCAGCGAGCGGGTGGGCAGCGACACGTCGTACGTCATGATCGCGACTTGGTCCGACCGGTCCGCGATCTTGACGAGGAAGTCCCGGGTGGGCCGCGGCGGGTAGTGGGTCCGGCCCCAGCCGCGCGGCAGCAGCGCCTCGTACACCGGCTGGAGCGCGTCGACCGTGGTGAGCTGCTCGATGGCGACCGACAGCAGCCGGCCGCGGGCCCGGGTGAGCGCGCGGGTCTGGTCGAGCAGCGTCAGGAAGCCCTGATCGTCGGGATAGATCGGCTCGAAGTCGTAGTGGATCCCGGTGAAGCCCAGATCGAGGAGGATCGCGTCGGTCTTCAGCACGCGCTCGCGTACGGCCGGATCGTCCAGGTCCACCAGCCCGTGCCCGTCCACCTTACGAATCTGCCCCAGGTAGGCCTGGGTGCGGACGGCCGGCGCGTACTTGCGCATGGCCTCGATCAGCTTCCCGGCGTTGCGGTACTTGGCCGGCGGGACGCTCCCGTCGGGCTCGAACGGCCCGGCGTGGAAGTAGACGTCGGTGATCCGGTTCTCGCGGAGGAGCCCCGCGAACGCCCGGTACTCGTCCTCGGTGTGCGCCTCCCCCACCCACTGGTGCCGCGCCCAGAGCGCGTTCACCTCGGTGCCGCGCGCCGCCGGCTCCGGCTCCGGCTGCCACCACACCCAGGCCCCCGCGATCACCAGGGCCGCCAGCCCCAGCACGTACGCGGCCAGCCAGGCGATCTTCTTGAGTACCCCGCAGATCATGCTCATCACCTGGACAGACGCTCCGGAACCCGGTCAAGTTCACGCGGAGCCGATCGAGGACCGGCCGGGGCCCATCGGGAGCCGTCACCGCATCGGTGATCTTGGCCGCATCCGGCCAAGATCACCAATTGGGGCGTCCCGCGCGCGGGGCCCCGGTTCACTGCGGACCATGATCAACATCACCCGCCGGCAGGCGTTCGGGCTGCTCGGCGCGACCGCGCTGGCCCCCGCGCTGCCCCCCGCGCTCGGGCCGGTGCGGCCCGCCGGCGCGGCCTCCCGCCGCGAGCCAACCTGGGAGACGCTCGTCCCGGCGAGCTCGTTCACCGACTACGCCGCGTTCCACAAAGCCTGGAACTACCTGTACCCCTGGGGCGACACCCACAACGGCGCGGCCAAGATGCACGGGAGCGCGACGGACCACAGCCAGGTCTCGCTCTCCGGCGGCGTCCTGACCCTGAAGGCGACACGCCTCGCCAAGGCGGACGGCCAGAGCACCAGCGACCCGAAGGCGCCGCTCTGGTACCGCTCGGGCGCCGTGCACGCCAAGGAACTGATCGTCATCGACGACCGCTTCCCCGAGTACGAGATCCACGGCGAGTTCCGGGCCCAGACGGGACGGGGGATCTGGCCGGCCTTCTGGATCGCCGGCGCCGACTCCGTCTGGCCGCCCGAGAGCGACATCCTCGAATACGTCGGCAACGGCATCAACCTCTTCAACACCTTCAGCGACCACGACCGCGATCCGGAGACCGAGGAGACGCTGGAGCGGACGCAGGTCGATCTCACTTTGCCGGCCGACCCGGCGGACCCCGGAAGGCCCAGGAATCCCGACGCCTGGCACTCCTACCGGGTGAACATCGTGAAGACCAGCGCCACCGACGTGGCCCTGAACTACTACCTCGACGACGTCTTCTACGGCAGCCCCGGCCACCATGTCGGCCGCAACTGGGTGGGCGTGCCGATGAACTTGATCATCAACCTGCAGATGGGGTCTTGGTCGTCGTTCACCGAGGACGAGCCCTGGAACAGCCCCGAGTGGCCCGCGCAGCCAGGGCCCTCCGGCGACACGTTCTTCCGCGCCCGGAACGTCTCGGTCAGCCGCGGCCGCGCCTGATCACCATCACCGTGAGCCCCTGGCCCTCGGGCCTCACCGGGACCAGGGGCCGCTGGGATCAGAAGACCGGGATGATGTCCTCGGGGTCGATGACCTCGACCGTGACGCCGTCGATGTCGAGCTCGGGGATCGCGGGGAACTCGATGCCCCAGCGCTCCACGATGGCCCGGACGCGGGCGATGGCGAGCTTCCAGTTCTCCGCCTGCTCGTCGAACGAGAGCACGCCGAGACCGGCCTCGCGGGCGTGGTTCATCAGCACGCGGTGGTTGCCGAGGAAGTACGGGGGCAGGTCCCAGAAACCCTCCGGCGGCTCCCAGAGGATCATCGAAAGGAAGACGAACCCGGCCCGCAGCTGCTTGGTGATCTGGCCCTTGACGTCGTCGTTGAGGCCGGGCCACTCGTTCTCCAGGATCGTCATGCAGATCTGCAGGTGCCGGGACTCGTCGCGGCCGATGTGCTGGAACATCTCGCTGAACAGCGGATGCGACGTGCCCGACGCCATGCCGCGGAAGAGCGTGGACGCGGCCATCTCGCCCATCATGAAGCTGGTGAACAGCACGGCGAGCGAGTACTTGCCCACGGCGCCGCTGTAGCCCTGCCAGTAGCGGCCGCCGTTGTGGTAGAGCCAGCCGATGTTGTTGTGCGCGGCCTTCTCCAGGTCGGTCTGCGGCGTCCAGTCGAGCGGGCCGCCCGGCCACAGCGCGGCGATCGCCCGCTGGCAGCACTCCTCGTGGTTCATCTCGTCGCGGGTGATCGAGAAGAAGCACTTGCGGACCGGGTCCTCCTCGTGCTGCTCGAACGCGTGGATGGTCGCCCGGGCGAACACCGCGGGCCCGGAGGCGTCGAAGTTGGCCAGCACCGCGAACCAGTACATGATCCCGAGCCGCTGTTCCGGCGTGAAGTCCCCGGCGCGCAGGCCGTCCCAGGGCAGGTCGGACGGGTTCCAGACCACGCGCTTGGACTTCTCGTAGATGGCGGCGAGCTTGGCCGTCTCGACGCGCCACTCCATCGGGTAGATGTTGGGCTGCGGGATCTCGGGGGCGGGCCAGAACCCGCCCTCGGGAACGGTCAGCTTGTCGGCCATGCGCGGCTCCTGACGTCTGGCAGGCATCACGGCTTTGTGACGCTGACCCTCTCATCGTGCGTGACCACGTCATACCCCGCAAGGGGCCCGGATGCCCGGCGCACGCGGGTGCGCTGGGTGAGGGCGACGCAGACCAGTACGCCCAGCGCCGCCAAGCCGGTGGTGGCGTCGACGAGCTCGTCCAGGACGAGGCCCGACCAGAGCAGCGTCAGGATCGGCTGGGTGAGCTGTACCTGGCTCGCCTGCGCGATCCCGATCCTGGCCATGCCCGCGTACCAGGCGAAGAAACCGAGGTACATCGAGCTCAGCGCCACGTAGGAGAACCCGGCGACGGCGCGTCCGGTCCACTGCGGCCCGGTCGTCGCCAGCAGCCAGAACGTCACGGGGACGGTGATGGGCGCGACGAGCACCAGGGCCCACGAGATGACCCGCCAGCCCGCCATCTCGCGCGCCAGCCGCCCGCCCTCGGCGTATCCGACGGCGCAGACGGCGAGCGCGCCGAACAGCAGCAGGTCCGCCGTCGTGAAGCGGCCCGCCCCGCGGACGAACGCGAAGCACGTGATCCACCCGGCACCGGCGCCGCTCGCCAGCCAGAAGGCCCGGGACGGCCGTTCGCCCGCCCGCAGCACCGCCATGACGGCGGTCGCGGCGGGCAGCAGGCCGACGATCACCGCGGCGTGGGCGGACGAGGAGCCGCGGTCCAGCGCGAGCGTCGAGAGCACGGGGAAGCCGAAGACGACCCCGCCCGCGACCGCCGCGAGCCCGGCCCACTGGCGGCCCCTCGGGAGGGGCGCGCGGACGGCCAGCAGCGCGAGCGCGGCGAGGGCCGCGGCGACCGCGGCGCGCCCGATGCCGATGAGGTAGGGGTCGAGCCCGCCGAGTGCGAAGACCGTCGCGGGCATCGTGAAGGAGAAGGCCAGCACCCCGAGAGCGGCCAGCCCCAGGCCACCGAGCGCTATCGACGAGGGAGCAGTAGCGCTATCGTTGTTTCTCATGCAACAGGATAGCAGTGTGGCCACGCTCGCCGATCGTCTGCGCACCGACCTGGGCCGGATGCGCGCCGGCGAGCGGCTGCCGTCCAGCCGGACGCTCGTCGAACGGCACCGGGTCAGCCCGGTCACGGTGTCGCGGGCGCTCGGCATGCTGGCCGCCGAGGGCCTCGTGGTGACCCGGCCCGGCAGCGGCACCTTCGCCGCCGACCGGCCCGCGCCCGCCGCCGGACCGGCCGATCTGAGCTGGCAGTCGGTCGCGCTCGGCGATCGCTCCGTCGACGCGAGCGGCGTGTCCTGGCTGCTCACACAGCCACCTGAGGGCACGATCCCGCTCAGCGGCGGTTACCTGCACCCCTCGCTGCAACCGCTCCGGGCGATGGCCGCGGCGGGGGCGCGGGCGGCACGGCGGCCGGACGCGTGGGAGCCGCCGCCGTTGAACGGGATCGCCGGGCTGCGCTCGTGGTTCGCCCGCTCGGCCGGAGGGGATCTCACCGCGGCCGACGTGCTCATCACGGCGGGCGGCCAGCAGGCGCTCACGTCCACGTTGCGAGCGCTACTCCCTCCGGGAGCCTCGCTGCTCGTCGAATCCCCGACCTATCTGGGCGTGCTGGCCATCGCCCGCGCGAACGGCCTGCAGCCGGTACCGGTGCCCATGGACGCCGATGGTGTCCGGCCCGATCTGCTCGCCGAGGCGTTCGCCATGACGGGGGCGCGGGTCTTCTACTGCCAGCCCACGTTCAACAACCCGAGCGGCGCGCGCCTCACGGCCGGGCGCCGCGCGCACGTCCTGGCGGTCGCCCGGGCCGCGGGCGCCTTCGTGATCGAGGACGACTTCGCGCGCCATCTGGCGATCGAGCCCGCGCCCGCTCCGATGATCACGCACGATCCCGACGGCCGCGTCGTCCACATCGCCTCCATGACCAAGGCCACGTCCGCCAGCATGCGGATCGCCGCGGTGATCGCCCGCGGTCCCGTGGCCGAGCGCGTCCGGGCGATCCAGATGGTCGAGGGCTTCTTTCCGGCCCGCCCGCTCCAGGAGGCCCTCCTCGACCTGGTGAGCTCCCCCGGCTGGCCACGCCACCTGCGGGCGGTCCGCACCGCCCTGAAATCCCGGCGGGACGCGCTCCTGACCGCTCTCGTCCGGGAACTCCCCCAGCTGCGCGTCGACCGCCCGGCCGGCGGACCGCATCTGTGGGCGCGGCTGCCGGACGGCATCGACGACGTCGCGCTCGCCGAAGCCGCGCTGCGGGCCGGAGTCCTGGTCAGCGCCGGCCGTCCGTTCTTCCCCGCCGAGCCGCCGGGCCCGCACCTGCGGATCAGCTTCGGGGCGGCGACGTCGGAGGCCGAACTCGCCGAGGGCGTCCGCCGCCTCGCTCAGGTGACCACGTCGTAGTGGGTGACGGCCCAGTCGCGGTCGACCAGATAGCGGTCGTCGTCGGGGTAGTAGACGGCGCGCTCGGGATCGTCGCCCGCGAAGGCGCGCACGGCGTCCCACGACTCCCAGAACGTGACGAAGCAGAACTCGGTGTTGTCGCCGACGTCCCGCCGGGTCAGATGGACGCCGCGGTTGCCCTCGGTCTCCCGGTAGCCCACCAGGCCGGTGCGCCTGAGATATCCCTCGTACTCGTCGGCGTCGGAACGCCGGGTCCAGCCCTTCCAGACGCGCATCAGCACACGCGACACTCCCCTCGCTCGAACACCATCCACAACGTTATGACGGTGTTCCCCTCGATGCAACCACTCAAAACCGAATACCGGTGTCGCCTTGGTAGACTGAGCGGGTGACCGAGACATTCCGCGCCGCCCTGCTGCTGCGGGACTTCGTCAACACCCTCGACGTCGAATGCGACGCCGACGAGCTCGCCACGCCCGCCAAGCTGGCCGAATGGCTCATCGGTCACCACCTCCTCGCACCCGGTT
This sequence comes from Spirillospora sp. NPDC048911, assembly GCF_043198015.1. Taxonomy (NCBI): domain Bacteria; kingdom Bacillati; phylum Actinomycetota; class Actinomycetes; order Streptosporangiales; family Thermomonosporaceae; genus Spirillospora; species Spirillospora sp. NPDC048911. The sequence continues at coordinate 677,434 of NZ_JBICUD010000002.1, read as the reverse complement.
CCGCCGCGGACGAGCGCGTCCTCGCGACGGCGATCGATCTCCGCAAGGGCCTCCGCGAGGCCATGCACGATCACCACGCCCCGTCCATCGCGCCCCTCCCGCCCGAGCTGGACGCGGCGTTCGCAAGGCTCCCGCTCCGGGTGACGCTCACTGGGCCAAGCCCCTCCCTGGCCCCCGTCGGTACCGGCGCCCCGGCCGCCCTCGCCCGCGTGGCCGCGGCGGTCATGGAGGCGTCGGCCGACGGAAGCTGGCCCCGCCTCAAGGTCTGCCTGGAGCGCACCTGCCGCTGGGCGTTCCTCGACACGTCCAAGAACCGCTCCCGCAACTGGTGCTCCATGCGAGTCTGCGGCAACCGCACCAAGACCCGCGCCTACCGAGCACGCTCAAAAGCCGCCCCGGCGTAATGGCCCGCAGGCCCGCGCGACCCGAGGACGTGGAGGAGGCTCGCTACGAGCTCGGCCTCTAGGCTGGGGCCTTTCGACGAGAGGACGACCCATGGCCGATGTGGGCGTACGGCCCGCCAGGCGGGCGGACGCCGCCGCCGTCGCCGACATCCAGGTGCGCGCGTGGCGCCAGGGCTACCGGGACATCCTCCCCGCCGCCGCGCTCGCCGAGGTCACCAGCGCGGACGCGCAGAAGGCCTGGCGGGAACGCTGGGCGGAGGCCGCGAGCACGCCGCCGAGCCCCCGGCACCGGCTGCTCGTCGCGGTGTCGTCCGACCTGGTCGTCGGCTTCGCCGCACACGGCCCGGCCGAGGACCCCGACCACGACCCGGCTCAGACAGCGGAACTCCTCACCCTGCTGGTCGACCCCGTCCACGGACGCGCCGGTCACGGCAGCCGCCTGCTGGCCGCCACGGTGGACCTCCTCCGCGACGACGGCTTCGGCACGCTGATCAGCTGGGCCTTCGAGGACGACAAGGTGCTCCGCACGTTCCTCGGCTCCTCCGGCTGGGCCCCCGACGGCACCGCCCGCACCCTCGACATGGGCGAGCCCGTCCGCCAGATCCGCCTCCACACCGACATAGCCCCGGAGTGAACCCGCCCACGAGATCGGCCGTACCGCGAGTGTGACCAAGGACACCGACCGTCACGCGAGTGCGGACCTGAGCTGGAGCGAGCCGCCAGGCGAAGCTTCACGCGAAGATCGCGAAGCGATGCGCACTCGCACGCTTCGCGGTTCGGAGGGTGAGCCGCCAGGCGAGCCCTTCGAGGCCGGAAAGCCATAAGTGGAGGGTCCGTGAGAGGCATTGGTGAGCCGGGATTATGTTTGAAGCCGAGTGCTTCGGGATCGATTGATCGGCATCGGGACTTCCTTTGACTACCTCTGTGACGCCGCCGCGCGCGCCCGCGGCCGGGACGCCGCCCGACCGGCGGCGCTGGCTCGCGATGGTCGTCATCAGTTCGGGCGTCTCGCTGATCGTGGTGGACGCGACCATCGTCGGGGTGGTGCTGCCCCAGATGGTCGACGGGCTGGGGCTGACCACGTCCGACGCGGAGTGGGTCAACTCGGTCTACTCGCTGGTCTTCGCGGCGCTGCTGATCCCGTTCGGGCGGGCGGGTGACCTGTTCGGGCGGCGCCGGATGTTCGTGGCCGGTGTGGCGGTGTTCATGCTGGCCAGCGTGCTGGCGGCGGTGGCGCAGAGCGGGCCGCAGCTGATCGGCTCGCGTGCCCTGCAGGGCGTCGGCGCGTCGATGATCATGCCGGCGACGCTGTCCACGGTGAACGCGATGTTCACCGGCAAGGACCGGGCGGTCGCGTTCGGCATCTGGGGTTCGATGATCAGCGGCATGGCCGCGCTGGGGCCGCTGCTCGGCGGCGCGCTGGCGTCCGGCGGCGGCTGGCGCTGGGCGTTCGGCGTCAATCTGCCGCTGGGGGCGCTGCTGATCGCCGGGGCGCTGGCGCTGATGCCCGAGACCCGGCTGCCGGACGGGCCGCGCGGGATCGACTGGCTCGGCGGAGCGCTGGCGGTGCTGGGGCTCGGCGCGCTGGTCTGCGGGCTCATCGAGGGGCAGACGTACGGCTGGTGGACGGCGACCCGGCCGTTCGGCTGGCCGACCGGGGGGCTCTCGCCCGTGCCGATCGTGCTGGCGCTGGGCGTCGTGCTGCTGGCCGTGCTGGTGGTCGTCGAGCGGGCGCGGGCGGCGGCGGGGCGAGCGGTCATGCTCGATCTGGACCTCTTCCGGATCCCCAACTTCCGCCGCGGCAATCTGGCCGCCGCGCTGATCAACGTGGGCGAGCTCGGGCTGGTGTTCGTGCTGCCGCTCTTCCTGCTCGGCGTGCACGGCACGGCGCCGTTGCAGATCAGCCTGGCGATCCTGCCGCTGGCGCTCGGCGCCTTCGTGTCGGGCGGGTACGCGGGGCGGCTCGCCAACAAGCGCGGCGCGCATCGGGTCGTGCAGATCGGCATGGTGCTGGAGGTCGTGGCGGTCGTCGCGCTGGCTCTGACGATCAGCGCGTCCACCGGCGGGCTTGGCCTGGCGCCGTGGATGCTGCTGTACGGGCTGGGCCTCGGCCTGACGTCGGCCCAGCTCACCAACGTGTCGCTCGCCGACGTGCCGCCCGCGCAGGCCGGCCAGGCGTCGGGCACGCAGTCGACGGTCCGCCAGGTCGGCGCCGCGCTGGGCATCGCGGTGATCGGGACGGTGTTCGCCACCAGCCTCGGCCACGCGATGAGCGACCGGCTGGAGGAGTCGGGCCTGCCCGCGGAACGACGGGCGGCGATCGCCGGGGAGCTGCGGGAGAGCGCCGGCACGTACGCCCGCGAGCTGCACGGCACACCGGCGCTCGCGGCCGCCGCGGATGAGAGCCTCGCCACAGCGGCCCGGCGGGGAGCCCTGACCACGGCGGTGATCCTGGCGCTGGGCCTCGGATTGTCGTTGCGGCTGCGCCCGAGCAGTGATCAACATCGGCGAGAATCGGAACCCCTGTCGTCCCACGAAAACGAACGGTGACTGTGGCCACGCTCTCGCAATGGGTCGCCGGCTCCCGGCCCCGCACCCTCCCCACCTCCCTCGTCCCCGTCGTCGTCGGCACCGGCGTCGCGATCGGCGCGGGGCACGCGGTGTGGTGGCGTGCCGCGCTCGCCGCGTTCGTCGCGCTGATCCTGCAGATCGGCGTCAACTACTCCAACGACTACAGCGACGGCGTGCGCGGCACCGACGAGGAACGCGTCGGCCCGCTGCGCCTCGTCGGCGCCAAGGTCGCCAAGCCGAAGCAGGTGCTGGCCGCGGCGCTGGGCTGCTTCGCGGCGGCGGCGGTCGCCGGGCTCGCGCTGGCCGCGGTGACGACCTGGTGGCTGCTGCTGGTGGGGGCGTTCGCCATCCTCGCGGCGTGGTTCTACACCGGGGGCAAGAACCCGTACGGCTACCGGGCGCTCGGCGAGATCTCGGTGTTCGTCTTCTTCGGCCTGGTCGCCGTGGTCGGCACGGTGTACGTGCAGGTGGAGGACGTCCCGTGGGAGGCATGGGCGGCGGCGGTGCCGATCGGGCTGCTCGCGTGCGCGCTGCTGGTCGCCAACAACCTGCGCGACATTCCCACCGACAAGGTCTCTGGCAAGCGCACCCTCGCGGTCGTGCTCGGCGACCGGTGGACCCGCGTGCTGTACGCGGCGTGCACGGCGCTGCCGTTCATGATGGTGCTGGCCCTGGCCGCGCCGCACCCGTGGGTGTTGATCGCGCTGGTCGCGGCGCCGCTGTCGGTCCCGCCCACCCAGAAGGTACTGAACGGGGCGAACGGCCCCGCCCTGATCCCCGTGCTGGGCGAGACCGGTCGCCTGCAGATCGCCTACGGCGTGCTGCTCGCCGTGGGCCTCGCGCTCTGACTCATCGCGGGGTGCCGAGGTCCCAGACGATCTCGGGTGAGCCGGCGTCGGCGAGCGCCTTGTTGACGGCGCTGAACGGCCGGGTGCCGAAGAACTTCTTGGCGCTGAGCGGGCTCGGATGCGCCGACTCGATCACGGTGTGGTGCACGCCGGTGATGAGGCGGGCCTTCTTGCGGGCGTAGGCGCCCCACAGGACGAAGACGACGCGTTCGGGCTTGTCGTTGAGCGCCCGGATGGCGGCGTCGGTGAACTCCTCCCAGCCCTTGCCCGCGTGCGCCCCCGCCTCGCCGCCGCGGACGGTCAGCACCGCGTTGAGCAGCAGCACGCCCTGGTCGGCCCAGGGCGTCAGGTCGCCGGTCTTGGCGACCGGCACCTCCAGGTCGGACGCGAGCTCCTTGTAGATGTTGCGCAGCGACGGTGGCAGCCGCACTCCGTCGCGCACGCTGAAGCTCATGCCGTGGGCCTGCCCCGGGCCGTGGTAGGGGTCCTGGCCGAGGATGAGGACCCGCGCCTTGTCGTACGAGCAGTGCCGGAACGCGGTGAACAGGTCTTCCTGGGGCGGGTAGACCGTCTGCGTCGCGTACTCCTGCGCCACGTACGCGCTCAGCGCCGCCGTCGCGATCGGGTCGAGCAGCGGGTCGAGCCGCTCACGCCAGTCGTCGGACAGCAGTTCCATCAGGTCGAAGGACATTCGGGCCTCTCCGGGGAAGTGGTCTTCGGCTACGCACGAGCCTATTGCGGAGGTCTGACACGCCAGGGCGAATCACCGGCGGGAAGCCCGACCAACTCTAGGATGAAGGCATATGCCCGACTCCCCCCGCAGGTGGCATGTCACCGTCTTCGCCACGCTGCTCCCCACTCTCGCCCTGGGCGCCGCCGGGTGCGGCGGGTCCTCCGGGCACACGACGCTGACGGTGCTGGCGGGTTCGTCGCTGACCGACGTCGCGGCCGAGCTCGGTGCCGCCTACCAGCACGAACACCGGGACGTGACGGTGCGGTTCATGTTCGGCGGCTCGCAGGAGATGGCCGGCCGGGTCGCCGACCGCGATCCCGGCGACGTGCTGATGACGGCCGACGAGGCGAGCATGGACGCGGTGGGGCGCTATCTGACGGGCCGCCGCCGGATCGTCGCGCTCGGCTCGCTCACCATCGCGGTCGCGCCCGGCAACCCCAAGCGCATCCGCGGGCTGCGGGATCTCGGCCGCCGTGGCCTGCGCGTCGCGGTCGGCGCCTCGACGGTCCCGGCGGGACGGTACGCGCGGGAGGTCTTCTCGCGGGCGGGGCTCACCGTCCGCTGGACGTCGGAGGAGATCAGCTCGCGGGCCGTGCTGGACCGGGTGCGGGGCGGCGAGGCGGACGCGGGGCTGGTCTACATCACCGACCTGCGTTCCGCCGGGGCGGCCGCGAGCAGCGTCCCCATCCCGGCGAACGAGAACGTCACGGCGACCTATCCGGCGATGGCCGTGAAGGACACCGACAACGAGGAACGCGCGCTGCCCTTCGTCACCTGGCTGACTTCGCCGACCGCCCGCAAGCTCTTCAACAAGCACGGCTTCGCCACTCCCGCCACGTCCAGCGCGCCTCCGTCCGGAGAGTGAGCGTCAGGCTCGCTCGGCGCGGGGCAGGGCTCTCCGCCGGAGCGTGCGTCAGGCGCGCTCGGCGCGGGCCTTGAGCGCGGCGTTCATGGCCGCGAACTCGTCCTCCATCCGCAGCTGACCGGCGGCGACCGGGACGAGCGCGCCGGTGAAGCGCTCGCCTTGGGTCAGCCGGACCTTGCCGTCGCCGGCGGGCTCGATGAGAAAGTAGTGCTCGCCGTCGACGATGCCGGGGACCCACATCCGGCCGATCCAGCGCAGCTCCCGGCCGGCGTCGGCCTTGAGGATCTCGGGCTTGAACGTCATCACGCCGCCGTCGTTGTCGCGCAGCTTGTTGTCGAGCTTCGTCCCCTTCCGCGCGGTGCCCTTGACGCTGACCATGAACGGATTCCACTCGGGATAGCGCTGGAAGTCGGTCAGCACCTGCCAGACGGTGCCGGCGGGCGCCGCGATCTCGACGGTGGTGCGGACCTCGTGCGGCTTCAGCTCGCCCCAGGCGAAGAGCGTGCCGGCGACGGCGACCGGGAGAGCGGCGGCGACGAGAGCGATGCGACGGATCTGCACGGGTACGTCCCTCCTGGAAACTAGGACTAGTTTCCAAATGGCTAATCTCATTAGCCAGTAGGCTAGCTAAAACGATTAGCCAACGCAAGAGGCAGTCGAGGGCTCCGGGAGCCGAGGCCTCGCTGGGCTGCTAGTCGGCGGCCTTCAGGGCACGGTTGAGCTCGCCGCGGAAGCGGAGGAACTCGGCCTCGGACGCGGTGAACCTGGTGATCCGGCGCTCCGGGTCGGTGGTCACGAAGTAGCGCCAGTCGCCCCGGGCCGGACTGAGCACGCCCTTCAGGGCCGCCTCGCCGGGGCTGGAGATCGGCCCGGGAGGCAGCCCGCCACGGACGTAGGTGTTGTACGGCGAGCGCACCTGAGTGTCTTTCACCGAGACTCGCAGGTCGTGGCGCTTCTGCGCGTACAGCACCGTCGTGTCGAGCTGGAGCCGCCCGCCGGCCCGGAGCCGGTTGTAGATCACACGCGCGATCTTCGGATAGTCGGCGGGACCGCCGCCCTCGGCTTGGACGATGCTGGCCGCGGTGACGGCCTGGAGCGGCGTCAGCCGCACGGCGGCCGCCCGGCCTTCCAGCTCGACGTCGGCGGCGGCCTGGCGGAAGCGCTGGATCATCGCGGCCAGCATCGACCTGGCGTCCGTGCCCGGCTCGACGGGATAGGTGGCCGGAAAGAGAAAACCCTCCAGCCGGCCGCGCGCGTACGAGGGGAGGCCGAGCCCGGCAGGGTGCGCGGCGGCCGCCGCGAACTCGGCGCGCGGAATGCCCGACCCCTTGGCGAGGATCGCGAGCGTCTCGTCCAGGCGCAGCCCCTCCCGGACGGTGACCGTCCGCTGGACGCGCGCCGCCGGGTCGAAGAGCAGGCCAACCGCGGCGGAGGCCTTCATCCGCTGGCGCAGGCGATAGAGGCCCGGACGCAGCTCGGCGGCCTTGGCTGAGCCCTCGACGGCCTGGACGAACGCGTCGTCGCTCGCGACGACGCCCGCCGCCTCCAGGGACGCGGCGACCGCGCGGGCCGACTGGCCCGGCTGGATCCGGATCATCGCCACGCCCTCGCCGCGCCCCGCGAAGTCGTCCGGGGCGAGGGCGGAGGTGACCCATCCGCCGAAGGCGACCGCTCCGGCGGCCAGGAGGACGAGGAGTGCCGCGCCCACGACGAGCGGCACCTTGAGGCTGCTGCGATCCAGGCCGTCGCTCACTCATCCCCCGTTGATCCGGAGACTGATTACCCAGAGCAATCAGTATCACACTTAACGCTACGAAGGGGGCGCACAGGTGACCCCGTGCGCCCCCGTTCGACCTCAGTGACCGCGGCCAGACGGGCAATCCTCAGGGCTGGTGGTAGTCGTCCCCGGTGTCGCGGGCCCGGTCCCGCATGTTGTCGCCCTGCTCGCGGGCCTGGTCCTGCAGGTTCTCCCGGTCGCGAAGGTTGTCCATGGAGTCGCCACCGGACTCGCGAGCCCGGTCGCCGGCCTTCTCGGCGTTCTCCTTGGCCTTGTCCTTGGCGCCCGAGGTCTTGTTCCTGGCGTCATCGAAGATACCCATGAGGCATTCCCCCCAGTTTTTACAGAGGTGCACGACCTGCACCACTACGACCAGTACCCGGAGGGATGTAACGAGACGGTCTAGCAGGTGGAGATCTGCCCTTAACGTGCCGAGATCACCGGCGTGGTGGGAGCCGCGGCGCCTCGAAGCGGGGGCGGACGGCGGGATCGGGCCGGTGCGGCGGGCGGCTCTCCAGCTGTTCGAGCGCCACGGCAATGGCCCGTTCAAGCTGGGTGTCGCGTCCTTCGGCGTGGTCCTCGGGCGTGATGTCGACGTCGATGTCCGGCGCGGTGCCGTAGTTCTCCAACTGCCAGCCGACGTCATCGAAGGCGAACGAGAACTCCGGCTGCGTCGTGACCGTGCGGTCGGCGAGCCGGTGCCGGGGCTGGATGCCGACCACCCCGCCCCAGGTGCGCTTGCCGATCAGCGGGCCGAGCCCGAGCACCTTGAACGCGTGCGCGAAGACGTCGCCGTCCGAGCCGGTGCGCTCGTTGATGAGCCCGACGAGCGGCCCGGCCACCGACTCCCTCAGGTAGGGCTCCGGAACGCCCCAGCGCGGGAAGTCGAAACCCAGGCGGGGCCGGGCCAGCCGCTGCAGCAGCAGACCCCCCACGTACCCGCCGCCGTTGAAGCGCACATCGACTATCAGCGCGTCGCGGTCGTACTCCCTGAGGAAGCCACGGTGGAACTCGGCGAAGCCGGCCGCCTTCATGTCCGGCACATGCACGTAGCCGACACGTCCATCCGTCCGTTCGTTCACCAGGCTCCGGTTGGCCCGCACCCAGTCGCGGTAGCGGCCGGGCCGTTCGTCCCTGAGCGTCGGCACCTCGATCGTGGTGGGCGGCTCCTCGCCCCGCTGGAGGGTGAGCTGTACCTCCTGGCCGACCTGGCTGACCAGTTGTTCCTGCGGACCGCCGCAGCCCAGGCCCACCGCCTGCCCGTTCACCGCCAGCAGGGCGTCGCCGACCCGTACGTCGACACCGGGCCTGTTGAGCGGCGAGGTCGCCTCGGGGTCCCAGGGATCGCCGCGCACGATGCCCGCGATCACATAGAGGCCGGTCTCGACCGCCCAGTCCACTCCCAGGTAGGCCAGCGGATACGCGGGCTGCGGGCGGTAGGCGCCGCCCCGCTCGTACGCATGGGACGTTCCGAGCTCGCCCTGCATCTCCCAGAGCAGATCGGAGAACTCGCTACGGGTGTTCACACGGTCGACCAGCGGCTTGTAACGGTCGTACACGCCGTACCAGTCCAGGCCTGCCATGTCCCTGGCCCAGAAGTGCTCCAACTGCAAGCGCCAGGCCTCCCGGAACATCTGGCACCACTCGCCCTCTGGCCAGATCGACACCTTCACCCTGGACAGGTCGATCCAGCCCGTCGAAGGCCCCGGCGCGTCACCGTCGGGCACGTCGTCGCCCGCGGGCACCACACGCAGCCGCTGCCCGACCCGGTAGAGCAGGGTGCCGCCGTCCCGGCTCACCCAGAAACCGCTGATCTTCGACGCCAGATGCCGCCGCCGGCCTTCGGCGAGGTCGTACAGCAGCAGCGCGCTGTCCACCAGAACGTCGCGGATGCCTTCGATCGGGTGGTACGAGAGGAGCACCTTGCCCTCGATCCCCGCCACCCGCGCGTATCGCGCCTCGGGCACCTCCAGCGGCACCACCCGCCGTTCGATGCCGTCGAAGTCGATGTCGACCCGCTCGACCGGCCCCGCCTCGTCCTTGCCCGGCGGGGCCACATCAGCGCGCAACGCGATCGCGTACGGCAGCGTCCCCAGCGGAAACCCCATGCCGAACTGCAGCGCGTCCTCGATCGGATTGAAGACCCGCGCGCCGATGAAGTACAGATACCGGCCGCAAGGATCGAACGAAGGCGCCCGATCCCGCAGCACAGGTTCAAGAACGACCCTCGTCTCCCGCGTGTCCACCCGGCAGACCTTGATCGCCGTGCTCTGGGCGCTGTCGGGATAGGTGTACGCCAGCCAGCGCCCGTCAGGCGACCACGCCGGATCCTCGATGGCGCCATAGGGGCTCACATCGAGCCGCACCGCCGGCCCTTTTGGATCGCCCGCGTCCACCAAAAGAAGCTCATTACGGTGATTGGTGATCGCGACCCGGTCATCCACGGGCGAAACCGCCAGTTCCGCCATCCGCCCGGTGTCGGCGTCGAACCGCACGGACGTCCCGTCCAGCAGCACAAGCGCCTCATGGTCACCCTGGTCACTCACAGCCGCGACCAGCCGCTCCTGGTCGTTCAACCAGCTCAACAAGCGATAGCGAACCCCGTTGCGCACGCCCAACTGGCGTACCGCACCGGTCCAACACTCAAAAGTGAACGCCTTGCCCCGCGTGGTCACCGCAAGCCTGGACCCGTCAGGACTCAGCGTGGCACCGTCCAAATATTGCGCCGCATCCACGAACTTCCGATCCCGCTGCGACCTCGACGTGCCCAACCGCACATCGATCCGCCGCGACTCCTCACCGGGATCCAGCAGATACAGATCCGCTCCCGCGTGGTAGACGAGCCGCCGCCCATCACTGGCGAGATTGCGCGCGTAGAAGTCCTCGTGATCGGTATGGCGCCTGAGGTCCCCGCCGTCCTCCAGACACGAGTAGACATTCCCGATGCCCTCGTGGTCCGACAGAAAGTAGACCCGCTCCCCCACCCAGCAAGGCGCCGCGAGGTTCCCGTCCAACTCCAGGAGCCGCCGGAACGGACCACCCCCCGAAATCCACAGGCTCCCCGCCGTCCCGCCCCGGTACCGCTTCCACCTCGCCGGATCAGCCGTATTGCGCCCGAGCACCACACCCCCGCCCGGCCCGAACGAAATGGACCCCGCAGGCCCGAACGGCAACCGCCGCGGCAATCCCCCGTCCGTTTTAACCCGATGCAACCACCGCTGCCCCGCGAACGGCTGCCCCACATCACTCGCGTAGACGACATCGCCCCCCTCCCACCCGCTCACGGTGCACTGAGCCCCCTGATAGGTGAGCCGCCGCGCATTGCCCCCGTCCAACGCGAGCAGGTAGACCTCCTTGGGCCCCTCGCCCTCCCCCACGAACGCGACCTGCGTCCCATCAGGAGAGATCCGCGGAAACCCGACCTCGGCCACACCCGCCGTCAACCGCCAGGCCCGCCCGCCCTCCGTGGACACCAGCCACAGGTCATCGTCCGCGACGAAGACCACGACCTCATCACGCACATCGGGAAAGCGGAAATAACCCAGCACGGAAGCCCTCGACACGCCGCAGCACCACTACGCCCTCAACCGTGCCGCCAAACACCCCAACCCAAAGACACCCGAGGGCAAAACTTCACCCGCCCAGTCGAGGCGCGCCCTAGGAGCGTCAGAGGACGTCGGGGGTGGGGAGGCCGTTCTCGGCGAGGGTTTGGGCGTTGGTGTGGGTTTTTAGGGCTTCCAGGACGGCTGGGTGGGGGGCGGCGTAGACCTTGGGGTGGACCGGGGTTTCTGGGTAGGCCAGGCGGTCTTCTGTGGCGGAGAACTGTGTGTGTTTGGCGCGGGGGTCCAGGTGTATCCAGCGGTCGTCGATGAGGGTGGCTACCAGGCCGTGCAGGACGTCGAAGGGCTGGTAGCAGAAGCCTGCTTGGATGCCGCCGGCGCGTAGGAGGGCTACCAGGGCGTGGGACTGGGCGTAGCAGAGGCCTACGTTTTGGGCTAGGACGTCGGAAGCGCGCCAGGTTACGCGGGGGTCGCCGGTGTCTAGGGGGTGTTCTATCTCGTCGCGGACGTACTCGAAGGCCGCTCGGGCGTAGGCGATGTCGTCGCCCACGCGGAGGGTCGCGGCGGTGGATTGGACCAGGGGGTGTTCTAGGTCGACTGCCTCGTCGGCGGCTAGGTAGTCCCAGGGTGCGGCGTCGAAGATCACAGACCGAGGAGGGACTCGATGCCGACGGTGAGGGGGTCGGGGAGGTCCTGGGCGGCGCGGACGCCCAGCAGGACGCCGGGCATGAACGACTCGCGGTTCATCGAGTCGTGGCGGATCGTGAAGACCTCGCCGTGGCCGCCCAGCAGGACCTCCTGGTGGGCGATGAGGCCCGAGAGGCGGATCGAGTGGACGTGCACGCCCTCGACGTCGGTGCCGCGGGCGCCGTGGAGCTCGGAGGTGGTGGCGTCGGGCGAGGGGCGAGTGCCCGCCTCGGCGCGGGCGGCGGAGACCAGCTCGGCGGTGCGGTAGGCGGTGCCGGAGGGGGCGTCGGCCTTGTTGGGGTGGTGCAGCTCGATGATCTCGACGGACTCGAAGAACGGGGCCGCCTTCTGCGCGAAGTGCATCATCAGGACGGCGCCGATGCCGAAGTTGGGCGCGATGAGGACGTTGGCCCCGGGCTTGGCCGTCTGCCAGCCGCGAACGGTGTCGAGGCGGCCCGGGTCGAAGCCGCTGGTGCCGACGACCGCGTGCAGGCCGTGCTCGACGCACCAGCGGAGGTTGTCCATGACCACGCCCGGGTGGGTGAAGTCGACCACGACCTCGGCGGGGGTGAGGGACTCCAGCTCGTCGTCCTGGTCGACGGCGGCGACCAGCTCCATGTCGTCGGCGCCCTCGACGGCCCGGCACACCTCGGCCCCCATCCGGCCCCGCGCGCCCAGCACCCCAACCTTGATCACGTTCGCCTCCCGGCTTGACTGCAGGTCGAAGCCTATCGCCCACGGGTGTGACTCTCGAGGTCGCCGCCCGCGGCAGGGCAGCCGACCTCGAGACGCACCCTAGAAGCGTTTGCCCTCTTCGCGGGCTTGCGCGTGTGCCTGGCGGCGGGAGGTTTCCGGGTCTGAGGTCGCGAGGTTGGGGCGGAATTCGATGGCGGTGCTTTCCGTGATTCCGGCCCAGCTCAGCCAGTCGTTGAAGAAGGTGCTCTGGAAGTCGGCGCCGAAGGAGGGGGCCCGGCCGGGGCCGTAGACGGCGCTGGTGTAGACGACGGCGGCCTTCTTGCCCTGGAGCAGCCCGGTGTACCCCTGCTCGGGGTCGAAGCCGAACACCCAGCCGGGCTGGCTGATCACGTCGATGAACTGCTTGAGGACGTACGGGACTCCGGCGTTCCACATCGGCACGCTGAACAGGTAGCGGTCGTAGGAGTCGAAGCGGTCGAAGACGGCCCTGGCGGCGGCCCAGGCGTGGTGCTGGGCTCCTTCGGGGGACGCTCCGCCGAAGACCGTCATCTTGGCTCCGGCGCCGGCCGGGCCGAACTCCGGCAGCGTGCCGTCCCACAGGTCGTAGTGATCGACGGTGTCGCCGGGATGCGCCTCCCGGTAGGCGTCCAGGAACGTGGTCGCGATCGCCAGCGACTCGGAGGCGGTCCCGCGCGGGGAGGCGGAGATGTGCAGCAGTCGGGTCATGGTCGCACCTCTCAATAAGCGGACCTTAGTCCGGTTGCTTGAGAGATTATCGGACCGTGGTCCGGTTAGCAAGGGTCAGTCATCGGACTCTCCGTCGGGGATCAGGACGCCGAGCAGCCAGCACACGACGCCGACGATGATCGCGCCCCAGAACGCGGGCCAGAACCACTCGACGTGGAACGGCAGATCCAGCTTCCCGGCCAGCCAGCTGGTCAGCATGAGCAGCGCCGCGTTCACCACCAGCGCGATCAGGCCCAGCGTCAGCACGTAGAACGCGCAGCCCAGCACCTTGATCACGGGTTTGATGAACGCGTTGACCAGGCCGAAGATCACCGCGACCGCCAGCAGGGTCAGCCACCGTTTGACCGCGGTCTCGTCGGTCACGGTGATCCCGCCGACCAGCGCCGTGGCCACCCACAGCGCGACCGCGGTGATGAGCACCCGGATGAGGATCTGCATGGGGCACCTCCCTCGCCCCGGAGGCCTACCCGAGCAACGTGACGATCAAAGCTCTCAGAGGGTGAAGTCGCGGTCGCCGAAGGGGCCGATCACGGTAAGGGCCTGCGGCGCGGCGAGCACGTCGGCCGCCACGGCGCGGATGTCGTCGAGGGTGACGGCGTCGATGCGGCTGAGGACCTCGTCGACGGCGAGCAGCGACTCGTACACCAGCTCGCTCTTGCCGATGCGGCTCATCCGGGAGCCGGTGTCCTCCAGGCCGAGCACCATCGCGCCGCGCAGCTGCCCCTTGCCGCGTTCGAGCTCCTCGTCGGTGATGCCCTTCGCTGCGGCCTTGGCCACCTCGTCGCGGCAGATCGACAGGACCTCGTCGACCTTGGCGGTCTGGCAGCCCGCGTAGACGCCGAAGACGCCGGTGTCGGCGTACTGCGAGGTGTAGCTGTAGACGGAGTAGGCGAGGCCGCGCTTCTCGCGCACCTCTTGGAAGAGGCGCGAGGACATGCCGCCGCCGAGCGCGGCGTTGAGGACGCCAAGCGCGAAGCGGCGGTCGTCGGTGCGGGAGACGCCGACGCCGCCGAGCACCACGTGGGCCTGCTCGGTGTCCTTGTCGACGACCCGCACGGTCGGGACGGCGGGCTGCGGAGTGCCGTCCAGGCGGGGCGGCCGGGGACGGGCGGGGCCCTCGAGATGGCCCTCGAAGGCCTGGGCGACCAGCCGGACGACCTCGTCGTGGTCGATGTTGCCGGCGGCCGAGACGACCAGGTTGTCCGGGACGTAGTGCTCGCGGTAGTAGGCGTGGATGCGGTCCCGGCCCAGCGCGTTGATCGACTCGACCGTGCCGAGGATGGGCCGGCCGAGCGGCGCGTCCCCGTAGAGCGCCGTGGAGAACTCGTCGTGGATGAGGTCGCCGGGGTCGTCGTCACGCATGTGGATCTCTTCGAGGATCACACCGCGTTCGGACTCGACGTCCTCGGGCCGGTTGACCGACGAGGCCACCATGTCGGAGACGACGTCGACCGCCAGCGGCAGGTCGGCGTCGAGGACCCGCGCGTAGTAGCAGGTGTACTCCTTGGCGGTGAACGCGTTGAGGTCGCCGCCGACCGCGTCGATCGCCGCGGAGATCTCCAGCGCGGACCGCCGCCGCGTGCCCTTGAACAGCACGTGCTCCAGGTAGTGGCTGGCGCCCGCGTCGGCGGGGGCCTCGTCGCGGGAGCCGACACCGGCCCAGATGCCGAACGCGGCGGACCGCACGGTCGGCATGGTCTCGGTGATGACGCGCAGGCCGCCCGGCAGCACCGAGCGCCGGACGGTGCCGGCACCGTCCGCGCCGGGGTGCACGACGTGGGTGGTGCCGGGTTCCTGGGCATTGGCCAGAATCGTCACGGGGTTCACGATCCCTCGGTGAGAAAGTCCGACCGGCCTGCCCGGAGACGGGCAGGCCGGTCGGTCAGCGTGTTCGGTCAGTCGCGATCAAGGCGATCGGTCAGGAGTTGCGGTCGCCGCCGCCCTCGCCGCCGCGGCGGGTGCGGCGACGGCGCGGGGCGCGGTCGCCCCCGCCCTCGGACCGGCGCTCGCCACGGTCACCGCGGTCTCCGTCACGGTCGCCGCCGGCCGCCTCTGCCGCGGGCGCGCCACCGTCGGCGCTCTCGCCGCCGTCGGCCTTGTCGGCCTGCTCGCGCTCGACGACCTCGACCGGGACCAGCGACAGCTTGCCGCGCTGGTCGATCTCGGTGACCTCGACCTGGATCTTCTCGCCGACGTTGATGACGTCCTCGACGTTCTCGATCCGGGCGCCGCCGTGCAGCTTGCGGATCTGCGAGACATGCAGCAGGCCGTCCTTGCCGGGCAGCAGCGACACGAACGCCCCGAACGTGGTGGTCTTGACGACCGTGCCGAGGTACCGCTCGCCGACCTCGGGCATGTGCGGGTTGGCGATCGCGTTGATCGCCTGCCGCGCGGCCTCGGCCGACGGGCCGTCGGTGGCGCCGACGTAGATGGTGCCGTCGTCCTCGATCGTGATGTCGGCGCCGGTGTCGTCCTGGATCGAGTTGATCATCTTGCCCTTGGGGCCGATGACCTCGCCGATCTTGTCGACCGGGACCTTGATCGTGATGATCCGCGGCGCGTTCGGGCTCATCTCGGCGGGCGCCTCGATGGCCTCCTGCATGACGTCGAGGATCGCCAGGCGAGCGCCCTTGGCCTGCTTGAGCGCGGCGGCCAGCACCGAGGCCGGGATGCCGTCGAGCTTGGTGTCGAGCTGCAGGGCCGTGATGACGTCCCGGGTGCCGGCGACCTTGAAGTCCATGTCGCCGAAGGCGTCCTCGGCGCCGAGGATGTCGGTCAGCGTGACGTACTCGCCGCCCTCGTGGATGAGGCCCATGGCGATGCCGGCCACCATCTGCTTGAGCGGCACGCCCGCGTCGAGCAGCGACATGGTGGACGCGCAGACCGAGCCCATCGAGGTGGAGCCGTTGGACCCGAGGGCCTCCGACACCTGGCGGATCGCGTAGGGGAACTCCTCGCGCGTCGGCAGCACCGGCAGCAGCGCCCGCTCGGCGAGCGCGCCGTGGCCGATCTCGCGGCGCTTGGGCGAGCCCACGCGGCCGGTCTCACCGGTGGAGTACGGCGGGAAGTTGTAGTTGTGCATGTAGCGCTTGGTGCGCTCGGGGTTGAGCGTGTCGATCATCTGCTCCATGCGGAGCATGTTGAGCGTGGTCACGCCCATGATCTGGGTCTCGCCGCGCTCGAACAGCGCCGAGCCGTGCACCCGCGGGATCACGTGCGCCTCGGCGTTGAGCTGGCGGATGTCCTTGACTCCGCGGCCGTCGATGCGCAGGCCGTCGCTGACGACCCGCGCCCGGACGAGCTTCTTGGTCAGCGCGCGGAAGGCGGCGGAGATCTCCTTCTCGCGGCCCTCGAAGTCGGCGCCGAGCTTCTCGGCGACGCCGGCCTTGAGCTCGTCGAGCTTGGACTCGCGCTCCTGCTTGGCGCCGATGGTCAGCGCCTCGGCGAGCTCACTGCTCACGGCGTTGCTGACGGCCTCGAACACGTCGTCCTGATAGTCCAGGAAGATCGGGTACTCGGCGGTCGGCTTGGCGGCCACGGCCGCCAGGTCGCTCTGCGCCTTGCACAGGACCTTGATGAACGGCTTGGCCGCCTCGAGGCCCGCGGCGATGGTCTCCTCGGTGGGCGCGGTGGCGCCGTCACCGACGAGCCGCAGCGTGCCCGGGGTGGACTCGGCCTCGACCATCATGATCGCGACGTCGCCGTCGTCCAGGACGCGACCGGCGACCACCATGTCGAACGTGGCGTTCTCCAGCTCGGGGTGCGTCGGGAAACCGACCCACTGGCCCTCGATCAGCGCGACGCGGACGCCGCCGATCGGGCCGGAGAAGGGCAGGCCCGCCAGCTGGGTGGACATCGAGGCGGCGTTGATCGCCACGACGTCGTACAGGTGGTCGGGGTGCAACGCCATGATCGTCTCGACGACCTGGATCTCGTTGCGCAGGCCCTTGGTGAACGAGGGGCGCAGCGGCCGGTCGATCAGGCGGCAGGTGAGGATGGCGTCCTCGGAGGGACGGCCCTCACGGCGGAAGAACGAGCCGGGGATGCGCCCGGCCGCGTACATGCGCTCCTCGACGTCGACCGTCAGGGGGAAGAAGTCGAGGTTGTCCTTCGGCTTCTTGGAGGCGGTGGTGGCGGAGAGCACCATCGTCTCGTCGTCGAGGTAGGCGACGGCCGAACCGGCCGCCTGACGGGCCAGCCGGCCCGTCTCGAAACGGATGGTACGAGTGCCGAAGGAACCGTTGTCGATCACGGCTTCGGTGCTCTGCGCCCCATCGATGCGCACAGCTTCTGTCACGGGAAACCTCCTAGGTTTCGGACGTTCCCGCGGCCCGCTTCCCGTGGTTTATTACGCAATGCCGGTCTTCGATCGAAGCTCCCGGATCTTCGGGTCCCCGCCGCCGATCGGGCGGGGAGCGGGCTCCGAAAGCCACTACCGAGGACCGGCCGCACCAGGGCGCTGTCCGCGGGTGTTGGTCGTTCAGTTGTCGGACGGACGGATCCTTCCCGGATCCGGCCCGGCCTACGTCCGCGGGCTCGGGCCCGCGGACGAATCTTGCCTGTTCATGAACCTTGGCCGGTCATGAAGAAAGGGGAGCGGCCCCGGGCGCCCCGGAGATCTCCCCCGCGGCACCTCGGGCAGTGGTGAACCGGCTCCGGACACGGAGCCGTTCTCCACCAGCCACTCCCCTTCACCGTACTAGCGGCGCAGACCCAGACGCTCGATCAGCTGCCGGTAACGGTTGATGTCCTTGTTCTGCAGGTACTTGAGGAGCCGGCGACGGCGGCCGACCAGCAGCAGCAGCCCGCGGCGGCTGTGGTGGTCGTGCTTGTGCTCCTTGAGGTGCTCCGTCAGATCGTTGATCCGGCGGGTCAGCAGCGCAACCTGGACTTCCGGGGATCCGGTGTCACCCTCAGCGGTCGCGTACTCAGCAATGATCTTGTTCTTGGTGGCGGTGTCGAGCGACACGTGGCTCCTTCTGAAAGCTCGTCACCCGCAGATCCCCTGCCCGCAGGCGCGCGGGTCCGCATGGTGCGTATGGAAG
Organism: Spirillospora sp. NPDC048911; assembly: GCF_043198015.1. NCBI lineage: Bacteria > Bacillati > Actinomycetota > Actinomycetes > Streptosporangiales > Thermomonosporaceae > Spirillospora > Spirillospora sp. NPDC048911. The sequence goes on along the minus strand of NZ_JBICUD010000002.1, from coordinate 659,501 downwards.
TGGCCGGCCACATGAGGGTGCAGCCGACCGAGCCGGGGCCTATCCCGGCGACTATTCACCGTACCACGTCCCAAAGGCGACCCGTGACGGAGCGGAACGGACCGTGATCGGCGGCCGGATCAGGCCGCGATCGGCCGGATCAGGCCCGCCCCGGCGCGGTGATCTCTCTGGCGCGGTCCACGTCCCGGTGCATCTCCTCGATCAGGGCCTCGATCGACTCGAACTTGAGCGTGTCGCGGATGCGGGCCTCGAAGTCCACCGCCATGTGCTCGCCGTAGAGGTCGAGATCGTCCCGGTCCAGCGCGTAGGCCTCGACGGTCCGCTCGCCCGCGCCCTCGAACGTCGGGTTGGTGCCGATGGAGATCGCCGCGGGCCAGCGGAAACCGGGATACCGGTCGGAGTCGCAGACCAGCCAGCCGGCGTAGACGCCGTCGGCGGGGATCGCGGTGTGCGGCAGGGTCTCCAGGTTGGCGGTCGGGAAGCCCAACTGGCGCCCCCGCTGATGGCCGCGGACGACGATGCCCTCGACGCGGTGCGGGCGGCCCAGCGCGTGGCTCGCCTCCTCGACCGCGCCGCTCTCGAGCAGCGTCCGGATGCCGGTGGAGGAGATCTTGTCGCCGTTCGCCACGAGCGGCACGCCCTCGGCGGTGAAGTCGTACTTCTCGCCGAGCTCCTTCAGCAGCGCGACGTCGCCCTTGGCCTTGTGGCCGAAGCGGAAGTCCTCGCCGACGATGACGTGCGCCGCGTGGAGCCGGTCGACGAGCACCGACTGGACGAACTCGTCCGGCCCCACCTTCGACAGCTCCAGCGTGAACGGGACGACCACGACCGCGTCGGTGCCGAGCCCCTCCAGCAGCTCGATGCGGCGCTTGGTGGAGCTCAGCAGCGGCGGGTGGGTGCCCGGCCGGACGACCTCGTCGGGATGCGGGTCGAAGGTGATCACAACGGACTTGAGCCCCCGCTCGCGGGCCTGCTCGGCGGCGCGGCCCACGATCCGCTGGTGGCCGCGGTGCACCCCGTCGAAGACGCCGATGGTGATCACCGATCTGCCCCAGTCGGCGGGAACCTCGTCGAGGCCGTGCCAGCGCCGCACCATGATCTCCCTGCGTTGGACGTTCTGTCGCCTCACAGACTGCCATGCGCCGCGTGGCGTCACGACCGAGGGGGGTTGCCGTGCGCGCCTGTCCCCCGGAGCGGTCGCCACCTGGCGTCGGCCCTCCGAAGTCTACTCGCCGGTAGCGGATCCCCCTACGGATCGCCCCCATTCCGGCCCGGATGAATTCGGAGAAATCGTCAGGCCGACTGATAGACGACCAGGGAGACCGCGATGTACTGCATGACGTACGCGGCGAGCGTGCAGGCGTGGAAGACCTCGTGGAAACCGAACCAGCGCGGCGAGGGGTTGGGGCGCCGCAGCCCGTAGACGACACCGCCCACGCTGTACGCGACGCCACCGACGGCCACGAGCACGCAGGCCGCGATCCCGGCCCCGGACAGGAACTGCGGCAGGAAGAACACCGCGACCCAGCCGAGCACGATGTAGAGCGAGACGTACAACCAGCGCGGCGCGCCGACCCAGGTGGTGCGGAAGACCACACCCGCGATCGCGCCCGTCCACACCACCGCCAGCACGCCGAGCCGGGCCGCCCCGTCCAGCGCGAGCACCGCGAACGGCGTGTACGTCCCGGCGATGATCAGATAGATGTTGGCGTGGTCGAACCGCCGCAGCACCTCGATCATCCGGTTCGAGCTCTGCCGGTGGTACGTCCCGGAGATCCCGAACAGCAGCCCGGACATCGCCACGTACACCGCCGACGACAGCCGCGCCTGAAGCGTCGGCCCCAGCGCGACCAGGACGAGACCGGCGGCGAGCACGGCGGGGAAAGCGCCGATGTGCAGCCAGCCCCGCAGGCGCGGCTTGGTCGGCGACGGAACCTGCTGGGGCTGATGGGACAGGGCGGTCATGGACACCTCCTCCTCCGCAAAACGTAACCTACGTTCCCGTAGGTTACGCAACCGTAAGTTGGACCGCACCCATTCCCTCAGGTGACTCCGATCACGCTCGCATCAGGGGACGAAGACGGCCAGGGGCTTGGCGGCCTTGCCTTGTTCCTCTACGAGGGCCAGGAGGGTGCCGTCGGGGGCGAAGACGCCGATGGGGCCCGGGCCGAGGCCTGCGGCGGGCAGTTTGCCGCCATGCATGACCTTGCGGGCGTCGTCCTCGGAGACCTCGCGCCGGGGGAAGGCGGCGCCGACGGCGTCGGCCATCGGGAGGATGCGCAGTTCTTTGGTGAGCTCGTCGATCGTGCGGGCCATGCTCAGGTCGTACGGGCCCACCCGGGTGCGGCGCAGGGCGGTCAGGTGGCCGCCGGTGCCGAGCATGGCGCCGAGGTCGCGGGCCAGGGCACGGATGTAGGTGCCGGACGAGCAGGTGATCGAGACGTCGAGGTCGATCAGGCCGTCGTGGCGCCGGATCTCCAGGACGCCGAAGTCGTGGATCGTGACGGGCCGCGCCTTGAGCTCGACCTCCTCGCCCTTGCGGGCCATCTTGTAGGCGCGCTCGCCGTTCACCTTGATGGCACTGACCTGCGGCGGGATCTGCTGGATCACCCCGGTCAGGGTGCCGATGCCGGATTGGATCGCGGCGTCGTCCACGTCGGCGTAGGCGGTGGAGGTGATCTCGCCCTCGGCGTCGTCGGTGTTGGTGGACTGGCCGAGCCGGATCGTGCCGTCGTAGCCCTTCTCGGTCAGCGCGAGGTGACCGAGGAGGCGGGTCGCCTTGTCGACACCGATGACCAGCACGCCGGTCGCCATCGGGTCGAGGGTGCCGGCGTGGCCGACCCGGCGGGTCTTGGCCAGCCGGCGCAGCTTGCCGACGACGTCGTGCGACGTCCAGCCGGCCGGCTTGTCGACGATGACGAGTCCTGAGTTCACGCGCTGATCTCCGCGTCGTCGAGGGGACCGCGCAGGGCGGCGCGCAGCCGGTCGATCGTGACGGCGGGGCCGGCCGTCGTGGTGAAGGCCGCGGCGAGGCGGTGCCCGCCGCCGCCCAGCTCCACGCAGGCACGCCCCACGTCGACCCGCCCCTTGGAACGGGTCGAGACGTACCAGCGGCCCTCGTCGGTCTCCTTGAGCACCACCGCGACCTCGGCCTCGTCGGCCCGGCGCAGCTGATCGATCACGCCTTCGAGCTGGTCGTACGGCACGCCCTGGGCGTCCCGGTCGGCGCGGGCGATCGTCGTCCAGACCAGGCCGAGGCCGCCGGCCGCGTCACGTTCGAGCCGGGCCCGGCCCAGCGCGCCCGCCAGCACCTGCAGGTAGCCGAACGGCGCGCGATCCCACAGCTCGTGGCCGACCGCGTCGGGACGCACCCCGGCGTCGATCAGCCGGGCCGCCAGCTCGTGCACCTGCGGGGTCGTGCAGGGGTACTTGAACGAGCCGGTGTCGCTGGCCAGCCCGGCGTAGAGGCCGAGCGCGATGTCGCTGGTGAGCCGGACGCCCAGCCGCCGGATCAGCTCGTCCACGAGGACGGAGGTGGCGGCCGCCTCCGGATCGACCAGGCGCACGCCGCCGAAGCCGGTGTTGGACGCGTGGTGGTCGATGACGATCAGTTCGCCGGCCCGCTCGGCGTGCTGGGCCAGTGGCCCGAGCCGCGCCGCCGCCGCCGCGTCCAGAGTGATCATCAGTGCTGGCGCCGCGGGCATCCCCCCGGGCTCGACCAGCAGGTCCTGGCCGGGCAGGAAGCGCAGGCTCGCCGGCACCGCGAACGGCTGGCCGAACGAGGCGTAGCAGCGCTTGCCCAGGTCGCGCAGGGCCTGGGCGAGCGCGAGCATCGAGCCGAGCGCGTCGCCGTCCGGGGCGATATGGCAGGCCAGGCAGACCTCGTCCGCCGCCTCGATCAGCCGCAGCGCCCGATCCCAGTCGAGCCCACGCTCCAGGCGCTCACCATCACTCACAGTGACGATTGTCCCGCTTCGCCGCGCCGGTCATCGCCGGTTTCGTCAAGCTCGCCGGACTCGGCGTCGTCCTCGTCGGTGCGGTAGGGGTTGGCCTCGCCGGCCGGAGCCGCGCCCTGGGCCGCCTTGGCGACCTCCTCGTCCTTGGCGCGCGCCTTGGCGAGCAGGTCGTCGATGTGCGCGACGTTCTCCATGACGTTGTCCGGGACGAAGGTGAGGCTGGGCGTGTGCCGGACGCCGGTCTGCCTGCCCACCTCCGACCGGATGACCCCCTTGGCGCTCTCCAGCGCCGCCGCGGTCTCCGCGCGCTCGCCGTCCGAGCCGTAGACCGTGTAGTAGACGGTCGCGTCACGCAGGTCGTTGGTGATCCGGGTGTCGGTCACGGTCACGAAGCCGAGCCGCGGGTCCTTGATCCGCCGCTCCAGCATCTCGGCCACGATCTGCTGGATGCGGTCCGCGAGCTTACGGGCCCGAGCTGCGTCCACCATGATCGCTCTCCTTTTCTATGGTCCTGGCGAGGCGGCGCCGCCACCTCACCGGATCAGTCTTCGTCGTTGAAGAGCCGCTGCCGCGCCGACAGCAGTTCGATCTCCGGGCGGCCGGCCACCAGCCGCTCGCACTGGTCGAGCACCCGCCGGGCGTTGGCCACGGTCGCGGCGACGACCGCCACCCCGAGCTCGGCCCGCCGGTGCAGGTCGTTGTTCCCGGTCTCGGCGACCGCGACCCCCGGGAAGCGCTTGTGCACCTCGGCGATGATCGGCCGGATGACCGCGCGTTTGTGCTTGAGCGAATGGACGTCGCCCAGCAGCAGGTCGAGTGTCAGCGCACCCACGTACACCTAGGTGGTCACCTCGGGTCGTCTCGATGATGGAACGAAGGCGGCGGGCTCGCGTGTTCCCCGGGCCCGGATCTTCCGCGCTCGGCGAACCGCCGTCAGCCCCCCGGCATGACATGACGCCAGGTTAGTGGTTCGACCTGGCGCCATGACATGTCATTTTTTCCAAGATCCGCGCTCGCGGTCACAAGATCCGCGGGCGCGGGCCGGAGGGCCCGCGTCCGCGGATCAGGGTGCGACTAGGCGCGGGGCTTCTCCCGCATCTCGAAGCACTCGACGACGTCGCCGATCTTGATGTCGTTGTAGCCGACACCGATACCGCACTCGAAGCCCTCGCGGACCTCGGTGGCGTCGTCCTTGAAGCGGCGCAGCGACGACACCGTGAGGTTGTCGGACACCACGACACCGTCGCGGACGAGGCGGGCCTTGGCGTTGCGCTGGATCAGGCCCGAGGTGACCATGGAGCCACCGATGTTGCCGATCCGCGGCACCTTGAAGATCTCGCGGATCTCCGCCGTGCCGAGCTGGGCCTCTTCGAACTCGGGCTTGAGCATGCCCTTGAGGGCCGCCTCGATCTCCTCGATCGCCTGGTAGATGACCGAGTAGTAGCGGATGTCGACGCCCTCGCGGTCGGCCAGCTCCTGCGCGTTGCGCTCGGGCCGCACGTTGAAGCCGATGATGACCGCGCCCTCGGACGCCAGCGACAGGTTGACGTCGTCCTGCGTGATCGCGCCGACGCCGCGGCGGATGACGCGCAGGCTGACCTCGTCGCCCACGTCGATCTTGAGCAGCGAGTCTTCCAGCGCCTCGACCGAACCGGACACGTCGCCCTTGAGGATGAGCAGCAGCTCGTCCCGCTCGCCGCGCTCCAGGTCCTTGAACAGCTCTTCGAGGGAGCTGCTCTTGCGGCTGCGCAGCAGCTCGGCGTTGCGCTTGCGCGCGGTCCGCTTGTCGGCGATCTGGCGGGCCACCCGGTCGTCGTCGACGACCAGGAAGTTGTCGCCGGCGCCGGGCACCGCGGTCAGTCCGAGCACCTCGACCGGACGGGACGGCAGCGCCTCTTCGAGGTTGTTGCCGTTCTCGTCGAGCATCGCCCGGACGCGGCCGTGGGCCACGCCGCAGACGATCGAGTCGCCGACCCGCAGCGTGCCGCGCTGGACCAGCACGGTCGCCACGGCACCCCGGCCCTTGTCGAGGTGGGCCTCGATGGCCGAGCCCTGGGCGGGCATGTCGGGGTTGGCCTTGAGGTCGAGCTCGGCGTCGGCGGTCAGCACGACCGCCTCCAGCAGCCCGTCGATGTTGAGGCCCTCACGGGCGGAGACGTCGACGAACTGGGTCTGGCCACCGAACTCCTCGGCCACCAGGCCGTACTCGGTGAGCTGGGCGCGCACCCGGTTGGGGTCGGCGCCCTCCTTGTCGATCTTGTTGACCGCGACCACGATCGGCACGCCGGCCGCCGTGGCGTGGTCGATCGCCTCGGTCGTCTGCGGCTTGACGCCGTCGTCGGCCGCGACCACCAGCACCACCAGGTCGGTGGTGTCGGCACCACGGGCACGCATGGCGGTGAACGCCTCGTGACCCGGGGTGTCGATGAAGGTGATCTTGCGCTCCTGGCCGTCGACCTCGGTCTGCACCTGGTAGGCACCGATGTGCTGGGTGATGCCGCCGGCCTCGCCGGCCACGACGTTGGCGTTGCGGATCGCGTCGAGCAGGCGGGTCTTACCGTGGTCGACGTGACCCATGACGGTCACGACCGGCGGGCGCACCTGGAGGTGCTCCTCGTCGCCCTCGTCCTCGCCGTACTCGATGTCGAACGACTCGAGCAGCGCGCGGTCCTCGTCCTCGGGACTGACGACCTGCACGTCGAAGTCGAGCTCGACGCCGAGCAGCTTGAGGGTGTCCTCGGTGACCGACTGCGTCGCGGTGACCATCTCGCCGAGGTGCATCATGATCGCCACGAGCGACGCCGGGTTGGCGCCGATCTTCTCGGCGAAGTCGGTGAGGGTGGCACCCTGCGGCAGCCGGATGACCTTGCCGTTGCCGCGCGGCGCGGAGACGCCACCGGCAGCGGGAGCCTGCATGTTCTCGAACTCTTGACGGCGCGCCCGCTTGGACTTGCGGCCACGGGCCGGCCGGCCGCCGGGACGCCCGAAGGCGCCCTGCGTGCCACCACGGCCACGGCCGCCGCCGCCCGGACGGGGGCCGAAGCCGCCGCCACCACCGGGACGACCGCCGGGACCGCCGCCCGTGCCGGTGCGCGGGCCGCCGAAGCCGCCACCACCACCGGGACGACCACCGGGCCCACCGCGACCGCCACCGCCGCCGCCACCACCGGGACGACCGCCGGGGCCGCCACGGCCACCGCCGGGCCCGCCACGGCCACCGCCGCCGGGGCCGCCACCAGGGCTGCCCGCGGGACGCGAGGACGGCATGCTCATCGGGCTCGGCCGCGGGCCACCGGGACGCGGGGGCATGTTGCCGCCGCCGCCCGGACGCGGGCCGCCGGGGCCGCCAGGGCCACCGGGACCACGGCCGCCGCCCGCGGGACGCGGGCCGCCGGGACGGTCGCCACGGGGGCGCTCGTCGCGCGGCGGACGGTCGTCACGCTGCGGGCGGTCGTCGCCCGGACGCGGACCGGGACGCGGGCCCGGCTTGGGCGACTTGCCCATGCCGGTGTTGGTCGAGCTGAACGGGTTGTTGCCCGGACGCGGGGCACCGGGACGGCCACCGCCGCCACCGCCGCCGGCCGGACGGGGGCCGGGACGCGGGCCCGGCCTCGGGCCGCGGGCATCCTGGCCGCCCTGACGCTCCTGACCGCCCTGACGCTCCTGACCGCCCTGACGCTCCTGACCGCCCTGACGCTCGTGGCCGCCCTGGCGCTGGCCGGGCGCGCCGCCTGCGGGCGGGGCGCTCGGGCCCTTGGCCGCGACGGGCGGCTGCACCGGCGTGCTCGGGGCGGGCGGAACGGGACCCGGCGCGGGACGCGGACCCGGCTTGGGGCCGCCGGCCGCGGGGGTCACCGGGCTCGGGGGAACCGCGGGCGCGGCGGGCGCCGCCGGACCCGGCTTGGGCGCGGGCGGACGCGGCCCCGGAGCCGCGGGCCTGGGCGCCGCGGAACCGGCGCCACCGCTGCTCGCGGGCGCCGGCTTGGGGGCGGCGGGACGCGGCGGCGAAGGCTTCTTCGACGCGACGCGCTTGTCCGCCGGCTTGGCGGACCCTGAATTCTGAAAAGCTTCGGTGAGCCTGCGAACGACGGGCGCCTCTATCGTCGAGGACGCCGACCGTACGAACTCGCCCATCTCTTGGAGCTTGGCCATGACGACCTTGCTCTCAACACCGAACTCTTTGGCGAGTTCGTAAACCCGGACCTTGGCCACTGCACTCCCTAACTCGGTCCGGGGGTGCGGCCTCCGGACCGTCGCTAACTTGCCGTACTCATCGCGGCGTGCTCATCGAGCGCTCATAGCAATCTCGACCTGCTCTCCGACTAGACGTCGCTTACCGTTCGGCCATCCTGCTGCTGCGCGGCGGGTGCCGCAAGCCGGCCTCGTAGCACGCTCGTGTCGAGCGGCCCCGCCAGGCGGAAGGCCCGGGGGAACACCCGACGACGCTCTGCGAGCTCAAGACACCCCAGGTCAGGGTGCACATAGGCACCTCGACCCGGCCGCCGCCCGCGAGGATCGGGGACGAGGACGCCCTCGATCGCCACAAGGCGCAGCAAGTCGGACTTGGCCGTGCTAACCCGGCAGCCCACGCACATGCGTCGTGGAACCGCCCGGCCATATGACATGAGTCTACCGCGCCGAGGCGTCGGCAGGACCTGTCGCATGGTCTCCTGATGTAGTTGATCCTGTTTCGCCGGACTCCGCAACCTTCGCGGTGGACGGCGCGGCCGCCTGTTCGGCGGCCGGCGCGGCCGGTTCGGCCGGTTGCTCCATGTCGGACCGGATGTCGATGCGCCAGCCGGTCAGGCGGGCGGCCAGGCGGGCGTTCTGCCCCTCCTTGCCGATCGCCAGCGACAGCTGGTAGTCCGGCACGATCACGCGGGCCACGCGGGCGTCGGCGTCGACGACCTCGACGCTGCTGACGCGGGCCGGGGACAGCGCGTTGCCGACGAAGTCGGCCGGCTCGTCCGACCAGTCGACGATGTCGATCTTCTCGCCGTGCAGCTCGTGCATCACGTTGCGGACGCGGCTGCCCAGCGGCCCGATGCAGGCGCCCTTGGCGTTGACGCCCTGCTTGCGCGACCGGACCGCGATCTTGGTGCGGTGCCCGGCCTCGCGCGCGATGGCCGCGATCTCCACGGTGCCGTCGGCGATCTCCGGCACCTCGAGCGCGAACAGCTTGCGCACGAGGTTGGGGTGGGTCCGGGAGAGCTGCACCGAGGGGCCGCGGTGGCCCTTGCGGACCTGCACCACGTACGCCCGCAGCCGGTCGCCGTGCTCGTAGGACTCGCCCGGGACCTGCTCCTGCGGCGGCAGGATCGCCTCGATCTTGCCGAGGTCGACCAGCACGTTCCGCGGATCCTTGCCCTGCTGGATGATCCCCGAGACGATGTCGCCCTCCCGCCCGGCGTACTCGCCGAACGTGAGCTCGTCCTCGGCGTCCCGCAGCTTCTGCAGGATCACCTGCTTGGCCGTGGTCGCCGCGATACGGCTGAAACCCTCCGGGGTGTCGTCGTATTCCCGGACCGCGGCGCCCTCGTCGTCGGTCTCGGTCGCCCACACCGTCACGTGGCCGCTGGCGCGGTCGAGCTCGACCCTCGCCTTGGGAGCGGCCCCCTCCGTCCGGTGGTAGGCGATCAGCAGCGCGTCTTCGATCGCCTTGACGGCGACCTCGAGCGAGATGTCCTTCTCGCTTTCGAGGCTGCGCAGGGCGGTCATGTCGATGTCCACGAGGTTCCCCCCTCTAGTCCGGCTCAGCCGGAGAACGCGTTTCTTCGGCCTCGCCGGCGGGCTCGTCGGAATCGCCCGCGTCATCCGCGCCGGCCGAGTCGGCCATGTCGGCCGTGTCACCGGGACGCCGGAACTCCACCTGCACGCGGCCGCGGCCCAGCTCGTCGAGGCCGAACCGGCGTCTGGTCGTCTTCGGGCCCTTGGGGCCGCCCGGGCCTTTGCCCTTGCCGGTGCCGCCCTTGGCGACGACGTCCAGCAGGACCGACGTCTCGTCGGCCTCCACCACGCGGCCCTCGATCTGGCCGCCGGCGGTGAGCGGGGCGACGATCAGCCGGCCGGCGGCGCGGCGCCAGTGCCGCGGCTCGGTGAGCGGCCGGTCGACGCCGGGCGAGGTCACCTCGAGCACGTAGGCCGCCGTGCCCATGACGTCGGAGCCGTCGAGGAGCTCGGAGGCCGTCTGGCTGAGCGTGGCGACGTCGTCGAGGCTCACGCCGCCGTCGCCGTCCACAACGATCTTGACCAGCCGGCGCCGCCCGGCGGGCCGGACGTCGATCTCTTCCAGATCGAAGCCGGCCTCGGCCACCGCGGGCTCCAGCAGCGCGGTGAGCGCGCTGACGGCCTGATCGCGGGACGGCCGGCCGGCGGAGCTCCGCTGAGCGCTGCCCTCACCTGACTGGACGCTCATGGGACCTCCTCATGTAGTTCTGAAACCGTCGTGTGTCCGTTGTCTCCTCAAGACTATCGACAGCCGGACACCTCAGCGGTCTTTCGGACAGCTCACCGGCGCGCCGGATATGGAATGCTTGAGCTGGCCTGATGGGCGGACGACTCGCCGCGGGCCGTGAGGAGACACCTTGCCAGCAGGTCCCGGGCCGTCGCGGCGGACCGTCCTGGGCGCGGCAGCCCTGACAGCCGTGATCGCCCTGCCGGCGCTGTGCGGCTGCTCCGGCGACGACCCGGTGCGCGCCGCCGCGCCCGGGCTCGACGTCGTCGTCCTGTCCGGCGCCATCGCGGCCGAGCAGGACCTCATCGCGCGGTACGAGGCCGCCCGGGCCGCCCACACCTCCCTGGCGAAACGGATCGATCCCGCCATCGCCCACCACCGGGAGCACCTGGGGGTGCTGCGACGGCACTACGTTCCCGGGTCCGGACGGCAGGCGACCGACGCCCCCGCCACGTCCACCTCCCCCAGTCCCCAGCGGGTGCCGGACGTTCAGGCCAAGGCCCTCGCGAGCCTGCGCACCGCCGAGATCCAGACCGCGGCCAGGTACGCGGCGGACGCGGGCAAGTCAGCCCCGGGCCTGGCCCAGTTACTGGCCTCCATCGGCGCCTGCGCGGCAGGGCATGGCGCGTCCAGTACATCTGGCGTCGCCAAGAAACCGATGACTCAGCCCTCCACCGCGTCCCTGCCACCCGCACGCGGATTCACGCTGGAGGCACTGCAGGCCGCTCTGGCCTCTGAGCACGCGGCGGTCTATGGCTACGGGGTCCTGGGGTCCCGGCTCTCCGGCGGCCAATACGAGGTCGCCCAGACGTACTGGAACGCCCACCGAGTTCAGCGCGACAGCCTGATGGCGCTTCTCACCGCTCGCCAGGCCAAGCCCGTGGCGGCCGCCGCCGCCTACCGGCTGCCGGTGCGGGTGACCTCCACCCGCACCGCGGCCCAGCTCGCCACCAGGCTCGAAGACGATCTCACCGTCGCCTATGTGGGCCTCGCCGGGGCCCAGGACGCCCAGCTCCGCGAACAGGCCGCCCGCGCGGCGCAGGAGTCGATGACCAGCGCGGTCCGGTGGCGGACGACCGGCGACCTGCCCCTGACCCACCCGGCCTTCCCCGGCCTCCCCGCCTCGGCTCTTTCTCCCAGGCCCCGGCCCGGCCACTGATGGGCCCGCGGTGAGGCGGCCCCCCGAATCAAGGAGCGGACGATGACTCAGGATCCCGGTTTCGCCCGGCACATGTGGCACCAGCTGGAGCCGGTGCACGCGCTCTTCTGGTACGCGCCGGAGGTGTTCGACGAGGCCAAGGCGCTCGGCTTCGGCATCGAGGTCCGCTGGCCGAGCTACTTCGCGTGGCGTTCGGCCCCTCTCGGCGCCGCCGGCTCCGCGCAGGTCGCCGCCGCGTTCTACAGCTTCAGCCCGCGCATGGTCGCCGAGCACGTCCCCGCCGCCTGGTCGATCGCCGCGCCCGACCGGATCCTGGCCGCCCGGACGCGCGCCGTGGACCGCATGTACCGCGCCCTGCCGGGGCTCAAGATCGACGGCCCGGAGATCGCCGAGGCGGCCGGGCTGGCGCGCGCGGCGGCCGAGGCGGCGGGCACCGCGGGCCGCCCGATCGCCGCCGCCAACGCCGATCTGCCCTGGCCGGACGAGCCGCACCTCGTGCTCTGGCATGCGATCAACATCCTCCGCGAGCACCGCGGCGACGGCCATGTGGCCGCGCTGCTCACCGCCGGGCTCGATCCCGCCGAGGCTCTCGTCTCATTCGCCGCGATCGGGGCGGCCCCGGTCGAGACGTTCGCCAGCCGCGGCTGGACCGCCGGGGAATGGCGGGCCGCGCAAGATCGGCTCGCCTCGCGCGGCCTGGTCGACGCCACCGGCCAGGCGACCGGCAAGGGCCGCGAACTGCGCGATTCCGTCGAACGCCTGACCGATGACCTCGCCATCGCCCCGTGGGAGGCGGTCGGCAAGGAGAAGGCCGACCGCCTCGCCGAGCTCACCCTGCCGATCCTCATCGCCAATCTGGAGACGGGCCTGCTCCCCGCGAGCAACACGCTCGGCATCGGCAAGGTCCAGGCCCCCGAACGCTGAGCCCGCTGAGCCCGAAGGAACGCGGCGTCAGCGGGTCCAGGCGTCGATGTGCGTGATCAGGTCGGCGAGACCTCCGATGGTGGCGTCCGGCACGGCTCCGTCCCAGGCGGGGACGGTGGAGTTGGGGATGAGGACGGCGCGCATGCCCGTGGACTTCGCGCCGTGGATGTCGTCGTACGGCCGGTCGCCGACGAAGACGCACCGGGCCGGGTCGGTGGCGCCGACGGCGTCCATGGCGGCGCGGAAGGCCTTGGCGTGCGGCTTGGTCCAGGGGATCTCGCTGGAGTAGACGGCGCCGTCGAGAAGGCCGAGCACTCCGTCGCGTTCGAAGATGCGCTCGTGCCAGTCGCGCGTCCACATCGTGTTGGACAGGACGCCCACCTTGATGCCGCGGGCCCGGAGCTCGCGCAGCAGCGGCGGGGCCGCCGGGTCGATCACGGTGTGCGGCGTCCACGTCTCGTACTGGGTGGCGAGGATGGCCTCCGTGGCCTCGACGCCCGCCAGCGCGTACAGCTCGGCGACGGTCGCGCTGCGATGTTCGTCCTTGCCGCGCCGCCAGAGTTCGAGCTCGGCCTCCAGCAGCGCGGTGGCGGCCCGTTCGACCTGGTCGGCGTCCAGGTGCGCGGCACAGATCCGGCGCCAGATGCCGGGCAGCTCGACGTCGTGCCAGGGGGTCAGCGTGCCGCCCCAATCGAAGATCACAGCCTCAACGGTCATGCCGGGAGCGTAACCCTCGGATACGACGTCTCGATTGTCCCTATATGTCGCCGACGACGCGTACGACCCGGAGGTGCGCCGCGGGCGCTCTCGCCATCCTCGCGCTCGGCACCGCCTTCTCTGTCCCTGGCGCCGCCCGCCCCGCGCACGCCGCCGCCCCTATCCCTGACGGGCCTGGCAGAGGGTTCCTGCCCGCCTATATCGGCGGGCCCGCCACACCGAGGGCGTTGCCCGGACGCCCGATCCCCGCGAATCCCCACCAAGGGCCCGTAGGCCTGTCGTCGATGCACGCCGACAGCTACGCGTCCGACACCTACCCGTTCAAGGGCCCCCTTGGCCGTGCCCCTCAAGTGGTGTCCGAGGCCAAGGGCGGCGGGCTCCTGCCAGGGTTGTGCTCGACCGTGACGTTCGCCAAGCGGACCGGCCTGATCGTCGCCCAGTGCACGCGCGCCCAGACGTTCACGCTGCGGCTGATCGATCCCGGGACGCTCCAGGATCTGGCGACGTACGAGCTGCCCCAGCGGCCGTCCACCGTGCAGGCGGTCTTCTCGGGCGACTTCGACAAGGTCCTCACCGACACCTCTGGCGGCGCCTACTACTACCTCGACCCGCAGGATCGCGCGGTGCTCGCCGACTCCGCCTTCCACGTACGGCGGTTCGCCCATGAGAAGGGCCCGGACGGCAAGTGGCGTTTCAAGGTGACCGACGACTGGGGTCTCAGCGGGCACCTGCCGCACGACTGCGCCACGTGGACCAATCCTTGGCCCAAGGGCGAATGCGACCCGATCACAGCGGTCGGCCCGGACTGGACGGGGCTGATCTGGTGGATCACCCGCAACGGACGGGTGGGGACGGTCAACCCTGCGACCGGGGCTGTAAGGAAGGTGCAGCTCAAGGGCGAGGGAATCCAGAACTCCTTCGCCGCCGCCGAAGACGGGGTGTCGGTGGTGTCCGACCACGCGCTCTACCGGATGCGGGCCGCCAAGGACGGCACGCCCACGGTGCTCTGGCGCAGGGCCTATGACCGCGGCAGCGGACGCAAGCCCGGCCAGATCGACCAGGGCTCGGGGACCACGCCGACCTTCTTCGGCGACCGGTATGTGGCGATCACCGACAACGCCGACGATCGCATGAACGTCATCGTGCTGCGCCGCGCCGACGGCGGGCTCGTCTGCCGGATCCCGGTGTTCCGCCGCGGGGCGAGCGCGACCGACAACTCGCTGATCGGGTACGGGAACAGCCTGTTCGTCGAGAACAACTACGGTTACCGCAACTTCTTCGAGCTGCCGCCCGGCGGATCCAACGCCGGCGGGGTGAGCCGCGTGGACGTCGCCCCCGGTGGCAAGGGCTGCCGGACCGTCTGGGAGAGCCGGGAACACTCGCCCTCGACCGTCGCCAAGGCCTCGGTGCCGAACGGGCTGATCTACCTGTACGTGAAGGAGCCTCGCAAGGACCTCATCGACGCCTGGTACCTGACGGCGGCCGACGCGCACACCGGCCGGACCGTCTTCAAGGTGCTGGCCGGAACCGGCAAGTGGTTCGACAACAACTGGGCGCCGATCACCCTGGGCCCGGACGGCACCGCGTACGTCGGCGTCGTCGGCGGCCTGGTCGCCGTCCGGGACCGCGCGTGACGGATCGCGCGTGACGGATCGGGCGCGACCGATCGCGCGGGACGGGATCGCGCGTAAGGCGCCGGACTTCGGGAAGGGGCCTTTCCACCACCGAGATGACCATGGAGGGGGCCATGACCGACTACCTGCCCGAACGCGATCCGGAAGACAACATCGACGACATGGGCGACGACGAGCAGGCCGACGACGTCGCGCTGGCCGAGGAGTACGTGGAGAGCCCGCCGCCCACGATCGCCGACGACGGGAACGAGGGCTCGATCGGCATCACCGAGTACGAGCGCGAGGTGAGCCCGCGCGGCTCGGGGCCGTTCCCGCCGCCCGTGGAGCCCGCGGAGGAGGCGGCCCTGCACGAGGAGGACGACCGGACGACGTGACGGCGATCACTTTCCGGTTCTGATCGCTTCGAGAGGGAATGCCTTTACCGGTACGGGGGTTGCCCTGAGCGAGCGAGCTTGCGAGGTGACCGGGACATGGCTGAGACGATCGTGTCGTCCGAACACGGCCCCGCCCAGCGCAAGCGCCGCCGGGGGCTGCTGATCCAGCTCGCGATGCTCGCGCTCGCCGCCGGCTTCCTCGTCGCGCTGCGCGACAGCCTGCCCGACCTCGGCGCCATGTGGACCGCGGCCCGCAAGGCCGAGCCCGCCTGGCTGGTGCTGGTCGTGCTCGCCGAGGCCGGTTCCATGGGCGCGTTCGCGAGGTTGCAGCGCCGCCTGCTGAGGATCGGCGGGGTCCGCATGACGTTGCGCCGCGCGTTCGCCGTGACGTACGCGGGCAACGCCCTGTCGACCACACTTCCGGCCGGGCCCGCGGTGAGCGTCGTCTACACGTTCCGCCAGTTCCGGCGCACCGGCGCCTCGCCGCAGCTCTCGACGGCGGTGATCCTGGTCGGGGGCATCATCACCACTGGCGCGTACACCGTCATCGGCCTGCTCGCCCTGCTCGCCGCTCCCGGCGCTCGCGGCCCGGCGCTGATCGCCCTGTCCGTGCCGGCCGCCCTCGCCCTCGTGCTCACGGCGGCCCTCCGCCGTCCCGCGCTGCGCGCCCGCCTCGCCGGGCCGCTCGGCCGGGCCGGCGGCGCGATCCTGGCGCACCGCCGGATCGCCCCGTACGCCGACAAGCTGCGGGAAGGCCGGGACGCGCTGCGCCCGTCCCGCCGCGACTGGGCGGCTCTGATCATGCTGGCGACGCTCAACTGGGCGTTCGACATCCTGGCCCTGATCGCGGCGGCCCGCGCGGTGGGCATCGACGTCGCCCCGCACTGGGTGACGCTGGCCTACTTCGCCGCGCAGGCGGCGGGCAGCCTGCTGCCGCTGCTCCCGGGCGGCATCGGCGCGATCGAGAGCAGCATGGCCGCCTCCCTGGTCGCCTTCGGCGCGACCCTTGCCCCGGCGGGCGCCGCGGTCGGCCTCTACCGGCTCGTCTCGTACTGGGCCGTGGTGGCGGTCGGCTGGCTGGCCTGGGCGGCCCTCCAGGAGGGCCCGCGGCTGTCCGAGCGGTCGCGGCGGCGGCTCGCCGCGACCGGACGCGCCGCGCTGGCGGGCCTCACGTCCGTCGCGTTCACCACGCCTTACACCGTGTCGCCCGCTCCCGGGCCACAGCCGCGCAACACCTGACACCCCTCCTTCAGGCCGGTCGGTGACTTGTTGCGGTGGTCCCCTGCTGCTAATCTCCCAAGCGAGCGCTTGGTCACAGAATCAGGGGCCCGGCGGCAGGTAAGAGCACGGCAGCGGAGCATCACCACTAACCGGAGGCGCGATGACGTCCCTACGGGTCAGCCTTGGCTACGAACTCGAGGTGCGCGGGCGGTCCCGCGACGTGGAGCGGCGGGCTTTCGAGAACGTCATGGACCAGGTCGTCCTGGCCGACGAGCTCGGCTTCGACACCGCGTGGTTCGTGGAACACCACTTCACCCGGGGCTTCTCGCACTCCTCCGCACCCGACCTGGTGCTGGCGGGCATCTCGCAGCGCACCGAGCGGATCCACCTGGGGCTCGGCGTGGTGCTGCTGCCGTTCCAGTCCCCGATCCGGACCGCCGAACGGGTCGCCACGCTGGACGTGATCAGCGGCGGCCGGGTCGAGTTCGGCACCGGGCGCGGCGCGTCCCCCCTGGAGTACCAGGCCTTCCAGAAGCCCTTCGAGCAGTCGCGCCGGTTGTGGGAGGAGTCGCTGGAGGCGGTGCTGGCGATCTGGACCGCCGACGGCGAGCCGATCACCCGGTCCAGCGACCATTTCGAGATCCCCAACGTCGCGGTCTACCCGCGTCCGGTCCAGGAGCCGCATCCGCCGGTCTGGGTCGCCTCCACCTCGGTCGAGGGTTATCTGGCGGCGGCCAAGCAGGGCTACAACCTGCTCGGCA
This sequence comes from Spirillospora sp. NPDC048911, assembly GCF_043198015.1. Taxonomy (NCBI): domain Bacteria; kingdom Bacillati; phylum Actinomycetota; class Actinomycetes; order Streptosporangiales; family Thermomonosporaceae; genus Spirillospora; species Spirillospora sp. NPDC048911. The sequence continues at coordinate 642,301 of NZ_JBICUD010000002.1, read as the reverse complement.
TGACGATGCTCAAGGGGCTCGACGACGTCGCCGAGGACATCGCCAAGTACAAGCAGTGCCTCGCCGACAACGGCTTCGACCCCGAGTCGCGGCGGATCGCCCTGATGATCCCCTGGTACGTGGCGCCGACGCAGCAGGAGGCCGTGGACATCGCCGCCGACCCGGTGCTCTGGTACCTGCGCCGCCAGATCAACCTGGTCGCGCCGCCGGACTACACCGACGCCCGGCACGCCACCCACCGCGTCCTCGGGCAGCAGGCCGTCGGCATGCCGCCGGAGGAGGCCATGCAGATCCTGCGCGACCAGCACATGGTCGTGATCGACGACGTCGAGGGCTCCCGCAAGGCCGTGGAGCGCATCCAGGCCGCGGGCGCGACCGACCTCATCCTCCAGGCCCAGGTCGGCGGGCTCGCCCACGAGCACGTCTGCGGCTCGATGAAGCTCTTCATGCAGGAGGTCATGAAGTGACCTCCTGGATCACTCGGGAGACCTTCCCCGCAGGGCGTACAGCCGCGGGCCTCCTGCACGTCTCGCCCGAGGGCGACCTGGTCGCCCCGCTCGCCGCCGCCGACCGCGCGGCCGCGCTGGAACTGGCCGCCGCGACCCTGCGCGCGGCGGGGATCGGCGAGTCCGACCGCGTCGTCGTCGCGCTCAACAACGACGGCGAGCCCGCCGGATCGCTGATCGCGGCGGCGGCCGCCGAGGTCGCCCAGGCCGCGGCGTCGGTCGGCGCACGCGGGCGGATGCGCCTGCACACCGCGCTGGAGAAGGTGCGCGCCACCACGCTGATCATCACCCCGACCGGGGCGATGGACTTCCTGGCCCGGCTGCACCTGGAGTTCCTGCTCGACCCGCTCGACCTGGAGCTGCGGCACATCCTGCTCGTCGGCGAGATTCCCTCCCCCAACACCGCCGCCCAGCTGGCCTCCGAGTTCGAGGCGTCGGTCCGGGAGCTCTACGCCGACCCGTTCCTCGGCGTCCCGATCGCGCAGCGCGCCGCCTCCGACGCCGCGTACACCGCGGTCCGCGAGGGGCTCCTCGGGCTCGCGCCGCTGGACAAGGACGCCGTGCTGGACGCCCCGTACGCCGAAGGGCCGGCCGAGCTGGTCGTCACGCCGGTCTGGCACTCCACCCTCGGCGACGCCACCCTGCGCACCGGCCAGGCCGTCCGGCTCGCGGGCGGCGAGGAGGGCGTGCCCGCACCGGCCTGCACCGTCGGCGAGCACGTTCTGGTCCGGGGCCGCTGGCTGTCGATCCCCAAGGTGGGGGCGGCGCTCACCCGCATCGACGGCGTCACCCACTGGGACCTGCGGCTCACCCGCGAGGGCACGCTGGACGCCGCCGCGCTGCACATCACGTTCGGCCGGGACTCCCTGGTCAAGAACCCGATGTGGAAGTCGCGGATCGTCCAGGCCCTCTACGCGCTCACGCCGATCTCCATCGAGGTCGTCATCGAGCCCGAGGTGTCCGAGGAACGGCGGCCCGGCACCGTCACCGACGAGCGCGGCCACCATCTCGGCCGCGACCGCGCACACCTGTCCTAGACCCGGAGGACGTTGATGGATCTGCAGCCGGTGCCCGGCTGGGGGACGATCCCGCGGATGCTGCGGGATCAGGCGGCGAACCACGGGGACGCCGAGGTCGTCGTCGCGGGCGACACCCGGCTCACGCTGGCCGGGCTCGCGCACGCGGCGAGCGAGGTCGCGCGCGGCCTGATGGCGCTCGGCGTCGCCCCGGGCGACCGGGTCGCGGTCTGGGCGCCCAACACGCCCGAATGGGTGGTGTCCGCGTACGGAATCTGGGACGCGGGCGCGATCATCACGCCGCTGTCCACACGGTTCAAGGGCATCGAGGCGGCCGACCTGCTCCGCAAGGTCGGCGCCACGGTGCTGCTGGTCGCCGAGGGCTTCATGGACACCTCCTACCTCGGCATGCTCGCGGACACCTGCGGCTCCCCCGCAGGCGACCGTCCGTTCGGTGGGCTTCCCGACCTCAAGCATGTCGTCGTGCTGGGGAACGGGTCGTCCGCCGGGCGGGCGGCCGTTCACTCCTGGCAGGAGTTCCTCGACGGCGGCTCGGCGGTCTCACCCGAGGACGCCGAGGAACGGGCGCTCTCGGTCGGCCCGGACGACCTCGCCGAGATCATGGCGACGTCGGGCACCACCGGGACGCCCAAGGGGGTGATGCTCCACCACGTCCAGCTGCTGCGCGGCTACTGGGACTGGGCGGAGCTCGTCACCCTGCGGGAGGGCGACCACTATCCGATCATCGCGCCGTTCTCGCACGGCTTCGGGATCAACGCCGGGCTGCTGGCGTGCGTGCTGCGCCGCGCCACGATGATGCCGATCGCGCTGTTCCAGCCGGGCGAGCTGATGGACCTCATCGAACGCAACCGGATCAGCGTCCTGGCCGGGGCGCCGCCGATGTTCTTCAAGATCCTGGACGAGCTGGACGGCCGGGACGTGTCGTCGCTGCGGGTGCTCATCTGCGGCGCGGCGGCGGTCCCGCCCGAGCTGATCCGGCGCCTGGTCGACCGGGTCGGCATCGAGCGCATGATCAACGCGTACGGCCTCATGGAGGGCACCGTCGTGTCGATGACCCGGCCGGAGGATCCGGTCGAGGTGATCGCCGGGTCGACGGGCCGCGCCGTGCCCGGCGTGAGCGTGCGGATCGTGGACGACGAGGGCAAGGACCTTCCGGTCGGCGAGGCGGGCGAGATCCTCGTCGGCGGGTACGGCGTCATGCGCGGCTACTGGCAGGACCCCGAGCGGACGGCCGAGGCGGTCGACGCCGAGGGCTGGCTGCACACCGGCGACATCGGCACGCTGGACGACACGGGCAACGTCGCCATCGTGGACCGCAAGAAGGAGATGTTCATCGTCTCCGGCTTCAACGCCTACCCGGCCGAGATCGAGGGGCTCCTGCTGCGCTGCCCCGGCGTCGCGCAGGCCGCCGTGATCGGCGTGCCGGACGAACGGCTGGGCGAGGTGGGCTGGGCGTACGTCGTCGCTCAGCCCGGCACGGGCCTCTCCGCCGACGATGTCATCGCCTGGGCCAAGGACAACATGTCCAACTACAAGGTGCCCCGGAAGGTGATCCTCGTCGACGCCCTGCCGGTGAACGTGAACGGCAAGATCGACAAGCTCGCCCTGCACGCGAAGGCCGCCGAACGGTCCTAGCGCGGTCGCCAGTGGACGACGGTCGTCTCGTCGTCCACGTCCACGAAGACGGCCTCGACCGGAAGGCCGGCCCGCAGGACCTCGGCGTCGCCGTCCGCGAGGTTGCCGTACATCAGCAGGTCGTCGCCCTGGCCGAGCCCCGCGTCCAGGCGCACGAGGACGATGGGGAACGGGACCTCGTCGGCCATCGACCGCATGAAGACCTGATGGTTGATGATCCAGCTGTACACGCGGGCCGTTCCCTCGACGGGCTCCCACGCGTACGACCGCGACCGGCAGCGGTTGCAGATCGCGCGCGCGGGAAAGCGGAGCGCCCCGCAGCCTTCGCACCGCTGCACGGTCAGCTCGTGCCGCCGCACGGCCGCCCACCACGGCGCCGAGTCCCGGTCGGCCTCGGGCCGCGGACGCTGGGCGAGGGTCATGTGTCGCTCCTGAGGATCAGCGCCGACGTACCGGCGAGGACGTATCCGGGCTGGGCGGTCGACAGGGCCACCTCGGCGCCCTCCACCTGGCGGTCACCGGCGTCGCCGCGCAGCTGGGAGACTGCCTCGGCGACGTGGTTGATGCCGTGCACATACCCCTCGGACAGAAACCCGCCGTGGGTGTTGACGGGCAGCGAGCCGTCCCGTGCGGTGGCTCCCGACTCCACGAACGGGCCGCCCTCGCCCTTGGCGCAGAAGCCGTAGTCCTCCAGCTGCACGAGGACGGAGTAGGTGAAGCAGTCATAGAGCTCGGCGACGTCGATGTCGGCTGGGCCCACACCGGCCATCGCGTACAGCCTCGGGGCCATCCGGGCGGCCTCGGTGACCGTCAGATCGGTCCCCTTCGGCCCGCTCCCGGCCCCGGAGAAGAAGGAGTCTCCCCCGCCCCATACGGCGCCCGAGATGAGCACGGGCGGCCGCCTGAGGTCGCGGGCGCGCTCGCGCGAGGTGACGACGACGGCGCAGGCGCCGTCGGTCTCCAGGCAGCAGTCGAGCAGCCGCAGCGGCTCGGCGATCCAGCGGGACGCGAGGTAGTCGTCGAGCGTGATCGGGTCGCGTTTCAGGGCCCGCGCGTTCTTCACCGCGTTGGCCCGCTGCTGGACCGCGATCCGGCCGAACTGCTCGTGCGTGGTGCCGTAGGCGTTCATGTGCGCCCGCGCGGCCATCGCGAACTGCTGCGGCGGCGCGAAGTACCCGTACGGCGCCTGGTACTGCACGTCGAAGAGCGGCGCCGGCGCGCGTCCCGTGCCGCCCATGCGGAACTCCGAGCGCGCGTTGATGGCCCGGTAGCAGACCACGGTCTCGGCGGCCCCCGCCGCGACCGCCATCGCCGCCTGCCCGATCACCGAGTGCGAGACGCTGCCGCCGCCGAACTGGTCGAGGTACCAGGACACCTCCGGCACGCCGAGAGCGGGCGCCACCACCCAGGGCGGCGTCGAGTCGCCCACCCGGTGCGTGGCGAGCGCGTCCACGTCGTCCACGGTGAGGCCCGCGTCGTCCAGCGCCGCGAGGATCGCGTCGGCCGCCAGCGTCAGCGTCGAGACGCCGGAGTCCTTGCTGAACGGGGTGTAGCCGACTCCGGCGATCGCCGTCCGGTCGCGAAAGCTCCCCACGCGTCCCTCCTCTAGCCGAGCAAGCGCTTGGCCGTCATGTCGACTCTACTCAACGGCGGCGAGATCGGTCCAGGGACCTAGGCCGGACAGGACTTTGGACCGATATGGGCCTGGATCGGAATCAACCGGCCGACCTGTGCCTTTGAATGGCCGTGGACGACGGAAGGCCCGGTTCGGCTTGACACCCCGAACCGTGCCGCCCTATCGTCCAAGCAAGCGCTTGGCTAAGAGAAGGGTTGGATCACATGGCCGACGGAGCGACCGCAGCCGCCGCGTTCGTGCGTGATTCCGCCCACCGCCCCTCGGGCCAGGGAGTGGAAGGCCGCATGCAGGGATACCCCAACGGCTCCACCGGTGCCCCGGTGACCGACATCGACGGCGCCCGGTTCCGCTCGGTGCTGGGCCGGTTCGCGACCGGCGTGGTCGCCATCACGGCGATCGAACCCGAATCCGGCCGCCCGACCGGGCTGGCCGCGAACTCGTTCACCTCGGTCTCGCTGGACCCGCCGCTGGTGGCCTTCTGCGTGGCGCACACCAGCACGACCTGGCCGCTGCTGCGCGGCGCCGGCCGGCTGTGCATCAACATCCTCAGCGAGCCGCAGATGGAGGTCTGCAAGCAGCTCGCGATCAAGGGCGGCGACAAGTTCGCCAACATCGACTGGACCGAGTCGCCCAACGGCAGCCCGGTCATCGAGGGCGCCCTGGCCTGGATCGAGTGCGCGGTCGAGAGCGAGTACATGGCCGGCGACCACGTCATCGTCGTCGCCCGGGTGCACCACCTCGACAAGCACCACGACGGCGACCCCCTGCTCTTCTACAAAGGCGGATACGGCCGCTTTGTTTAAGGCTTCCACGGCCTCGGGCCCTCGCCTGGCGGCTCGGACCCGAACCGCGAAAGCGGCGAGCGCGACCTCGCTTCGCGATCTTCGCGCGAAGCTTCGCCTGGCGGCTCGCTCCGGCTCAGGTAGCGCACTCGCGGTACAGATGCGGCTGCGCGCAAGGGTCCTTAAACAGGAGACTCCTCTGGGGAACGCAGGCGGGTCAGGACTTCTACGGGGTCTGCTAGGACGTCGGCGAAGGCGAATTCGGCGGCGCCTACCAGGGTCGCGTCGTCGCCCAGGTCGGCTGTGCGCAGCTTCACGTTCTCCCTCGGGGCGCTCAGCGCGTTGGTCGCGAGGGCGCTGCGGACCTGGGCGGCCGAGCCGAGGTAGATGTCGCGCAGGGTGCCGCCGAAGACGACCATGCCCGGGTTGAAGATGTTGACCAGGTTGGCGACGCCCTTGCCCAGCCAGTCGCCCACGCGGTGCAGCGCGTCGCGGGCCTGGACGTCGCCGCGGTCGGCGGCGTCGACCACCGCGCGGATCGCGTCGCGGCCGGGCACGTCGGACGACTCGGCGCGGCCCGCGTGGGCGAGCAGGGTCCGTTCGCCCACCTCGGCCTCCAGGCAGCCGCGCGCGCCGCAGCCGCACAGCCGGCCGCCGGGGTTGACCACCATGTGGCCGATCTCGCCGCCGTAGCCGTCCTGGCCGCCCAGCAGCCGCCCGCCGACGACGATCCCGCCGCCGAAGCCCACGTCGCCGTGCAGGTAGATCAGGTCGTCGCAGCCGATGCCGACGCCGCGCACGTGCTCGGCGAGCGCACCCAGGTTGGCGTCGTTGCAGACGGCGACGGGCAGGCCGAGGCCGAGCCTGCGGGAGAGCGCGTCGCCCAGGGACACGTCGCCCACCTCGAGGTTGGGCGCGAACCTGATGACGTCGTCGGAGCGCCGCACCGTGCCCGGGAAGGCCATCGCCGCGCCGACGCAGACCGCGTCGCGGCCAGCCTTGCGGGTCAGGGCGCGGGCCGCCCCGGCCAGCGCGCCGACCGTCTCGTTGGGGTCGAACTCGCCGCGCGTGCGGGACGCCTCGCGGCGGTCGAGGATCGTGCCGCCGAGGCCGACCCGGGCGACCGCGAGCCGGTCGACCCCGAGGTCGAACGCCAGCACGTACACGCGGGTGCCCTCGGGCCGCACCACGAGGGAGGGCCGGCCGGCCCGGCGGCCAGGACCGCGCGGCAGCTCCTCGCGGACCAGCCCGGCCGCGGTCAGGTCCGCGGTGAGCGCCATGATCGTGCTGCGGTTGAGGCCCATGGCCTCGGCCAGCGTCGCGCGCGAGGACGGCCCGCGCAGGTGCACGAACCGCAGCAGCGTACCGAGATTGTGCCGCCGGATCTCCTCCGGCGACGGGCCCGCCTTCATCATCGCGCCAGCCCCAGCTCACCGCTGCGCCCCGTGGTGATCAGCTCGACCACCTGGGCGTGGGTCACCGAGGCCGTCCGCATCTGGGCGACCATGCGGCCGAGATAGAGCACCGCGATGCGGTCGGAGACGGCGAAGACGTCGTTCATGTTGTGCGAGATCAGCACGACGGCCAGCCCCTTGTCGGCGAGACGCCTGACCAGCTCCAGCACCTGCTGGGTCTGCGCGACGCCGAGAGCCGCCGCGGGCTCGTCCAGCACGATGAGGCGGCTGTCCCACAGCACCGCGCGGGCGATCGCCACCGTCTGCCGCTGGCCGCCCGACAACGACCCGACCGGCGCCCGCACGGACTTGACCGTACGGACCGACAGCCCGGCCAGCGTCGTCGTCGCCAGCTCCTCCATGGCGGCGTCGTCGACCGCGAGGCCGCGCCGCCGTTCCCTGCCGAGGAACATGTTCTGGACGATGCTGAGGTTCTCGCAGAGCGCCAGATCCTGGTGGACGATGTCGATGCCGAGGTCGGCGGCCTCGCGGGGGCTGCTCAGCCGGACGGGCGCGCCCTCGAAGAGGTAGTCGCCCGCGTCCCACGAGTGCACCCCGCCGATGCAGTTGACCAGCGTCGTCTTGCCCGCGCCGTTGTCGCCCACGAGCGCGGTGACCTCACCCGGGTACGCGCTGAACGCCACGTCGTGCAGGACCTTGACGGGACCGAAGCTCTTGTCGATTCCACGCAGGTCCAAGAGAGGTGTCGCTGGCATTCCCGGGGGCTCCCACCGTGACGCGACTCCGGCCGGGGAGAAGCGGTCGTGGTCGCTGAGCGTACCAGCCCTGTTCTCCCTGCCCGGAGTCGCGAACGGCATGTTCAACCCCTTCGTGCCTGGCCGGAGCGGCCCCTGCCGCCTGGCGCGCGTCTCAGCGCCCGGACGCCGAGCGCTGGCGGCGGGCCAGCGCGTCGATGCTCGCCGCGAGCAGCAGCACGCCGCCGGTGATGAGCATGTTGAGGTAGGCCTTGGCGCCGAGCAGGCCGAGGCCGTTGGCGATGATCGACACGACCAGGCCGCCGAGGATGGCGTCGCGCGCCTTGCCCTTGCCGCCGAAGAGGCTCGTCCCGCCGATGACCGCGGCGCCGACCGCGAACAGCAGCTCGTTGCCGCCGCCGGAGGCCGTCGCGACCGAGTTGAGCCGGGACGCCGCCACGATGCCGCTGACCGCCGCCAGGGTGGAGGCGATCATGAAGACGGAGATCCGGAGGCGGGTCACGTTGATGCCCGCGCGGCGCGCGGCCTCGGCGTTGCCGCCCACCGCGTACAGGTGCCGGCCGTACGGCGTCCGGGACAGCACGAAGCTCGCGATGATGAACAGCACGGCGACCAGCAGCACGCCCCACGGCACGCCCGCCACGACGATCAGCGGGCTCGGCGCGCGGTCCCGGCTCAGCAGGAAGGTGCCGAACAGCAGCGCGACGCCGACCACGGCGACCTGCGCGACGACCAGCTGGATCGGCCGGGCGGACAGGTTGCGCTGGCGCTGCCGCCGCCAGCGGCCCAGCTGCACGGCCGCGTAACCGGCGGTGCAGGCCACGGCCAGGAGCCAGCCCGCCCAGAGGGGCATGTTCTTGTTGGCGAGCGCCACCACGACCTCGTCGCGGACCGGAACGGTGCCGCCCTGGCCGATGAGCCGCAGCGTGATGCCCTGCAGGCCGAGGAAGAGCGCCAGCGTGACGACGAACGACGGGATGCGGATCACCGACACGAGCCAGCCGATCGCCCCGCCGATCACCAGGCCGGTGGCCAGCGCGGCCAGGATCGCGACGTACCAGGGCTGCTCGGCGTCGACCATCAGCTTGGCCATGACCGCCGCGCAGACACCACCGGTCACGCCGGCGGACAGGTCGATCTCACCGAGCAGCAGGACGAAGATCAGCCCCATCGCCAGGATGGTCACCGGCAGCGCCTGGGTGAACAGGTTGGCGATGTTCTGCGAGCTGAGGAAGGTCTCCGGGCGGAGGATCCAGAACAGCAGGATGAGCCCGCCCATGCCGAGCAGCGCGGGCAGCGCGCCGAGCTCGCCGCCGCGCAGGCGGGTCAGGTAGTCGCGTACGGCCGACCCCACGTCGTGCGTGCGGGTGTCGGCGGCGAAGTCCGAGTCCGCCAGCTTCACGGCGGCCCCCTTCGTACCGTTGGGAGTTGCGGTGGATCGTGATGATTCCATGGACATGGGGGCCCCGATCAGAGGTTCTCGGCCGCGGTCACGGGCGCCAGTCCGAGCTCACCGGAACGTCCGGCGGTGATCAGCTCGACCACCTGGCCGTGGGTGACGTCGGCGCGCGCCACGTCGGCCGCGACACGGCCGAGGTAGAGCGCGGTGATCCGGTCGGCCACCTCGAAGACGTCGTTCATGTTGTGCGAGATCAGCACCACCGAGTGGCCGGTGTCGGCGAGCCGGCGGACGAGGTCGAGCACCTGGCGGGTCTGCGCGACGCCGAGCGCGGCGGTGGGCTCGTCCAGGATGACCACCTTGGACTCCCACAGCGCGGCCTTGGCGATGGCGACGGTCTGCCGCTGCCCGCCGGACAGGCTGGCGACCTGCTGCCGCACGGACTTGACGGTGCGGACCGACAGGCGGGCGAGCGTCTCGCGGGCCGCCTGCTCCATCGAGTCCTCGTCCAGGACGACGCCCTTGGTGCGCTCGCGGCCGAGGAACATGTTCTGCACGATGTCGAGGTTGTCGGCCAGCGCGAGGTCCTGGTAGACCACCTCGATGCCGAGCGCCGAGGCGTCCCGCGGGCTGCCGATCGCCACCGGGCGGCCCTCGAACTCGATGGTCCCGGAGTCGATCGGGTGGATGCCCGCGACGCACTTGATCAGGGTCGACTTGCCCGCGCCGTTGTCGCCGACCAGGGCGGTCACCTGGCCGGGGCGCAGGGAGAAGTCCACGTCGTGCAGGACGTGGACGGCGCCGAAGCTCTTGTTGAGCCTGGTGATGCGGAGGACGGGGGTGCCGCCGTCCGCCGGGGCGCCGGGGCGGGCGGGGTCGCCACCCGCCGGGGTGCCGCTGTCCGCGGGGATGTCGTCGGCGGGGACGCCGCCGTCGACGGGGCCGTGGTCTGCCACGCGATTCCCTCCTGGGGATTCGCCGGCCCGCGGCCGGGTCAGCCGGGTCGCGTTCGGACGCGCCCGGCGGACCCGCCACGGGTCAGCGAAGGGTCGTCACTGGATGCCGGCGGCCTTGCACTTGGCGGCGTACGCGCCCTTGCAAAGCTCTTCCTTCTTGACGAAGCCGTCCGTGACGACCTGCTTGATGTTCTCCTTGGTGACACCGATGGGGGTCAGCAGCACGGACGGGACGTCGCGCTTGCCGGTGGTGTCCTTGGCGACGCCGTTGGTCTCGCCCTTCTGGCCGTTGAGCAGCGCGATGGCGAGCTTGGCGGCGGCGTCGGTCTCCTGCTTGATCGGCTTGTAGACCGTCATGCACTGGTTGCCGTCGAGGATGTTCTGCAGTCCCTCGACCGTGGCGTCCTGGCCGGTGACCGGCACCTTGCCGGCCTGGCCGTTCTTCTTGAGGATCGAGATGGCGGCGTTGCCCACGCCGTCGTTGGCGGCCAGGACGCCGTCGATCTTGCCGCCCTTGTCGGTCCACATCTGCTCGAAGATGGTCGCGGCCTGCTGGTTGTCCCAGTCCGGCACGGCCTGCTCGGCGACCTTCTTGTAGGTGGTCACCTTGTCGAGCACGGAGTGGGCGCCCTGCGCGAAGAGCGTGGCGTTGTTGTCGGTCGGTGCGCCGTTCAGGTACACGATGTTGGCGGCCTTGGAGCCCAGGCACTTCTGGAGGCCCTTGCCGAGCTCCTCGCCGACCTTCGTGTTGTCGAACGAGACGTAGTAGTCGGCGACGCCGCCCAGGGCGAGCCGGTCGTAGTCGATGGTCTGGACGCCCTGCGCCTTGGCCTTGCGCTGGACGGCGGCGGCCGAGTTGGAGTCCAGGCCGTCGGTGATCAGCACGGTGACGCCGCTGGTCAGCATCTGGTCGGCGATCGTCTGGAAGCGCTGCGTGGAGCCTTCGGCGTTCTGGATGTCGTACTGGACGCCGGCGGCCTTGAAGGACTGCTCCAGGAAGGGCCGGTCGAAGCTCTCGTAGCGGGCGGAGGACTTGGTGTCCGGCAGGATCACGCCGATCTTGCCCTTGGCTCCGGACTTCGCCGAGCCCTTGTCGTCGGAGTCGTCCCCGCAGGCGGTCAGCGTGAGTGCGGCCGCCACGGACACCGCGGTGAGGCAGAGGATCCCCTTGCGCATCTGCAAGGTCCTTTCTCGGTACGGCCACCCGCTGGTGACCGTGGAAGTTGACGGGGTGGGACATTCGGACGCGCGCGCCGCCGGTGAGCAGGTCGGGCACTCAACGGCGAGAATGTTGTGACCCGCAACATATGTCGGCGTCCACCGTGCCGCCAAGCCCTCCTGACGGCTAATTTGTTGTTGGCAGTAACAATCCCGTAACAGGGGCTTCACCTGCGGACGAGTTTTGACCGGAGACATACGCCCAGATGGGGCAGCGCTCGGCGGGACGGCGGGGACGGCACGCCACAGCGGGCACCTGGAGTGACAAATGTTCCTCACGCCAACATTCGGACGTGATCATGCAGCACCGCCGGAGTGCGCCGGCCCACCCGCATGACCACGCCGTCTCAGTCGGCGGACAGCACCCGCGCGATCCGGTCGGCCGCGCCGGGCACCTCGCCTGCGGCCGCGATGCGTTCCGCCCACGACCACCAGTACCACCAGCCGTCCGCCCCCCGCTCCGCGAGGATGTTCTCCGTGAGCACGGAGGCGTCCGGGTTCATCACATGCAAGCTGGGCGCCTGGCCGCGGGGCACGTCGATGCGCACCCGGAATCCGCGTCCGGCCAGTTCCTCGCCCAGCTCTTCCAGATATTCGAGCCGCGTCTTCACCGGCGCGGCGGTTCCCGTATCGTCAGGCGTCATCCTCGACTCCCTGTGGATGCCGCATGGCCCGACGGGAATTCACCCTTCCGCGTCGCCGGCCCATCTGCAAGCACTGCGCGAGGTATGCGTCACGGCGCGTCACGGCACGTCACGGTGACGCGGCCCGGGTCGCGACGACCGGAATACGGCCGCACATCCGGGATATCTTTCGCGTAGCAGCCAGACGGGGGAGGACGGGGTACATGACGGTGAGCGCCGGGTCGAACAACGAGTGGACCCGCCCTGACACGCCGCTGCCGCGGAAGCCGGGCACGCCGCCCGCGCCGGGCGGCGAGCCGGACGCCGGGGCGAACGCCGCGTCCGGTGCCGCGCCCGGTGCCGCGCCGGGTGCGGGGCCTGCCGCTGCTGAGCCCGCCGCGGGGCCGAATCCGACTCCCGCCCTGCCGATGCCGCTGCCCTCCCCCGCCGAAGAGGTGCGCCCGACGATCCCGTCCGGGTCCTCCGGGCAGAACTGGCACCGCTTCCACTACCCCGTCGGCGCCTTCCTCGTCGCGTACGGCATCACAGGTCTGGCGGGCGCCGCGCTGGGCTGGGCCGAACGGCGCGACGAGGTGGCCGGATACCTGGGCGCGGGCGCCGCGACACCGGTGCTGGCCACGGTCAAGGTGATCGAGGCGCTGCTCCTGATCATCGCCGCGGCCGGGCTGCTGCGGCGCCGGGACGTGTGGTTCCTGCCCGCGATCACCGGCTGGATCGTGGGCTTCGGCGTCTTCTGCGTACTGGACGTGGTCAAGGGCAAGTGGACCGGGCTCGTCGAACACGGCGCCTACCTGCTGCTCTTCGCGGTCCTCCTCGTCCTCACGTACGGGCTGAGCGTCAAGGCGCGCGTCGGCGACCGGCCGCAGCCGGCCGACGCGGCGGCGGTCCCGCCGCCGCCCGGCGGCCCGATGGGGAGCGTTCCCGCGCCCCGGGAGGGCGGCCTGACGCGCACCCAGGAGCTCGCGCTCGCCGCGATCAATCGCTGGCAGCGCGGCGCCCAGCCCCAGGCCGCGCCGCCGCCTGCGGCCTCGCCCCCGCCGCCCGGCGCTCCGCAGCCGCCGGCCCCGAACGCCCCGCAGCCTCCGCCGCCGAGCGCCCCGCAATAAGCCCGGCCCGTCCGGTCAGGGCACGACCACGATCTTGGCGTGCTCCTCCGGGCGGCTCAGATCCTCGAACGCGGCGGCCACGCCGTCGAGCCCGACCGTTCCGGTGATGATCGAGCCCGCGTCGATCCGGCCCTCGGCGATGTCGTGCAGCGTCACCCCGTACTCGGCCGGGTAGGCGCCGAAGCTGCCGCGGATGTCGAGCTCCTTGCTGACGGCGACGCCGGGCTCGATGCGGTCGGACTGCATGCAGACGCCGACCACCATGATCGTCGAGCCCGCCGGGGCGCCGTCGATCACCTGCTGGAGGACGCCGGGCACGCCGACGCACTCGAAGATGACGGCGCCGCGGGTGTCGGCGCCGAACAGCTCGGCGGCGATGCGCTCCACCGTGCTGGTGGGCACGCCGAGGTCGGCCCACCGGTCGTACGGCGACGCCGTGGCGGGGTCGATGAGCTCGTCGGCGCCGAGCCCCTCCGCGAGCGCCCGGCGCTTGGCCGAGAAGTCCACGGCCAGTACCGGCCCGTGCCCCCTGGCCTTCAGCTGCGCGACCACGCCGAGACCGATCGGGCCGAGCCCGAGCACCACGGCCACGTCATCGAGCCCGATGCCGCTGCGGTTCACGGCACGCGCCGCCACCGAGAACGGCTCGGTGAGCGCGGCGACCTTGGGGTCCAGCCCGGCCGGCACCGCCATGGTGAGTCCCTCGTTCAGGATCATGTACTCGCCGTAGCCGCCGGGGTACATCGGCGCGTACCCGACGATGCCCGCGCCCTGCGGCCCGATCCCGATCGGCGGCCCGCAGACGATGGTGCCCATGGGCAGCGCGCGCTGCGTGCCAGGCCCGTACCCGACGAGCTCTCCCGCGTACTCGTGGCCGAAGACCAGCCCGTCGCGCGGGTCGTACGGCGTGCCGCCCGAACGCCGCGCGGTCTCCATGAACGCGTCCGGGTCGGCCAGCGCGTGCAGGTCGGAGCCGCAGATGCCGCAGGCCAGCGTGCGCACGAGCAGCTGCCCCTCCTGCGGGACGGGATCGGCGACCTCGGTCACGATCATCGACTTGCCCTTGGTCAGCGCGGCGCGCATGGCGGCCTCCCACCCTTGACGACTCCCCCACGATGCCACCGGTCACTGGCGATCGGACACCGCGGGCAAATCGCGCCAATCGATCTTGGCAGAAGTTGCCATTGGGAACCGAAATACCCGATGTCAGCTTTGGGGCTCATGAGAGCCCCGAAGCTTGCGTGGTCGGCCATTCTGGCCACGTCACTCGCGGTGCCGGCGTCCCTGGCGACGACGGCCACCGCACAGACCTCCCCCACCGCGGCACCCGCCTGCGATCCGACCCAGACCGCCCCGGTCTACCGGGGCAAGGTCCCCTCCCCCAAGCAGGTGCTCGGCATCGACCTCGGCGACCGCCAGGTCACCGCCGCGGAGTCCGACCGGTATCTGGAGACCGTCGCCGCCAAGAGCGAGCGCGTCGTCTCCGGGACGCTCGCCAGGACCGCCCAGGGCCGCCCGCTGAAGTACGCGATCGTGGGCCGGCCCGAACTGCTGACCAAATCCGGCCTCGCCAAGGTACGGCTGGACGCCGCGCTGCTACGCGACCCGCGCACCCCCGGCAAGGTCGCCGAGCACATCGCCGCGAACGGCGTGCCGATCCTGTGGGTGAGCGGCAACGTGCACGGCGACGAGCCGAGCGGCACCGACGCGGCGCTGCGGGTGCTGCGCGACCTCGGCGACCGCTCCGACTGCGCGGCCACGCGCATCCTCGACAAGTCGCTGGTCATCGTGCTGCCGACGCAGAACCCCGACGGCCGCGAGCTGGAGACCCGGCAGAACGCCTACGGCTTCGACATGAACCGCGACTGGTTCGCGCGGACGCAGCCGGAGACCGACGGCAAGCTGACGATGCTCAACAAGTACCCGCCGGTGGTCTACATCGACGTGCACGAGATGGGCGGGACGTCGTACTTCTTCCCGCCCAACGCCGACCCGATCTACCACGAGACGCCCGAAGAGGCGATCGGCTGGATCAACGACATCTACGGCGCCTCGATGGCGAAGGAGTTCACCCGGCAGGGCATCGACTTCTTCAACCGCGACACCTACGACCTCTTCTACCAGGGGTACGGCGACACGGTCCCGACGACCGCGTTCCACGCCGCGGGCATGACGTACGAGAAGGGCGGCGACAGCCCGTACCCCGAGCGCGTGAAGGAGCAGTACCTCACGCAGTGGGTCACGCTGTCGGCGGGCGTCGCCAACCGCCAGAAGATCCTCAACCAGTGGCACAAGATGGCGGTGGACGCCTACCAGCAGGGCGTGGCGGGCAAGCTGGAGCCCAACAAGGTCTACAACCCGCCGAACACGATCGACCGCCCGGTGCCCGACCGTAAGGTGCGGCACTGGTTCCTGCGGGCCGACGACCCGAACAAGCGCGCCGAGGTGCGGACCGTCGTGCGCCGCCTGCAGCGCATGGGCGTCAAGGTCCAGCGCCTCACCCGGCCGCTGAGCGTGCCCGACTACAAGGCGTACGGACGTCCCGAGGCGAAGGCCACGCTGCCCGCCGGCACCTACTGGATCTCGATGGCCCAGAGCCAGAAGCACTGGGTCCAGGCGATGCTGAACGAGGACTCCTACACCCCGTTCCCCTACTTCTACGACGTGACGGCGTGGAGCATGCCGCTGCTCGGCAACGTGTCCGGCGGCTCGTCGGGCGCCGCGCTGCGTCCGAAGGCGTCGGCCGTGAAGGAGCTGCCCGCCGCGAGCACGCCGCGTCCCGGCAAGGCTCCGAAGACCGCGATCCTGCAGCTGTCGGCGACCTCGTCGGCGGCACGCCAGTCGGCCGGCTGGCTGCGCCACCGGCTCGACCGCGAGTGGAAGATCAAGCACACGGTGCTCACCCCGGCCGACGTGGCCGCGGGCAGGCTCGCGGGCGTCAAGGTGCTGCTGGTGCCGAACGGCCCGGCGGCCGCCGGATACACGGCCCTCGGCGACGCGGGACGCGCGGCGCTGCAGCGGTGGACCGCCGACGGCGGCCGGTTCGTCGGCTGGCAGGGCGGCACGCAGCTCGCCGCCCGGCTCGGCCTGACCACCACCACGGTGACCGACCCGACCTCGGACGTGCCCGGCTCGCTGTTCCGCGTCAAGGTGAACGGGCGCAGCCCGCTCGGCAGGGGCGTCGGCGCCACGGCCTGGCAGTTCTACTCCTACGACGTCGTGATGAAGCAGTCCGACCCGGCGAAGGTCGCGGTGTCCTACCCGGCCGTGAACTCGCCCGACTGGTTCGTCTCCGGCTTCGAGAAGGGCTCGGCCGAGCTCGGCGGCACGGCCGCCGCCGTCGACGAGAAGGTGGGCAAGGGCAGGTCGGTGCTGTTCGGCGGCGAGCCCAACTTCCGGGCGTTCTCCGACGGCACGGCCAAGCTGCTGCGCAACGCCATCCTCGGCGGCGACCCGGCGGCCGTCCGGACGCTGGCCGCGCCGGCTCCGTGGTCGCCCCCGGCCCGGCAGGCCGCCGGTCTGATCCAGGCCGAGTCGCCGATCCGCGTCTCGGTGAAGGCGGCCGACGCCGCGAAGGCCGCGGCGGCGCTCCGCTCGTTCGGCGCGACCTGGTCCGAGCGCCGCGCGGGCGGCGTCGTCCACTACGTGGTCGACAACCCGCGGGGCTTCGACCTCGGCCACCACCCGTGGGCGCGCCGGCTCCCGGCCGCGATCCGCGGCGCGGGCATCACGCCCGTCGCGGTCGTCCTCCCGTAGTCACGCACCACCGGCTACCGGCCGCCATCGCCTGGAACGTCAGCGCACGAGCAGTCAGCGCACGATCCAGGCGATGGCGGTCATCGTCCCGGGTGGTACCTCGGTGAAACCGCCGTCCCGGACCGCGACCGCGGCGTGCTGGACGCAGTCGTGCCAGGGGACGTCACGGGTCAGGTGGAACCGCAGGCCCCCCGGCAACCAGGCCTCGATGCCGGGCTGTGCCGCCTGGCGCAGGAGAAGCTGGGCCGCGTGGCCACACTGGGCGGCGGCCTTCCCGGTCGTGATCGTGATGTCCGGGTTGAGGGCGAGGGCGGCGTAGGGCGGCTCCGGCGGGGGCTTGGGGTCCTCGTCCGGAGTCAGGTCGAGGCCGGCGACCTGCAGTTTGGCGATCTGTGGCGGCACCTCCGCCACCGGAGCCGGGACGAACGCGCGGACCTCGGCGCCGTTGACGTCGACGGTGACGCCGGGAAGGGCCTGGACCTCGGGCCAGCGCACTCCGCGTGCCCGCCGCGCGACCTTGCGGATCCGGCGGGCCTCCCACTCGCGGACTGCCTCGTGCCACTCGCCCTCCGGATCCGCCGCGCGCGGGTCGGTGAGCAGCTCCACGACCGCGGTGGCGGCGGCCTCGCACACGGCCTCGTGCGAGGGCGGATCGGCCTTCTCGGCCCGCACCACCAGCTGCATCGCCCAGGGCGGGTCGTCTCTCGGGTCATAGTCAGGTCGCACGCCAGGAGTATTCCATCCGGATATTCCGTTCCAATCCGTCGCCCCGGCCGTGACTTTCCGAACCCGGAACTGGGTACGGCAACTCGTGCCGTCCTCCGGACGTTCTGCCCTCATAAGGGGCGCGGCCCGCGGGGACGGGCCTCGTCATGGGGTGCGAGGGAAAGCGGCGAGAGACGGAGGTCGCCGGTGACCAGTGGTGCCAGTGCCTGGGGCAATTCCATCCCGGGGATCGGGACGTTCTTCGTCGGCATCGACGTGGCGCCGGGGCGGTACCGGTGCGAGGAGGGCAAGGGCGGCTGGTGGGTGCGCTTCACCGGCCCGGGCGGGGGCCAGCCGGTGGGCTCCTGGCCGCTGCCCGCCGGCCCGACCGAGATCGAGATCGCGCCGACGGACTTCGCGTTCGAGACGCACATCGGCACGTACTGGCACCTCATCGGCCCCGCGCCGGAGCCGGGCCACGGCGGCCCGGCCACCGAGCTGCGGCCGGTGGCCGACCCGTCGCTGCGCGCCGAGCTGGACGTGATCGTCGAACGGCGGCGGCCGCTGGCCTGGATGGCCCCGGTGACCGTGCTGGTGCTCGGCGTCATCGGCTCGCCCGTGCTCGGCGAGATGTGGCTGCTGGCGCTGGCGATGCTGGCCATCATGGTGGCGCTCGGCACCCCGTCGCTCTCGCTGGACATGCGGCGCGCCCGCGAGCTGGAGCGCCGCCGCGACCGCTTCCTCATGCCCGAGGATCTCGACGACGAGGGCCGCGCGCTGCTGGGCCGGGTGCAGACGGCGATCACCACCGTCCAGGAGTCGGAGGTCAACCGCGAGGGGCTGCTCGACACGGTCGACAACGCCGTGACGCTGCCCCGCCAGGAGTGGGAGATCGCGCAGGTGCTGGCCAGGCAGGCCAGGCTGCGCACCGAGCAGGCCGAGTTCAGCGAGACCGCCGCGCTGCCGGAGATCGAGGCGGCGTTGCGGCCCCTGCGCGACAAGCTGGCGCTGTCGGTCAAGGCGGTGACGCACCGGATCGAGGCGCTGGAGCGGTACGCGGAACGGACGCGGGCGGCCGACGAGGCGCTCCGGGCGCAGCGTCACCTGGAGACGCTGGCCGCGCGGGCCCACGAGTACGACGAGCTGCTCGCCGACACCGTCCGCGACGAGCTGGCGGTGCCCTCGATCGAGCGGCTCACCGAGCAGAGCGACGAGCTCGTCGCGACGCTGCGCGCCCGGCTGGCCGAGGCCGCCGAGGCGGGCGACCTGGCCGAGGGCGGCGACGAGCTGCCGCCGGCGGGCTGAGCGGGCCCTGCCGCGGCTGAGGGGCCTGCCCGTCCGACCCCCTCGTCCGAACGGACAGTCTCCCCTCCGCGGCGGCCCTGCCCTTGGCTCGGCACGCCGCGCTCGTCCCCTCTGACCTCATGACGCCGGGTTGCGCCAGAAAGTTCAGAACCCGGCTGTACAGCGATATGTCATGCCACGGCGCCATGCGATCATGAACCGCCCGGTTTCCCCCTGAAAGGCATGTCATGCGGTTCTTTCCCGGATCCCGCCGGCGCCCGATCGCCGCGGGCGGCATCGCCCTCGCGCTCACCGGCGGCCTCGTCGCGCCCGCGATTCCCGCGACCGCGCGGACCACACCCTCCGCCGGCGCGCAGACCGCGCTTCCGAGCGGCCGCACCGCCTACCGCACCCTCGGCGACTACGAGTCGGAACTCGCCCGGCTCGCCCGCCGGTACCCGGGCAAGGTCCGCCGCATCACGCTCCCGCACCGCACCCTCGAAGGCCGCACCGTCCGCGGCATCGAGATCGGGCACCGGGTCCACGCCCGCGACGGCCGCCCGGTCTTCCTGATGCTCGGCCTGCACCACTCCCGCGAGTGGCCCTCCGGCGAGCTGACCATGGAGTTCGGCTACGACCTGCTCAACAACGACGGCCGCGACCGCCGGATCACGCGCCTGCTCGACACCACCCGCGTCATCCTCGTCCCGGTCGTGAACCCCGACGGGTTCAACCAGTCCCGCCTCGGCGGCGTGATGGAGAACAAGCGCAAGAACTGCCGGATCGTGGACGGCGAGCCCGCGCCCCCGCCGCTCTGCGCCCAGCCGGAGAACGTGCGGCTCGGGGTGGACATCAACCGCAACTACGGCTTCGGCTGGGGCGGCACCGGATCGAGCGCCGACAAGACGGCCAGCGACTACCACGGCGCGGCGCCGTTCTCCGAGCCCGAGGTCCGCAACGTCCGCGACCTCGTCTCCGGCCGCCAGGTCACCACGCTGATCACCAACCACACCTACGGCGGCACGATGCTGCGGCCGTACTTCACCAAGAACTCCGGCGACGCCCCCGACGAGGCCGCGTACAAGGCGCTCAGCGACAGGTTCGAGACGCAGAACGGCTACACCGGCATGAAGTCGGGCGACGACTACGAGACCACCGGCGAGACGAACGACTGGTCCTACTACGCGACCCGCGGCCTGGGCTTCACCTTCGAGTTCGGGCGCGAGACGTACCACCCGGCGTTCGAGACCCTCGCCGCCGAGTACCACGGCAGCGGCCAGTACGCCGGCAAGGGCAACCGGGGCGCGTTCCTGCTGGCCCTGGAGAACGCGGCGGACCGCCGCGCCCACTCGGTCATCGCCGGCCGCGCGCCCGCCGGGGCGACGCTGAAGATCAGCAAGAAGTTCACCCTGTGGACCTCACCCTGGTCCAAGGCCGACGGCGGCACCGGTGCGCCGCTGCCCGTCCCGACCGCCCTCTCCTCGACGATGGTCGTGGGCGCGGGAGGCCGCTTCAGCTGGGACGTCAATCCCTCCGTCCGCCCGCAGTCCCCGTTCACGGCGACGGGTCAGTCCCCGGTCACCGGTCTCGTCCGTGAGGCCTGGACGCTGACCTGCACCCCACGCCACGACCACGGCCACGGCAAGAACTTCAAGATCACTGTGGACCGCGGGCAGACCGCCAAGGTCGATCTCGGCCGCTGCCGCTGACCGGCATGAGGTTCAGCGATCATGCCTCCTGAGCCGCGACGAGACCGCGGATCTGCGCGGGGCCGGTGAAGACCTCGGCGGTCATGCCGGCCTCGCGGGCGGCGACGACATTGCGTTCGGAGTCGTCGAAGAAGATGACGTCGGCGGGGGCCACGCCCATGCGCTCGGCGCAGATCTCGTACGCGCGCGGGTCGGGCTTGGCGACGCCGATGTCGCACGAGTAGGTCAGCACGTCGAAACGGCTCAGCCAGGCGTCGTGGCGGGCCTCGAAGCGCGGGACGAGGTCGGCGATGATGTTGGAGAGCAGCCCGAGGGTGCGGCCCTGGTCGGCGAGGCCGACGACGAGGTCCACCATCTCAGCGTCGACCTCCGTCCAGCTCTCCAGATCGGCCTCGATCAGCGCGGGGACGTCGGCGAAGGTCGCGCCCAGGCGCCCGGCGACCGTCGCCCAGTACGCGGCGCTCTCCTGCCCGGCGTCGTAGTCCGGGCGGCAGGCCCAATAGGCGTCCCAGAAGGGCTCGCCGGAGATCCCGGCGAGCCCCTCCAGTCGCCGCCTGGCCGCCTCGGTCTGGGTGCGGGCGATCACTCCGTACAGGTCGAACACGATCACTTTGGACATGTCACCGAGACTAAGGGCGGCCCGCGACCGTTTCGGATCAGACGGATCCGCGGAGGCGGGCGGCCGCCTTGCGGACGGCGGCGGGGTCGGCGTCGCGCAGGAGCACGTCGGCCATCAGCGTCGCGGTCTGGCGGAGCTCCTTCTCGCCGAAGCCGCGCCGGGTGATCTCCTGGGTGCCGATGCGCAGTCCCCTGTCGGCCTCTCCGGGGACCTGCCAGGGCAGCCCGATGGCGCTCAGGTAGATCCCGGCGTCGGCGAGGCAGGCCATGGCGGCGCGGCCGTCCCCGACGTCCACGGCGACGTGGTGGGACTCGGTGAAGCCGCGCGCGGAGCCGGCGACGGTGAAGCCCTCGTCGTGGAGAGCGGCGGCGAGGAGCCGGGCGTTGGCGATGCAGCGGTCGGCGTAGGCGCCCTCGTCGGCCATGATCTCGGCGGCCGTGACGGCGAGCGGGGCCAGCCGGCCGGCGTCGTAGTTGGCGGTCAGGCCCGGGAAGACGGCGTTGGAGAGCCGCTCGGCGAGGGCCTCGTCGTCGGTGGCGATCACTCCGCCGGGTGGGCCGCCGAACGACTTGTACGTGGAGAACGTCAGGATGCCGGCCCCCTCCGCGAGGGGCCGCTGGAACCGGCCCGCGGCCACGAGACCGGCCATGTGGGACGCGTCGTACAGCAGCGGCGTGGCCCCCACGATCCCGGCGATCGCCGCGACCTTGTGCGGGAAGAGCAGCAGGCTCGCGCCGATGACGACGAGCCGCGGCCGTTCGCGTTCGAGGAACCCGGGCAGCGCGTCGAGGTCCACGTCGAACGCGTCGGCGTCATACGGCAGGTCCACCACGCGCAGCCCGCGTATGCCGGGCGCGCCGACGGCGTGGTGGCTCGTGTGCCCACCGGCACGCTCGGGCAGCACCGCGATCGTGTCACCGGGCTCGGTGAGCGCGGTGTAGACGGCGAGGTTGGCCATGGTCGCGCTGTGGCTTCGCACCTCGGCGAAGCGTGCCCCCAGCAGGCGCGCGACGAGCGTCGGGGCGAGAACCTCCAGCGTGTCCAGATGGTCGAGCCCCGCCTGGTACTTCTCCCCTGGCCAGCCCATGCTGGGGCGGCTGCTGACGAGCGTGTCGGCGACCTCCCGCGCGGCCGGGCTCATCACGTTGGTGCCCGCGTAGAGCACGATCCCCTCGGTGTCGAAGGCCCTCGCGTGATCACGCAGAGCACCGCGCACGGTTTCGGACACGCCCTCGGGCGACAGATCGGTGAGCCCCGCCGCCACCTCGGCGATGCGGGACCGTGCGACCGACGACGCCCAGGGCGCCACTTCCTGCCTCAATTCACCCTCCTCAGCACCTCTCTAGGTCAAAACGTAGAGAATGGGACGGGATGGGCGCCAGAGGAGATCTTGCCAATGACCAGGCGGGTCACCGACCTGTTAGCAAGCGCTTGCTACGACGCGTAACCTGATGTCAACACGCCAAACTGAGCAAGCGGTTGGGCGAACACGGCATAATGATGGGGTGACGACCACGAGCTCCGATTCCGGCCGACCCAAAGCCCGCACCACCGGTGAGGGCGGGCCCCGCCGCCGCGGCAAGGGCTCGCCCGCCCTCGCCTCCGAGCGGCGCGAACACCTGGTGAAGCTCGCGGCCGAACTCTTCGCCGAGAAGGGCTTCCAGGCCACGACGGTGCGCAACATCGCCGAAGAGGCCGGGATCCTCTCAGGCAGCCTCTACCACCACTTCGACTCCAAGGAGTCGATCGTCGACGAGATCCTCTCGGGCTTCTTCCGGGAGATCATGTCGGCCTACCGGGGGGTCCTCGACCAGGGCCTCGACCCGCGCCAGACCATCGACGGGCTCGTCCGCATCGCCTTCGGCACGCTGGAGCCGCACCGGGCCGCCATCACGGTGATGCAGAACGACTGGAACTACCTCAAGGGCATGGAGCGGTTCGCCTACCTCACCAAGTCCGAGGACGAGGTCGAGAAGATGTGGGTCGACACGATCAAGGACGGCCAGAAGGAGGGCCTGTTCCGCGACGACATCGACCCCAAGCTCACCTACCGGATGATCCGCGACACCGTCTGGGTGGCGGTGCGCTGGTTCAAGCCGGGCGGCCGCCTCAACGCCAAGGGCCTCGCCGAGCACTACCTCAAGGTGATGTTCGACGGCATCAACACCCACTAGTCGCCACTAGGGGGCTCGGCTCCCGCGTAGAAGGCGGGTGACGCGCCCTGCGGCCCCGGCTGCGTCGCGGGCAGGCCCGGGTGGGCCGGCCCGCCGAGCGGCTCGGATCTCGCGGCGGGTTCCAGGTCCGGGCGGCGGATCACGACGAGGACGACGGCGGCGAGCAGCGCGACGAGCACCGCGACGAGGAGCGGGAGACGATGGACCTCGTCGATGTTCGCGATGTTCATCGACGAGTCGCCGCCGAGGTCGCGCGCCTTGCCGAGGAGAAGCAGCAGGGCGGCGAAATGGACGCCCAGCCACTGGCACATCTCCTGAAGGCCGCCCGCGAAGCCGGTCAGCCCGCCCGGAGGATCCCCGACGATGGCCACCGCCAGCCCCACTGTCAGAGCTCCCAAGGCGGCGCCTTCCACCAGCAGGAGGACGGCCACGGCGGCGTAGGGCGTGTGGGCGTCCAGCATCACCATGGCGCCCAGCGCGCCGAGCGCCAGCATGATCGGGGCCGTCGCCGGCGGCCAGCGGACGCCCGCCTTCGAGATCAGCAGCCCGGTGAGCGGTGCGGCGACCAGGGCGCCCACCATGGTGGGGAGCAGCCGCAGGCCCAGCCACTGTCCCGTCCCGTCGCCGAGCAGCGAGGCCACCACCGAACCGAGCACGGCGGGCATTCCGGCCACCGCGCCCCAGATGCCGATCGGGACGGCGAAACCCCGCCCGGGGAAGGCCTCGCGCACCAGCGCGACGCCGGTGGCCGACATGGCCGCGGCGGACAGTCCCATCGCGGCCCTCGGCACGACGTTGAGCCAGCCGACCCGTTCGGCCGCCTCCAGCTCGCGCACGAACCGCGCGCGGGCCGTGGGGTCGCCGCTCAGCTGCGCCCGCAGCAGCTTGACGGCGACCCGCTCGTCCTCGGGACCGCGGCCCTCGAACACCACGCCCTGGCCGCCCTCCCCCAGGCGGCCGACGAGTTCGTAGGCGCCCAGGCGTTCGGGATCGCCCGGCTTGAGCGGTTCGGCCATGGGTCCCCCGGTGAGCGCAGTAGCTGATCTCGGGTAAGCGGTGACCATTTGACCACACCGCCCACCGCCGGGTTCCGATCAATTCTCCTTAGTTCTCCATGTGCGCCCTAGTTCTCCATGTGCGCCAGCCTGGCCGGGAGCAGCCGCGCCAGCGGCCGGGGCAGCCACCAGTTGGCCTTGCCGCAGATCTCCATCAGCGAGGGCACCAGGACGAGCCGGACGATCGTGGCGTCGATCAGTACCGCGACGCCGAGCCCGAGCCCCATCTGCTTGACCGCGATGTCGGCGCCGAGCAGCACCGACAGGAAGACCATGACCATGATGGCCGCGGCGGCGGTGATGACCCGGGCGGTCCTGGCGAGCCCCTGCGCGACGGCCTCGCGCGTCTCCACGCCGTGCTCGTAGTACTCGCGGATCCGGGAGACCAGGAACACCTCGTAGTCCATCGACAGGCCGAACAGGATCGGGAACATCATCAGCGGCACCCACGTCGCGACCGGCATCTCGGTCGGGAACCCGAGCAGTTCCCCGCCCCAGCCCCACTGGACGACGGCGGTCAGCACCCCGTAGGCCGCGCCGATCGACAGCAGGTTCATGAGCGCGGCCTGCAGGGCCACGGTGACCGACCGGACCAGCACGACCAGGAGCAGCAGCGACAGGCTGACGACGACCGCGATGAGCCACGGCAGCCGCGACCGCACGCTGTCGGCGAAGTCGATCGAGGCGGCGTTCGGCCCGCCGACGTGCACCTGCGTGCCCGTTCCGGCGACGGCGCCCGGCACGACCTCGTCGCGCAGCTTGTGGACGAGCTTCGGGGTCTCCTCGTCCTGCGCGCCGGTCTTGGGGAACGCGACGAAGACCGACGCCGCGCCGTCCTTGCTGGTCATCGGGGGCTGCACGGCGGCGACGCCGGGCGTGCCGCGGACCGCGTCGGCGATCTTCTTCGCGTCGCCGCCCTCGGCCACGACCACGAGCGGCGCGGCCGTCCCGGCGCCGAAGCCCTCGGTCAGGATGCGGTGCGAGGCGTACCCGCTGGTGCCGTGCGGCTGCGTGCTGGAGTCCGGCAGGCTGAGGCGCATCGACAGCGCCGGGGCCGCCAGCACCAGCAGCACCACGGACGCGGCCACGCCGGCCACGATCGGGCGGGCCTGGACCGTGCGCGCCCACCGCTCGGCGAGCGGGCGGCGGGCCCGGCCGAGGCCCGGCACGCGCAGCCGGTCGATGTTGCGGCCGGTGAAGCCGAGCAGCGCGGGCAGCAGCGTCACGGCGGTCAGCATCGTCATCAGCACGGTGACGCCGGCGGCCACCGCCACCCCGTTCAGCAGCTTCTGCTGCATGACGAACAGACCCATCAGCGCGATCACCACGGTGACCCCGGCGAACAGCACGGCGCGTCCGGCGGTGGCGATCGCGGTGACCGTCGCCTCCTCCGGCTCCCGGCCCTCGGCGAGGCCCTCGCGGTAGCGGGTCACGATGAAGAGCGCGTAGTCGATGCCGACGCCGAGCCCGATGAGCGCGGCCACGATCGGGCTGAAGGCGGGTGCGGGCAGCAGATGCCCCAGCAGGGAGATGAGCGCCAGGCCGCCGCCGATCCCGAAGAGCGCGGTGACGATGGGCAGCCCCATCGCCAGCAGCGAGCCGAACGCGATCAGCAGGATGACGATCGCCGCGAGCAGGCCCACGCCCTCCGAGCCCCCGCCGCCGGGAGTCTCGGCGATGTCGACCGACGCGCCGCCCAGCTCGATGCGGACGGACCCGGAGCTCTTCCGCACGTCGTCCAGCAGCTTGACGACCTCGGCCTTGGGCATGTCGTCGGACGCGATGTCGAGGTTGGCCGTCGCGAAGGCGGTCTTGCCGTCCCGGGAGATCTGCCCGAAGCCCTTGTACGGCGAGGACACCGACGCGACGTGGGGGGTCTTGGCGAGCCGGTCCACGGCCCGGTCGACCTCCGCCCGCACGGCGGGACTCCGCACCCCGCCCTCGGCGCGGACCGCCAGCGTGATGCTCTCGCCGCTCATCTCCGGGAAGTGCTCGTCGAGCAGTTCGGTCGCCCTCGCCGACTCCGAGTCGCCGCCCGAGAAGTCGTTCAGCGGATCGGCCGCGAAGCCGAAGCCCACGAACAGCACGATGACCGTGCCGACGATCCAGCCGAGCACGGTCAGCCGGCGGCGCCGGTAACAGAGGCGCGCGAGCCGGGCCAGCGCGCCTTCGGGGGGTGGGGGGGTCGGCACAGGAATCACCTTCGAGGTCGTCGATACTTGCCATGCGTGTCTCCTTGACGAGCCTCGCGTCCGGCGCTCCGCGGCACATCCGGCCCGCGATGACACTCGTTAATCGGCGTACTCCCGCCGGAGTACGCCCCGCGCTGTACGCGGATCCGACACACTGCTGGTGCACATGGTGTGTTTCATCACATGTGGCCCAGATGCGGTGACGTTTCTTGTCATGGGAACGCTGTTACCGATGAGGTCTACGGGGGGAAGGGGCGCGGATGTCGTCTCAACGGGGCGCTGCCGCCGGGCGGGAGGAACCGCCGCCGGCGGAGCTTCGTGCCGCGCTGACGCGGGGACTGCAGGAGCAGTTCCCGGGGGTGCGGGTCTGGTACGGCGACTCGACCGGGTCCTGGTGGGCCCTGGTGCCCACCTCCGGCGGCCCACGGCTGGTCGAGGCGCCCACGCCGCAGCAGTTGCGCGACGTCATCATGAGCACGCGGGCCCGGGGGTGATCGGCGATCAGGTGACGGCCGGTCAGGAGTGCGCGGTGCCGGGGGTGACGAGCCCGGACTCGTAGGCCAGCACGACGAGCTGGGCGCGATCGCGCGCGCCCAGCTTGCTCATCGCCCGGCTGACGTGCGTCTTGGCGGTGAGCGGGCTGACGACGAGCGCGCCGGCGATCTCGTCGTTCGACAGCCCGCGGCCGACCAGCCGGACCACCTCCCGCTCCCGCGCGGTGAGCAGCGTCACCGGTCCCGCGCCCGCGGCCGCCGCGCGCGCCTCGGGGCCGTGCCGGACGAACGCCTCGATCACCGCGCGCGTCACCGCGGGGGCCAGCAGCGACTCGCCGCCCGCGACCACCCGGACGGCCTGCTGGAGGTCCTCCGGCTCGATGTCCTTGACGAGGAAGCCGCTGGCCCCCGCGTGCAGCGCCCGGAAGACGTTCTCGTCCTCGGCGTAGGTGGTGAGCACGACGACCCGCACGGCGGCCAGCGCCGGGTCGGACGTGATGCGCCTGGTGGCGGTGAGCCCGTCGATCTCGGGCATCCGCAGGTCCATGAGGACGATGTCGGGCAGGTGCCGGCGGGCCATGGCGACGGCGATGCCGCCGTTCTCGGCCTCGCCGACCACCTCGATGTCGGCGGCCGACTCCAGCAGCACCCGGAAGCCGGCGCGCACGAGCGACTGGTCGTCGGCGAGCACGACCCGGATCACCCCTGCGTCTCCGGTCACGCGGCGTCCCCGGGCAGCCGCGCGCTGACGACGAACCCGCCGCCGTCGCCGGGCCCGGCGGTCAGCGTCCCGCCCAGCCCCTCCGCGCGCTCGCGCATGCCGTTCAGCCCGTGGCCGCTCTCCTCCGACGTCCCGACCCCGTCGTCGGCGATCTCCAGGGCGACCCCATCCGGTCCGTAGGTCACGTTCACCCGCGCGTTCACCTCGGGCCCGGCGTGCCGCAGCACGTTGGTCAGCGACTCCTGGAGGATGCGGTACGCGGCGTGGTCCACGGCGGGCGCGAGCGCGGCCGCGGTGCCCGTGACCGCCAGCTCGACGGGCACCCCGGCCGCCCGGACCGCCTCGACAAGCGCCGGCAGCCGTTCCAGGCCGACCCCGTCGCCGTCCTCCCTCGGCTCCGCCCGCAGCACTCCCAAGGTGTCCCCCATCTCCCGCAGAGCGCGCTTGCTGGTCTCGCGGATCGCGCTGAGCGCCGTGCGGACGTCCTCGGACGCGGGATCCTCATCGTGCACGTGCAAAGCCGTACGCGCCTGCACCGTGATCGTGGCCATGCTGTGCGCCACGGTGTCGTGCAGTTCGCGGGCGATCCGGACCCGGTCCTCGGCGACCCGCCGCGCCGCCGCGATCTCCCGCTCCTCGGCGGCGATCCGCAGCCGCTCCCGCGTCTCCGCCGCGAGCTGACGGCGGTTCCGCACCACCTCGGCGAGCAGGATCACGGTCACCGCCAGCCCGCCGTTCGTCAGGAACTCCGACAGGGCCCGCAGGGCCTCGACCTTCTCGTTGAAGACGACGATGATGTAGCCGCCGACGTAGAACGCGGAGATCACCCCGACGGCCCAGCGCAGGTGGCCCGCGACGACCGCCGAGTAGAGCGGCACGGCCAGCACCGTGATCGGTGATATCCCCGGATAGTCCGACGAGTAGTAGGCGAACAGCAGCACGCTCGACGCCAGCAGCGCGGCGACGGGCCGCCGCCGATGCAGGAGGACCGGCAGCGTCATGAGCACGCCCAGCGTGTAGGCGAACGCGTCGGGCGCCCGTGAGTGCGGCTCCAGCGCCTCATGGATCATGATCGCGTTGATCACGCCGGCCACCGTCGCGATCCCGGCATCGATCGCCATCCGCCGCGGCCCCGTCATGAGGTCACCGTAACGCGAGACAGATCCTAGGGGCGCGTGAGAACGGCGGCGCTGCCGTAGCTGCCGCCGAAGCCGGTGCAGAGGGCGACCTCCGCGTCGCGCACCTGGGCGGTGCCGCCGCCGCGCAACTGGCGTACCGCCTCGGCCACGTTGTTGAGGCCGTGGACGTACCCCTCGGAGAGGAGCCCGCCGTGCGGGTTGACCGGGACGCGGCCGTTCCATGCGATCTCTCGCGAGTGCAGGACGTGGCCGAGCTCATCACGCCGCACGAGCCCGAAGTCCTCCAGCTGCCGCGGCACCAGCCAGCTGTACGCGTCGTAAAGAAGGGACACGTCGATGTCGCCGGGCTTCATGCCGGCCGCCTCGTAGAGGGGCCCGGCGACGTACGACGAGAAGATCCTGGTGACGTCGTCGGCCTTGTCCATGGTGGAGGCGCCAGGGCCGCCACCACGTACCACCGCGTGGATCCGCGGCGCCGCCGGAGCGAGATCGGCCCTCGTGACGACCAGCGCGCAGGCCCCGTCGGTCTCCTGGCAGCAATCAAGCCGCCGCAGCGGCGAGGCGACCACGGGACTCTCCCGGTAAGCGGCCAGATCAAGGGCCTCCCGGCGCAGGGCCCGAGGATTGCCCGCCGCATGCGCCCTGGACTGCGCCACTACACCAAAGGTGTGTTCGTCAGTCAGCCCGGCGTCGTGGAGGTACCGCTGCCCGGCCAGGGCGAACTGGTGGACGGGCCCCGCCATGCCGTACGGATGGGTGAACTGCTCCTCGGTGCCCTCCCCCAGCTTGAGGCCGAGGGTGTTCATGCGGCGGCCGGAACGCCCGTTGAGCGCGCGGTAGACGAGCACGCTGTCGGCGATCCCCGCGGTGACGAGCATCGCGGCGTCGGCGAGGATCGACGCGCTCTGCGTGCCCCCGCCGTAGATCTCGTTGTGCCAGCCGACCTCGGGGAGCCGCAGTTCGCGGGCCAGGTAGAGCACGGGCGCGGAGTCGTTCAGGTGATAGCTGAGGATCGCGCCGGGCCGCTCGACCGCCCCGCCGGTGACCTCGGCCGCCTCCGCGAGCGCCGCACGCGCCGCCTCGGCCGCCAATTGAAGCTCGGTCCGCCCGGACGCCCGCGACAGCGCGGTCATCCCGACCCCCGCCACCGCCGCGCGTCCCGCGAAACCCTGCACCGCACTCCTTGGGCCGCGCGCATGGAGGACCGCCTGCCGGGACGGGGCGCGATCCATCCCGACAGGCTCTCGCCGAAAGTAGCCGCAAAAGGCGTATTAGACAAGCGCTTGCTCGGTAGATTTGCCCAGCCGTTGCCTGAGCGCACTCACCGGGTTTTGAAAAAGCCGCTACAGCTCGTACTGAAGGGCGGCGCGTTCGGCGAGGATCGGCTTGATGTACTCGTCGACGACGGCGCGGTGGGCGGGGTGGTCGCGGTAGACGAGGTAGGCGTCCTGGTCGGCGAAGTCGGCGACCACCACGAAGTCGTGGTTGCCCTCGTTGACGCCCGCGTCGCCGCCGACGCTGAACGCGCCGATCTCGGGGATCACGCCGGTCAGCCCGGTGAGGCGCGCGGCGACCTCGTCCTGCTGGCCCGTGGTCGTGCCCGCGGCCCACTTGAACATCACGACATGCCGAAAACCGCTCATGCGGCACACCGTAGCGCGTGTCAGACCGACCCGAGCTCGGCGGCCACCGTGGCGCCCAGCTCCCAGCATGCCTCCAGGTCGGCGCGGGCGGGCTCGCCGGTCACGACCTGCGGCGGGCGGACGCTCCGCCACTTCAGGCCGGTCGTGATCGACTCCAGGGCCCGGAGGGCGCCGGTGGCGTCGTTGCCGGCGTGCAGGTACGCGCCGAACGGCCGCCGGGCGGTCTCTTCCAGGCAGGGGTAGTAGATCTGGTCGAAGAAGTGCTTGAGGGCGCCGGACAGGTAGCCGAGATTGACCGGGGTGCCGAGCAGGTAGCCGTCCGCCTCCAGGACGTCCACGGGCGACGCGGTCAGCGCGGGCCGGGAGACGACCTCCACGCCCTCGATCTCGCCGGTCGTCGCGCCCGAGCGCACCGCCTCGTACATCGCCTGGAGGTTCGGCGACGGGGTGTGGTGGACGATCAGCAGCCTCTTCATCGGTCTCGACCCTAGGGCGTGTCTTGATCGTTAGGGGTTGCTTACCGCGGGGCTAGCCCGACGGAACGAGGCATACCGGCCGGTACGTCCTAGTCTGTGGGGGTGTCGCCGATCGGCCGAGATTGAACGATCGTGTCCGGGAATGAGTTCCAGCAGATCTTGGTTCACCATCCCGCGGCCTCCGCCCGCCGCGCAGTGAGGGGCAGGGGCCGCCGCATCGGAGGTGTGCTGTGGAGGACGCGAAGCCGGCCTGGCCTTTCGCGCCGGCGACCGCCCTGGTCGCGGCGCTCGTCGCGGTACCGGTCACCGAGGACGCGCCGGGATGGCTGGCCCGGCTGTCGCTGCTGACCACGGGCCGTCCGCTCGCGCCCGCGCACGCCCTGGTGCTCGGCCTCGCGCTGGCGCTCGTCGCCCGCGGGGTGCTGCTGCGCCGCCGCGCCGCCTGGTACGGCCTGGTCACGGTGGTGACGATGGGCGTGCTCGCGGTGCTGGCCGGGGACGACGCGGCCTGGCGGCTGCCGCTGCTCGTCGCGGTGCTGGTGGCGCTGTGGCTGCGCCGGGACGGCTTCACGGTGCGGCCGCATCCCGAGCGGGTCCGGACGGCGGTGCGCACCGGCGCCGTCCTGGTGATCGCTTCGGTCGTGGGATCGGTGCTCGTCGGCGGGGTCTCCGTGCGCGCGGTCGCGGGCGACGTGGCCGGCGGTCTCGGCGCGACCGGCGGGCACATCGACGGCGCCGCGTGGCTGCCGGGCGTGCTGGCGCTGGCCGGGGCGGCCGGCTTCCTGGTGATCGTCGTCAGCCTGCTGGCCGCCGACCCCGCACCGCCGCCGGGGGACGAGGACGAACGGCGCCGCGTCGCCGGCCTGGTCGCGCATCCCGGCTCCGACACGCTCGCCCCGTTCGCGCTGCGCCGTGACAAGTCGTACGTCTTCAGCTCCGACGGCCGCGCCGCCATCGGCTACCGGGTGCTCTTCGGCATCGCGGTGGCGGGCGGCGATCCGGTGGGCGACCCGCGCTCGCACGACGCGGCGATCGAGGCGTTCCTGGCGCTGACCCGGCGGACCGGGTGGCGGCCGGCGGTCCTCGGCGCGAGCGCCGGCCTGCTGCCCTCGTGGGGGCGGCTGCGCTCGTTCGGCTTCGGTGACGAGGTGATCGTGCGGCCGGAGGAGTTCAGCCTGGCGGGACGCCAGATGCGCAACGTCCGGCAGGCGGTGAAGCGCACCCGCAACGTCGGTGTGACGTCGGAGATCCTCCGGGAGGACGAGCTGGCGCCCGGCCTGCGGGAGCGGCTGCTGGACGTGGCGTCGCGGTCGCTCGGGGGCGCGGCCGAACGCGGTTTCTCGATGAACCTGGACGAGCTCCTGACCGGCTACCACCGCGGCGCCGTCGTGGCGGTGGCCTACGACGGGCAGGGCGAGCCGATCGCGTTCCAGCGGTACGTCACGGCGGGCGAGGGGATCAGCCTGGACGCGATGCGGCGGGCGCCCGGCGGGCCCAACGGCGTCAACGAGCGGCTGATCGTCGAGATGATCGAGTACGCCCGGGAGCGCGGCCTGCGCGTGGTCTCGCTCAACTTCGCCGCGTTCCGCGAGCTGCTGGACTCCGGCGAGCGCGGCGTGCTGGAGAAGGCCGGGTACCAGGCGCTCCATCTGCTCGATCCGTGGATCGCGGTGGAGTCGCTGTACCTGTTCGACAAGAAGTTCCGGCCCGGCTACCGGCCGCGCTGCGTCGTCTTCCGGTCGTGGTTCGACATCGGGTGGCTGGCCGCCGCCCTGCTGACGCTGGAGTTCGGGCGCGCCCGCCCGGCCGCGGCCGCCGGCGACGCGCTCGCCGAGCCCGCCGGCCAGCTCGAACGTCCCTGATCGAGGTCGCTTCCTTCTTCGCGCCCGGCACACCTGTTAGGCTTCCCAAGCGAGCGCTTGGTACGTAATGATGGGTCAGGCGTCGAACGTCGCGGCGGCGGTACCGCGTGCCACCCGCCGGGCCCGCTGAAGAAGGAGCCGTACACGTGGCTGACCGCCCGATGAAGTTCTCGACCTTCCACCTCTTCCATCAGAACGCGGGGCAGACCGCGCGGGAGGTGTACGACTACCAGATCGAGATCGTCGAGCTCCTGGAAGAGCTCGGCTTCGACGGGGTGTGGGTCGCCGAGCACCACTTCCGGGACTACGGCGTCGTCCCCAACATCTTCAACCTGCTGTCCAACCTCGCGGCGCGCACGGAGAAGCTGCGGCTGGGCACCGGGATCGTGGTCCTCCCCCTGCACAACCCCATCCACGTGGCCGAGGAGGCCGCGATGGTGGACCTGTTGTCGGGCGGACGGCTGGAGGTGGGGATCGGCCGCGGCTACCAGAGCATCGAGTTCGAGAACTTCGGGCTCGACCTGAGCGAGGCCCGGGACCGCTTCAACGAGTGCCTCGACATGATCCTCGGGCTGTGGACGCAGAGCGACTTCGAGTACAAGGGCCGGTTCTACGAGACCACGCACCCGCTGACCCTGATGCCGGGGCCCGTCCAGCGCCCGCACCCGCCGCTGCACGTGGCGGCGGTCAGCCCCGAGACGGTCGAGCTGTACGCGGCGCGCGGCATCCCGATCCTGGCCGACCCCGCCGCCCCGTTCAAGAAGATCGCCAAGGCCGCCGACACCTGGCACGCGACCGCCGCCGCCAACAACGTCGACACCACCGGCATGGAGCTGGTGGCGAGCCGTTCGGTCTACGTCGCGCCGACCCTGGAGCAGGCCCGCGAGGACCAGGCCCGGTTCGAGGCGATGTTCGACCGGTCGCGCATCTTCAACGTGCAGAGCGCGCCCATCGACCCCAAGACGGGACAGGCGGCCAAGGGCTTCGAGTACTACCAGCACCGCTACCTCAAGGGCGGCTCGGTCGACAACGACTTCCGCTGGGAGCAGCTGGAGGTCATCGGCGACCCCGAGCGGGTCATCGGCCAGATCAAGACGATCCAGGAGATGGGGTTCACCAACCTCATGTGCGACTTCGGCTCGACGCGGCCGGTGCCGATCGACGAGATGAAGAAGGTCCTGAAGTTCTTCGCCGCAGAAGTCATGCCGGCGTTCCGTTAAGGAGGCGCGATGTCCGTCGTACAACGGTTCACTCTCGGGGACGTCCTCAGCGAGCATCGGCGCGGCCGGCCGCTCGACACCGCCGTCGTGGACGGCGACGTCCGGTTGACCTATCCCGAGCTCGACGACCGGGTGAACCGCCTGGCGCACGCCCTCGCGGCGGACGGCGTCACCGCGGGCGAGCGCGTGCTGTGGCTCGGGCAGAACTCCTTCCGCGTCCTGGAGCTGCTCGTCGCCTGCAATCGGCTCGGGGCGATCTTCTGCCCGGCGAACTGGCGGCAGAGCGCCGACGAGCTGGCCTACGTCCTGAACGACCTCACGCCCAAGGTCGTCGTCTGGGAGGAATCCGAGGCCGTCGAGAAGGCACGCGGCCAGGTCACGCTCGACGCGCGCTGGGTGAAGTCGGGTGACGAGTACGAGTCGTACCTCTCCGACGACACGAGCGAGCCGTCCGGCGCCGAGGTGCTCTCCGGCACGCCCGCGCTGGCGCTCTACACCGCCGCGTTCGACGGACGTCCCCATGCCGCGCTGCTCAACAGCACGGCGCTGATCTCCCACAGCATGTCGCTGCTGCACATCAGGCAGATGGAGAACGGCTTCACGTTCCTGGCCTGCGGCCCGCTGTTCCACGTCGGCACGATGATGTTCACGCTCGCCACGTTCCAGATCGGCGGCAAGCTCGTCTTCACCCCGGCGTACGAGCCGGCGGAGGTCTGCCGGCTCATCGACGCCGAGAAGTGCACGCAGGCGTTCCTGTTCGGCCCGATGATCGACGGCCTGGTGGAGGCCAACAAGGACGGCGCGCACGACCTGTCCTCCCTGCACTTCGTCTCGCACTCCCCCGAGTGGGACAAGATGATCACGGTCGACGACAGTCCGTGGTGCGCGTCCAAGATGGGCGGCTACGGGCAGACCGAGGTCGGCGGCATGCTCACGTTCCTCGGCCTCGGCATGGGCGGCAAGGGCTACGCGGGACGCACGTCGCCCCTCGTCCACGTCCGCATCCTCAACGCCGACGGCACCGAGGCGGCCCCGGGCGAGGTCGGCGAGATCTGCGCGCGCGGCCTCAGCGTCTTCTCCGGCTACTGGAACCGGCCCGAGCTGAACGACGCCAAAGCCTCGGGCGGCTGGCACCACACCGGCGACCTGGGCCGGCGCGAAGAGGACGGCACGATCACCTTCATCGGCCCCCGGCTCCGCATGATCAAGTCGGCGAACGAGAACATCTACCCCGCCGAGGTCGAACGGGCCCTCAAGTCGCACCCGGCCATCGCCGACGCCGCCGTCATCGGCGTGCCCGACGACCGCTTCGGCCAGTCGCCGAAGGCGATCGTCGTGCTCAAGGAGAACGAGACCGCCACCGCCGAGCAGATCATCGAGCACGTGCGGTCGGAGATCGCCTCGTACAAGAAGCCGCGCGACGTGGCGTTCGTCGACGAGATCCCCAAGCGCGGCTACACCCCCGACTACGACGCGCTGGACGAGCAGCACGGCGGCGGCGCCTACCCGGGGAACTAGCGGAACTAGAGCACGGCCACCGGGTTGACCGGGCTCGCGGTGCCCCCCTCGATCCTGAGGGGGGCCACCACGAGCAGGAAGTCGGTGCGGCCCGTCGCGGCGAGCTCCTCCAGCCAGAGCATCTCGACGAGATGGATGCCGTGCCGCCACAGGAGGATCATGTGCAGGTCGTCGGCGAGTCCCTCGTCGGCGAGCTGGCGATCGTTGAGGCCCCCGATCGCCGCGTTGTCGCTGGCCACCATGGAGACGTCGCGTTCGGCCAGCCAGCGCCCGCCGTCCGCCGAGAGGCCCGGCTGACCGGCCCAGTAGGCGTCCGGCCCGTCCTGCCAGGTGAGCGGCCAGCCCGTGCGCACCACGGCGACGTCACCGGGCCGCACCTCCACGCCACAAGCCTCCAGTTCGTCCGGCCCGATCCGATCCTCAGCCGCCAAGCGCTCGACCCCCCGCAAGCGCGGAACATCGAAAAGAACACCACGCGCCACGACAGGCCCCGCCTTGTCGATACCGCAGCGCCCAGCGCCATAGGAGCGCACGCGGTCGGCCGGGTGCCCGTTGTAGAGCTCGTTCCCCGACCACATGTGGCACAGCGCGTCCATATGCGTCGTGGTCCCGTGCGGCGTCACGACCAAGGCGTCATCCGCCATCTTCAACCCGGCGCCGATGGCCCGCGTGCCGGCCGCGTAGTCGCCGCCGTCGACCGACATGAAGTGCTGCGGCAACGGCCTCCCCCGCAAGTGCGGGACGGTGGTCGGCGCGGGCGACGAGGTGGCCCCCCTGATCGGCAGCGACAGGCTCAGCGCCCGCCCCTCCCGCACGCAGCCGGCCGCCGCGACCAGGACCTCCGGGGTAAGGAGGTTGAGGGCGCCGCGTTCGTCATCGGCACCCCAGCGTCCCCAGTTGTTCGACTCGTCGAGCATGATTCGGTTAAGCCTTCCTCTGAAAGGACCGCCCATGACCACGGTGCAGGGCCATTGCGATCCGGCGTTCTCGGCTGTCCGCGACGTCTTCGACCAGAACTTCGCCGACGGACGCGAGCTCGGGGCGGCGGTGGCGGTCTATGCCGGGGACCGCAAGGTCGTGGACCTCTGGGGCGGCGTCGCCGACCGCCGGACCGGCCGTGAGTGGCTCGCCGAGACCCCGTGCTTCGCGTTCTCCTGCACGAAGGCGGTGACGGCGACGGCCGCGCTGCTGCTCGCCGAGCGCGGCGCGTACGAGCTCGACGGGCCGGTGACCGCCTGGTGGCCGGAGTACGGCGTGCAGGGCAAGGAGGGCACGACCGCCGCCCACCTGCTCTCGCACCAGGCCGGCCTGCCCGCGTTCGCCCGCCCGGTCAGCGCGGAGGAGGCGGCCGACGCTCCCGGGCGGGCCGCCGAGTTGGCCGCCCAGGCGCCGGAGTGGGAGCCGGGAACGGCCCACGGCTACCACGCGCTCACCTTCGGCTGGCTGGCGGGCGAGATCGTACGGCGCCACTCGGGCCGATCGGTCGGCGAGTTCGTCCGGGACGAGTTCGCGGGCGACCGCGACCTGTGGATCGGCGCCCCGGACGAGGTCATCGACCGTGCCGCCAAGCTCACCGCCGGGCGCCGGGCCCCACAGAGCGGCGCGGACGCGCCCAAGGCGGTCGAGGACGGCAACGTCCTGGAACGCCTGGCCAACGCCTACGTCGACCCCGACAGCGCCCTCAACCGCTCGCTCAACAACCCGCATCCAGGCAAGGGCGGCTACAACAACCCGGTCGTGCTCCGGGCCGGCTGGCCCGCCGCCGGAATGATCGCGACCGCCCCCGCCCTCGCGGGCTTCTACCGCGACCTCATCGCGGGCAGGATCCTGCGGCCGGAGACCCTCGCGGACGCCCTCAAGCCCCGGGTCAGCGGCGCGGACCGCACGATGCTGGTGCAGAGCTCGTTCGGCCTCGGCTACATGCGTCCCGCCATGACGTTCTTCACGCCGCCAGCAGGCCGGCAGTCCGCGTTCGGCCACACCGGCGCGGGCGGCTCGATCGGCCTCGGCGACGCCGACGCGGGCCTCGCCGTCGCCTACCTGCCGAACAGCATGGGCGATCAGCTCTCCGGCGACCTGCGCGCCTACCGCCTCACCGAAGCGGCCTACGCGTCCCTGAGCTGACCTCACTGCATGGTGATTCCGCCGCTGACCGACAGGGTCTGGCCGGTGATGTACCCGGCGCGGTCGGTGCAGAGGAAGGCGACGATGCCCGCGATGTCGTCCGGGCGGCCGATGCGGCGCAGCGGGATCTGCTTGGCGAGCTTGTCGAGCAGTCCCGGGTGCTGGTCGGACACCGCCCGGACCATGGGGGTGTCGGTCGGGCCGGGGCACACCACGTTGCTGGTCACGCCGCCACGCGCGGCCTCCCGGGCGAGGGTCTTGGCGAGCCCGAAGAGCCCCGACTTGGTGGCCGCGTAGGCGCCCTCGCCGCCGGACCCGGCCCGGGCGCCGTCGGACGAGATGAAGATCAGGCGTCCCCAGCCGCGCTCGGTCATGCCGGGCAGCAGTCCCCGGGTGAGCTGCATCGGCGCCCTCAGGTTGATCTTCCACATGAGGTCCCACGCGGCGGGGTCGCTGTCCACGAACGGCTCGACGACGCTGACCCCGGCGTTGTGCACGAGGATGTCGATCTCGCCCGCCTCGGCCATGAACCGGTCGATGTCGGCGGGGTCGGTGAGGTCGACGCGCAGGGCCGTGGCGTTCAGGTCCTTGGCGGCGGTCTCGGCGGCGGGCAGGTCGATGTCGGCGATGACGACCCGGGCGCCGAGCGCGGCCAGGTCGGCGCAGATCGCGCGGCCGATGCCGCCCGCCCCCCCGGTGACGACGGCGGTGCGGCCGGTCAGGTCGAGTCCGTCCATGTTCACTTTCACGGGGCTCACTCCCAGGCCTTGGCGAGCTCGACGCTCGTGGTGCGCGCGGCGAGCAGGCTGACGGTGTTGGCCATGACGGCGTCGCCGTACTCGACAGGCATACCCGCGACGGCGTCAGTGAGGACGACTACCCGGTAGCCGAGGTTGACCGCCTCCAGGCAGAGGCCCGGGATGCCCAGGTTGAGTGAGAGCCCGACGGCCACCACCGTGCGCACGCCAAGCGAACGCAGCGTCTGGTCCAGGGACGTGCCGGTGAACGGGGAGAAGCCGTGGTAGCGCCGTGATTCCAGGTCGGACGGGTCGTACAGCTCGGGCATGACCTCGATCGCCCCGGTGCCCTCCAGCATGTGGTCCGGGTCTTTCAGGAGGCCCTTGATGAACGGGCAGTTGTCGGTATGGCTGCCCGCCCGGTCGGCGCGGAACGCGGCCGTGCACTGCACGACCCGTACGCCCGCCGCCCGGGCGGCCGTGACGGCGCGGGCGGCGTTCGCCACCACGCCGCGCTCGTCGCAGGCCTTGACCAGGTCGGGGAACTTGGCGAGATCTCCGGCCACGCCCCGCTGCATCTCCATCACGAGCAGCGCGGTGTGCCGGGGACCGGCCAGCTCAGCAAGATCGATCGCCACGGCGTCCACGATACTGACCTAGCACTTGCTTGGGTAGCCCGGCCGGTAGCGTGACGGTCCATGGAGGTCCAGGAAGCGCACGCGTGGCCGTCGACGGCGGTGGAGGCCGAGGCGATCCAGGATCGGCTGCGGCCGTCGCTGGAGCTGGACGACCCGGGCCCGCGGCGGCCCGCGACGATCGCCGGGCTGGACGTGTCGTACGCGGAGGACGGCGATCGGTTGGTGGCGGCCGTGGTGGTGCTGGACGGCGGCACGCTGGAGACGGTCGAAGAGGCCGTGGTGCCGGGTGCCGCCGCGTTCCCCTACGTGCCGGGGCTCTTCGCGTTCCGCGAGCTGCCGGCCTTGCTGGCGGCGTTGCGGCAGCTCGACACGACGCCGGACCTGCTGGTGTGCGACGGTGCCGGATTGGCCCATCCGCGCCGGTTCGGGCTGGCCTGCCATCTCGGTGTGCTCACCGGGTTGCCGTCGATGGGGGTGGCCAAGACGCGGCTGTTCGGGACGCACGACGAGCCGGGGCGGACGCGGGGCGCGACGGCGGACCTGATGGACGGTGACGACGTCGTGGGGCGGGTGCTTCGGACGCAGGACGGGGTCAAGCCGGTGTACGTGTCCGTGGGGCATCGGATCGACCTCGACACCGCGTGCCGTCACGCTCTCGCGTTGAGCCCGGACTTCCGGCTCCCGGAGACGACGCGGCGGGCCGACCACCTGTCGCGGGCGGCGCTGCGCGGCGCCTGATCGGGCCCTTGTCGCCCAACCAAGCGTGCGCTAGGTTGGGCCGCGATGGACCACCCGCGCCCCGTGCCCGTTCCCGCGCCGCTGACCGAGCCGTACTGGACGGCCTGCCGGCGCGGTGAGCTGGCGCTCCAGCGCTGCTCGGGATGCGAACGGTTCGTGCACTTCCCCGAGGCCTCCTGCCCGTTCTGCGGCGGCGAGCGGCTGTCGTACGAGACGGTCGGCGGCAGCGGCACCGTGCACACCTTCAGCGTCGTCCACCGTTCGTTCCTGCCGGGTTTCGAGCCGCCCTACGTCGTCGCGTGGGTGGACCTCCCCGAGGGCGTGCGCGTGTTCGGTGACGTGACGGGGTGCGCGCCGGCGGACGTACGGATCGGGATGCCGGTCGGGGTGCACTTCGTCGAACTGGACGGCTTCGGCCCGATCCCCACCTGGAGGCCCGCGTGACCCGTATCGGCAACGTGCTCTACGGCGTCGAGGACGTGGACGAGGCCGTCCGCTTCTACCGCGACGCCCTCGGACTGGCCGTGAAGTTCCAGGACGGCGGCCGGTTCGCGGCGCTGGACGGCGGCGGCACCACGTTCGCGATCGCCGGGCCCGAGGAGGACGTGACCGGCGGGACGCCCGCGGTGTCGTTCAAGGTCGATGACGTCGCCGCGCTGACGGCGAGGCTGACCGAGGCCGGCGCAACGCTGGTCCGCGGTCCCGAGGAAGGGCCGCACGAGGTGCGCGCGGTGCTCCGCGATCCCGCCGGCAACCCGTTCGTGCTCTACGCGAGCCGCAAGTAGCCCCCCGCCGCCCATCCCTCTGCCGTATTCGAAGGAGAGACCAGCCGTGGCGCGAGAGAACTCCCCCTTCAGCAACTACGCCTACGCGATCCTGACCGCGAACGCGCTGCGCACGCCCGAGAAGGTGGCGCTGACCTACTGCGGCGACCAGAGCTTCACCTACGGCCAGCTGAACCGGAAGGTCAACAGGGTGGCGCACGCGCTGCTCGCGGCCGGGGTGACGCCGGGCATGCGGGTGGCGTCGCTGATGAACGAGACGTTGCACGTCGCCGAGGTCTACCTCGCGCAGATGAAGATCGGCTCGACGGTCGCCGCGCTCAACCCCTACTGGCCGGCCGACACCCTGCAGCAAGTGGTCGAGCACTCCGAGTGCACCGCGTTCGTCTATGACGCGACGGTCGAGGGGCTGGTCGAGTCGATCCGGCCCAAGCTGCCGAACGTGAAGCTCTGGCTGCGGGTGGGCGGCGCGGGCACCGACTCGGTGGACCTCGACTCCCTCGCCGAGAGCGCGAGCGACGGGGAGCCGCCGCTGGGCGGCTTCGGCAACGACCTGCTGGCGCTCTACTACACCTCCGGCACGACGGGCCTGCCCAAGGCCGTCATGCACACGCACTTCAGCTCGCTGTCCATCGCCCAGATCTGGCTGGACGTCGACCGCGACCAGGACTCGGTGATGGGCACCGGCGCCATCATCTGGGGCATCGGGTTCCCCGCCCTGGTGGGCCCGGCCTTCTACGCGGGGATGAAGCTCGTCCTGGAGCAGGACTGGGGCCCGTCCAACTTCCTCAAGGTCGTGCCACGCGAGAAGGTCACGCACGTCAGCCTCATCCCCAGCTTCTTCTCGGCGCTGCTCGGCTCCGACGAGCACAAAGACGCCGATCTCTCCTCGCTCAAGGCCATCATGCTCGGCGGCGAGCCGCTGCTGCCCGCGCTGCGCGAGCGCATCATGGAGCGGATCCCCGGCGCCGCGATCTACAGCTACTACGGGCAGACCGAGGCGCCGTACACCTGCTTCGGCCGCCAGGACGACGGCAGCCAGGACATCTCCGCGTCCGGCCGGGCGCGCATGTCGTGCGCGGTGCGGATCACCGGCCCGGACGGCGCCCGCGTCGTCGGCGAGGTCGGTGAGATCAACCTCAACGGCCCGCACGTGATGGTCGGCTACGACAAGCTGCCCGGCAAGACCGCCGACGTGCTGAAGGACGGCTGGTACGTGGGCGGCGACCTCGGCCGGATGGACGCGGACGG
The DNA here is from genome assembly GCF_043198015.1 of Spirillospora sp. NPDC048911. Taxonomy (NCBI): domain Bacteria; kingdom Bacillati; phylum Actinomycetota; class Actinomycetes; order Streptosporangiales; family Thermomonosporaceae; genus Spirillospora; species Spirillospora sp. NPDC048911. The sequence continues at coordinate 600,375 of NZ_JBICUD010000002.1, read as the reverse complement.
CTTCCTGTACGTGCTCGGCCGCCGCGAGGACGCCATCCTCAAGGGCGGCCAGTGGACGCAGCCGGTCGAGGTCGAGGGCGCCGCCATCAAGGTGGACGGGGTGGCGGAGGCCGGCGCGGTCGGCGTTCCCGCGCACCCCGAGGGGCAGGACGCCGTCGAGCAGAAGATCCTGCTGGCCGTCGTCCCGCGCGCGGGAACCACGCTGGACGCCGAGGCGGTGAAGGCGGCGCTGGCCGAGAGCCTCCCCGCTCACCTGGCGCCTGACACGGTCGTCGTCGCCGGCGAGCTGCCGCACACGCAGGACGCCTCCGGCGGCCCCGGCAAGCTCCTCCGCCGTGGCATCCGCGACCAGTACGCCGACCAGGTGGGTTGATTTGATGGTTAAGGCCGCAAGCTTCTCCCTTCGGGGAGGGGGCAAGGTCGGCGACCACCACCCGTGGCTTGACATGATCAACCTGTACTGTGTTAGGCGTGTGTCAGACCGTCAAGCGGGCGTTCAAGTACCGCTTCCATCCGACCATCGAGCAGGCGGAGCCTTTGCACCGCACGTTCGGTTGTGTGCGGCTGGTCTGGAACATGGCACTCGCCGAGCGCATCCGCCGCTACACCGACGAGGGATTGAACACCTCGTATGTAGATACGGCCAAGTGGCTGACCGAGTGGAAACAGGACCCCGAGCTGGAGTTCCTGCGCGAGGTGTCCAACGTGCCGCTGCAGCAGACGCTTCGGGCGCAGCAGAACGCCTTCACCGCGTTCTTCGGCAAGCGGGCTCGCTTCCCGCGTTTCAAGTCCAAGCGCAAGTCGCGGAAGTCGGCCACGTTCCAGAACAACGCCTTCACGTTTCGGGATGGGGCGCTGAAGCTGGCGAAGATGGCAGAGCCTCTGGCGGTGGTGTGGCACCGTCGGCTTCCCGAGGGCGCGGAGCCGTCCTCGGTCACGGTGTCCCAGGACGCGGCGGGACGCTGGTTTGTGTCCTTGCTGGTGGCCGACATCATCACGCCGCTTGCGCCGACAGGCGCGATGGCAGGGGTCGACGCCGGGCTGGAGCATCTGGTCACGCTGTCCACCGGGGAGAAGATCACCAACCCCCGGCACGAACGCGCCGACCGGCGCAAGCTCGCCAGGGCCCACAATGCGCTGTCGCGCAAGGCCAAGGGCTCGGCGAACCGGGCCAAGGCCCAGCTCAGGGTCGCCAGGATTCATGCCCGGATCGCCGACCGGCGCCGGGACCACCCGCACACCATGCCGCTCAACGTGCGGTCATGGCGGTGCCCCTCATGCGGCACCGTCCACGACCGCGACGTGAACGCGGCGCGCAACATCCTGGCCGCCGGGCTGGCGGACAGGTAAAACGCCTGCGGAGGACTGGTAAGACCGGCCCCGGAGTTCTCCGGGGAGGCACGGGCCGATGAACCAGGAATCTCAATCCCGCGAGGGAATGAAGCCCCTCCTTTCAGGAAGGGAAGAAGCCACTTGAGCCATCTCCCTGAGCACGTCGTCAAGGCCTGGGTCTCGGGGTTCGGGGTGGACGTGCCGCGAGGCGCGACCGCCCCGGCCCACGAGGGTCTCGAAGCCGCCGCCGAGGGGCTGGCCCCGCCCTTGGTGGTCAAGGCGTACGGCCCCCGGCTGCTCCACAAGAGCGACGCCGGGGCCGTCCGCCTGAACCTGGACTCGGCCGGTACGGCGGCCGCGGCCGCCGCGGAGATGCTCTCCTCCCTCGCCGGTCAGGACATCGTCCCGGACGGCTTCCTCGTCGAGGAGCAGGCCGCGCCCGGCGTCGAGGTCATCGTCGGGGCGGTCCGCGACCCCGCGTTCGGCCCGGTCCTGCTCGTGGGCCTGGGCGGCGTCTGGACGGAGGCCCTTCAAGACACGTCGTTGCGGTTGTGTCCCGTCACCGAGGCCGACGCCCGCGCCATGCTCGACGAGCTGCGCGGCAAGGCCCTGCTGGACGGCTTCCGTGGCCAGCCGGCGATCGACAAGGACGCCCTGGTCAAGCTGCTGCTGTCGGTCGGCGGCCCCGGCGGGATCGCCGAGACGCTCGGCGAACGGCTCGTGGAGTTCGAGCTCAACCCCGTGATCTGCGGCCCGTCCGGCGCGGTGGCCGTGGACGCGCGCCTCGTCGGGCCCGCCTCGCTCGATGGGCCGTCCCCAGGCGAGAGCGGGACGGCGGTCCCGCACGGGAACTTCGACCGGCTGTTCTCGCCGCGCGGGGTCGCGGTGGTCGGGGCCTCTACCAAGAAGCCGAACTTCGGGAACATGTTCCTCGGGTTCTACAAGGCGATGGGGTTCAAGGGGCGGCTTGTCGCCGTCCATCCGTCGGCGGACGAGATCGATGGGGTCCCGTGCGTTCCGTCGCTGGCGGAGGCAGGAGAGGACGTCGACTACGCGCTGGTGGCGGTCCCCGCGAAGCAGTGTCCTGACGTCGTACGGCAGGCCTCGGGCATCCACTACGTGCAGGTGATGAGCGGCGGCTTCCGGGAGATGGGCAATCCGGAGCTTGAGGCCGAACTGCTCGCGGCCGCGTGGGAGGCCGGTGTACGGCTGCTCGGGCCCAACTGCATGGGCGTCTACTCCCCCTCGGGCGGCCAGACGTTCATCGGCGGCGAGCCCGGACGGCCGGGCCGCATCGCGGTCGTCTCCCAGAGCGGCGGGCTGGCGGGCGAGGTCATCAAGGTCGGCGAACGGCGCGGGCTCGCGTTCTCCAAGGTGGCGACGGTCGGCAACAGCGCCGACGTGACGCCCGCCGAGCTGCTGCGCTACCTCGCGGACGACGACGAGACCGGCTCGATCGGCCTCTACCTGGAGGACCCGCGCGACGGGCGGGGGCTCTTCGAGGCGCTGCGCCACGTCCACAAGCCGGTCGTCGCCCTCATCGGCGGCCGCAGCGGGCAGGGCCAGAAGGCCGCCGCCTCGCACACGGGCGGCATGGTCAGCGACACGCGTGTCTGGTCGGCCCTCGGCGAGCAGACCGGGATGGGCATCGTCACCAGCCAGGACGACCTCATCGGCACGCTGGACTTCTTCGATCTGCATGCCGGACGGAAAGCTCCGGACACCAAGGACATCCTCGTCATCGGGCCCAGCGGCGGCGCCAGCGTTTTGGCGGCCGACGTCTTCGACGCGGCCGGGCTGGACCTGGCCGCGCTGCCCGAGGCGGCGCGGGACGCGCTCAAGGCGCTCGGGCTGGGCGCGGGCAGTTCGCTCGCCAACCCGCTGGAGATCCCGGTCGGGCCGCGCGGCAACCCCGATCTGGTGCGGCTCGCGGTGACGGCGATACTGGCGGAACGCCCGTACGCCGACGTCATCACCCATGTGAACGTGCAGAGCTTCTTCACGTTCGGGAACAGCGCCGACCCGCTGCTGGCCTATACGAGGAGCGTGGGCAAGCTCCAGGAGGAGCTGCCCGGCACCCGGATCACGCTGGTCACGCGCAACGCCGAGTGCGCGCCGGCCGGGGTCGAGGACGCCGTGCGGGAGGTCGCGCGGGCGGCCGGGGTACCGGTCTACCGGAACATGGAGGCCGCGGCGGTCGCGGTGTCCACAGGTAAGAGGACCCTGGCGAAAAGAACAGAGGCAGCGAGGAGCGCGCATGGGACGGCTTGACGGCAAGGTCGCACTGATCACGGGCGGTGCCCGCGGCATGGGCAAGGCCCATGTGCGGCGGTTCGTGGACGAGGGCGCCAAGGTCGTCTTCGGGGACGTGCTCGAAGAGGAGGGCGCCAAGCTCGCCGCCGACCTGGGCGACGCCGTGCGGTTCCTGCGCATGGACGTCACCGAGCCGGACGACTGGCGCGCCGCAGTGGACACCGCCGTCGAGACCTACGGCGCGCTGCACGCCCTGGTCAACAACGCGGGGATCATGCGGCACAAGACGATCGAGGACATGTCGCTGGAGGAGTTCAAGCGGGTCCTGGACGTCAACCTGGTCAGCCAGTGGCTCGGCATCAAGGCCGTCACCGCGCCGATGCGGGAAGCGGGCGGCGGCTCCATCGTCAACGTGTCGTCGACCGAGGGCTTCATCGGCGGCTCCGGGCTCGCCGCGTACAGCGCCAGCAAGTTCGGCGTGCGCGGGCTGACCAAGGCCGCCGCGCGCGAGCTCGGCGCGTACGGCATCCGGGTCAACTCGATCCACCCCGGCGGCGTGCTCACCGCGATGTCGCTCCAGGAGGACGTGGTGGCCGCGACCGCCGAGTCGGCCGAGGCGTTCATGAAGGCGCTGCCGCTCGGCCGCATGGGCAAGACCCGCGAGGTCTCCGGCCTCGTCGTCTACCTCGCTTCCGACGACTCCTCGTACTGCACCGGAAGCGAGGTCCTCGTGGACGGCGGCATGCTCACGGGCGCGGGGTACTGACGGCGTACTCGCCGGGGCGGCGCTCGGCCCAGCCCTCCGCCTTCTCCAGCTGGGCGGCCAGGGAGATGAGCGTCGCCTCGTCGGAGTCGTGGCCGAGCAACTGCGCGCCGATCGGCAGACCCGAGGAGCTGAGCCCGGCGGGGACGTTCACGCCGGGCCAGCCGAGGACGTTCCACGTCCACGCGTAGGGGCACGCCGCGGCGACGCCCGACTGCGTCTTCTGGTAGCCCGCTCCGTCGAACGCGCCGACCTTCATCGGCAGTCGCGCCGTCGTCGGTGTGAGCACGACGTCCGCGTACTGGAAGATCCGGCCGACGCGTCGCCGCAGCCCGGGATCCATGCGCTTGGCCAGGGGCAGCAGGCGCTTGCCCACGATCCGCCCGAGCCGCGCCTCGGCCGCCGTCCGCGCCTCCGGCACGGGGTTGGTCATCGAGTCGAGCCAGTCCGCGACGCCCGACGTCCCGCGCGGGACCAGCCCGAGGGCGATCAGCCCGTAGTCGGGGTCGGCCGGGAAGACCTTGTGCCCGAGATCGGTCAGCCGCCGGGCGAGCCGTTCGACGGCGAGGCGGATCTCCGGGTCGAGCCGGCCGCTGACGCCGAACGCCGTCTTGAACGAGATCGCGATCCGCAGCCGCCCGGGGTCGCGCTTCGCCGCCGCCGCGAACGGGGTGCCGGGCGCGTCCAGCTGGTAGACGTCCTCCGCGTGGCACCCGGTCAGGACGTCCAGCAGCAACGCCGCGTCGCCCACGTTCCGCGCCAGCGGCCCCCAGACGGTGATCCCGTTGAACGGGTCGCGCTGCGGGAAGCCCGAGACCCGCCCGCGCTGGGGCTTGATCCCCACCAGCCCCGTCCAGGCCGCCGGGATGCGGATCGAGCCGGCGCCGTCCGAGCCCACCGCCGCCGCGACCATCCCCGCGGCCACCGCGGCCGCGGAGCCGCCCGACGACCCGCCGGGTGTGTAGTCCGGGTTCCACGGGTTGCGCGCGCAGCCGTACCCCGGCGACTCGCTGAACGGCCACAACCCGATCTCGCACGTCGTCGTCTTGCCGACGATGACGGCGCCGGCCGCGCGCAACCTCCGTACCTGCTCGGCGTCCCGCGTCGCGGGCTTGTGGTCGCCGATCACCGCGAACGGCGTGGTCTCCCCCGCGAGGTCCGTGTCGTCCTTGATGGCCACCGGCACGCCTAGCAACGGCAGGCGCTGTGTTTCACCCCCATGGCTACGCCCCGCCGCCCCCCATCCGTCGCGCAGTCGCTTGTCCGCCTCGGCCGCCTCCGCCAGCGCCGCCTCGGCCCGGACGACCCGGAACGCGCCGAGCGCGTCCTGCGCCGCGATCCGTTCCAGGGAGTGCTCCACCATCTCGGTGGCGGACACCTCGCCCCGTGCCAGCAAATCCGCCTGCTCGGCCAACCCCAGGTACTCGCGCACGACCGTTCCTCTCACGTATCGTTCGTTCGAACGAACGATAGCGTCCCGGCGGGTCCCGGGAAAGAGCCCGAGTACGGAAGACTGAGGCCGGTGAGCACCTCCGCGACAGCCCGTGACCGGATCCTGACCGCCGCCCTGCGCCTGATCGGCGAGCAGGGCATCGGCGCCGTGACCAACCGCGCCGTCGCCAGGGCGGCCGGAGTCTCGCTCGGCTCGCTCACCTACCACTTCCCGAGCCAGACCGACCTGCTCCGCGAGAGCCTTCAGACCTTCGTCGACTCCGAGATCGCCCGCATCACCGCCTACGTGACGCGCCTGCGCGACTCGGGCGTCGACCCCGGCCAAGCCGCCGACCTGGTCGAGAAGGCCATCGTCGAGTTCGCGTACGGGCCCGAGCAGATCGCCAACCTCGAACTCCACCTGCACGCCGCCCGCGACCCCGGCGTGCGCGACACCTCGGCGCGGTCCGTCGCGGCCTACGACCGCCTCGCCACGGCCGTCCTCACCGCGCTCGGCATCCCCGACGCCGAACGCCACGCCCCCGCCGTCGTCGCCATGCTGTACGGCCTCGCCGTCCGCCGGCTGTCCACCGGAGACACCTCGGCGAGCGGCACGGCCGACGCCTTCCGCCTCCTGCTGCGCGGCGCCCTCGCCCCCGCCACCGACTGACCACCTCCGACTGACCGCAGTCCGCAGCCGGGATCGGCCCCGGAAATGCCTTAGGCCCGCACGGCCCCCGAGCGGGGTTACGGGCCGTACGGGCCAGAAGCTTGTCTCAATCAGGAAGCTAAGTCGGAACCTCAGCCGACGTTCACCGTGCTCTCCGCCTGTGCACCTCCGCCGTGTCTCCGATGTGACACCTGAGACGTTATGGCTCCGTGGACCTGTAAGGAACGCGCTTAAGCCTCCTTTAAAGAGTGCCTGAGGAGGGGCTAATCAGAATCGGGCGCCAGGGACGGAATCGCCTATCCGGCGGTGCTTCGGGACGTTCGCCAGACGTTCCCCGAAGGTCTGGCAAATTTTGGAGACTCCGCCGGACAGGGCGCCGCACTCGAATTGCGGTCCTTCGTGGACCGTAACTCTGGAACGTCCCGAATCGGGCCCTAGAAAGGGGTTCGGGTAGGTACGATCTTCATGATCGACGTCTTCCCCCGTCAGCCTCCCGGAGGTGGCACCCATGTCAGAACGCAGGGAACCGCCGTGGCGGCTGCCGACGGCCGCCGAGGCCGAGACGGTCATGCCGCCCGAGATCGACACCACCAAACCGCACACGGCGCGGATCTACGACTACATGCTGGGCGGCAAGGACAACTTCGAGGCCGACCGCCAGGTCGCCGCGCAGGTCCTCAAGGCGATCCCGGACATGCAGAACACGCTGCGCCTCAACCGGCAGTTCCTGCGGCGCACGGTCCGCTACTCGGTGCGCCGCGGCGTGCAGCAGTTCCTCGACATCGGGACCGGCATCCCCACCGCCGGCAACACCCACGAGGTGGCGCAGGAGCTCGCGCCCGAGGCCCGCATCGCCTACGTCGACCACGACCCGATCGTGCTCGCGCACGCCCGCGCGCTGATGGCCGGTGACGGGCGCGGCCGCACCACGTTCGTGCAGGCCGACCTGCGCGAGCCGGAGAAGATCCTCGCCGCCGACGAGATCCGGACAGTGCTCGACCTCGACAGGCCGCTCACGCTGATGCTCGTCTCGATCCTGCACTTCATCCGCGACGAGGAGGACCCGCACGGCATCGTGGCGCGGCTCGTGGACGCGCTGGCGCCGGGCAGCTACCTGGTCCTGTCGCACGCCTCGCTCGACCCCGACCCCGAGCAGGGCGCCGAGGGCGCGGCCCAGTGGCGCAACGCCTCCTCGACCATGACCATGCGGCACCACGCCGACATCCTGCGGATGTTCCCGGGCAGTGTCGAGCTGGTCGAGCCCGGCCTGGTGAGCGACTGGAACCCCGACGGCGAACCCGACGACCCCGCCCTGAGCCTCGCCAACGTCTGGGGCTACGGCGGCGTGGCCATCAAACGCTGAGACGCGGCCGGGGGCTCTCAGCGGTGCCCCCGGCCGGCACCATCGGCGTCCCTTCCCGCGCCCCTTCCTACGTGCGGGAGTGGCGGCGGCGGACCAGGCGGCGCGAACGCCGCTGCGGGGGCAGCCACCGCGTACGGAACCACATCTGCACCTGGGCGCCGCCCAGGACCGAGCGGTGGATGCGCACGTAGCCGCCCGTCGACTCGGCGGCGCGGCGGGCGATGTCCAGCCCGAGGCCGGTCGAGCCGCCGGTGCTGCGGCCGCGTTGCAGCGCCGCGTCGGGGTCGCTGATCCCCGGTCCCGCGTCGGCGACGAGGATCCCGGTCACGCCCTGCCCCACGTGCAGGGTCACCGCGAAGGCCGTGCCCTCGGCGGTGTGCCGGAAGACGTTGCCGAGCAGCGCGTCCACGGCCGCGGCGAGCTCGCTGCCCGGCAGCGGCAGCTCCGCGGGCCGGTGCGCGCCGATGAGCTCGCAGGACCGGCCCTCGTCCTCGGCCAGCACCGACCAGAACGCCACCCGGTCGGCGAGCACCTTGGACGCGTCGCAGCTGCCGCGTCCGGTGGGACGCCGCACGGTCCGGATGATGAGGTCGACCTCGCGTTCGAGCCGGTCCACGGCCTCCCTGGTCTGGTCGGGCACCGGGCCGTCGCCCAGCGCCTCGGCGTTGAGCCGGAGGGCCGCCAGCGGCGTGCGGAGCCGATGCGACAGGTCGGCGGCCATCTCGCGTTCGGCGGCCAGCAGCTGCACCACGTGGTCGGCCATCGCGTTGAACGCCACGCCCGCCTCGACGAGCTCCGGCGGGCCGTCGGGATCGATCCGCACGCTCAGATCGCCGTCGCCGAACGAGCCGGCCGCCTCCGCCAGCCGCCGGGTCGACCGGATCACCCGGGCGCCCAGCCGGTCGGCCACCGCGACGGAGCCCGCCACGAGGGCCGCGGCGACCATCGTCATGACCACCCAGGCCTTCCAGACGCCCTGAGAGAGGTCGCCGTCCGGCACGAAGACCTCGACCACGGCGGCCCGCCCGCCGTCCAGCGAGACGGGCTGGAGGAGCGCGTAGCCGCCGGACACGCTCGCGGTGTAGGAACGGCCGCGCCGCCCCGCCTCGGCCAGCTGGGCGGGCTTGGCGCGCCGTGAGGTGTCGTTCTCGGTCGTCTTGGGGATCACCTGGCCGTCGGGCAGGTACACCCGCATCCGCTGGGCCGCGCCCGCCTGGGTGCTCGCGACGGCCCGTTCGAGCGCGGCGGGATCCTGCGTGACGACGAGGACGGGCCCGAGCGCGCTGGCCTGCCGTTCGGCGGTGGTCAGGGCCCGGTCACGGGCGATCTCGCGCACCGTGAGGCCCAGCGGGATGAGGAAGGCCAGCGCGACCATCGACGTGACGGCCAGCGAGACCAGGACGAGCGTGCGCCTCATGATGGTCCGGGCTCGGCCAGCCTGACCCCGACGCCGCGCACCGTGTGCAGGTAGCGCGGGGCCGCCGCGGTCTCGCCCAGCTTGCGGCGCAGCCACGACAGGTGGACATCGATCGTCTGGTCGTCGCCGTACGCCTGCCGCCAGACCTCGGCCAGCAGCTCGCGCCGCGCCACCACCCGGCCCGGCCGGGCGGCCAGGTAGGCCAGCAGGTCGAACTCCCGCCGGGTGAGCTCCAGCGCCGTGCCGTCCAGCGTCACCTCGCGGCGGTCGAGATCGATGCGGAGCCCGCCCACCGCGAGCTCCGCGGTCGGCCCGGTCCGGCCCGACCGGCGCAGCACCGCGGCCAGCCGGGCGCTCAGATGCTCCGCCGAGAACGGTTTGATCAAATAATCGTCCGCGCCGGCGTTCAGCAGCCGGACTATCTCCGGCTCGTCGTCGCGCGCGGTCGCGATGATCACCGGTACGTCCGTCACCCCCCGCAACATCTTGAGCACCTCGGCACCGTCCAGATCGGGCAGCCCGAGATCGAGAATCACCACGTCGGGGGGTGCCTGCGTCACCTCGCGCAGCGCGTCCATCGCCGTCCCGACACTTCGTACCACGTGGGAACGCGCACTCAGTTCCCTGATCAAGGCGGTACGGACGTTCGCGTCGTCCTCCACCACCAGCACACTCGCCATGCCCGCACCGTATGCCACCATGTGCGAATGCGTCGCACGATGTCATATGTTGCCCCGTGGGCGGGGGTCACGGCGCTGGCCGTCACCCTCGCGTGGCTCGGTGTACGTGATGTCGTGCGCAGCGCGGTCTCCGAGCGGTCGGCGCCGCCGCCGATCGCCGGGCAGGCGATCCACGCCAGCCCGTCCAACCCTCCCGCGAGCGTGGGCACGCCCACCGCCACGCCCCATTCGACCCCCACGCCCCGTCCGTCCGGTGTCCCCGATGATCGGAAGACTCCGCCTCCCGCGCCCTCTCCGCAGCGCTCTCAGGGGCCTTCCGGCTCGGGCGGGCGCGACGACCCGCGGGCGGGCAACGTGCGCAGCTACGCGACCCGAGGTGGCAGCGCGGCGCTGGCGATGTCCGGCGGGAAGGCGCGGCTGGTCTCGGCGATCCCGGCCTCCGGTTACTCGACGCGCGTCACCCCGGGGCAGGACTGGCTGCGCGTCGACTTCCTCGGCGCCGACCACACGTCGTCGGTGATAGCGACCTGGTACGAGCACGACCCGATCGTCCGCGTGTACGAGTACTGAGTCCTCGACCGTTACGCCTCGATGCCGTGGTCGGCGGCGAAGGCGGCGAGCCGCTCCGCCGCCTCGCGGGTGCGCCGCCAGGGCCGCACGATGAGCCGGTCCACGCCCAGCCGCTCCCACTCGGCGATCTCCTCCGGGCCCGACAGCTCGTACGCGTGCACCGTGATCTCGAACGGCTCGTCCGCCCGCCCGGCGGCCTTGCGGAGCTCGTTCAGCCGCTCGATCTGCGGCCGGACCCCGTCCAGCGTCTGCGGCATGCTGATCCAGCCGTCGCAGCGCGTGGCGGCGCGCCGCAGCGCCGCGCCCGACTCTCCCCCCGCCACGATCGGCAGCCGCGCCTGGACGGGCTTGGGTTCGAACGCGACCTCGGGGAAGTCGAAGAACTCCCCGTGGTGCTCGACGGCCGGTTCGGTCCAGAGCCGGCGCGACACCTCGATCGCCTCGTCGAGCCGCCGTCCCCGGGTCGCGAAGTCGACCCCGGCGGCGATCCACTCTCCCTCGTACCATCCGGCCCCGACACCGGCGATCGCCCGCCCGCCGGAGATCTGGTCGAGGGTCGCGAACGCGCGCGCCGCCACGAACGGATGCCGGAGACCGTAGAGGTAGACGGCCGTGCCGAGCCGGACGCGTTCGGTCACGGCGGCGAGCGCACAGAGGTAGGCGGGCGCGTCGAACAGCTTGGTCTCCGGCGTGATGCCCGGCTTCTCCGTCCCCGGGTAGGTGGCCAGCGAGAGGTCGGTGGCGAAGACGAGGTGCTCGGGCAACCACACCGACTCGTAGCCGAGCCGGTCGGCCTCGACCGCCAGGTCCCGCCAGATGGCCGGGTGCACGAGCCCGAGCGGCACGCCGAACTTCATCGCGTCTCCTCCCGCTCCGCGGGGCCGTGGCCGCCGCCGCCCGACGTCTCCACGACCAGTGCCTCGCCGGCCGCCAGGGGCTGGCGGGTGGCCTTGGTGCCCAGCGGCTCGCGGGTGCCGTCCGCGCGTTCCCGGTAGTAGCCGCCCGCGCGGCCCGGCAGGCCACCGGCGGCGCCGGGCGGCGGCCGGAGCAGCCGGTCGCCGCGCGTGTCCACCCGGGCGTCCTCCAGCATCCTGATGACGGTGCGCGTGCCCCGGCCGCCCCGGTGGCGGCCCGCGCCGCCCGAGTCCGGGATCAGCGAGACCTCCTCCACCCGGACCGGCAGCCGCGCCTCGATCGGCTCGGCCTGCGGGATGATGTTGCGGCCGCCGCCGAACAGCGCGCCGGTCGCGTCGGCGCCGTCGCGGTCGTGCCGGGCTCCCATGCCGCCGAGGTCGAACGACATGTGCAGCCAGGGCCGCTTGACGCCGCTGATGCTGAACGCCTGGAGGATTCCGGACGCCGCGACGCCCTCCGACGCGCCCGTGAGGGCCGCGAAGATGGCCTCCTCGGCCGCCGCGACGGTGCCGAAGCGACCGCCGCCGGGGTACGGGGGCGTGCAGTGGACGAGGGTGCCGCGCGGCATCCGCACGTCGACGGGCGTGAAGCAGCCCTCGTTCATCGGCAGATGCGGATCGACGAAGCAGCGGATCGCGTACATCACGCCGCCGTGGGTCTGGGAGAAGCCCGAGTTGATCGGGATCGGGACCTGCTCGTCCGTCCCGTCGAAGTCGACGATCACGCCGCCGGAGCCGTCGGCGGTCACCGCGACCCGGATGTGGTGGCCGTCGTCGAGCCGGTACTCGCCGCGGTGGGTCCCGGCCGGCAGCTCCGCGAGGCCCTCCCGCATCCGGCGCTCGGTGTGCGCGAGGTAGTCCTCGACGCCGCGGGCCAGCCCGGCCGGGGTGTGCGTCTCGACGATCTCCGTGAGCCGCCGGGCCGCCACGTTCACCCCGGCGATCAGTGCGCGGAGGTCCCCGACGAGTTTGTCCGGCGTGCGGCTGTTGGCTGCCAGCACCCGTACCAGGTCGTCGGCGAGGCCCTCGGCGGTGGCGATCCGCACCGGCGGGAGCTGGACGCCCTCCAGGAAGATGTCGGTCGCGTCGGAGGCCATGCCGCCCGCCGAGAGTCCCGACAGGTCCGCGACGTGGATGAGCGTCCCGGTGAAGTACGCCGGGTTCCCCTCGACGAAGACGGGCCGGAACACCAGGAGGTCGTTGGCGTGGATGCCGCCCTGGTAGACGTCGTTGAGGACGAACACGTCCCCGTCCGCCATCGTCTCCGCCGGGTAGGCCTTGAGCACGAACGGCAGCGCGCTGCGCAGGCTGGCGCATTGGATCAGCGCCGTGGACAGCGAATGCGCGATGAGCCGTCCCTCCGCGTCCAGGATGGCCGCGGCGGCGTCCGCGCCCTCGACGATGAACGTCGAGTACGCCGAGCGCACCACGACGATGCTCGCCTCCTCGGCGGCCACGCAGAGCGCGTTCCGCAGGATCTCAGCGGTCAGGTCGTCGCTCATGAGTGCCTTTCCAGCCTCACTTCAGTCCTCTCAACAAGGATCGCGCCGCGTTCGTCCACGACCCCGCGCCAGCCGCGCGGGACCAGCAGCGAACACTGCGGCTCGGTGATGACGCAGGGCCCGGCGAGCTCCTCGCCCGCGCCGCATCCCGCGCGTTCGAGAACCGGGACCTCGCCGAATTCAGATCCCAGCCAGATCGGCCTGGTGCGCGGCTCCGCCTCCGGCACCGCGTCGGCACGGGGCAGAGGCGGCGGGTCGGACGGGATCACGACGCGGACGCGCGCGGTGGTCAGCTCGACCGGGTCGCGCAGGTCGATGCCGTACGACTCGTGGTAGCGCTTGTAGAACTCCTCCGTGGCGCGTTGCACCGTCTCGGGGGTGATCTGCCCAGACGGCAGCTCGATCGTGAACGCGTGGGCCTGCCCGATGAAGCGCACCCCCACCGACCGGACGGCCGTCGCGCCCGTCTCGATCGCCAGGTCGGCCCGCGCCGCGCGTTCGAGGTCGGCGAAGATCGCGGCCAGCTCGCCGAGCGCGTCGCGGCTCGCGGAGCAGGACACCAGCGTGCTCGCGGGCGCGAGGAAGGTCCGCGCCCGTTCGATCGCCAGGTCGGCGTGCAGCAGGCCCACGGCGGAGCCCACGCCCGCCTGAGGCGGCACGAGCACCCGTCCGATGCCGAACTGCTCGGCCAGCCTGGCGACGTGCGTGGGTGCCGCGCCGCCGAGGGCGACCAGCGTGAACCCGCGCGGGTCGATCCCCCGCCTGACCGTGACGACGTGCACGGCCGCGCCCATCTGCGCGTTGGCGATGTCATGGATCGCAGCCGCCGCCTCGACGACGTCCACGCCCAGCGGTCCGGCGACGTGCTCGGCGATCGCGTTCCGCGCGAGCTCGGCCGACAGGCGGAACTCCCCGAAACCGTCCGGGTCCAGATAGCCGAGGACGAGGTTCGCGTCAGTGACCGTCGGGAGCTCACCGCCCCGCCCGTAGCAGGCCGGTCCGGGATCGGCTCCGGCCGAGCGCGGCCCGACCCGCAGCGTGCCCGCGTCCACCCAGGCGATCGAGCCGCCGCCCGAGCCGACCTCGGCCAGGTCGATCGCGGGCACCTTGATGGGGACGCCGGTGCCGGGGCGGCGCCCGCCGAAGCTTCCCTTGCCACCGACCTGGAACTCGTGGGTGATGCCGGGGCGCCCGCCGCGGACGAGCCCGGCCTTGGCGGTGGTGCCGCCCATGTCGAACGAGATCAGATCCGCCAGGCCGCGGTCGGCTCCCTGCCGGGCCGCCGCGATGACTCCCGCCGCCGGGCCCGACTCGATCGTGTAGACCGCGCGGGACGCGGCGAGCGCGGCGGGCAGCACGCCGCCCGCCGACTCCATCACGTGGATCGGCGCGGTGATGCCCAGCTCCGCCAGGCCGCCGCCGAGGCGACGGAGGTAGGAGGCCATGACCGGGCCCACATAGGCGGACATCAGCGTCGTGGTGGCGCGCTCGTACTCGCCGAGCTCCGGCCAGACCGCCGCCGACTCCACGACGGGTGTGCCTTCCGGGAGCCGGGCCGCGATGATCTCGGCCAGGCGCCGTTCGTGCGCGGGGTTGAGGTAGGAGTGCAGCAGGCAGATGGCGACCGCCGAGACGCCGAGCGCCGCGATGTCGCCCGCGACGCGTTCGGCCGCCTCCTCGTCCAAAGGACGCAGCACCTCGCCGGTGGCGCCGACGCGTTCGGGGACGGCGAAGGTGTGCGTCAGCGGTACGGGCGGGTCGGGCTGCTCGTACGCCAGGTCGTAACGCTCTTCCTCCACGCGCGCCTGCCGCCCGAGCGCGAGCATCGATCCGAAGCCCTCGGTGGTCACGAACGCGACCGGGACTCCGGTGCGTTCGAGGATCACGTTCGTGGCCAGCGTCGTCGCGTGCACGAACCGGCCGATCCGTTCCGGCGCCACACCGGCCGCGTCGAGGACCTGCCGGACGCCGCGCAGCAGGCCGACCGCGGGGTCCGCCGGGGTGGTGAGCGTCTTGGCGACCTGGACGCGGCCGTCGTCGCCCGTGAGGACGACGTCGGTGAACGTGCCGCCCACATCGCTGGCCAGAGTCATCTCTGCTTCCGGAACAGTCATGGGAGTCGCACCGTCCTCGGCTCCTGCGTCCCGTCGAGGAGCGCGGCTCGCAGCCGCGCCCGATGCAGCCCGGGGTCACCCCACGCCGAGCGCAGCGCCCACACCCGGTTGAGCCACAGCTGCAGATCGAGCTCGTCGGTGTAGCCGATCGCGCCGTGCACTTGAAGGGCCGTGCGCGCGGCCCGGTGGGCGGCCCGGCTCGCGGCCGTCCTGGCCGCCGACACGTCCCGCGTGGCGGTGGGGGTCCCGTGCGCCAGCGCGTACGCGGCGCGGTGGACGAGCGGGGCGGCGAACTCCAGCGCGATCGCCACGTCGGCGAGCTGGTGCTTGAGCGCCTGGAACGAGCCGATGACCTTGCCGAACTGGCGTCGCTGGCCCGCGTACCCGACCGCCTCCTCGCGCAGCCGGCGGCCGAGCCCGATCAGCTGGGCCGCCGTGGCCAGCGCCGCGTGGTCGAAGGCGACGTCTCCGCCGGAGCCCGCGTCCAGGTCGGCGGTGAAGAGCTTTCGGGTGGCGTCGACGCAGGTGTGCGGCGTCAGCGTCATGCCGGCGCTCGGCGCGACCGCCGAGCCCGCGACCAGCAGATCCGCGATGTCGGCGTCCGGGAGGTAGGGGGTGCATGCCGGGCGCACCGACACCGTCAGGTCACCCGTCGCGATGCCCGCCAGACGCTCGGGCGGGACGAGCAGCGGCGCGGCGACGGCGGTCTCCACGACCGGGCCGGGCACCGCGTACCAGCCGGTCTCCTCGTACGCGAGCACGGTGTCGAGCGCCGTCAGCCCGAGCCCGCCGTGCTCCTCGGGTATGTGCGCGCCCAGGAGCCCGACGTCGGCCAGCGCCCGCCACGCCGGTCCGGGCCGCTCCGACTCCCCTGCCGCCCGTACGGTCTCGGGCGGGCAGGCCTTGTCGAGCACCTCGCGGACGGTCTCCGCGAGCAGCCGCTGGTCTTCAGTGAAGGAGAACTTCATCGGGGCAGCCCCAGGACTCGCTCGGCGATGATGTTGCGCTGGATCTCGTTCGTCCCGGCGTAGATGGGCCCCGCCAGCGCGAACAGGAACCCGTCGAGCCAGCGCCCGGCGACCGGCGCCTCCGGCCCCAGCAGTTCCAGGGCCAGCTCGTGCATCCGCAGGTCGAGCTCGGACCAGAAGACCTTCATGAGGCTGGAGTCGGCGCCCAGCTCGACGCCCTCCGCCAGCCGGGCGGCGGCGCGGAACGTGTGCAGCCGGTAGGCCTCGCTGCCGGTCCACGCCTCGACGGCGGCGTCCCGCAGGGTCTGGTCGTCGCTCTCCCGGGCCAGCTCCAGCAGCCGGTCGGCGGTCGCCATGAAGCGGCCGGGGCTGCGCAACGTCAGCCCGCGTTCCGAGCTGGTGGTGGCCATCGCGACCTTCCACCCCTGGCCGAGCTCGCCCAGCACCCCGTCCCCGGGCACGTACACGTCGTCGAAGAAGATCTCCGCGAAGCCGTGCTCGCCGTCGAGCTGCGCGATCGGCCGGACCGTCACGCCCTCGCTCTCCAGCGGCAGCATGAAGTAGGTGAGGCCCCGGTGCCGCTCGGACTCCGGATCGGTGCGGAAGAGCCCGAAGCACCAGTCGGCGTGGACGGCCCGCGAGCTCCAGGTCTTCTGCCCGTTCAGCCGCCAGCCGTCGCCGTCCGGACGCGCGGTCGCGCGCAGCGAGGCCAGGTCGCTGCCCGACTCCGGCTCCGACCAGGCCTGCGCCCAGACGTCGTCGGCGCGGGCCATGCGCGAGAGGTGGCGGCGCTTCTGCTCGTCGGTCCCGTAGGCCATGAGCGTGGGGGCGAGGAGGAAGATGCCGTTCTGGCTCACCCTGCCGGGCGCGCCGGCGGCCCAGTACTCCTCTTCGAAGATCAGCCAGTCGATCAGGTCGGCGCCGCGGCCGCCGTACTCCTCCGGCCAGGAGACCACCGCGAGCCGGGCCTCGGCGAGCCGGTGCTCCCACTCGCGGTGCCGTTCGAAGCCCTCGGCGGTGTCCATCGACGGCAGCGGTTCCGCGGGCGCGTTGGCGGCCAGCCAGGCGCGAACCTCGGCGCGGAACTCCTGCTGGTGCGGGGTGAAGGTGAGATCCACGCGACCTCCGGGTCGAGCCTGTAACCTAACTAGCGCTTGGTACGCTAATGCCCATGGTGCTGGAGGGCAAGGTCGCGGTCATCACCGGCGCGGGTCCCGGTCTCGGCCGCACGCTGGCGGTCCTGATGGCCCGCGAGGGCGCCGACGTCGCCGTCGCGGCGCGCAGCAAGGACACCTTGGAGGCGATCGCCGAGGCGGTCCGCGCGGAGGGCCGCGCCGCGCTCGCCGTCCCCACCGACGTCTCCAAGCCCGACCAGGTGCGGCGTCTCGCCGACGCCGTGATCGAACGCTTCGGCCGCGTGGACGTCCTGGTCAACGCCGCGTTCCCGGGCACGCACCGCAAGAACGTCCTCGACATGGACGACGACTACCTGGAGCTGTGGCGCTCGGCGGTCGAGATCGCCACGTACGGCACGTTGCTGGCCTGCCGCCATCTCGCCCCGCACATGGTCGCCGCGGGCGGCGGCTCGATCGTCAACGTGACCTCGATGTCGAGCCGCATGGGCTACGCGGGCCGGTCCGACTACGCGGCGGGCAAGGCCGGGGTCCACCTGTTCTCGCACTGCCTCGCCGACGAGCTCGGCCCGTCCGGCGTCCGGGTCAACTGCGTGGCGCCCGGCTGGATCGCCAGCGACGTCCTCGACGACTGGATGCGCACGCGCGCCGAGGCCGAGGGCGTCCCGTACGAGGAGATATTGGCGCGCGACACCGCGGCCATGGCCCTGCGCCGCATCGCCTCGGAGGAGGACGTGGCGCGGGCCGTCATCTTCCTCGCATCCGATCAGGCCAAGGCCACCACCGGCGCCACCATCGACGTCAACGCCGGGCAGCACTTCACTTGAACCGGACCGTCCACTCGCCTCCGGCGCGGAGGTGGATCAGTGCTGGGCCCGGCAGGTCTCCCTCGGCGTAGGTCGTGCCCATGCCGGTCAGGATCGGCTCGCCCTGGTTCAGCGCGGGTGTGAGCGTGCAGAGCGAGTAGGGACCCCGTCCCTTGTGCTCGATGGAGATCCGCCTGGGCTCGCCCTCGTACCGGAAGACGAACCAGCCCCGGCCGCTGCACCGTTCGTCGGAGATGACGGGCGCCGCGTCGGCCGGGAGCAGCCAGGCCCACCACCTGTCGGACGTCTCGATGTGCAGGCGCACCTCGCGGACCTCTCGGGGGGACAGAGGCACGACGAGGCGGGTGCGGCCCTTGTCGCGGAGGAGCGCCCGCGTGCCGAACTCCTGGACCAGGTCCACGCGATGCTTGCCGTGGCCCTGAAGACGGACCACCAGCAGCAACGGACGGTTGAGATAGGGACGAAGAA
Organism: Spirillospora sp. NPDC048911; assembly: GCF_043198015.1. Taxonomy (NCBI): domain Bacteria; kingdom Bacillati; phylum Actinomycetota; class Actinomycetes; order Streptosporangiales; family Thermomonosporaceae; genus Spirillospora; species Spirillospora sp. NPDC048911. The sequence goes on along the minus strand of NZ_JBICUD010000002.1, from coordinate 581,970 downwards.
GGGTCGCCTTCGCGCCGCGCTGCCCCTCGGCGCGCTGAGCCTTGTCCAGGCCCTTCGGCCACATCGTGTACGGGGGCTCCGTCTTGGCCTTGGGGACGCCACCTGAACGCTTGGGCTCGGGAACGCGCCCGGGGCGTGGCGTCGCCAACGGCCGGGGAGGCCGCCGCCCGGTGTCGATCGGCGGCAGCCCTTCCCTCAGCCGGATCGCGTCGGCCGCGCAGACGTCGATGAGACGGGCTGTGCCCTCCGGCGGCGCCCAGTCGGCCTGCTCGGTGGACGGGCCGTGGCGCGCGTCGAAGAAGCACAACGGGCGCCGGGACGGCAGCGGCCGGCCGGACAGCCGCGCGTCGACGCAGGCCAGCGCGTGCCGCCCCTCGTCCAGCGCCCGGAGCACGTCCGAGGCGTCGGCGCGGTCGCGGTCTCCCACGAAGTCGCGCTTGGCCTGCTCGTAGGCGTCGAGGGCACGCCCGTAGTCCGCCAGCAGCGCCTCGTCCGCACGGTCGTCCTCCGGTACGAACGCGTGCCGCGCGAGTGTCTCGCCGAACGCGGTGATCTCGGCGTCGACCGCCGCGAGCTCATCCTCGCGGCGCCGCCGGAAGACCCTCCGCAGCCCCCTCACGCGCTCAGATCCGCTTGGCCGAACGGAAGCTGTCGCTGTAGAGCGAGCCCTTGCGGTTGAGCACCGAACGGCCGCCCACGTCGCCCATGGTCGGTCCGTCGGCGGTCTTGCGGCTGGAGATGAACCGGTAGAACCCCTTCGAGTCCTTGCCGATGAAGATCCCGACGTGGTCGACGGCCTTGCCGTCGCCCTTGTCGGCGTCCCAGAAGAGCAGGTCGCCCGCCTGCAGCGGGGCGAGGCTCGCCGGCTTCTTGCCCTTGTTCGGGATGACGGCCCGGCCCGGCGCGTACCGCTCCAGCTCGACGGCCCGGCGCGGGAGGCGGGTGCGCGTGTACTGCTTGTTCTCCAGCGGCCAGCCCATGCGGTAGCCCGCGACCATCCGGACGAAGCCCGAGCAGTCGAGCGAGCCGTACTGCGCCTTCTCCGGCTTGTCGACGCTGTTGTCGAAGTACCGCCAGCTGACACCGAGGTAGTCGTTGAAGTCCGACCCCTCCTGCCGCTTGCCGTCGACCATCGGCCCGTAGTGCGCGTCGCCCGCGTACCGCACGCCCTTGGCGTCCTTCTTGGCGGGCGCGTTCACGACGTACTGCATGGCGATCGCGAGCATGTCGGGCGACTTCGAGGCGATCAGCCCGGCCAGCTCCTTGCGGAAGGCGGGCCGGCGGATCTGGGCCGCCGTGAACGGGACGCGCAGCTTGCGCACCCAGGCGTCCGTGGCGACCGTCGCCGTGGTGGTCTTCTCGCGGAACGTCCGCTTGGTTCCGTGGACGAGGGCGGTACGGGTGCCGGCGGTCAGCTCGGCGACGTGACGGCGGCGCGCGTTGTAGACGTGGTACTGGCCGTCGGTCTTCGAGTACACGAACGTGTGGCCCTTGAGCGGGTCGGCCGCCGCCGGGGCGGACGCCTGGGCGGTCGCACCGGACAGGACGGCAAGTGCGGTCACGGGGACCACGATGAGGCGAGTCGAGGACATGACCCACTCTTCTTCTCGATGATCGGGGGGACGAACGCGCGCCAGCCTATCGATCTTGTGGCATCACGAACATCGCCGTCGCCTCGACCGTGGTGCGCCCGTCCGGCCCGATGATCCGCGCGTCCGCGAACGTCTTGCGCCCCTCGGTGCGGGTGGCCCTGCCCTCCGCGACCAGCGGCACCCCGTGCGGGGTCGGCCGCCGGTACCGCATGTCGAGCGTCGCGGTCATGCCGGGAGTGCCGTTCGCGGTCGCCGCGACGCCGAGCAGCTGATCGAGGATCATCGCGGAGATCCCCCCGTGCACGAAGCCCGGCGGGCCCTCGTACAGCACGTTCAGCGTGAACTCCGCGCGCGCCGTGCCGTCCGGCAGCACCGCGATCTCCACCGGCGGCGCGATCGGGTTGAGGACACCGCCGACCGGGCCGGCCAGGTGCCGCACCGTCCCGTCCGCCCCGACGCCCACGAGCGGCGGGTGGTCCCGCCGCGCCGCCGCGAGCCGCGCCGTGAGCGCCGCCACCTCGTCCCGGACGGCGGCGACCTCGTCCAAGCCGACCTCGGTGTGCACCACGGCCTCGTTGAGCTCGCGGACCCGTTCGGTCAGCTCCGCGAGTGCCGTCACCTGTTCCGTGTCCAGCGACGCGCGCTCCCTCGACTCGAGCACCCGCCGTATCGCCGCCCCGGCCCCTGACATCCAGCCTCCCGGTCCGCAGAAAAACCGAACCGAATTCTAGATCACCTCGGCTCGACTCGCCCTCGATCCGCACCGACAACTTTTTTTGTCTTGACAACTCGCATCTTCGGCTGCCAGTGTGGAGCCACCGAGAGAACGAAGCGAAGGAGCAGGTCCCATGCGCATCACGGTCATCGAATTCATGAGCCTCGACGGCGTCGTGCAGGCCCCCGGCGGCCCCAAGGAGGACACCGACGGCGACTTCGCCCACGGCGGGTGGTCCCACCCGTTCTTCGATCCCGAGACGGTCGGCGGCGCCTTCGACGGCGCGGTCAACGACAGTGACGCGCTGCTCTACGGCCGTCGCACCTGGGAGAACATGGCCGCCGCCTGGCCGGAGCAGGCCGGCGACCCGTTCGCCGACAAGATGAACGCCATCAAGAAGTACGTCGTCTCCAGCACCCTCACCGACGCCGACCTCACCTGGGACAACACCGAGCTGATCCCCGGCGGCGGCGCCGTCGGCCGCATCAGGGAGCTGCGCGCGGCCGAGGGCGGCAACCTGACCGTCATGGGCAGCCCGTCCCTGGTCCGCTCGCTGCTGAGCGAGGGCCTGGTCGACGAGCTCCGGCTCATGATCGAGCCCATTCTCCTGGGCGGCGGCAAGTCGATCTTCCCGGCGGACGGCGGCAAGCACGCCCTGGAGCTCGTCTCCGCCGAGACCAGCCCCAAGGGCGTCCAGGTCTGCGTGTTCCGGAAGGCTTGATGGGGTCAGCCGAGGTAGGCGGCTCGCACTACCGGGTCCTCCCGGATCTGGGCGGGGGACTCGTCGGCGATGACCTTGCCGAGGTCGAGGACGACGACGCGTTCGCAGGCCTCCATGACGAACCCGACGTCGTGCTCGACGAGGAGGATCGTCGCGTCCAGGTCGCGGACGACGGAGGCGAAGAGGGCCGACTGGTCGGCGTCGAGGCCGGACGTCGGCTCGTCCAGCAGGAGGACGGCCGGGTCGTCGACGATGGCGCGGGCGAGCTCGACCATGCGGCGCCGGCCGATGGGCAGGTCGGCCGCGTAGGCGGTGGCGAGGCCGGCGATGCCGCAGCGGTCGAGGACGTCGAGCGCCTTGGCCCGGCGGGCGGATTCGAGGCGGCGGCGGGCCCGCCAGCCGACCAGGTCGGCGGCCAGGCCCCCGCCGCCACCGTGCCACTCGACGGCGGCCAGGACGTTGTCGAGGACGGTGAGGCGGCCGAAGACCTGGGGGCGCTGGAACGTGCGGCGCAGGCCCAGGCGGGATCGTCTGACGGCGCTCGTGGCGGTGACGTCGGCGCCGTTGAGGCGGACGGAGCCGGACGTGGGGCGGCGGAGGCCGGTGACCACGTCGAAGAGCGTGGTCTTGCCCGCGCCGTTCGGGCCGATGACGCCGCAGGTCTCCCCCTCGGGGACGGTGAAGCTCACGTCCGTGAGGGCGTGGATGCCGCCGAAGCGCACGCTGACGCCGGTGATGTCGATCATTGGTCCCCCACTCCCGCCAGGCCGAGGTAGGCGGAGGTCAGCCGCTCCTCGTCCACCTCGGATCGCGGGCCGGCCCAGGAGATCCGGCCGAGCCGCATGAACGCGACGGTGTCGGCGAGCGCCAGCACCTCGCTGGCCTTCTCCTCGACGACCAGGAGGGCGACGCCGCGGTCGCGGAGCTCGCCGAAGAGCTCGAAGATCTGCTCCACGATCAGGGGCGCCAGGCCGAGGGACGGCTCGTCGGCTATCAGCACGCGGGGCGGTCTGACGAGCGCGGGGGCCAGCGCGAGGATCTGCTGCTCGCCGCCCGAGAGGGCCCCTGCCGCGATGGCGCGGCGGTCGGCCAGGTGCGAGAGCCGCTCGTACACCCGCTCGCGGTCGGCGGCGGACGGCAGCCACGTCGTGAGGTTCTCCTCGACCGTGAGGGACGGGAAGACGCCGCGTCCCTCGGGGGCGAGATAGATGCCCGCGCGGGCCCGTTTGTGCGCGGGCCAGTTCGTGATGTCCTGGCCGTCGAGCAGGACGCGGCCCGCGGTCGGGGTCATCGATCCCGCGACGGCACAGGTCGTGGACTTGCCCGCGCCGTTCGCGCCCAGGAGCGCGACCACCTTCCCGGCGGGGACGGCCAGGTCGACACCGCGCAGGACGGTGACGTCGCCATATCCGGCGACGACTCCCTCCAGGCGGAGCACCGCCTCGGGCTGCGTCCGATCGGGTGCGGGCGCGGGTTCGGCCGAGGCGGCCACGGCCTCGGCGCGCTTCTCGCCGCGTTTGCGGCGGCGGTAGCGGCGCTCGGCCATCTGGGCGAGGACGCCGTCGGGATGCTTGGCGAGGATCATGCCGCCGAGGCCGAAGAGGATCATCCCGACGTAGGCGGAGTCGGTGAAGTTGTCCAGGACCTCGGGGAACAGGGCCATGATGAGGCCGCCCAGCACGGCTCCGCCGATACGCCGGACGCCCTGGAGCACGACGACGGCGAGCCAGACGAAGCCGGTCAGCGCGGGCAGGTCGGTGGCGGTGATCTGGCCGTTGAACGTGGCGTACAGGACTCCGCCCAGCCCCGCGATGCCGGAGGCGAGCGCGAAGAGCGTGATCTTGGCTCGGGTGGCGGAGATGCCGACCGAGAGCGCGGCGGTGGGCGCCGAGCGGACGGCCAGGATCGCGCGGCCGGACGCGGAGCGTTCCAGGTTGCGGATCAGCACGCCGACCAGGCCGATGACCACCAGGAGGATGACCACGCGGGCCCGCGGATCGTTGGTGTCGGCGAAGCCGAGCGAGAACGCGGGCAGTTTCCAGCCGACGGTCCCGTTGCTGAACGCGTCGATCTGGAAGAGCACCTGGTCGGCCAAGAGGGCCAGCGCGAGCGTCGCGAGGGCGAGAACGCGGCCGCCCAGACGCAGGGCGGGGAGGGCCACGAGGATTCCGGCGGCCACCGCGGCGAGGACGCCGAGGAGGACGGCCAGCGGGAACGGCAGGCCCTTGCTGAACGCCAGCCCCGCGGCGAGGGCGGCCAGTGCGGCGAACGTGGCCTGCGCCAGGTTGACCATGCCGCCGATTCCGGTGACGACGACGAACGAGCAGAAGATGAGCGCGAAGACGAGGCCTTGCGCGACCAGGCCGACCCAGTAGTCGTCCCCGAGGGTGAACGTCCAGATGAGGAGGGCGGCGACCGAGACCGTCCACGGGAGGACGCGGCGCCAGCGGGGCAGGTCGGCCAGGTAGTCGGGCGGCGGCGCGTCCTCGGCGATCGAACCCGCCACGCGCGCCCGGGTCCGGCCGAGGACGAGCAGGCCGGCGAAGAGGAGGATGGCCGGGATGGCCGTGCGGAAGCCCGTCACCTTCTCGGCGAAGTCGGCGTAGCCCGCGACGAGGTTCTGCACGACGCCGAGCGCCAGGCCCGCGGCGAACGTGATCGGGATCGACTGGAGGCGTCCGAAGACGGCGGCGGTCGCCGACGCGAAGAGCAGCACGGTGAACGCGTTGGAGTCCAGGCCGAGAGCAGGCACGGCCAGCACTCCCGCCAACCCGGCGAGGGTGGAACTGAGCATCCAGGCTTGCGCGGACGCGGCGTCGGCGTCGATGCCGCGCAGGGTGGCCAGCCGCCGCCGGTCCACCGTGGCGCGCATGCGCAGGCCGAGCGGCGTGTGCCGCATGACCGCCCACAGCGCGACCGCGGCCAGCACGGCGAAGACGAACGTGGCCAGCTGATCGGAGTCGATGGTCACGCCGCCGAACGGATGCCACGTCTCGACCGGGCGGGGGCCGAGCCCGCGGGCCGCCGCGCCCTCGGTGACCTTCGGCAGGTCCGCGCCGAACGTGTCGACGAGCACGTCCACGGTCCACAGGCCGAGGGCCGGGAGCGCGATCGTGAGGCCGATGGTGGCGACGATCTGCGCGGTCTCCCCGGCGGACGCCAGGCCGCGGAACATCAGCCGGTGCAGGGCGTACCCCAGCAGCGGCGCGAACCCGGCGATCGTGACCGGCCCGGCCAGCCACACCGGCCAGCCGAGCCCGGTCGTCAGCTCGAAGAAGACCAGCGCGGTCAGGAATCCGATCGCCCCGTGCGCGAAGTTGAAGACGCCCGTGGCGGAGTAGGAGAGCGTGAGCCCGGACGCCAGCAGCGCGAAGATCGCGCCGGTGACCAGGCCGCTCAGGACATAACCGACAAACTCGACCACTCCCGGTCCCCCGCCGTCAGAGGGTGGTGTTGTCGTAGCACTTGAGGTTCTGCGCGACCTTGAACGCGCCGTTCTCCAGCTTCACGAGGGCGCCGCAGCCGTTCGACTCGGTCTTGCCCGCCGGGTACTGGATGCGGCCGAAGCCCTTGTTCTCGTACGAGAAGCCGTTGGCGGCCTTGAAGAACGCGTCTCGGGTGAGGTCCTTGCCCGTCTTCTCCAGGAGCTTGAGGAAGACGTCGGCCGACCAGTAGCCGGTGGCGGTGTGCTGGTCGAGCGTCCCGCCGACCTTCTGCACGTCGGCCTTCATCTGCGCGACCTCGGGGGCGTCCGACTCGTACGGTTCGAACTGCGGCGCCGCGTAGACGCCCTCCAGGGCCTGCTTGGTCTGCGGATCGGCCAGCACCTTGGGGTCGTACGAGGTCGCGTCGGTGATGAGGCCCTTGTAACCGGCCCGCTTCAGCGCCCCGTAGAGCCCGGAGTTGAACTTGCCGCCGGCCATGACCGACACGACCACGTCGGGGGCCTTGCCGCCGGCGCTCTTCATGATCTTGTTGACGTACGGCGACCAGTCCTGCGGCGGCGCCTGCGCGGGCAGCGCGGCCGACGAGCCGGCGATGCCGAAGCCCGAGGCGCTGAACGACTTGGAGATCGTCATGATGCCGTACTTGCTGGCGGTGGAGTCGGTGGCCTGCACCCAGACCTTCTTGCCCTTGGCCCCGCCGAGCTGCGCGGCGACCTGGTTGCCCCACCACGTCTGCGTCTTCTCGCCCGGCTTGGGCGCGAGGCAGCCGTTGAAGCCGAACGCGCTCTCCTTACCGCACCAGAACGGCCCGGTGGCCCAGCCGAACCACGGCACCTTCTGCTGCTCCAGGAACTCCGCCCCGCCGAACTGCGGCGCGCTGACCGGCAGGACGGCGAACACCTTCTCCTTCTGGACCAGCTTCTTGGCGGCCGCGGCGCCCTTGTCCGGCGTCATCGTGTCGTCCTCGACCCCGACGAACTCGATCTTGCGGCCGTGCACGCCGCCCGCCGCGTTGGCCCGTTCGAACCGGGCCTTGGCGCCGAGCTCGGCCCCTCCGGTCGAGTAGCCGGTCGCGCTGGTCTTGGTGAGCACGCCCCCGACCTTGACCGCCGAATCGGTGACCCCTGCCGACCCACCCCCCGACGACCCCTCGTTACTGGTGGCACACCCGCCCACCAACACGGCGGACACCGCCAGCACCGTGGTCCGAAGTGTCACTGAGGTTTTCAGGACCGATGTCTTCATGTCGCGCCTCCGGGGGGTGACAGGCACACGGACGGGCCGACGCCCGTGGTACGTGACCTAGCGCTCGTTTGGGCGTGAGCGTAAGTTCGACCCGGAGAGCCTGTCAACGATCTCGACCAAGCAAGTGCTTGGTGTTAGCGTGACCCTGGCCGCGCTTCCGGCGGCGCGACACGGAAGGTGAGACGACTTGACGGCTTCGTCCGAGGGGGGACCACCCCCCACACCCCCCGAGCCGACTTCGTCGGCATCCTCGAGCACGATGCGGGCGGCACTCCTGCGGAAGTTCGGCGCTCCCATGGAGATCGCCGAGGTGACGGTCGAGGACCCCAAGGCCGGCGAGGTGCTGGTCAAGGTGGCCGCCTCGGGCGTCTGCGGCTCCGACATCAAGGCGATCGACGGCAAGAGCCCGGTCGTGTCGCACCTGCCGTGCGTGCTCGGGCACGAGAGCGCGGGCGTCGTGGAACGGGTCGGCCCGGGCGTGACCGCCGTCAAGCCCGGCGACCATGTGATCGTCGCGATGAACGGGCCGTGCGGGCGCTGCCGCAACTGCGCGCGCGGCAACGCGCACCTGTGCAGCGGCGCTAGCCGGATGATGGCGATCATGGGCCTGATGGGCGACAGGACCACCCGCCTGTCGGCCGGTGACGACGTCGTGCGCCCCTACATCGGCATCGGCTCGTTCGCGGAGAAGGTCGTCGTCAGCGAGGCGATGTGCGTCAAGGTCGCCAAGGACGCGCCGCTCGACCTGCTCGCGCTCACCGCGTGCGGCGTGGTGACGGGCGTCGGCGCCGTCCTCAACACCGCGCGCGTCGAGCCCGGCTCGTCGGTGCTCGTGGTCGGTGCCGGTGGTGTCGGGCTGAACGTGATCCAGGGCGCCGTGCTCGCCGGGGCGACCACGATCATCGCCGCCGACGTGGTCGAGTCGAAGCTGAAGCTCGCCGAGGAGTTCGGCGCCACCCACACGATTCTGTCGGACGACCTGCCCAAGCAGGTCGGCGACATCGTACGCGGCGGCGCCGACTACGCGTTCGACGTGACCGGCATCGCCGAGGTGCTGACCAAGGCGATGGCCGCCACGCAGCCCGGCGGCACCACGGTCATGGTGGGAAGCCCGGCCGCCGGAAAGAGCCTGGAGATCCCGCCCGGCCTGCTCTTCCAGTCACGCCGTCTCATGGGCACCCAGGGCGGCGACGCCACCCCGGCCCGCGACCTGCCGCTGCTCGTCGACCTCTACCGGCGCGGCCGCCTCAACCTCGACGGGCTGGTGAGCGAGCGCGTCCCGCTCGACGCCGTCAACGAGGCCGTGGCGCACGTCCGGTCGGGCGCCGTCGCCCGCTCGGTCATCGTCTTCGACTGACCGTCCTCCAGCCCCCGCCCAGCCACCTATCAACGGACAAGCTCCGCTTGGCTGACCGTCCTCCAGCCCCCACCCAGCCACCTATCAACGGACAAGCTCCGCTTGGCTGACCGTCGTCAGGCGCGTGCCAGCGGTCCCGTCAGCGTGTAGGTCTGCCCCTTCTCGGTGCCCGTGTAGCTGTAGAAGAGGCCGCCCGGCTGGCGCGTGAGGGTGACGGTGCCAGTGTCGATGCAGTGCTGCGCTCCCTGCGTGATGGTCTCGCGAAGGGTCAGGACGCTTTCGGTGGCGCCGCTCAGCGCCAGCACGCCCGAGCATCGCTCGTTCGTGTAGGTGACCTGCCCGTTGCCCGTTCCCTGCGGCAGGGAGAGCTGGGCCGCCAGGACCTTCCCGTCGCTCTGGCGCAGGTTGCCCGACCAGTTTCCGGCGAACGCGGCGCTGAAGGCGAGCGCTGTGGGGGACGGCGACTTGGTGGGGTCGTTCGGCTTGCCGCCGCCCCACTCGAAGCCGTTGAACGCGAGGACGCCGGCCACTGCTGCGGCCGCGACGGCGATCACCGCGCCGGACACGGCGACGGCGGCCGGGACCCGCCGGGGCTCGCGGCGCTCGGAGGCGGGCTCGGTCTCCCGTGGCAGCGGAGGCGGTGGCAAGGGGCTGGTGGACTCCGGCTCGATCTGGCCGAGCAACCGGCGCAGCACCTCGCCGGATTGCGGCCGGGCCGCCGGATCCTTGGCCAGGCAGGCCGCCGCGATCTCGCGCACGGTGCCGGTCAGCGCGCCGAGGTCCGGCTCCTCGTGCAGGACGCGGTGCAGCACGGCGTGGAGCGCGTCGTCCCCGAACGGCGGACGCCCGCAGGACGCGAACACCATCGTCCCCGCCCACGCGAACACGTCGGCGGCCGGTCCGGCCCGCTCCCCTATGGCCTGTTCGGGCGCCATGTACGACGGCGTGCCCATCGGCCCGCTCGCCGTGACCGACGTCCCGTCGAACGCGCGGGCGATCCCGAAGTCGATGACGCGCGGCCCGTCCGGCCCCAGCAGCACGTTGTGCGGCTTGAAGTCGCGGTGGACGACGCCCGCCTGGTGGATCGCCACCAGCGCCGTCGCCGTCCCGACCGCCAGGCGTTCCAGCTCGCCGCCGCCGCGCGGGCCCTCGGCCTGGACCACGCGCCGCAGCGAGAGGCCCGGGACGTACTCGCTGACGATGTACGGCCGGTCGCCGGCGACGTCGGCGTCCAGCACCGAGGCCGTGCAGAACCGCGCCACCCGCTGGGCCGTCTCGGCCTCGCGCATGAACCGCGCCCGGGCCTCGGGATCCCCGTCCAGATGGCCGCGCAGGAGCTTGACCGCGACCGGGCGGCCGTCGGGCGCCTCGGCCAGGTAGACGACACCCTGCCCGCCCTCGCCCAGCCTGCCCGAGAGGCGGTACGGCCCGAGGCTCACCGGGTCGTCACGGCGCATCGCATCGGCCATGGGCATGATCTCCCTCTTTCCGCTGGACAGTGAGACGCCGCGAACCCGTGTCCAGTTCAAGTAGATTTCTGAACGTGACCGACCAGCCGCCACCGCACCCCTCGCCTTACGGGCAGCCACCTTCGGACTCTCCGCCGCCCGGATACGGCGACGTACCGCAGTACGGGCAGCCGCCGCCGGGTTACGGGCCGCCGCCCGGAGGGGGTCCGCCGCCGGGAGGGCAGCCGCCGCCCGGCGGGCCGTACGACCCGCAGTGGGGGTACGGGCCGCCCGGAGTGCCGCAGGGGCCGCGCGTCCAGCCCAGCGGCGACGACACCACCTGGGCGATCATGAGCTATGTGGGGACGATCGTCGTCGGCTTCCTCGCCCCGCTGATCATCTACTTCGTCAAGCGCAAGCACTCCGCGCTGGTCAGGTTCCATGCCGCCCAGGCGCTGAACTACCAGATCACCGCACTGATCCAGATGATCGTGCCGCTGCTGGTCGCGATCCCGATCGCGATCGCCACCGACGAGCCGCTCTGGTTTCTGATCGCGGTCCCCGTCTACGTCTTCCACGCGTTCGCGCAGTACGTGGTGCTGATCATGGGTGCGGTCAAGTCGGGCAAGGGCCTGTACTACCGGTTCCCGACCTGGCTCTGCTTCCGCATGATCCGCTAGTCCGCCAGGTATTCCGCCGCGTACCCGTCCAGGACCGGCAGCACCTCGTCGCGTCCCGCGGCGGGCACGCGCAGCACGACCTCCTCGACGCCGAGCCGGGCGTAGTACTCCAGCTTCTCCGGCGTCGGCACCGTCCCGAACGGGATGACCGGCACCGTCTCGCGGCCCGCCTTCTCGCACGCGGCGCGCAGCTCCGGCAGCGCCTCGCGGATGCCCGCGCCGCCGATCGGCATCCACCCGTCGCCGTACTCGGCGACGTGCGCGAACAGCAGCGGCCCGGGCGCGCCGCCGACCAGGACGGGGACGCGACCGGCGGGCTTGGGCCATGACCAGCTCGCCTCGAACGAGACGTACTCCCCCTTGAAGGACGCCTCCTCCTCCGTCCACAACTCCCGCATGGCCAGGACGTGCTCGCGGGCCATGCGGCGCCGCTGGTTCCAGGGCACATCGTGGTCGGCCGCCTCTTCGCGGTTCCACCCGTACCCGATCCCGAGGACGAACCGCCCGCCCGAGATGTGGTCGAGCGTCGCCACTGCCTTGGCGGTGACGAGCGGCTCGCGCTGCGCGGGCAGGCAGACGCCCGTCCCGAGCCGGATCCGCTCGGTCGCCGCCGCCGCGGCGGCCAGCGCCACGAACGGGTCGAGCGTCCGCGCGTACTCCTCCGGCAGCGTGTCCACGCCGGTGGGCGGGGGCGTCGCGCGCGACACCGGGATGTGGGTGTGCTCGGGGATGTAGAACGAGACGAAGCCCCTGTCCTCGGCCTCGCGGGCCAGGTCGTGGGGCGCCATCGTGCGGTCGGTGGCGAACATCGTGATCCCTAGCCGCATCCCGTGCCTCTCCCTCGTACGCGACATCCGTCACATGCTTTCTACTCGACCAAGCGATTGCTCGGCTAGTGCGAATTGATGTAGCGTGCGCTTGTTCGGTCCGACCGCCACGGAGGGGTGCCCATGCCGATTGCTGAGCTGGGTGATGTTCGTCTGTTCTACACCGACGACGCCCCCTCCGCAGCGGCCGGTTCCGCGACCGCGGCCCGCCCGCCGCTCCTGCTCGTCCACGGGTACGCCGCCGACTCCCAGGACTGGGCCTGGCACATCGCCGGGCTGACCGCCGCCGGGCACCGCGTCATCGCACCGGACCTGCGCGGCCACGGCCACTCCTCCGCCCCGGCGACCGGCTACAGCCCGGAGGACCTCGCCGCCGACCTCGCCGCCCTTCTCGACCACCTCGGCCTCGACCAGGTGATCGCCGTCGGGCACTCGATGGGCGGGATGGTGGCGAGCGCGCTGGCCGTGGAGCGCCCCGGCCGGGTACGGGCGCTGGTGTGCGTCGACCCCGCCTACGGGCTCCCCGACGAGATCGCGCGGTTCATGCCCGCGATGGCCGAGGGCCTGCTCAAGGACCCGGTCGGCGCCGTCCTCGCCATGGAGCCGGTGCTCTACACCGCGGCCACCCCCGGGCACGTCCGCACCGCGCACGCCCGCAAGATCCAGGCCACCCCCGAGCACGTCCTCGCGCAGGCGTTCCCGGCGATGTTCACCGACGACGGCCACTGGGGCACGCGCCCGGCCTCCGAGGCCCACCTCGCCCGCCGCGCCTGCCCCGTCCTGACGTGCTGGGCCGATCCCGGACGCGCCGCCTGGGAGACCGAACAGTTCAAGCACCCCGCGTCCCGGGCCATCGCCTGGCCCGGAGCCGGGCACCGGCTGCACGAAGAGAGGCCGGCCGAATTCCTGCTCGTCGTCACGACCTGGCTTGACCGCCTCGCAGAGCTCGACAAGGAGACATCCGCGTGAAGTTTTCGATCTTCCTCAACCCGCAGATCCCCGGGTCGGGCTGGGCCGCCGAGGAGAACGCCAAGGCCAAGCGGCCGATCGGGCGCGACGTCGAGTCGTACCAGAAGCTGCTCCACGAGGTCCGTGAGATCGCCGTGCACGCCGACCAGGTCGGCTTCGACGCGCTCATGATGACCGAGCACCACTTCCACTCGGAGGGCTTCGAGTTCTCGGTCAACCCGCTGATGTTCCTGACCGACCTCGCCGCGCGCACCGAGCGGATCCTGCTCGCCCCGCTGGGGATCGTGCTGCCCGCCTGGGACCCGATCAGGGCGGCCGAGGACGTCGCGCTGCTGGACCACTTCTCCAAGGGACGGCTGCGGCTGGGCGTCGCGCGCGGCTACCAGAACCGGTGGATGAACGTGCTCGGGCAGCGCTGGCACGCGGCGGCGGCCCGGTCGGACGGCTCCAAGTCGGACACGCGCAACTTCGACGTGTTCGGCGAGGTCCTCAAGATCATGAAGATGGCGTGGGAGCAGGACACCGTCCGCTACAAGAGCGACGTCCTCGACTACGAGATCCCCGCGCCGTTCAGCGGCATCGAGGGCTGGCCCGCGCAGGAGTGGACCCAGACGTTCGGCGCGCCCGGCGAGATCGACGAGAACGGCGTCATCCAGTCGGTGTCGGTCTGCCCCAAGCCCTACCAGTACCCGCACCCCGAGCTGTGGCAGCCGTTCACCGTCTCGGACCGGTCGGTCATCCGCGCGGCGCAAGAGGGCATCATGCCGTGGATGTTCACGCCGAACCCCGACGACCACGCGGCCAAGGCCAAGCTCTACCAGGAGGAGTGCGCGCGGCAGGGCAAGGAGTACAAGCTCGGCGAGCACACCGGCATCCTCAAGATCGTGGGCATGGCCGACACCCGCGAGGAGGCCATCGCCACCTACGGCAAGGGCATGCAGAAGGACTTCGCCTCGTTCTTCGGCCCCTTCGGTTACCTGGAGGTGCTGCGCAAGAAGGAGGACGACAGCCACAAGCCCATCTCGCCGGAGAAGGGCGACTTCAAGCGCATGAACGAGGTGGAGATGGCCCTCCTCGGCACCCCGGACGACGTCAAGCGCGGCATCCAGCGCATGCTCGACCGGATGCCCGACCTGGAGTGGTTCGGCCTGTTCATGCAGGGCCAGCAGGGCGTGCTGCCGCTCGACACGGTCAAGCGCAACCTGGAAATGTTCGCCACCAAGGTCATCCCCGAGTTCCAGGACTGAGGCCATGAAGTTCTGGCTCGGCGCCGCGTTCGTCGACACGGGCGAGTACCTCGGACTCGCCCGTGCGGCGGACCGTCTCGGCTACGACACGGTCGCGATCTCGGATCACATCTTCTACACCGACTACGACGCGGACTACCCCTACTCCGACACCGGGGCGCCGCCGTACAAGCCGGGCACCCACTGGCCCGACGTGTGGGTGACGATCGGGGCGATGGCGGCGGTCACCGAGCGGGTGCGGTTCGCGACCAACGTCTACATCCCGCCCGCCCGCGATCTCTTCACGGTCGCCAAGGCCGTCTCCACGGCCGCCGCGCTGTCCGGCGACCGCGTGACGTTCGGCGTGGGCGTGGGCTGGTGCAAGGACGAGTTCGTGCAGACGGGCCAGGACTTCCACACCCGGGGCAAGCGGCTGGACGAGATGATCCCGGCCCTGCGCACGCTCTGGCAGGGCGGAATGGTCGAGCACCACGGCGCGCACTACGACTTCGGCCCGCTCAGCATCGCGCCCGTCCCGGCCGAGCCCGTCCCGGTCTACGTCGGCGGCGACAGCGACGCGGCCCTGCGCCGGACGGCCCGGATCGGCGACGGCTGGATCGGCAACCGCATCTACTCCGAGGACCAGTTGCAGCAGCTGCTCGACCGCCTCAGCGGTTTCCTCGCCGAGCGGGGCCGCACCCTCGACGACCTGGAGGTCATCGCGCCGATCGGCGCCATGCCCTCGGCCGACCTCTACAGGAAGTGGGCCGACCGCGGGGTGGACGGCACGATGGCCGCCCCGTGGTGGCTGGCGTCCCCCGACGACAAGGCGACGTACGGCGAGGGCCTGAAGCTCAAGGTCGCCACCATGGAACGCTTCGCCGACGAGGTCATCGCGAAGATGTGATCGCCCGGCGGCTCCGCGGTGGCCCGCGGAGCCGCTCAGGGCAGGCGGGCGAGGCCACCGTAGGCGGAGACCTCGGCGGGCGTGGGGGCGGGAGGGTCGTCGGGGTCGCGGCGCCACCGCGACACCAGCACCACTCCCGGCTCCACCAGTTCGAGCCCCTGATCGGCGAAGACCAGCCGCTCGAACTCCGCCCGCGTCCTCGGCTGGGTACGCACGCCGTCGTCGTTGTAGCCGTCGCTCGCCGGCATCAGCCCCGCGTTGTGCTCGGGGGTGAGGTGGCTGGCGAGCACGTGGCTGCCGGGCGGCAGCGCTCCGATCAGGGCGCGGAGAATCTCGGCGGGGCCTTCGGCGTCGGGGATGAAGTGCAGGACGGCGTTCAGCACCAGCGCGACGGGCTCGTCGAAGTCGAGCATGTGGCGGACCAGGTCGCTGCCGATGATCGAGTCCGGCTCGCGGATGTCCGCCTCCAGGTAGCCGACCTCGCCGCCCGGGCCGGAGACCATGAGCGCGCGGGCGTGCGCCAGGACGACCGGGTCGTTGTCGACATAGGCGACCCGTGCCCCGGGCATGACCGACTGGACGACCTCGTGCACGTTGGGCGAGATGGGAATGCCCGTGCCGATGTCGAGGAACTGCCGCATTCCCATCTCCGCCGCCAGACAACGGACACCGCGAAGCAGGAACCTGCGGTTTTCCTGCGCGCCGACCCGGATGGACGGAAGTGCGGCCACCATCTTTTCCGCGGCGATCCGGTCGGCCGCGAAATTGTCCTTGCCGCCCAGCAGGTAGTCGTACACGCGGGCGGGTGACGGCCGGGCCGCGTCCAGCCACGGGCGGCGATGGCCCGACCCGGACGCCGGTTCCCAGGAGGCGGGATCGAGAGGCGAGGTCACGGTCGCGAATTCTCCAGCGGTAGCGGCGATGGCGGCGAACGCCCTAACGTTGCGCACACAGTATCGAAATTCGAACAACGCCCGGACCCGGCAATCGATCGATTTGGGATGGTCATGAGAATTCTCATCGCGAGTGCGTCCGGACAATTCGGCCGCGCGACCGCGCGATACGTGCTGGACAGGGTGCCGGCCGGCGACGTCATCCTGACCACGCGGAACGTGGACGCCCTGGCCGACCTCGCCGCCGAGGGCGTGACCGTGCGGCACGCCGACTACGACGAGCCCGGGTCGTTGCCGGCGGCCTTCGAGGGCGCCGACCGGATGCTCCTGATCAGCCTGCACGAGCTCGGCCATCGCGTCGTCCAGCACCGCAACGCCATCGAGGCGGCCGCCGCGGCCGGGGTCCGGCACGTCGTCTACACGTCCTACGTCATGGTCGACCCGGACTGCCCGTCCACCGTGGTGCCCGACCACCTGCGCACCCACGAGCTGCTGGACGCCTCCGGGCTCGACGTGACGTACCTGCGCAACGGCCTGTACGCCGAGACCCCCGTCACGCAGATCCTGCCGCCCGCGATCGCGCGGGGCGTCCTGGTCGACAACACCGACCACGCCCGCGGTGCCTTCGTTCACCGTGACGACTGCGCCGCCGTCGCCGCCGCGGTGCTGACCTCGTCCGGGCATGAGGGCAAGACCTACGACGTCACCGGGCCGGAGGCGCTGAGCTTCGCCGACATCACCGCGCTGGCGAGCAAGGTCTCCGGCCGTCCCGTCGGCTACGCCAGCGTGGACGACGCGACGCTCGACGAGCAGCTGCGCGGGGCCGGGCTACCGGACGACGTGCGCGGCATGATCGTGTCGTTCGGGGTGTCGCTGCGCGCGGGCCACGGCGAACGGGTGACCGACACCGTCCAGCGCCTCACCGGCCGCCCCGCCCGCCCGATCATCGACCTGATGGAGCGGCATCGCGACCTGCTCGCCGGGGCCTGACCCCTAGGCGTCCTGGGCCTCCTCCGAGAGCCCGTGGGCGACGGCGCGCGCCGGGGCGCCGTCGCCGGGCATCCGGAGGGGAAAGACCATCATCGAGATGAGATGACCGTCCGCCTGGGCCTCCAGGACCTGGTCCAGGTTGGTGAGGTTCTCGACGATCATCGGCCCGCCGAACGCCGCGTCCGTCCGGGTGAGCAGCGGCCGGTGCGCGGCCAGCGTGAACTCCGCGCCCGTGGGATCGACGCTCGGCGCGTCGATGCCGACCGTCAGCCAATTGAACTCGTGGGCCGCGATGGCCTCCGCCGTCTCGGGCGCCAGATAGGGATGCGCGAAGTACTCGTCCGTGCCCCAGTAACGCGACCACCCCGTGGCGAAGACGAGGATGGAACCCGTGAACGCCGGTCGCGCGGGCAGCACCTCCGGCCCGATGGCCGTACGCGGCGGCAACCCTCGCACGTCGACGATCTCGGCGGGCCCCACGAAGACGCCGCCGCCCGCAAGCTCGTGGAGCCCCGGCAAGGCCTCGTCGATATGGAATGGGGCGTCCACGTGCGTCCCGGTCTGCGAGCCGAGGTGCAGCCGCTGCACGTTCACGCCGTCCTTCGCCGCGGTCAGCGCGGCGGACAGCTCGACCTCGGGGTCGCCCGGATACACCGGCATCCCGGTGCCGATCGGCACCGAGAGATCGATCGTCACCTCGAACATGTCACCGATTATCGCCGCCCCGCGGCCACCCGATAGCGTGATCGGCGTGTTGCCTCTCGTCACCGCCATCCGGTACGTGACCCCGCTGCGTGAGGGCGGGTCGCTGCCGGGGGTCGTCGAGGCCGACGACCTGGGCACCTACGTCATGAAGTTCCACGGCGCCGGGCAGGGCCGCAAGGCCCTGATCGCCGAGGTGATCGCGGGCGAGCTGGCCCGCCGTCTCGGGCTGCGCGTGCCGGAGCAGGTGATCATGGACCTCGATCCGGTGATCGGGCGGCACGAGCCCGACCCCGACGTGCAGGACCTGCTCAAGGCCAGCACCGGCTGGAACCTCGGCGTCGACTTCCTGCCCGGCTCGCTCGGCTTCGACCCGCTGGGCTGGACCCCCGACCGCTCCTGGGCCTCCCGCGTGCTGTGGTTCGACGCGTTCATCGGCAACGTCGACCGCAGCTGGCGCAACCCCAACCTGCTGGTCTGGCACGGCGACGAGTGGCTGATCGACCACGGCGCGAGCCTGATCTTCCACCACGCCTGGGCCAACGCGGCGCGCCTGTTCACCGGGCCCTACGACGTCGACGACCACGTGCTCACCCCGTTCGCGGACGATCTGCCCGGCGCCGAGGCCGAGCTCGCCCCGAAGATCACCGAGGATCTCCTCCGCGAGGTGACCGGGCTGGTCCCCGACCGCTGGCTGGAGAACGAACCGGGATTCGCGTCCCCGCAAACCCTCCGCGACGCGTATGTGGACATCCTCGTGACGCGGGTAGGCAAGCCCCGTGACTGGCTGCCCACCCTCGACCTCAGCGGCGCCAAGGCCGACACCGCCTCCCGCCGCGGCGAGAAGCGGCCCGGCTGGCTCGGCGGTCCCGCATGAATAAGACCGTCTTCGAGTACGCCGCGCTGCGCGTGATCCCCCGCGTCGAGCGCGGCGAGCTCATGAACGTGGGCGTGGTCGTCTACTGCCGCGCGCTCGACTACCTCGCCTGCCGCACCCACCTCGACGAGCCGCGCCTGCACGCCCTCGACCCCGCCCTCGACCTCGAAGGCGTCCGCACCGCCCTGAAGGCGGTCGACGCCCTCTGCTGCGGCGGCGACCGCGCGGGCCAGGCGGCGGACGAGCCGCCCGGCGCACGCTTCCGCTGGCTCACGGCCCCCCGCAGCACGATCGTCCAGCCCGGCCCCGTCCACGCCGGCCTGACCGATGACCCCGCCGCCGAACTGGACCGCCTCCTAGGCCTCCTCGTCACCTGAGCGCAAACCCGCATCCGCACGCGAGCGCGCCAACGGGTCGTGAAGCCAGCCGAAGGCGAGGCTTCACGAGAGATCGCGAAGCGATGCCGTGCTCGCCGCTTTTGCGGTTCGGCGGCCGAGCCGCCAGGCGAGGCCGTCGAGGCCGCGAAAGCAATGAACACAGTCACCTGAGGCCTTCGGTCAATCCCATTCCCATCGCATGCCGTGGTAGCCGGTGGCCATGCCGAAGTCGATGAAGTGCACGCTGTGGTAGCTCGACATCCTCAGGTCGGTCAGGTCTTTCAGGGCGGTCTGGGCGTCGGGGCGCCAGGTGCGGTAGCAGCGGGCCGGGAGCGAGGCGGGGTGGAACCTCACCTCGATCAGGTACTCGTGCTGGGGCGTGCGGAAGCCGCGTCCCTCCTCGAGCACCACCGGCCCGGGTTCGTCGAACCCGAAGCCGTACTCCAGCAGGTAGGTCTCGCCGCGGGCGAGCGCCCGGTCGAACAGGAGCTCGGCGGCGATCAGGCCGCTCGCCTCGTCCACCCGGACCCGCCCGAAGCGGCAGCCGCGCGCCGTCCGGGAGGAGGGGATGACGCGGTGCGGGTGGTGGTAGACGGCGATCCAGCGGTCGACGCCGCGCTGCTGCGCCTGGAACACCGCCCGGGTACGGACCTCGCGCAGGTCACGGCCGCGCCCGACGACGTTCAGGTCGTGCAGGCTGAGGCCGGTCAGCTGGCGTTCGCCGCGTTCGCCGATCTCGGCGATGAGGTCGCGGACGCCGGGTTCGGGACAGAGCTCCTCCACCGGCAGCCAGGGTCCGGCCGCGCGCTCGCCGGACGGTTTGAGGAGGGTCAGGAGTGAGTGGCGGGGCAGTTCGAGGATGACCTCGAGACCGCGCACCGCGCGGAGTGAATCGGCTCGTTCGGGACGTGTCCGGCCCCGCTGCCAGTAGCTCAGGGTGGAGAGACTGACCGCGATGCCCTGCTGCTCGAGTCGGCGCCGCAGGGATTCGAGACTCAGCCCGCGTGCTTGGATCGCCGCATGCAGGGCCACGTTGAAGGGGCCGTACTGCAGCATCTGGAGGAGGTCTTCCTCCGTGACGGTCTGCACCGCTATCGGCCTCCGGAAGGGCTTGGGCCGGCCCCCGCCCTCGGCCTTGACAACAGCACTTGCTATAACAGCGCTCACTGTAAAACCCCAGGACCGCGCTGCCAACTGTCAAAGTACACAAACAGTCACGCCGAGGATCGTCGGTGGTCACCCCGGCGATGGCCGCGGGCCGGGGCCCGGGCGGGTCAGTCCCATTCCCACTCGAGGCCGAGGATGCCGAAACGCACGTCCCCCGCGGCGATATGGGCGCTGCCGGACGTCCCGATCCACAGTTCGCCGAGCCGTTCCCTCGGGACCCGCGCGGTTTCCCCGGAGAAGCCGTAACAACGCGCGGGCAACATTTCCTCATGGAACTGCACGACGGCCAGATAATCGCGGATCGGCCGGGCGAACCGCCGGACGTATTCGCCCGCCTGCGCCGTCGCCGCGTCCGGCCGCAGGTCGAGCTCGTACTCGACGACGGCGGTGTCGCCCGCCGCGAGCACCCGGTCGAAGACGAGCTCGAACGCCAGCAGCCCCTCCTCGGCCCGCACCCGGCCCGGCCGGCAGTAGCGGAGCCCGGTCAGCTCGGCCTCCGGCTGCCCCTCCCCCGCCGGATGCACGCACACGACCCGGTCGACGTCGTCGCCCGCGGCCCGCAGGACCGTGCGGACCGACAGCCTCCCGGGCCGCCGGCCGGCGTCCAGCCGGTAGACGTCGTGGGTGCTCAGCCGTTCGAGCCGGTGATCTCCGGACCGGTCGAGCTGGCCGACGACGCGGGCGTAGCGTTCCGGATCCGGCCACAGGTCGCCGGCGGCGCGGCCGCGTTCGAGCCGGCCCGGGCCGGCGCGGCCCGCGCCGTGGCGTACCGGGTGGGCGCCGTGGTCGGCCACGTCCAGCAGGCCGGTGAGCGAACCGGCGGGCACCCCGAGGATCTCCTCCAGCGCGGCCACGACCGCGCGGGACCGCGGCCGGCTGCGGCCGCGCTGCCAGTAGCTGAGCGTGGCGACGCTCACCGGCAGGCCGCGCTGGCCCAGCCGGTGACGGATCCGCTCCAGGGTCAGGCCGCTCGCCTGGACGGCCTGTCGCAGCGCACCGGCGAACTCCACGGGCGGATCGTACCTGGTCCGGCGAAGTGACCCGAAATGTCAGAAAAGAATGGACATGAACGTATCGATCTCATCGAAGCCGACCCGCCGGTACGTGGCGCGCGCCCGCGCGTTGAAGTCGTTGACGTACAGCGAGACGGTCGGCGCGATGGACCGCAGCGCCTCCTCGACCAGCGCCGCCATCCCGGCCACCGACAGGCCCTGCCCGCGCTGGTCGGGCGGAACCCAGACGCCCTGCACCTGGCAGGCGTGCGGGGTGACGGCGCCCACCTCCGCCTTGAAGAGCACCCGGCCGTCGTCGATGCGGGCGAAGGCGCGCCCGGCGCGGATGAGCTCGGCCACACGGGCGCGGTACAGCACCCCGCCGTCGCCCGCGTTGGGCGAGATGCCGACCTCTTCGGTGAACATCGCCACGCAGGCCGGGTAGATCACGTCGAACTCGTCCATCCGGACCCGCCGCACATGCCGGTCGGCGGCCACCGGCGGCACCGACGAGGTGGCCATCACGGGCTGGGCCGAGCGGACCGCGCGCGCCGGCCCCCAGTAGGGCTCCAGGATCTCCCAGAGCTCGCCCACCGCGCCTTTGGGGCCGACGATCGACGAGCACCGCCGCCCCTGGGCCTGCGCGCGCTCGGCGAAGGCACGGACGGCCTGGGAGTCGGCGGCCACCGGGATGAGGTTGGCGCCCGCGTAGCAGAGCGAGGCGAGCCGCCCGTCGCGCATGTAGCCCCACATCTGGGCGCCGAGCCGGCCGGGATCGAGCCCGACCGTGTGCACGCGCGAGGCGACGAAGACGTTCGCCACCGGGTCGGCGTCGAGGATCGCCATGACCTCGTCCCGGTGCCGGTCGTCCAGGACCCGCACCGGCAGCGACCCCAGCATCCGCATGGCTTACCGGCCCCGCGACCGGGGCGAGGGCCGGGGCGGCCCCTCCACTGTCAGCACCACGCCAACAAGCCTATGACGTCCCCCGCGGAAACGTGTCCACCGGCTCCCTCACCAGTGCCCGCCGTTCCTTCGCGGCAGCCGGCCGGGGCGGGCTCGCGGCACGGCAGGTGGCGTCCGGACCGGACTTGCGGGCGGGCAGCGAGCCGGCGCCCAGATAGGCCGCGACGATCTTGTCGACGCAGCGGTCGCCGTTCACCGCGACCCCGTGGTTGCCCCCGCCGAGCTGCACGAGCAGCCGGGAGCCGGGGAAGCGCCGGTGCATCTCGACCGCCCCGCGATAAGGGGTCGCGGCGTCTTCGGTGCCCTGGACGAGCAGCAGCGGCGGGACCTTGCCGCCGTGGACCCGCGGGGGCGGTCCACCCCGCTGTGCCCAGTAGGCGCAAGGGGCGTTGTACCAAGCGTTACCCCAGGTCTCGAAACGGTAGCCCGCGCGGTAGAGGCGCCAGTTGTCGCGGTGCCAGCGGGACCAGGCGCGCGGCCAGGCGGCGTCCCGGCACTGCACGGCGTTGTAGACCGCGTAGTTGTTCTGGTCGAGCCATTCGGGCGCGTGCCAGGCCTTGGCGAGCGGCTTCGGATCGCGCTTGACGACCAGCGCCGACAGCAGACGGGCATGCGCGGGCCAGCCGTAGTCGGCGTACCCGTCGGACAGGAAGAGATCGTCGAGCTCGGCGGGACCCACCCGGCCGCCCGCGGGCTTGGCCTTGAGCCTGCTCCGGGCCTTGGCGTAGGCGGCGGCGACCGCCTTGCCGCTCCGCCCGAGCTTGTACGTCGCGTGGTGCTCGGCGATCCAGGCGAAGTAGGCCCGGATGCGCTTCTCGAACGCCACGTTCTGGTCGAGATTGTTCTGGTACCAGACGCCGCTGGGCCGGACGACGCTGTCGAGCACCATGCGCCGGACGCGGCCGGGGTACATGGTGGCGTACACCGCGCCGAGATAGGTGCCGTACGAGTAGCCGAAAAAGTTGATCTTGCGCTGGCCCAGCGCGATCCGGACGGCCTCCAGGTCGCGCGCCCAGGTCGCCGACCCCATGTGCGGGAGGAGCGAGCCGTACTTGGCCGCGCAGTCGTCGGCGTAGGCCCGGGCCCGCGCCTGCCAGGCCCGCTCGGCGGCCGGCGAGGCCGGGACGGTGTCCGGGCGCGGGCGGCCCGGGTTCTGGTAGCTCTCGTCGCACACCATGGCCGGCTGGCTGGCGCCGACGCCGCGCGGATCGAGGCCGATCCAGTCGTACGCCGCGGCGACCTTCTTGGGGAGGCCCTCGACGAACGTGCCGGGCATGTCACGGCCGTGCGCGCCGGGGCCGCCGCGGTTGAGCAGGACCACCCCCTGGAACTTCTTGGCCGTGTGCCGCGCCCGCGACAGCGCGAGAGTGATCGTCTCGCCCTGCGGGCGGTCATGGTCGAGGGGGACGGCCAGCGTGCCGCACTCCAGCCCCTTGAGCCGGCCCTTCTCCACCGGATCGGGGTCCGGGCAGGGCTTCCAGTCGATGCGATGAGGAAGGCCGGCCGCGTCGGCGACCCGGGGAGCGAGGGGTCCGGTCAGGGTTCCAAGGGCCACGGCGGCCGCGGCCGCTCCGGCGACAACGTTGCGCACCCCAGAGTTCTACTGGTGATCGTCCGGCGGGAACCGCACCCCGCGCATTCCGCGATTCCGCCCGGAAACGGGAAGACCTCCCTGGTGAGGCCAGGGAGGTCTTCCGGTTCGGAACGTTACGGGCGGCCGACCGGGAGGTCCTTGCCGGCCGTCCCCGAGGCGGCCTTGGCCGCGTTCGGGTTCGGGTCGTTCAGCGCCGGGAGCGCGTTGCAGTAGGCGTCGGCGCCCTTACGGCTCTTGGGCAGCTTGCCCGTGTCGAGGTACGCCGCGACCTGGTCGTCCAGGCACTTGTTGCCGTTGAGCGTGTTGGAGTGCGTCTTGCCGCCGCGCTCCAGGATCAGGCGGGAGGACGGGAACACCTTGTGCAGGGCGTAGCCGCCGGCGACCGGGGTCGCGGCGTCCAGCCCGGACTGCACCATCAGGATGCCCGGCAGCGCCTTGTTGCTCTTCAGCTTCAGGGCGGGGCCGCCCTTGACCGGCCAGAACGCGACCGGAGCGTTGAACCAGACGTTGCTCCAGGTGTTGAAGCGGTAGCCCTGCTTGTAGAGCCGCACCGCGTCCTTGTGCCACTTGCTCCAGTTCCGCGGCCACTTGGCGTCCGCGCCCTGGACGGCGTTGTAGACGGCGAAGCCGTTGTCGTCACCGCCGGGGTTCAGCCACTCCAGCAGCGGCTTCGCGTCCTTCTTCACGGCCCAGGCGGACAGCGCCTGCGAGAACGGGATGTAGTACGCGGTGTTGTAGCCGGCGCTCAGCACGATGTCGTCGAGCTCGTCCGGGCCGATCTTGCCGGCGATCGGCGCCTTCTTGGCCGCCGCGCGGATCTTGTAGTAGCGCGCCTCGACGGCCTTCTGGGTCTTGCCGAGGTGGTAGAGCGAGTCGTACTTGGCCGTCCACTTGAACCAGAGCTTGATGTTCCGCTCGAACGCCTTGTCCTGCTCCAGCTGCGCGTCGTACCAGACGGTCTTCGGGTTGACGTTGCCGTCGAGGACCATGCGCTTCACGCGCTTGGGGAACAGCGTCGCGTACGTGGCGCCGTAGTAGGTGCCGTACGAGAAGCCGTACCAGCTGATCTTCGGGGCGCCGAGCGCCGCGCGGATCGCGTTGACGTCCTTGGCGGCGTCGGTGGTGCGCATGTGGGGCAGCAGCCAGCCGAACTTCTTCTTGCAGTCGGCGGCGTACTTGCGCGACTTGGCGAGCCAGGCGCGCTCCTCCTTGGCGGTCCGCACGACGTAGTCGGGACGGATCGGGTTCTGGAAGTTCGGGTCGCAGCTCAGCGCGGGCTTGCTGGAGCCGACACCGCGCGGGTCGAAGCCGATGATGTCGTACTTGGCCGCGACACCGGCGTGGCCGACGCCGCCGAGCCAGCTCTTCAGGCCGGCGGAGTAGGCGAGGCCGGAGCCGCCGGGGCCGCCCGGGTTCACGAAGAGCACACCCTGGTAGTTCTTGGTGTCGGTGTGCTTGACGCGGGAGACCGCGATGGAGATCTTCTTGCCCTTGGGCTTGCGGTAGTCCAGCGGCACCTGGACCTGGGCGCATTCGGCCTTGCCGGCCAGCGAGCCGGTGCAGGCGGCCCAGGCGATGCCCTTGGCGGACGCGGCCGCGACCGGTGCGGCGTCGCGCGCGGAGCCGCCGGTGCCCGCCGAGACGGCGACGGCGGTGCCGCCCACCCCCAGGGCCGCGGCAGCCGTGATGAGTACGAGCCTCTTCACTGAACCCCCTCGATCACCGGCGGTCCGTCACGCCCCTGTGACGCGGGAGCTCTGCCGGTGACTAGCTGAATTGTGTGCAACAGGTGGAGATTGTGGTGGTTCGGCCTGATCTGGCGACAGAGGTTCCCGGTCGAGGATGCCGAATCGTGACATTCCGCCAGGAACCCGGAGACGGACTCGTCCGTCTCCGGGCCCCTGGCAGTACGGGTTTCAGACCCTGGCGGCCGTGGCGGCCTAGAGGCCCGGGACCTCACTCATCGCCGCCGCGGCGGGCTTGGCGGGGTCGGGGTTCGGGTTCGTCTTGCACGTCGCGTCGACGCCCTTCCGCGACGCGGGCAGCGTGCCGTCGTTCAAGTAACGGGCCACGAACGCGTTGATACAGGCGTTGTTGTTCGGGCTGATCGAGATGCCGTGGTTCATGCCGCCCACCTCGTGCACCAGCCGCGAGGCCGGGAACCGGCGGTGCGCCTCGACCGCGCCGGGGAACGGGGTCGCGCCGTCATGGGTGCTCTGGAGCATCAGCATGCCCGCCAGCCCCTTGGTCGCGCCGATCTTCGGCTTGGGGCCCTGCTTGGTCGGCCAGAAGATGCACTGGGCGTTGAACCACGCGTTGTACCAGGTGAACGCGCGGATGCCACGGTTGTGCTGGCCGCCGAAGTCCTTGCGCCAGGTCTTCCAGTTCTTCGGCCAGGCGGCGTCGCGGCACTGGACGGCGCTGTAGACGGCGAAGAAGTTCTGGCCGGCCTCGTCGAGCGGTCCCCAGAGGTCGAGCAGCGCCTTCGGGTCGTTCTTCACCACGTAGTCCGAGATCGCCTTGGCGTGGGCGACCCAGGTGTAGTTGCGGTAGCCGTCGGAGTTGGCGAAGAAGTCGTCCCACTCGCTCGGGCCGATCAGGCCGTTGATGGGCTTGGCCTTCGCCTTGGCGCGGCCCTGGTAGTACTTCTTCTCCACCGCCGCCTGGGTCTTGCCCAGGTGGTAGAGCGAGTCGTACTTGGCCATCCAGGCGAAGAAGCGCTTCATGTTCTTGTCGACCGCGACGTTCTGGTCGAGTTGCGTGCCGTACCAGAAGCGAGCCGGGTTCACGACGCTGTCCAGCACGATGCGCCGCAGATGGGCCGGGAACATCGACGCGTAGACCTGGCCGAGGAACGTGCCGTAGGAGTAGCCGAAGTAGCTCGTCTTCTTCTGGCCGAGCGCCTTGCGGATCTCGTCCATGTCGCGGGCCACGTTCTCGGTCTTGATGTGCGGCAGGTACTTGCCGTACTTGCGCCCGCAGTCGGCCGCGTACTTCTTGGCCTTGCGCAGCCACGCCCGCTCGTCCCGCTTGGAGGCCGGGACGAAGTCGGCGCGGGCCTTGCCCGGCCACTGGAAGCTCGGGTCGCAGACGATCGACGGCTCGGTGGCCTGGACGCCGCGCGGGTCGAAGCCGATCCAGTCGTACTTGGCGCTGACCTCCTTGGGCAGGCCGCGGGCCGGGTTGGTGAAGCGCAGCGGCAGGTCGCGGCCCGCCCCGCCGGGGCCGCCGCGGTTGAGCAGCACGATGCCCTGGTAGTTCTTGGTGTCGGTCGCCTTCGCCCGGGAGAGCGCGACCTTGATCTTCTTGCCCCGGGGGTGGCGGTAGTCGAGCGGCACCGACAGCGTGCCGCACTCCAGGCCCTTCAGCGCGGCGCCCTGCCACTTGTCGTTCTCCGGGCACGGCGCCCAGGCGATGCGCCCCGCCGACACCTGCTCGGCCTGCCGCGACGGCGCCGCCGGGGACGACCCGGTCGTGGCGGCCACCGCGGTACCGGTGAGGCCGACGCTCACCGCGGCAGTGATCAGTACGAGTTTCGGTTTCCTCACGGAATCCCCTTCGTTTCCGCGCGGGCTCGTCGGTGAGCCCGGCTTGCGGCATAACGGGGAAATCCTGGCTATTGGGACATGTGCGGCGGGAGAACCGGTCGTGAGCGGATGCTAAATCGTGACAAGACGGACAGATTGCTGTGATCAAAAGAGCCCCCGTCCGCGCGGCGCGCGCGGACGGAGGCTCTGGGCCGAACGGACGGGTGACCAGCCGAAGAGGCGGGTCACCCTCCGGTCGGACGTGTTACCGGCGGATCGGGGCGACCGGGTCGTCGGCGGGGGCCGACTTGACCGTCACGGCGTTCGGGTTCGGCGCCGGGTTGGCCTTGCAGGTCGCGTCCGCGCCCTTCTTGGAGCCGGGCAGCGCACCGGTGGCGAGGTACTTCGACACCCAGTCGTTCATGCACTGGTTGGCGTTCGGCGTGAGCGAGGTGCCGTGGTTGTTGCCGCCGCGCTCCAGCACGAGGCGGGAGTTCGGGAACAGCCGGTGCACCTCGAACGCGCCGGGCGCCGGGGTGGCCGCGTCGTTCTCCGGCTGGGCGAGCAGGATCTTCGGCGCCTTCGCACCGATCTTCTGCGGCTTGCCGCCGGGGACGGCCCAGAACGCGCTCGGGGCGTTGTACCAGGCGTTGCCCCAGGTCAGGAACGTCGCGCCCTGGCGGTACTGGCGGGCGTGGTCCCGGTGCCAGCGGGCCCAGTTGCGCGGCCAGGCGGCGTCACGGCTCTGCACGGACTCGTAGATCGCGTAGCTGTTCTGGTCCAGCCAGGCCGGCTCGGCGAAGTTCTCCCGCAGGCCCTTCGGGTCGTTGCGCAGCACCCAGTCGGCGATGACCTTGGCGTGGTCCACCCAGAAGTAGTTGCGGTAGCCGCTCGGCAGGAAGATGTCGTCGTACTCCGACGGGCCGATCTTGCCGTCGACCGGCTTCTTCTTGATCTTGGCGCGGCCCTTGTAGTAGTTGGCCTCGACCGCCTTCTTCGTCTTGCCCAGGTGGTAGACCGAGTCGTACTTGGCGATCCACGCGAAGAAGATCTCGGCGCGCTTCTCGAACGCCACGTTCTGGTCGAGGTTGTCCTGGTACCAGACACCGCTCGGCCGCACCACGCTGTCGAGCACCATGCGGCGCACGCGCTGCGGGAACATCGAGGCGTAGACCGAGCCCAGGTAGGTGCCGTAGGAGTAGCCGAAGTAGTTCGTCTGCTTCTTGCCGAGCGCCGCGCGGATGGCGTCCATGTCGCGGGCCACGTTCTTGGTGTTGATGTGCTTGAGCGTGGCGCCGTACTTCTTGCCACAGCTGGCCGCGTAGGCCTTGGCGCGCTTGAGCCAGACGCGCTCCTGGGCGGCGGTGCGCACCACGTAGTCGGGGCGCGCCTTGCCCGGGTAGAGGTAGGACGGGTCGCAGGCCAGCTTCGGCTCGCTGCCCGCGACGCCGCGCGGGTCGAAGCCGATCCAGTCGTACTGCGCGCCGATCGCCTTCGGGAGGCCGTTGCTGCCGGTGGCGAAGCGGGTGGGCAGGTCGCGGCCGTAACCGCCGGGCCCGCCGCGGTTGAGCAGCACGATGCCCTGGTAGCCCTTGAGGTCGGTCGCCTTGGCGCGGGTCAGCGCGAGCTTGATCTTCTTGCCCTTGGGACGGGCGTAGTCCAGCGGCACCTGGAGCGAGCCGCACTCGAGCCCCTTCAGGAGCTCGCCCAGGACAGGGTCCTTGTCCGGGCACGGCTTCCAGGCGACGCGTCCGGCCGCGGCCGCGACCTGCGTCGCGTTCGTCGGGGCCGACGAGCCCGCCGTGGCGGCCACCGCGGTCCCCACGAGCCCGACGCTCGCGGCCGCAGCGGTGATCACTACGAGTTTCCTCACGGATTCCCCTTCAGTCCGCGCGGGCTCCTCAGCGAACCCGGCATGCGGCATATCGGGAAGATCCTGGCGATTGGGGCATGTGTGACGCGAGTGATGGGGAGAGTGGTTGCACAATCGTGACAACCTCTCCACATTCACCAGGAACTAGGAATCCGCGACGTTTCGCCGTCCACCGTCTTCCGGACAGCACGAAAAGGGCCCACGGGATGATCCCGTGGGCCCTGCCGATCCCTGCTGCTAGCTGACGACCACCTCGGCGCCGGGGCCGCTCACGGTGCCGTCCTCGCCGACCACTGTGCCGTCTTCAGTAATCTCGAGTCCCATCTCTTCAGCGATGCGCATCGCCTCTTCGATCAGGGTCTCGACGATCTGCGACTCCGGCACGGTCTTGATGACCTCGCCCTTGACGAAGATCTGGCCCTTGCCGTTGCCCGAGGCGACGCCGAGGTCGGCCTCGCGCGCCTCGCCGGGGCCGTTCACCACGCAGCCCATGACCGCGACCCGCAGCGGCACCGGGAAGTCCTTGAGACCGGCGGTGACCTGCTCGGCCAGCGTGTAGACGTCCACCTGCGCGCGCCCGCAGGACGGGCAGGAGACGATCTCGAGACCGCGCTGCTTGAGGCCCAGCGACTCCAGGATCTGGGAGCCGACCTTGACCTCCTCGACCGGCGGCGCCGACAGTGACACCCGGATCGTGTCGCCGATGCCCTGGGAGAGCAGCGCGCCGAACGCGACCGACGACTTGATCGTGCCCTGGAAGGCCGGACCGGCCTCGGTCACGCCCAGGTGCAGCGGGTAGTCGCACGCCGCGGCGAGCTGCCGGTAGGCCTCGATCATCACCACCGGGTCGTTGTGCTTCACCGAGATCTTGATGTCGCGGAAGTCGTGCTCCTCGAACAGCGAGCACTCCCACAGCGCCGACTCGACCATCGCCTCGGGCGTGGCCTTGCCGTACTTCTCCAGCAGCCGCTTGTCGAGGGAGCCCGCGTTGACGCCGATGCGGATCGGCACGCCGGCGCTCTTGGCCGCGCGCGCGATCTCGCCGACCTTGTCGTCGAACTTCTTGATGTTGCCCGGGTTGACCCGGACCGCCGCGCAGCCCGCGTCGATCGCCGCGAAGACGTACTTGGGCTGGAAGTGGATGTCGGCGATCACCGGGATCGGGGACTTGCGCGCGATCGCGGGCAGCGCGTCGGCGTCGTCCTGGGAGGGCACCGCGACGCGGACGATCTGGCAGCCCGACGCGGTCAGCTCCGCGATCTGCTGCAGCGTCGAGTTGACGTCGGACGTGAGCGTGGTGGTCATCGACTGCACCGACACCGGGGCGTCACCGCCCACCGGCACGCTGCCGACCATGATCTGCCGGGACTCGCGGCGGGGCGCGACCGGCCGGGCTGCCCCCTGCTCGCCGCCGTCACCACGAACCACCGGAATACCGAGTGAAACGCTCATCCCTCTCCCAAACCCCCGCATTGACCGACCCCACTAGCCTAGGCGCCTCTTGCCCCTGCCATGACGTTCACGTGGGACAAATCACGTGACTGTCCAATTACTCCAGGTAATCGCAGGATGCCGTCCAGGCGACCAGGGCATCACGCGTCACTGCGGCAACCGCAGCGGGTTGACGAGGTCCGCGAGGATGAGCAGAACACCGAGGCCGATGAGCAGGACGACGGCCACGTAGGTGATCGGCAGCAGCCTGGTCATGTCGACCAGGCCGGGATCGGGCCGCCCGCGCCGCCGCGCGTACCAGGCCCGGAGCCGCTCGTAGACGACGACCGCCAAGTGCCCGCCGTCCAGCGGCAGCAGGGGCAGCACGTTGAGCGCCCCCAGGAAGATGTTCACCGAGACGACCAGTGACAGGTAGAGCGCGGCCTTGTCACGCCACGAACTCTCCGACGAGAAGATCTGGCCCGAGACGTCGGTCGCCCCGACCACGCTGCCGACCTGGCCGCCGGGCGTGCTCGCGCGTTCGGGCGAGAACAGCTTCGGGATCGCGGCCGGAAGATCGACGGCGACCTGGCCGATGCCCGCGACCGTCTCGCCGATCCCGCGCGCCGCGAACACGGCCGCGCCGATCGGGCCGATCCGCTCGTAACCCTGGCCGACGACCCGGGCCGACATGCCGAGGAACGACTCGCCGCCCACGTCCGCCAGCCGCGCCCGCAGCGTCACCTCCCGGCCACCACGTTCGACCACGACCGGCACGGTCTGACCTGGCCGGGCCGTGTCGATGGCGGTGCGCAGTTCCGTCCACTCGCTCACCCGCCGGCCGTCGAACGACACGACCCGGTCGCCGGCGCGCAGGCCCGCCGCCGCGGCCGGGGACCGCGGCCGGCCCTCTCCGCACGGCTCGGTCAGGCTCGCGGGCACGCACTCGCTGACCTTGTCCACGGTCGTGGTGACCGTGCCGGGCTCGCGGATGCCGATCGCCATCGCCATCGCCATCAGCAGGACGAACGCGAACAGGAAGTTCATGACGACGCCGCCCGCGATCACGATCGAGCGGTGCGAGGCCTTCTGCCGGTAGAACGCGCGCGGCTCGTCGGCGGGGTCGAGCTCCTCCAGCGGCGTGTAGCCCACGATCTTGACGAAGCCGCCGAGCAGGATCCCCTTGACGCCGTACTCGGTCTCCCCGCGGCGGAACGACCACAGCGTCGGCCCGAACCCCACGAAGTACTGCGAGGCCTTCATGCCGAAGCGCTTGGCGGGCACCAGATGGCCGGCCTCGTGCAGCATCACCGACAGCAGCAGCGCGAGGACGAACGCCACGGCGCCGAGGAGAAAGGCCATCGGGCCCCCTTACCGGGGGCTCTCTCCCCCGGGGATCAGTCGAGTCCGGTCACGTCCGGCGCCAGTTCGCGCGTGTGCGCACGCGTGAGCTCGCGCGTCCTGGCCCGCGCCCACCCGTCGGCCGCGAGCACGTCGTCCAGCGTCAGCTCGCCCGCCGGGGCGACGTGCTCCTCCACTACCCGCGCGATGGTGTCGACTATCCCGAGGAAGGGGAGCCGTCCTTCGCGGAAGGCCTCGACGCACTCCTCGTTGGCGGCGTTGTAGACGGCGGGGGCGGTGCCGCCCGTCTCGCCCGCCCGGCGCGCCAGCGCCACCGCGGGGAACGCCTCGTCGTCGAGCGGGAAGAACTCCCAGGTGTGGGCGCTGGTCCAGTCGACGCCGGGCGCGGCGTCCGGGACGCGCTCCGGCCAGGTCAGCCCGAGCGCGATCGGCAGCCGCATGTCGGGCGGGCTGGCCTGGGCGAGCGTCGAGCCGTCCACGAACTCGACCATCGAGTGGATCACCGACTGCGGGTGCACCATCACCGCGATCGCGTCCATGGGCACGTCGAACAGCAGGTGCGCCTCGATGACCTCCAGGCCCTTGTTGACCAGGGTCGCCGAGTTGATCGTGATGACCGGGCCCATGTCCCAGGTCGGGTGGTTCATGGCCTGCTCGGGCGTCACCCCGGTGAGCTCGGCGCGGCTCCGCCCGCGGAACGGGCCGCCGCTGGCGGTCAGCACGAGCCGCCGCACCTCCTCGGCCCGGCCGCCCAGCAGGCACTGGGCCAGGGCCGAGTGCTCGGAGTCGACGGGGACGATCTGGCCGGGCCGGGCGCGCTTCCTCACCAGCGGGCCGCCGATGATGAGCGACTCCTTGTTGGCGAGCGCGAGGGTGCTGCCGGCGTCCAGCGCGGCCAGCGTCGAGGCCAGCCCGAGCGCCCCGGTCACCCCGTTCAGCACCACGTCGCAGCGCCACGCGGCGACCTCGGCCACCGCCTCCGGCCCGGCGACGATCTTCGGGATCGTGTACTCGCCCGCGGCGAAGCCCCGGCGCTGGACCTCGGCGTAGAAGGCCAGCTGCAGGTCCTGGGCGGCGGAGGCCTTCGCGACCGCGACGACCTCCGGCCCGAACTCCAGGGCCTGGGCGGCGAGCAGGTCGACCCGGCCGCCCCCGGCGGCCAGCCCGGCGACCCGGAACCGGTCCGGGTTGCGGCGGATCACATCGAGGGCCTGGGTGCCGATCGAGCCGGTGGAGCCGAGCACGACCACGTCTGAGGAGTGCGTCACGGGTCCATTGTCGGCCATCCGGGCCCGACCGCGTTCCGCTGTGGCCCGGCAACTCTGTGTCCACATGCGCGAACGACGGAGAGGAACGAATCCTTCTCGCCCTGTTTGTTCATTTATGCCACTAGCCGGGTTAATGGTCGCGAAAGTACGTTCCGGTCACCGTCTCCACCCCCGACCCGACGGAGACCCCATGAAGCGCACGTCCTCCCTCCGCTCCCTGGCGCTCGCCACGTTCGGCGGCGCCGCGCTCGTGACCCCGCTCCTCGCGGCACCGGCCCACGCGGCCGCTCCCCCCTCCCCCGGCCCCTCCGTGCGGGCCCAGGCCACCGCCACCGCGGCCCAGCAGCGCGTCCTGCGCTTCTGGACCCCGCAGCGGATGCGGTCCGCCACCCCGATGGAGAAGCTGTTCAAGCCGAAGCGGACCACCCGCGCGGAGGTACGGCGCGGCCTGGCCAAGGTCGTGCCGCCCGTCTCCGTCCAGTCGATCCCCAACGGCGGCAGCCCCTGGACCGGCGGCGGCGCGATCACGCGCACCGGCGGCCGGGTGTTCTTCACCTACCAGGGACGCACCGCCTCGTGCTCCGGTGACGCGGTCACCAGCACCAACAAGAGCACCGTCATCACGGCGGGGCACTGCGTGAAGCTCGACGGCGCGTGGCACACCAACTGGGTGTTCGTGCCGGGCTACAACAACGGCAACACCCCGTACGGCACCTGGGCCGCCGCCAAGACACTGTCCACGCCGCAGTGGACGGCCAGCGAGGACCTCAACTACGACGTCGGCGCCGCCGTCGTCAACCAGCTGAACGGGCAGAGCCTCACCGACGTGGTGGGCGGCCAGGGCATCGCGTTCAACCAGCCGCGCGGCCAGGCCATGTACTCCTTCGGCTACCCCGCCGCCGCGCCGTACGACGGCTCGCGCCTCATCTACTGCAGCGGCACGACCATCAACGACTTCCTGGGCCAGACGACCATCGGGCTGCGGTGCAACATGACCGGCGGCTCCAGCGGCGGGCCGTGGTTCAAGAGCTTCAACGAGAGCACCGGGGCCGGGATCCAGAACTCGGTCAACAGCTACAAGTACAACCTGCCGTTCCTCAACGCGTACATGTTCGGCCCGTACTTCGGCAACGACGCCCAGAACCTCTACAACACGGCTCAGGCGAGCTAGCGTTTCACGTAAAGTAGTCACTCGACAGCGGTGAGTGCTGGACACTGCGGGCATGGCCCCTCGTCCGACCGGGTTCGTGCTCGTCACCGCCGCCGTCGCGGCTGTCGCGGTGTCGCCCGGATCGGCGGCCGACGCGGGTGCGTCGGCCGCCGTCCGCGTGGTGACGCACGACGTCCCGTCCGACCCCGTGTTCGAACGGCAGGTGCGGCGTTACTGGACGCCCGAACGGATGACGGCGACCGCCGCCCGCTTCCAGCCGACCGCCACCACCGGCGCGCTCTGGAACTCGGGCGGCCTGGTCGCCCGCACCACCGGCAAGATCTTCTTCAGTGTCCGCGGCCGTGACTTCCTCTGCTCGGCCGGAACGGTCCAGAGCGCCAACAGGGACGTCGTCGTCACCGCGGGCCACTGCGTGAAGGCGGGCCGCGGCCCCTGGGCAGAGAACTGGATCTTCGTACCGGGGTACCGCGACGGCGCCGGCCCCTACGGCGGCTTCACCGCGCGCCGCATGTTCACGCCCGACCCCTGGTCCCAGGGCGGCGACGGCGACTACGACGTGGCGATGGTGGCCGTGGCCCCCTCCTACGGCGGGCACGTCGTCGACCTCGCCGGCGGGCAGCGCATCGCGTTCGGCGGCCCCCACGGGCGCCGCACCCTCGCGTTCGGCTACCCGTCCGCCGGCGGCTACGACGGCGAACGCCTGGCGTACTGCGGCGGCCGCCCCGCCGGGGACCCGCACGAGGAGACCACCGGCCAGGGCCTGCGCTGCGACCTCACCCGCGGCGCCAGCGGCGGCCCCTGGCTGTCGGGCTTCGACGCCGCCACCGGCACCGGCGTGATCACCTCCGTCAGCAGCTTCAAGTTCGCCGACGACCACCGCACCATGTACGGCCCCCGCTTCGGCGACGCCGTCCGCCGCGTCTACCAGCGCGCCCAGACCGGCTGACCGCGCCCTACCGGCGAACGATCTTGGAATGATCGCGACACGCAAGGCTTTGCCCGGCCTTTCACCTGCGGTAACGGCTTCAACACACTCCCCCTCCTATAAAGGAAGTACGTGAAACCACGGGGGTGAGGAATGGGCCGCACGGGCGAACTCAGGTTCGACCCCGGCGCTCTGAGCGCCGCGCAGCGCGACGGCGACGCGTGCGTCGTCTGCCACAAGAAGTGGCCGCGCCCGCACGTGCGCGTCGGCAGCCTGCCGAACGGCCCAGGGGTGTTCGCGTGCGCCGACTGCGCACCCGCCCTGCCCGGACCCCGTACGCCGGTTCCAACACCGGCCCTGGTGACGGCCGACCACGCCGCCACCGCTGGAATCTCTCCAGGAGGAAGGTGACCTGGGCTTTCGGGGGGAGGCCCAGGACCACCCAAGGAGCGCGCCCGGCTGGGGGCGGCCGGGCGCGCTCTATTTATTGCTTTTATGGCCTCGGCCCCTCGCCTGGCGGCTCGGGACCGAACCACAAAAGCGGCGAGCGCGACATCGCTTCGCGATCTCTCGTGGAGCCTCGCCTTCGGCTGGCTCCATGACCCGTTAGCGCGCTCACGTTGCACCCTGGCCGCCGTTCGTCCGCTCACCAGTAGATTTAGGCCTGGCAGGCCTGGCTCTCCTGCCAACTGGCCGCCCTGCGCACCGCTCGCTTACCGCCGGGTCGCTGTGCGTCCGGCTTACCACCTGGTCGCTGGGCGTCCGGCTTGCTTGCTACTTGATTGCTTTGGTGGCTTTGATCCAAGCCTGCGTCCACTCCGCGTAGTCGGTGCAGTCGCGGCGGCCTTCGTTGCCGCCCGGGCTGCCACAGGCCTTGGCGGGGGTGTGCGCGAAGATGACCTTGTTCAGGTAGTTCCGCTCACCGACGTGGTTGGCGTTGCAGAAGGCCGTCTTGAGCCGGTCGGGGGCGCAGGCCTGGGGGTTGGCCGGGGCCAGGCCGTTCCAGCCGGCGACCTGCTCCTGGACGTCGGTGGAGGCCGTCCAGTCCAGCCACTGGTACATGCAGTTGGGGTGCTCGGCGCGGGCACCGATCATCCAGGCGGTCATCCAGCCGGTGACGCCCTCGGAGGGCGCGATGGCCTGGACGGCCTTGCCCGCGCGGCCGAGAACGTCGGCCTGGTAGGGCCAGACGCCGCCCAGGACCGACTCGCCACCGGCCAGCGCGCTGATCGAGTCGGCGGGCTGGTCCCAGTAGAGCCTGACGTGCGGGCGCTGCTTGGTGAGGACGCGGGTGACGGCGTCGAGCTGCTTGCGGGTCAGCGAGTACGGGTCGGTGATCTTGAGCTTGCGGTCCTTGCCCTTGAGGTAGAGGGCCGCCTCGGCGATCGTCAGCGGGCTGTCCCGGACGATCAGCCGTTGGTCGTACTTCTTCGCCTCGGCCGGGTCGTAGAGGGCGGCCCATGACGTCGGCGCGGGCTGCACGACGCCGGTGTTGAAGAGGAGCAGGTTCGAGCCCCACACGTAGGGGACGCCGTAGGTCTTGCCGTCCTTCTTGAGCAGCGTCCGCAGGCGGGGTTCGAGCTTCTTGTAGCCGTCGACCAAGCCGGTGTTGACCTGGGCCACCTGGCCTCCGGCGATCAACTGGCCGGCGACCTCGGGCGGCGCGGAGATGCCGTCGAAGCGGCGGGACTTGTTCTTGGTGAAGTCGGCCATCTCCTGGGCCGACTTCACTTCCTTCCAGGCGACCTTGCAGCCGGTGCGCTCCTCGAAGGGCTGCACCCAGTCGACGCGTGGATCGCTGGCGCCCCGCTCGACGAGGCCCTTCATCGTCACCAGGTTGAGCAGGCCCTCGCCCTGGCCGACGGTCGCGGCCACCTGGGCGGTGCCCGCGGGCTCGTCCTCACTGCAGGCGCTCAGTCCCAGGACGAGGCCCGTCGTGATCACCGAGGCCATCGCCTTGGCCCGCAGCCCCATCTCCGCCCCCGCCACTGTCGCCTGGCCAGAACGGCCCCGTCGGCGCAGCGTAGCGCGTTCCGGACCCTGCGACGTCCCCGACCGTCATTTATTGCCACCCAGGCGTGCTTGGGCAAGTTAAACGCCAGTGATTTCGTAAAGCGCCGCCGAGTCGATTGAAAAGGGGCGATCTCACTGATCCGACAGGAATTAGTAACGCTATCGGTGGCTGGTTTCAGGTTTTGAAATATGTTATTTACAGGGCAGAGAGCCCAGCCGTCACGCGAGCGCGCTAACGGGTCGTGGAGCCGGCCGAAGGCCAGGCTTCACGAGAGATCGCGAAGCGATGCCGCGCTCGCCGCTTTTGCGGTTCGGCGGGTGAGCCGCCAGGCGAGGCCGTCGAGGCCGTAACAGAAATAAGTACGACCGCCGCGGCCGGGGAGGACAGCGGGTGCTGGCGTCCGCGCCACACACGGAGGTTGCTGGAGAGGGATATGGCGCGGGCTACTGTCCTTCCCGGGGCCGCGGCGGCACCGGCGAAAGCGTGGCGAGGTTGGGGAACAGCGGATCACCTTGCAGTGCTGCCTGGCCACGCGACCACCGGTACCCGGCGGAACGGCGACGGTGTGACGCCCTCGAGACGGAGGAGATTCGAGGGGCGTCGCGCGTCCCGGCGGGAGTCGCTCTGGGTCGGGATGCTCTCGATCATCTGAGGCTCGGCGTTCTGGATCACCTCGATGCGTGCGATGAGCCACTGCGGAGTCTCGGCCTCGACGAACTCGTCCACGTCACTGTCGCGGGGCGGGAGCGCCCACCAGTGGCCCGTGAACAGACCGAACCAAATGGTCCAGCTCGGATAACGCCTTCTGAGGGCGGCGACCTCAGCGGCGTGATCGTCAGCCATAGCCTTGACTCCGGACTCTGACCTTTTTGTAATTGCCTCAATTAATTGAGACAGTCAGATTGTGTCGCCCGTCACAGAGCGAGTCAACACTTGTAGCTATTATTTGTCGGGCCGGGAAAGACGAAAATTGACGACGAAAACCTGCGTGCGACAGAAAATCCCAACGGGTGGGACCTGGCTTTTCTCACGGTGGGCGACGGCTTGTCACGGGGCGCCATGACTCTGGGGTCACAGAGGTCTCGCGAGTCACTTTGGTGAGCTTCTGTGACGCTCTGCTATTTCGAGGTATTTGACGCAATATCGTGCAGTTCGTCCGTTCAGCCGTTCG
This sequence comes from Spirillospora sp. NPDC048911, assembly GCF_043198015.1. Taxonomy (NCBI): domain Bacteria; kingdom Bacillati; phylum Actinomycetota; class Actinomycetes; order Streptosporangiales; family Thermomonosporaceae; genus Spirillospora; species Spirillospora sp. NPDC048911. The sequence goes on along the minus strand of NZ_JBICUD010000002.1, from coordinate 543,537 downwards.
TGGGGAAGCCCAGGTTCACGCCGCCGTGGGACGGATCGAGCCAGCGGGCGGTGACAGCTTTCGTGCGGGTATAGAAGTGCACGCCCTCCATGCCGTGCGCGTGGCTGTCGCCGAAGAGGGACGACTTCCAGCCGCCGAACGAGTAGTACGCCATCGGCACCGGGATGGGCACGTTGATGCCGACCATGCCCACCTCGACCTCGTTCTGGAAGCGCCGCGCGGCGCCGCCGTCGTTGGTGAAGATGGCCGTGCCGTTGCCGTACGGGTTGGCGTCCAGGAGTTCCATCGCCTCGTCGTAGGAGGTGACGCGGACGATGGAGAGCACCGGGCCGAAGATCTCGTCCTTGTAGGCGTCCATCTCGGGCGTGACGTGGTCGAGGATCGTGGGGCCCAGCCAGAAGCCGTCGCCCGGAACCTGGATCTCGCGGCCGTCCACGGCCAGGGTCGCGCCTTGGGCCACTCCGCTGTCGAGGTAGGAGGCGACCTTGTCGCGGTGCTCGCGGGTGACGAGCGGGCCCATCTCTGAGGTGGGATCGTCGCCGGGGCCGATCGTGAGGTGTTGTGTGCGGTCCTTGATCTTGGCGAGGAGTTCGTCGCCTACGGGGTCGACCGCTAGGACTACGGAGATCGCCATGCAGCGTTCGCCGGCGGAGCCGAAGCCCGCCGACACGGCCGCGTCGGCGGCCAGGTCCAGGTCGGCGTCGGGCAGCACGACCATGTGATTCTTGGCGCCGCCGAGCGCCTGCACGCGCTTGCCGTTGCGCGCGGCGGTCTCGTAGATGTACCGCGCGATGGGGGTGGAGCCGACGAAGCTGACCGCCTTGACGTCCGGGTGGCGCAGCAGCCCGTCCACCGCGACCTTGTCGCCGTGCAGCACGTTGAAGACGCCGTCCGGCAGGCCCGCCTCGGCCCACAGCTCGGCGAGCCGGACCGAGGCGGAGGGGTCCTTCTCGGACGGCTTGAGGATGAACGTGTTGCCGCAGGCGATCGCCACCGGGAACATCCACATCGGCACCATGGCCGGGAAGTTGAACGGGGTGATCCCGGCGACCACGCCGAGCGGCTGGAGGATCGAGTAGGCGTCGACGCGCGCTGAGACGTTCTCCGAGAACCCGCCCTTGAGCAGGTGCGGGATGCCGCACGCGAACTCCACGACCTCCAGGCCCCGGGCCACCTCGCCCGCGGCGTCGGAGACGACCTTGCCGTGCTCGGACGAGATGAGCCGGGCCAGCTCGTCGCGGTGCTCGGCCAGCAGCTCGCGGAAGCGGAAGAGGATCTTGACGCGCTGGGTCAGGGAGGTGTCGCGCCAGCCCGGGAAGGCTGCCCTGGCCGCGGCCACGGCGGCGTCGATCTCGGGCTGGGCCGCGAAGTCGACAGTGCCGCTCAGTCGCCCGGTCGACGGCTCGTAGATGTCCCCTTGGCGGCCGGCGGCGGTGGCGGGCTTGCCGTTGATCCAGTGGGTGACGTGCTTGCTGGTCATGATCCGTTCAACGCTTCCAGGGAGTCGATCAGGATGGCCAGGCCCTCGGCGGCCTCGGCGTCGGTCAGGGTCAGGGGCGGTGCCATGCGGATGACATTGCCGTACAGGCCGCCCTTGCCGCCGAGCAGCCCCCGCTTGCGGGTCTCCTCCATGAGCGCGGCGGCGCTCGCGGCGTCGGCCAGCTCGATCGCGAACATCAGGCCCTTGCCGCGCACGTCCTTGATCACGGGCAGCCGGGCGGCGGCCTTCCTGAGGCCGCCGATGATGACCGCGCCCTGCCTGGCGGCGTTGGCCTGGAGGTCGTGGTCGAGCACGTAGTCGAGGGTGGCGTTGGCGGCGGCCATCGAGATCGGGTTGCCGCCGAAGGTGGACAGCCCCACCGCGGGCAGCGCGTCCATCAGCTCGCCACGGGCGACCACGCCGCCGACCGCGAAGCCGTTGCCGAGGCCCTTGGCGAACGTCAGCATGTCGGGCGTGACGCCGTGATCGCCGATGCCGAAGAAGCTGGATCCGGTGCGGCCCCAGCCGGTCTGCACCTCGTCGGAGATGAGGAGGATGCCGCTCTCGTCCAGCACCTCCTTGTACGCGGCGAACAGGCCGTCGGGCGCCATCGTGAAGCCGCCGACGCCCTGGATCGGCTCGGCGATGAGGGCCGCGACGTCGCCGGCCGTCGCCGTCGCCAGGACGTGGCGCAGGTCCTCGACGCAGACCTTGATGTAGTCCTCGTCCGACAGGCCCGCGAACTGCGGCAGGTGCCGGTCGGTGCCGTGCAGGAAATGCGCGTTCACCGGCGAGAAGGAGGTGTTCTTCCAGCCGCGGTGGCCGGTCACGCCGATCGCGCCGAACGACCGGCCGTGGTAGGCCTGCCGCATCGCGAGGATCTGGTCGCTGCGGCGGCTGCAGGCGGCGAGCAGCAGGGCGGTCTCGTTGGCCTCGGTCCCCGAGTTGGTGAAGAAGACCTTGGCGTCGGGGATGCCCGACAGCCGGGCGATCTTCTCGGCGAGCTCGACCTGGCCGCGCAGCAGGTACGCCGTGGAGGTGTGCACGATCCCCGTGGCGAGCTGCCGTTCCACGGCCTCGCGGACCTCGGGCACGTCGTACCCGAGCATGTTGGTGAGGATGCCCGAGAAGAAGTCGAGGTAGCTGTTGCCGTCGGCGTCGGTGACCCGGCTGCCCTTGCCGTTGACGATCTCGATGGGGCGTTCGTAGTTCAGCGCCAGCCAGTCCGGCATCACCGCCCGGTGGCGCCGGAGGAGGTTCTCGTTGTCCGGCATGCCCCCAAGTCTCGTCATCGGTTCCCCGCTGGACTACCCGCAGAGTGTCAAGACCAGGGCGCCCGGATTGACGGTGTGACGGGAGCGTAGATCATTTTTACAGTATGTAATTAATCTGCCCCCCTGAGTTGACAGAATGCCGGGATATGATCCGGACGATGCTGCCCACTCTCGCCGATGTGCTCCAGCTGGACGCGGTCCGCCGCGGCCAGCCGCGCGTCGTCGCGGGCGCGGACCGCCTGGACAACCGGGTCCGCTGGGTGCACGTCGCCGAGGTCACCGACATCGCGCATCTCCTGCACGGCGGCGAGCTGGTGCTGACCACCGGCATCGCCCTGCCCGACGAGCCCGCCCGGCTCCGCGCGTACATCGGCGAGCTGTCGGAGGTCGGCGTCAGCGGGCTGATGGTCGAGCTCGGCCGGCGCTACGCCAGCGAGCTGCCGCCCGCGCTGATCACGGCGGCCGAGGACCACGGCCTGCCGGTGGTGATGCTGGCGCACGAGCCCGCGTTCGTCGACATCACCGAGTCGGTGCACGCGCGCATCCTGCAGGACCAGATGGCCGAGCTGCGCGCGTCCGAGGAGCTGCACGAGATCTTCACCCAGCTGTCGGTGGAGGGCGCGTCGACCGACGAGGTCGTCCGGCAGGTCGCGACGCTCGGCGGCCACCCGGTGGTGCTGGAGAACCTCTCCCACCAGGTGCTGGCCGCCGACGCCGACGGCAGGGACCCGGCCGAGCTGCTGTCGGCCTGGGAGACCCGTTCGCGCGCCGTCCGGCCCGAGCAGCGGACCGCCTACGACGAGTCGTCCGGCTGGCTGGTCACCATGGTCGGGGCGCGCGGCGAAGACTGGGGCCGCCTGATCCTCACCTGCGACGCGCCCCCGACGCCGCGCGAGACCGTGCTGATCGAACGCGCCGCCACCACGCTCGCGCTCGGCCGGCTGCTGGACCGGCACGCCGAGAGCATCGAGCGCCAGGCGCACGGCACGATCATCACGCGCATCCTCGCCCACTCCTACTCCGACCCGCAGGAGGCCGCCGCCCGCGCCCGCGCGCTCGGCGTGCCCCTGTCCGGCCGCCGCCTCCTCGGCGTCGTCCTCCGGCCGCGCAGCGGCATCCCGGCCGAGCTGGGCGAGCTCGCCGAGGTGGCCGCCGCCGCGTGCAAGGACGCCCGGCTCGCCGCCCTGGTCGGCGTCCTCGACGAGAGCGGCCCGCACGCCCGCGTGGGCGTGCTCGCGTCGCTGCCCGCCCGCGCCGACGTCGAGACCGCGCTGAACGAGGTGGCCACCCGCATCCGCAAGCAGTCCGGCGGCGACACCGTCATGGCCACCGGATCGGTCGTCGAGTCGATCCGCGACGTCCGCCGCTCGTTCCTGGAGGCCGAGCAGGTCGCCGACGTCGCCTGCCGCGGCTCCGGCGGGCGGCTCTTCTACCGGCTGCCCGACCTGCGCCTGCGCGGACTGCTGCACCTGCTGCGCGACGACGCCCGGCTGCAGACGTTCGTCGAACGCGAGCTCGGGCCGCTGCTGGAGTACGACGCGCAGCGCGGCGCCGACCTCACCCGCATCCTGGAGCTCTACCTCGACGCGGGCCGCAACAAGGCCGTCGCCGCCCAGCAGGCGCACCTCTCGCGTCCCGCCTTCTACGAACGGCTGCGCCGCATCGAGCGGGTCCTGGACGCCGACCTGGACGACGTCGAGTCCTGCGTCTCCCTCCACGTCGCCCTCCTAGCCCTGAGCTCCGTCCGCTGGGAGCGGTCCTAGCGGCTAGCGTGGTGATCATGTCGGAGATCGAGGTGCCCGCCGAGCTGGCCGGGACGCAGTCCAAGTACAACGGCGAGGCCGGGCGCGCCTGGATCGCCTCGCTCCCCCGGCTGGCGGCCGACCACCTCGACCGGTGGGACCTGACGGTCACCGGCGGCTCGATGTACGGCGTGGCCTCCCTCGTGCTCCCCGTCCGGACGTCCGGCGGCACGCCCGCCGCGCTCAAGCTCCAGATCCTCGACGAGGAGACCGAGAGCGAGCCGGTCGGGCTGCGCCTCTGGGACGGCGACGGCGCGGTACGGCTGCTGAGGTCGGATCCGGCGACCGGCGTGATGCTCCTGGAACGGCTCGACTCCAGCCGTCCCCTCTCCTCGGTGCCCGACGACGCCAAGGCCCTCCAGATCCTCACCGAACTCCTCGCCCGCCTCGTCGCGCACCCGGCTCCCGAGGGCATGCGCCACCTGGGCGACATCGCGCGGGGCATGCTCGACCAGGTCCCCGTCGCGCTTCCCACGTTCCGGACCGACGAGGAACGACAGGTCGTCGAGACCTGCGCGGCCGTCGTCTCCGATCTCGTGTCCGAGCCGGGCGACCGCCTCCTGCACTGGGACCTGCACTACGACAACGTGCTGGCGGCCGAACGCGAACCCTGGCTGGCCATCGACCCCAAACCCCTCGCGGGCGACCCCGGTTTCGATCTCCTGCCCGCTCTCGACAACCGGTGGGACGAGATCGTCGCGACGGGCGACGTGGGCCGCGCCGTCCGCCGCCGCTTCGACCTCATGGTCGAGATCCTCGGGCTGGACCGGCGGCGCGCCGTGGGCTGGACGTACGGCCGCGTCCTGCAGAACGTCCTCTGGGACGTCGAGGACGGCGAGCCCGAAATGGACGACGTCCAGCGCGCGATAGCCGAGGCCCTCCGCCCCTACCTCTAGGATTCCGGTCATGACGGGCATCCACGCGGCCAGCTTCGGAGAAGGCCCTCCGGTCCTCGCCCTGCACGGCATCAACGGGCACGGCGGCCGCTGGCGCAAGCTGGCCGAGCACCACCTGTCCGACCACCGCGTCCTGGCACCCGACCTGCGCGGCCACGGCCGGTCGACCTACGACGCCCCCTGGCACGTGGGCCGGCACGTGGCCGATCTCCTCGCCCTCCTCGACGCGGAGGACATTTCCCGAACAGACGTCGTCGGCCACTCCTACGGCGGGATGATCGCCGTATACCTGGCCCGTACGGCCCCCGAACGTGTGCGGCGCCTCGTCCTCCTCGATCCCGCAGTCGGCCTGGACCCCGCGCACGCGCGCGTACGCGCCCACGAGCCCTTCGCCAAGCCGTCCTTCGCCACCCCGGACGAAGCCCTCACCGCCCGCATGAAGGACTGGCCGAACGCCTACCCCGGCGCCGCCGAGGAAGAGGTCACCGACCACCTCCAGCAGGATGAGGACGGCCGCTGGCGCTTCCGTTTCGAGCCCGCCGCCGTGGTGACCGCGTTCTCGGAGATGGCCCGCCCGCCCCTGCCGCCCCCGCCGGGCGTCCCCACCCACCTGGTCATCGCCACCCGGGCCGACATCGTCCAGCCCGCCTTCGTGGTCACCTGCCGCGAGACCCTGGGCGACGACCTCACCATCACCGAGATGGACGCGGGCCACATGCTCTACCTGGACCGCTTCGACGAGACCGGCGCCCTCATCCGAACCTGGCTCACCGGCGTGTGAAACTCGGTGAACAAGGGCTCGCGGGAAGCTCGCCGGCCCCTTCGAGATCGCCATGTTTGACCGCGATCAACCACTCTGACCAGGGATTATGAGGAACAGCGGGGGCTCGGATGTAGCTTCCGCCGCATGATGGGCAGAACGGGACCGTGGCACAACATGAACTGCGAACAGTCGGGGTGGAAGAGGAGCTTCTGCTCGTCGACCCGGTGAGCGGGGCGCCCCAGGCGATTTCGGGCGCCGTGATCCGGTATGCAAAGGAACACACCGGCATCACCCTTTCGGGCAAAGAGGCCGAGCCCCTCGAAACCGAGCTGCAACGCGAGCAGGTCGAGACGGGCACCGTCCCCACCACGTCGCTCGCCGAGCTCTCGGACGAGATACGGCGCGGGCGGCGGGCGGCCGCGGAGGCCGCCCGGGGAGTCGGCGCGGCGGTGGTGGCCCTGGCCACCTCACCCGTGCCGGTGCACCCCTCCATCACGCCCTCGCTCCGCTACCGGCGGATGGCCCATGAGTACGCGCAGACCGCGGGCGAGCAGCTCACCTGCGGCTGTCACGTCCACGTGAACGTGGAGTCGCCCGAGGAGGGCGTCGCCGTCCTCGACCGGATCAGGCCGTGGTTGCCGCCGCTCCTCGCGCTCAGCGCCAACTCACCGTTCTGGCAGGGGGGCGACACCGGGTACGAGAGCTGGCGCCAGCAGGTCTGGGGGCGCTGGCCGTCCAGCGGCCCGACCGAGCTGTTCGAGTCGGTCAAGGGCTACCGGGCCGCGGTCGAGGCGATGCTCGACACCGGCGCCCTGCTCGACGAGGGCATGGTCTACTTCGACGCCCGCCTGTCGCGGCACTACCCCACCGTGGAGGTCCGGGTCGCCGACGTCTGCCTCCACGCCGACGACACCGTCCTGATGGCCGCGCTGGTGCGGGCGATGGTCGACACCGCGGCCCAGGCGTGGCGAGCCGGGATCCCGCCGGACCGGGTACGGACCGAGCTGCTGAAGCTGGCCGTGTGGCGGGCGAGCCGGTCGGGCATGCGGGAGGACCTCATCCACCCGGTCACCAGGCGTCCCGCGCCCGCCCGCACGGTCGTGCAGGCGCTCCTGGATCACCTCACCCCGGCGCTCGACGCGGCCGGGGACCTCGAAACCGTCCGCGAGCTCCTCGGGCGGTTGCTCGAACGGGGCAACGGCGCCGAGTGGCAGCGGCAGGTCCACGCCCGGGCCCGCGATGTGACGGCCGTCGTCGCCGGCGCGATCAACGAGACGTCAGGGGCGTCCGAGGAGCCGTAGCAGGCCCGGGTCGGTCGCGAACCACCGGTCGAGCTCAGCGGCTCCGACCCGTTCGGCGAGGATCCGCAGGGCGGCGTCCTGCCGCACGTACTCGGCCGCCATCAGGGCGACGGCGGGGTCGGCGGTGTAGACGCCCCACGCGGCCTCGCCGAACCCGCCCACGACGGCCTCCCGCCGGTCGCCCACGACGACGATGAGCCGGTAACCCAGGTCGTCGAACACCGCCCGGTGCCGGTAGACGTGCCCGACCTCCTCGATCTCCCCGAACGCCACGACGGAGACCTCCACGCCCCGCTCCGCCGCCGCCCGGACGCCCTCCCGCAGCCGTTCCATCTCCTCGGGCCAGACCGACAGGAAGAGGTCTCGCCGCGCTCCGGCCACCACGTCCTCGGCCCGCGCCAGCATCGCCGCGCCGTCGCGCAAACTATGGATCAGGTGCGCCTCCGGCGCGGCCACCACCGCCGGCAGCGCCGTCCGCAACGCCTCCACCGACCCGTCGAACTCCCGCCGCATGCGATCCAGCAACGCCTCGGGCGGCAACGGCAGGTACTCGGTCGCGTCCGACGACCCCTTCAGCTCGTACGCGGCCCCGCGCGCCACGAGCTTGCCGAGCGTCTCGTACACCGTGCTCCGCGGCACCCCCGACCGCTTCGCCACCTCGTACCCGTTGATGGGCTTCCCCGCCGCCACCAGCGCGACGTACGCCTTGGACTCGTACCCCGACATGCCCAGCCGCTGAAGGTGCTCGAGGACGTCCTGCATGCTCACCGCGGCAATGCTACGCGCCGGCGAGAATGCCCCCATGCTCCTGGACGACGCCGCCCTCGAACGCTCCTCCGTCGTGGCCAGCAACGCCACGAACCGCGAGCGCTCCCTCAAGAGCTACACCCGCGAACTGGGCCTCGACATCGTCGCCGCCGCACCGGCCCGCCGGCTCGATCTCTGCTGCGGCTCGGGCCGCGCCCTCTTCGACGACGGCCGCTTCGTCGCCGACTTCGACGTCCGCGGTGTCCGCGCGCCGGGCCGGGTCTCCACCAGGCTCCGCGAGCAGGGGTTCGAGTACGACACGCGATGGCGGCGCATCAGCCTGACGGGCCGCCGCGACGTCCGGCTTCCCTACCGCTACCTGGGGGCGGACGATCAGGTTGGGGCCAACTACACCGGGCAGGCTGCCGTGGGCTCGCATTACGGGTGACCAGGGCGAGGCGGACGACCCCGCTTTCGTCCGCCTCGCCGGTAGTGGGCGGGTTTGGTCCGCCTTGCGGGTGGATCAGGCTGCGGCGGCCGTGCGGCGCTGGAAGGGCAGGTAGCGCTCGGCGCGGCGCGGCCGGGCCGGGAGGCCGGTGGACTCCACCGCCAGGATGCGGTCGAAGCGGAAGGCGCGGACGCCGCGGCGCATGCGGCACCAGCCGACGAGGTACCAGTGGTCGCGGTGGACGAGACAGGTGACGGGCTCCACCTCGCGGATGGTGACGTTGGCTCCGGCGTCGCCGTAGCAGAGGCGCACGACGCGGTGCTCGGTGATGGCGGCGGCCACCACGCGGGCGCGGTCGGCGGTGGAGGCGTCGAGCGGGCGGGTGAGGGTGGCCAGCGTGGCGGTGACGACGTCGTCGTGGGTGTCGGTGTCGATGAGGTGGCGGAGGGCCCGGCGCGCGGTGGTGGCCTGCGGGCCGGCGCCGAGGTGGGCGAGCGAGAGCGCCAGGGCGGCGATCTCGGCGGCGGTCAGCGCGGCGGCGGCGCCGTTGCCGGTGCGGTGGGACTTGCCGGGGTACGTCGTAACGTTCGCCATGGTTCGATCATACGTTCGAACACTGACATTTTGGAGGTCTTGAGCCGGACCCTGCGCATACGGGAAACTGATCCCTCAAAAGTGCACGATTCGGGGGATCGGGGGCTGGATGTGTGGGCTGCCGGTACCGGGCGACCGCCGATGAACCGCGACGAGGTCGACCGTGCCCTCCAGAGCCTGCGTGACGAGAAGGAACGCATCAGCCTGGCCCTCCTTGACCTGGAGGGCCACCAGGGGCATCGGCTGCTGAACGGGGCGGCGGTCACCGGCGAGACCGCGCGGCGGCAGGCGGCGCTTCAGTCCCGGCTGTCCATGTTGTGGAGCCTCTTCGACCTGTACGGCGGCACGCTGGCCGCGGCGGAGGAGCTGCGCGCCCGCCAGTCACGCCCGGGCCAGGCCCAGCTCGCCGAGCTGACCAGGCTGCTCACCGGGCCTTCGGTCGAGCTTCCCGCCGAGGAGGTGCCGATCGAACGCCGCACGCTGCTCTCCTCGCCGGCCGGCGAGAAGCTGAGCCTCGGCGGGGTGGTCGAGCGGATGACCCCGCTGTTCGAGGAGGCCGCGCGGATGGTCGCCGCCGTCGACGCGGTCTGGTCGGAGCTGCTGTCGGCGCTCGGCCAGGTCGAGGCCGACCGCAGGACGGTCAGCGAGCTGGCGGCGTCGCTCGGCGGCCCCGACCCCGAGGTCGACCGCATCGCGCGCGAACTCGACGAGCTGGCCACCGCCGTGCGCACCGACCCGCTGTCGTTCGCCAGCGGCGGCCACGTCGACACGTCCCGGCTGCAGGCGGCCGGATCCGGCCTCGCCGAGCTCCGCCGCCGGCTGGGCGAGGCGGTGGCGTTCAGGGACGACTCGGAGGCGCGGATCGGCCGCGTGGCCGCCGCGATCGACGAGGTGCGCGCCGCCGAGGCCGACGCGCGGGAGGCCCGCGACCGGGTCCTCGTCAAGATCGCGTCGCCCGTGCTCCCCGACCTGGCCGTCCGTTCGGCCGTGCTCGCCGACCGGCTGGCGGCGCTGCGGGTCCTGCGCGACGGGCGCCGCTGGAGCGAGCTGGCGGAACGCATGCACGATCTCGGCCGCGCCGCCGCCACCGCCCTCGAACAGACGCGGAACGACCAGGCCCTCATCACCGGCCTCCTCGACCGGCGCGACGAGCTGCGCGGCCGCCTCGACGCCTACCGCGTCAAGGCCGCCCGGCTCGGGCTCGCCGAGGACGCCGAGCTCACCCGCCTCTACCGGGAGGCGCGCGAGCTGCTCTGGACGTCCCCCTGTGACCTCCGGAAGGCGACCGTGACGCTGTCTGGTTACCAGCAGGCCATCTCATCGCGGGCGAAGGGATCCGACAGATGAACAGTTGCTCCGCGCCGGACTGCTCCGGAACCATCGAAGACGGCTACTGCGTCATATGCGGCATGCCCCCTGGGAATCAGGCACAGTCAGGTGCGGCTCCGGCCGACAAGTGCGCGCAGCCCGGCTGTACGGGCACCATGCAGGACGGTTACTGCGATGTCTGCGGCAGCCCGCCCGTGGCTGCCAGCGCTCCCGCGCCACTGGCCGCGGCTGCTCCTCCCATGGCCGCGCCAGGGCGATGCAACCAGCCCGGCTGTACGGGAACGTTGCAAGACGGCTACTGCGACGTCTGCGGCATGCCCCCTTCGTCGGGCACTCCCGCTTCGGCTCCGGCTTCGGCTCCGGTCACTTCGGGCAGCACCCCGTCGGGCAGCCTCCCGTCCGGAAGCTTCGCCACGGGCAGTGTCAGGACGGGCAGCGCACGCACCGGCTCGTCGCGTTCGTCCGGTCGCCGGGGCGCTCTCGGCGCGGGGCTCGTCGAAGTGCCGCGGGTGCCCTACCGCGACCCGTCCACGGCCATTCTCGCCAACCCCGAGGTCGCCGAGAACCGCCGTTTCTGCAGCGGCTGCGGTGAGCCCGTCGGACGTGCCAAGGGCGGCCGGCCCGGCCGCACGGAAGGGTTCTGCGCCAAGTGCGGCGCCGGATACTCGTTCACGCCCAAGCTCGCTCCCGGTGACCTCGTCGGCGGGCAGTACGAGGTGCTGGGCTGCCTGGCGCACGGCGGCCTCGGCTGGATCTACCTGGCCAAGGACAAGAACGTCAGCGACCGCTGGGTGGTGCTCAAGGGCCTGCTCGACTCGGGCGACGCCGACGCGCTCGCGGCGGCCGCGGCGGAACGCGCGTACCTCGCCGAGGTCGAGCACCCCAACATCGTCAAGATCTACAACTTCGTGCAGCACGGCGGCTCCGGCTACATCGTCATGGAGTACGTCGGCGGCCAGTCGCTCAAGGACATCCTCCAGCAGCGGCGCAAGCAGCACGGCGAGGACGCGCTCCCGCTCAGCCAGGCCATCGCCTACGCGCTGGAGGTGCTCCAGGCGTTCGGCTACCTGCACTCGCAGGAGCTGGTCTACTGCGACTTCAAGCCGGACAACGTCATCCAGTCCGAGGAGCAGCTGCGCCTGATCGACATGGGCGCGGTGCGGCGGCTGGACGACCAGGACGGCGCGATCTATGGCACGGTCGGCTACCAGGCCCCCGAGATCGCCGACGCCGGCCCGTCGATCAGCTCCGACCTCTACACGGTGGGCCGGGCGCTGGCGGTGCTGAGCTTCCGGTTCGCCCGGTTCACGTCCGAGTTCGCCGACAAGCTGCCCCCGCGCGCCGAGGTGCCGCTGCTGATGCGGCACGAGTCGTACGACCGGTTCCTGCGCCGCGCGACGCACCGCGACCCGGCGCTGCGCTTCCACGACGCCGCCGAGATGGCCGATCAGCTCACCGGCGTCCTGCGCGAGGTGCTGGCCGCCGACGACGGGTACGCCCGGCCCGCGGCGTCCGGGCTGTTCGGGCCGGAGCGGTTCGCGCCGGGCACCGACACGACCCGGCCGGGCAACGCCGACACCGCGCTGCCGCCGCTGTCCCGCCCCGCCGCGGCGGCCTCGCTGCCCGTCCCGCTGGTGGACGGGACCGACCCGGCGGCCGGGTTCCTCGCCGGACTGACGGCTCTGGAGCCCGCGCAGCTCGCCGCGACGATCGCGAACGCGCCGGAGCAGACGCCCGAGATCTCGCTGACGCTGGCACGCGTGCGCATCGAGCTCAGCGACTTCCCGGCGGCGCGGGCGCTGCTCGACCAGGTGGCGGCGGAACGGCCGGACGACTGGCGGGTCGGCTGGTACCGCGCGCTCTGCACTCTCGCCGAGGGATACATCGACAAGGCGCTGCCGCAGTTCGACCAGCTCTACTCGCTGCTTCCAGGTGAGGCGGCTCCGAAGCTCGCGCTGGCCTACTGCCTGGAGGATCGGGCACCGGGCGAGGCCGTCCGGCTGTACGACACGGTCTGGCGCACTGACCATTCCTACATCAACGCCGCGTTCGCCCTGGCCCGCATCCATCTCGCGGCCGGCAACCGTACGGCGGCCGTCGCCGTGCTCGACTCGGTGCCCAAGACGTCCATCCGCTACGTGGCCGCGCAGGTGGCCGCGGTCGCCACCGCCGTGCGCGGCCGGGCCGTCAACGACCTGACGGCGGCCGAGCTGGTCGGCGCGGCCGAACGGCTGGGCCGCCTCGACCTGGAAGGCGAACGGCGCGCACGGCTCGTCGCCGAGGTGCTGGAGGCCGCCCTGGCCTGGCACAGCCTGGGCCCCTCACAGCAGGGCCCTTCCCGGAACGGCGACATTCAGGGCGGGAAGCTCTTCAACGTCCCGCTCAACGACGCCGCCGCGCTGCGCCGCGTCCTGGAGGACGACTACCGCGCGCTGGCCCAGCACACGCGTGACAAGGAAGAGCGGCGCCTTCTCATCGATCGCGCGAACGCCGTACGTCCGAGGACCCTGCTTTGACGGAGGACCAGAACACGGAGGGCCAGAACGTGGCGGAGGCACCGAAGCCGGCATGTCCCAACTGCGGGGAGGCGGTCTTCGAAGGAGAGGCGTTCTGCGAAGCCTGCGGGCATCCCCTGACCGAAGAGGCCACGGCGGCCGTCCAGGCCGGCCGGGTGGCGCGCGAGGGCGTCACCGCGAAGGTCCTCCCGGGCGGGCGCCCGGGGACCCGCCCGACCCGGCGGACCGAGCCGAAGGCCCCGCGGCCGGCCTGCACCGAATGCGGCGCGGCCGCGATCGACGCCGACGGCTACTGCGAGCACTGCGGCATGCGGCAGCCCGCCGAACGCGACCACATCGAGATCGAGCTCCCGAACAGCGTGGCCGCCGGGGCCAGTGACCGCGGCCGCCGCTACCCGCGCAACGAGGACGCCCTCGCCGTCTCCGTCCACCCCGGCGGGCTCGCGGCGGTGGTCTGCGACGGCGTCGGGTCCTCTCCCAACCCCGACGACGCCTCGCGCGCCGCCGCCGAGACGGGCGTGGCGGAGCTCCTCGCCCGCGTCGCGGCCGGCGCCGCTCCGGACCAGGCCACGTGCGACGCCGCGCTCAAGGCCGCCGAGGCCGTCGCGGCGCTCGCCGATTCGCCCGCCAACGCCCCGTCCTGCACGTACGTGTCGGCGCTCACGCACGCGGACCCGGCGACCGGCGCCGCCGCCGTGACCGTCGGCTGGGTCGGCGACAGCCGGGCCTACTGGCTGGGCGGCGGGCCGGACGCGGCGTCCGAGCAGCTCACCGAGGACGACTCGTGGGCGGCGTTCATGGTCGCCGAGGGCGCGCTGACCGAGGCCGAGGCCGAGGCGCATCCCAACGCGCACGTCATCACGGCCTGGCTCGGCGCGGACGCCGACGAGGTGCGGCCGCGGGTCCGCACGTTCTCCCCCGGCGGCCCCGGCGCCGTGCTCGTCTGCAGCGACGGGCTGTGGAACTACGCGCCCAAGCCCCACGACCTGGCCGCCGTCCTGGCCGGCGCGGCGTGCGACCCGGCCCTCGACCCCCTCGGCGCGGCCCGCACGCTGGTGCGGTTCGCGCTGGAGGCGGGCGGCCGCGACAACATCTCGGTGGCCGTCCTCCCCGTCGCCCCCGGGACGGCCGCCCCCACCCCGGTCACGCCTAACACGGAGCATGCCCCATGAGCGAGCAGCCGCAGTTCAGCATCAAGATCGACCAGAACAAGTTCCTGCCCGAGGGCGGCCGCGAGGTGCACGCGGTCGTGTCGGTCGAGTCGACGGGGGCGCCCACGGGGGCCGGCCGGGCCGCCTCGGCCGCCGAGGTCATCATCATCGACACGTCGGGCTCGATGTCGTATCCCGACACCAAGCTGCGCGCGGCCATCGCGGCGGCGCAGGTCGCGGTCGACACGCTCCGCGACGGGGTGTTCTTCGCGGTGATCTCGGGTTCGAACAGCGCGTCCATGGTCTACCCGCAGCAGGGTCCCCTCGTCCCGGCGGACACCACCACCCGGCAGCAGGCCAAGCAGGCGCTGAGCCGGCTGCAAGCCCAGGGCGGCACCGCCATCGGCTCCTGGCTGCGGCTGGCCGACCAGCTCTTCGACGCGCACCAGGAGGGCATCCGGCACGCCATCCTGCTGACCGACGGCAAGAACCAGCACGAGACCGCCGAGGAGCTCGACGCGGTGCTCTACCGCTGCACCGGCCGCTTCGTCTGCGACTGCCGGGGCGTCGGCACGGACTGGGAGGTCGCCGAGCTGCGCAAGATCTCGTCGGCCCTGCTCGGCAGCGTCGACATCGTCGCCGACCCGCAGGGCCTGGTCGCCGACTTCCAGGCGATGACCGAGGCCGCGATGGGCAAGGCGGTCGCCGACGTCGCGCTGCGCGTGTGGACGCCGCAGACCGCCAAGCTGCGCTTCGTCAAGCAGGTGCTGCCCTCGATGGAGGATCTCACCGGCAAGCGCGCCGAGTCGGGGCCGCAGGCGGGCGACTACCCGCTCGGCGCGTGGGGCGCGGAGAGCCGCGACTACCACATCTGCGTGGAGGTGCCTCCGGGCGTCGTCGGCAAGGAGCTGCGCGCCGGCTGGATCAAGCTCGTGCTGCCGGGCACCGGCGGAGCCGAGGACCAGGTCCTCGCGACGGGCAACATCCTCGTCCAGTGGACCGACGACGAGGCGGCCTTCACCCAGATCAACCCGGGCGTCGCGCAGGCCACCGGGCAGGCGGAGCTCGCCGACGCCATCCAGCAGGGGCTGCAGGCCCGCAAGGACGGCGACGAGGACGAGGCCACCGCGCGCCTCGGCCGCGCCGTCCAGCTCGCCGAGGAGGCGGGCAACGAGGAGATCACGTCGCTGCTGCGCAAGGTCGTGGACATCGACGATCCGGCGACCGGCACCGTGCGGCTGAAGAAGAAGGTCGAGAAGGTCGACGAGATGTCCCTGGACATCGGGTCGACCAAGACCTTCCGTACCCGGAAGTGAGGGTGACGATGGCGACCTGCCCGGCGGGCCACGCCTCCGGAGCGACCGACTACTGCGACGTCTGCGGCGAGCGCATCGGCGCCGCCGCGCCCATCCCGACCATGCAGATGCACACGGTGGGCTCCTCGCCGGGAACCCCGTGCCCGGACTGCGGGACGCCGTCGAGCGACCGGTTCTGCGAGGAGTGCGGGTACGACTTCGCGACCGGGGGCGGCAAGCCCACGCCCGTGATCGTTACCCAGCCGCCCCACCCGGATTCCCCGCACTCGTCCGGCCCGTCACGGCAGATCTCACCGGAAGAACTCCAACGCCGCGCCGCCGAAGCCTCCCCCGCCCCACCCGCCGGAACGGCAAGCCGCGACGCCACCATAGAGAGAGCCTCGCGCATCGCGGCACACGGGCAGCCCGGTGCGCCCACACCCGGAGCGACGCAAGGCGGTGCTCCCGGCGCAACGCCAGGAGCAGCACCCGGGACGACGCCTGGGTCCCCCACGCCTGGTGCGACACCCGGCACAGCGGCAGGCGCAACACCAGGCACGACATATGGCGCGCCACCAGGCACAACACCCGGTGCAACGCCCGGCACGACACCAGGCACGACGCATGGCACGACACCCGGCGCACAACCAGGCTCGACAGCAGGCGCGACGCATGGCACGACGGCGGGCGCGACGCCCGGTGCGACGCCAGACGCGACGCATGACGCGCCACGAGGGGCGACACAAGGCGCGGCACCGGGCACAACGCACGGGGCGTCTGGAGCGGCACCAGGAGCAGCAGCCGGGGCGGCGCCTGGGGCTGCGGCTGGTGGGGCGGGCGGGGGTGTTCAGGGGACTGGGTGGGTCGCGCTCGTGAATGCCGATCGCGAGTATTACGCGACGATCCTCGCTGAGGAAGGGCCCGACTCCGGCGGGCTCGCGTTCCCCCCGTACTACCCCGAACGGCGGATCCCGCTGACCGCGCAGCAGGTGCGGATCGGGCGGCGGAGTTCCACGCACGGCACGCCCGAGATCGACCTGCGCGAGGCGCCCGAGGATCCGGGCGTGTCTCACGTCCACGCGGTGCTGCTAGCCAAGCCGGACGGCACGTGGTCCCTGGTCGATCCGGGCTCCACCAACCGCACGTGCCTCAACGGGGCCACGCAACCCATCCCGTACAACGTCGAGATGCCGGTCGGCGACGGCGACCGCATCCACGTCGGTGCCTGGACCACCATCACGCTGCGGAGAGGCGAGGCGACATGACGGCCGTACACCAGGCTCCCTCGGCGGGCCCGCCGCCACCCGGACCGCCGCCGGGCGCGGTACCGGCGACGCGGCGGGCCGGGGGGCCGCCCGCGCTGCCCGGCGGCCCGGCCGCACGCCGCGAGCCGCGCACCGGCGCCGCGCGGCTGGTCCCCCGCACCGTCGCGAGCCGGATCCGCGCGGTCACGGTGCTGGTCCTCATCGGGCTGGCCGGGATGCTCGCGGTCACCTGGGCCGCGGTCGACGACGCCCGCGACGGCGTCCGGGTCATCGGGCACGACGCGGGGCCGCAGGTCGTCGCGACCGGCGACCTGTACACCCAGCTCATCAACATGGACGCGCGGCTGGCCGACGCGCTGCTGATCGGCCGCACGCCGAACCTCGAAGCCAAGCGCGAGCAGGCGCTGCGCGAGTACGACAACAGCCGCCGCAGCGCGGGCACCGCGCTGCTCCAGGCGGCCAAGCTCGCCGACGACGACACCGAGGAACGCACCGCGCGCGAGCTTCTCGACGCCGTGGCCCGGTACGAGGGGCTGGCCGGACGGGCGCTGCTGCTCGACCAGCAGACGCCGCACACCGCGGGCCCGCCGCCGGAGACCGTGCTGAAGGTCTACCGGCAGGCGACCGACCTGATGAAGCTCGACCTGCTTCCCAAGGCGTACAACCTGACGCTCGACAACGGCACCCTCGTCCGCCACACGTACGAGGACAAGCAGAACGCGGTCTCCGACGGCCGCCTGTGGGTCATGGCCACCGGGGTCGTCCTGCTGGCGCTGCTCGTCGGGTTGCAGCTCTTCCTGGCCGCCCGCTTCCGGCGGATGCTCAACCCCGCTCTGGCTCTGGCGACCGTCGCCACGCTGGTGCTGCTGGGCGTGAGCTTCACGATGCTGGGCGGACAGGCCGATCAGCTGCGCAAGGCCAAGGAGGACGGCTTCGACTCCATCCTCGCGCTCTCACGTGCCCGCGCCATCGGCAACAGCGCCAACGCCGACCAGACGAGATTCCTGCTGGACCCGGCACGCGCCGACACCTACGAGCAGATTTTCCTTAGCAAGTCGCAGACCATCCTCTACGTGAAGGCCGACAGCCTCGCGCAGTACAGCGCGGCCGTGCAGACGCCAGGTCGCGAACGGGAGTACCTCGGCTTCCTGGGCACGGAGTTCAGCCGTACGCCGCTGCCAGGCCAGGACTCCGCCCTCACCTCCGTCTTCACCGAGTACCGCGCGTACCAGCGGGACGACCGCGCGCTCCGCGACCAGGTGGCGAACGGGCAGCGGCAGCAGGCGATCACGGCGCGGCTGGCCAGGTCCGGCTCGCCCTTCGGCACCTACGACGTCGCCCTGACCAAGCTCATCAAGATTCACCAGACCGCGTTCGACGACGCGATCGAGAAGGGCGACGGCGGCACCGCCGGCTGGAACATCGTCATCCCGATCGCGGGGCTGGCGCTGGTCGTGCTGGTGCTGGTCGGCGTCCGGCCCCGGCTGTCGGAGTACCGATGAGGGGGCGGAGCACGCGCGGACGCCGGATCGGGGCCGCCGCCCTGGCGGCCGCCTCGGTCCTGGGCGCCGCCGCGTGCGGCATCGCCAACGCCGAGGAGGATTCGGTGGCCGGCAAGAAGACGCTGGTCATCGGGGTCAACAAGGACCAGCCGGGGGTCGGCGCGCGCACGTCCGGCGGCGGCTACGAGGGCTTCGACATCGACATCGCCCGCGAGGTCGCCAAGCGGCTCGGCGTGGCCGCCGGGAACGTCACGTTCAAGGAGGTGACGTCCGGCACCCGGCAGCAGATGATCAAGAGCGGGGACGTCGACCTCGTCGTCGCCAGCTACTCGATCACGCCCGACCGCAAGGCCGAGGTGACGTTCGCCGGGCCGTACTACGTCGCCCACCAGGACGTGCTGGTGCGCGGTGACAGCCCCGTCAGGAACGTGCGCGACCTCAAGGACCGCAACCTCTGCAAGGTCGAGGGATCGGTCTCCTACGAGCGCGTCACCAAGGAGAAGGGCGTCGCGGCGAAGCTGGTGCCGGCCACCGGCTACGCCGACTGCCTCGACAAGCTGATGAAGGGCACGGTCGACGCCGTGTCCACCGACGACCTGATCCTCGCCGGGCTCGCCGCGCAGGCCGCCAAGACCGGCGGCGGGCGGGGCGGCACGCCCAAGGTCGTGAACGCGCCGATCTCGGACGAGGGCTACGGCATCGGCATGCGGCTCGGCGACGCGGACGGCTGCGTGGCGGTCAACAAGGCGATCACCGAGATGTACCAGGACGGGACGGCGCAGCAGCTCCTGGCCAAGTGGTTCGCCCCCGTCAAGCTCAAGTACACGACGACGGTCCCCCAGTTCGAAGGCTGCGATTAACCGACGTCTCACCATGTTTCGGTCGTCAAGCTGACCTAGGGGTTACCGAGATGAGTCGGTTACGCAAGTGACCCTTACGGTGATTGATCGTACGTTATGGTCGCGATCTAAAGCATTTCCGGTAAGAACCACCGGGTCGGACGAGAGGTTCGAGGAGCACCATGACGACCGTCATCCTGGTGGTGATGTGCGTCGTCGTGGGGGCGCTCGAGATCTATGCGGGGAAGCAGAGCAAGGATCAGGCGCGCGCGTTCGTCCGCCGGATCGATGAGCTGAACGACCAGGTCAGCAAGCAGAACACGGTGCTGGTGACGGTCGGCGAGCAGCTCACCGCCGAGCTGTCCAAGGTCAAGCGCGACGTGCTGCCGGCGCTCGACTCCCGGCTGCGCCAGAACTCCGGGCAGGTGGAGGAGCTCGCCGCGCTCGTCCACCAGGCCGACGGCTACCTGCGGGTGCAGGCGACGCGCCTGCACGACCTGGAGAAGCAGCGGGTCACGCTGGCGGCGCTGCGGCGCAAGCTCGCCGAGGTCGAGACGTCGGTGCGGTCGGTGACCCGGGCGGGCACGGCCGCGGTCGAGGGCAAGGTCGACGCGGCGCTCGACCGCCTGTCCGATCTCGAACGCAGCGGCACCGAGATCCTGGAGTTGCAGCGCACGCTCACCCGGACGCTGGAGGACGTCGAGGACGTCGTCACCGAGCTGCTCCAGTTCACCGAGGGCGAGCTGGACGAGGCGGTCACGTCCTCGCTCACCGGCCAGCCGCGCGGCGGCGAGGGCGACGCCGCGGCCGTGACGGCGACCGGGCGGCTGTGGACGCGGGACGAGCAGCTGGACGACATCCTCACCGAGGTCTACGAGCGGTGCGTGCGCACGGCCCGCCTCAACATCCGGTTCCGCACGGTCGAGGGCCCGAACGGCTCGGCGCCGGGGACGCCGGAGCGGCGGCGGTACTTCCTCGCCGGGAACACCGTGGACGATCTCGCGGGCGAGTTCACGGCCCTGCTGATCTCGACCGGCGCCGACCTGCCCCACAACGGCAACGGCCTGTCGCGCGGCCGGCCCGCCCTGCCGCCGGGTGTCGAGCCGCCGCGGGCCCCGGAGGACGAGGCGGCGCTCAAGGCGCTGCTGCGCACGCTTCACGAGAGCACGGGCGCCGTGGCGCAGATCGGTCCGCTGATGGCCGTGCGGGCGCGGGACGAACTGCTGTGCGCCGTGCTGACCCCGGCGCAGTCGCTGGAGCTGGAGAGCGACGAGGTCTACTGGGACCCGGCCTCGGCGACGGTACGGCTGCGGCGGCTGCCGTCCCATCAGTTGTGGGATCTCACCGCCTGGGCCGCCACGCCGTAGGCCCGTACGGTCCGTTCGCCGGGCCCGCCAAGCTGGACGTACAGCGGGCAGGTGACCGCGCGCGTCTCCGTGTCGACCTCGGCGCACAGGCCGATGCCCGTGGCACGGTCGAGGAACACGACGTTCTCCACGGCTTTCGCGGCGCGCACGGCGTAGGGCACCGACTCCGCGTCGCCCGTGTCGAAGAGCTCCTCGAACGTGAGCTTGCGCGCGAACCGCATCAGCTCGTCGGCGTCGACGACCCGGGTGCCGATCGCCGCCGCCGGACCCGCGATGACGATGCCGAAGCTCGGGTCCTCCCGGCCGCGCACGTAGATCTCCCGGTCCGGTTCGAGCCCCTTGCGCCGGGCGGGCAGGTGCAGCCCGAACCCGGAGTCGCCGTTGAGGAACGCCGGCGGCCCGAAGCCGTTCGGCCCCGTCTCGTGCGGGCCGTGGGACACGCGCAGCGCGCCGCCCGGGAGCTGCCAGCCGGGGAGGTAGACGCCGAGCCCCCGCATCAGCAGCCGCCAGACGGGACGTCCCGTCACGTCCGGGACGAACTCCCCCTGCGGACCGCGGGCGCCCGCGAGGCCATCGTCCAGACCCTGATCCGGGGCAGGCTGCTGCACGCGGTCCATGTTCAACATCTTGTGGTCTGGCGACGGCACGCACAAGACCGTTTACACAACCTGGCGCCGGGGCGTCGGTTTCTGACCTTCCGGGACCTGCGGACGCGCGCCCGGTCGGCTACCGTTGACGTCACCGGATCATGACGAGGGTGCCGCCGTGAACATGCAAGACATGATGGTGTTCCGCGACGCTGGCTCGCGGACGGTCGACAGGTACCTGATGTCGTACGAGGGCCGTGTGATCGCGGTCCGGCGGCATCCGGCGGTGCTGCTGCTGCCCGTCTCGCTCGTCGTCGGCGGCCTGGTGCTCTGCGGCCTGGCCGGGGCGACGCTCGGCGTCACCTGGGTCTGGTGGTTGTGGCTGCTGCTGCTCGGCTATCTGACCTGGAAGGTCTTCGCCTGGTCGATCGAGTTCTTCCTGGTCACCGAGCACCGGGTGATGGTGATCAGCGGCGTGCTCAACCGCCAGGTCGCGATGATGCCGCTCGCCAAGGTCACCGACATCGCGCTCGAACGGTCGCTCGCCGGGCGCATGCTGGGCTACGGCGAGTTCGTCATGGAGTCGGCCGGGCAGAAGCAGGCGCTCCGCAACGTCGGCTACATGCCGTATCCCGAGCAGCTCTACCTTGAAGTCTCGTCGGTCATCTTCGGCGCCGAGGACGCCTCGCCGGACTGATCCGTCCGGGGCAGATCCGTCCGGGGCAGATCCGTTCAGCTCATCAGGAGTCGAAGCCCAGGCCCATGCGGTCGAGCGTGCGCAGCCACAGGCCCCGGCGGCCGCCGTTGCGGTCGGCGCGGGCGATCTCCCGGCGGGTCAGTTCGATCACCCCGTAGCGCAGCGGCTCCGGCGGGAACGGGACCGGCTTCGAACGCACCATCCGCAGGCGCGTGCGCTCCGTCTCCTCCCCCGGTGCCAGCCCGACCCCGAGCCGGTCCAGCATCACGTCCGCGCCGAACCGCGTCGCCCCCACGCCGAGCCCCGTGTAGCCGGCGGCGTACGCGAGGCGCCCGCCGTGCGCCGTGCCGAAGAACGCGCAGAAGCGGCTGCAGGTGTCGATCACCCCGCCCCACGCGTGGCTGAACCGCAGGCCTTCGAGTTGCGGGAAGGTCGTGAAGAAGTGCCCGGCCAGGGTGGCGAACGTGGCGGGCCGCCGTTCGAGCTCGGCGTGGATCTCGTTGCCGAAGTGGTAGATCGCGTCGTAGCCGCCCCACAGGATCCGGTCGTCGGCCGTCAGCCGGTAGTAGTGGAACTGGTTGGCGCTGTCACCGAGCCCCTGCCGCCGGGCCCAGCCGACGGCCTCGCGCTGCTCCCGGCTCAGCGGCTCGGTCACGAGCGCGTAGTCGTACACCGGCACCAGGAAGTGCCGGAGACGCTTCAGAAGCGGCGGGAAGACGCCGGTGCCAAGCGCGACCTTGCCCGCGTCCACCGCGCCGTACGGCGTGGACAGACGCAGACGTGAACCGCTACGGAGACCCGTGACGCGGGTGTTCTCGTAGATGCGGACGCCGAGGGAGCGGCACGCGTCGGCGAGGCCCCAGGCGAGTTTGGCAGGGTGCACCATCGCTACGCCGTCACGGTCCCAGAGGCCGCCGAGGTACGTGGGCGAGTCGACCTCCTTGCGGACCTCGTCGGCGCCGAGCAGGACCGGATCGCCGCCGAGCGCCCTGGCCGCGTCGGCCTCGTCCGACAGCCCCTCGATCTGCCATTCCTGCGTCGCGACGTTCAGCTCGCCGGTGAGCTCCCACTCGGCGTCGATGCCGTACCGGGTGAGGGTGGAGCCGATGGCCTGGAGGTTCTCGCGGCCGAGGCGTTCGAGCAGGGCCATCTCCTCCGGCCAGCGTTCCATGCCGTTGCCGAGACCGTGGGTCAGGCTGGCCGCGCAGAAGCCGCCGTTGCGGCCCGAGGCGGCGGCGCCGATCCGGTCGGCCTCCAGCACCACCACGTCCAGTGACGGGTCGCGCTCCTTGGCGCGGAGCGCCGCCCACAGGCCGGTGTAGCCGCCGCCCACCACCGCGAGGTCGCAGGTCTCGTGGCCGACCAGGGCCGCGCCTGCGTCGGGGCGGGCGCGGTCCTGGAGCCAGTACGGGGCCGGTTCGGCCTCGGCGAGCGACGTCAACGCGTTCACGCTTTCACTCCTCGTGGATCAGGTGCGCACTCCTCGCGGACCAGATGCGCCGGGCACGGCGCCGCGCGGCCTCAGGTACCCGCGGCGCCGTGCGGCCTCAGGTGCGCCGGGCCCGGCGCCGCGCGGCGGCGATGTTGACGACCGCGAGCAGCACCCCGACGGCGAAGATCAGCGTGCCCATGACGTTGACCTGCGGCG
Source organism: Spirillospora sp. NPDC048911 (assembly GCF_043198015.1). Lineage (NCBI taxonomy): Bacteria > Bacillati > Actinomycetota > Actinomycetes > Streptosporangiales > Thermomonosporaceae > Spirillospora > Spirillospora sp. NPDC048911. The sequence goes on along the minus strand of NZ_JBICUD010000002.1, from coordinate 520,036 downwards.
GGGTTCCGGTGCGGGTGGACGACCACACCCACAGCGGGAACGTCTGGGTGGCGCCGCTGGTGAAGTTGGTGATGATGAAGTCGTCCACCGACAGCGCGAACGCCAGCAGTGCCCCCGACAGCACGCCCGGCATGAGCATCGGCAGCGTGACCAGGCGGAACGTGGCCAGCGGCCCGGCCCCGAGGTCACGGGCGGCCTCCTCGACCGACGGATCGATGCCGACCGCGCGCGCCCGCACCGTGATCGCCACGAACGAGACCGAGAACATCACGTGCGCGGCGAGGATCGTCAGGTAGCCGCGCGGCGTCTCGGACGCCACGAACATCGACAGCAGCGACGCGCCCATGACGATCTCCGGGCACGAGATCGCGGCGAACATCACCACGTTCGCCAGGCCCTGGCCGCGGAACCGGTGCCGTCCGATGGCCAGCCCGAGCAGCGTGCCCAGCGCGGTCGCGATCACGGTCGTGAGCAGCGCGATGGTGATCGAGTTGATCAGCGCGGTGGTGAGGTCCTTCTTGTCGAACAGATGGACGTACCACTTGAGCGTGAAGCCCTCCCACTCGAAGTTCTGCTTGGTGTGGGTGTCGTTGAAGCCGAAGAGGATCATCACGGCGATCGGCAGCAGCAGCCAGCCGACCAGCGCGATCGTGTAGATCTGCAGGCCGCGGCCCTTGCCGGGCCGGCGCCGCCGGCGGCGCGGGTGCGGCGCGGTCAGGGGCGGCGGCGCGGAGGTCGTCGTGGTCATCGTCCTGCCGCCTCCAGAACATCCTTGGTGCCGAGGGCCCGCGCGTACGCGAAGATCCCGATCAGGAGCAGCGCCATCAGCGTGAACGACAGTGCCGAGGCCGTGTGGTAGTTGCTGTTGGTGAAGTACTCGGCCTGGATCACGTTGCCGATCATCGTGTTGCCCGGCCCGCCGAGCACCTGCGCGTTGACGTAGTCCGAGGAGACGGGGACGAACGTCATGATGACCCCGGCGAAGACCCCCGGCAGCGACAGCGGCAGCACCACGCGCCGGAAGACCTCCAGACGGCCCGCGTACAGGTCGTACGCCGCCTCGATGACCCGGTAGTCGATGCGTTCCAGCGCCACGTAGATCGGCAGGACCATGAACGGCAGGAAGTTGTAGGTCAGGCCCGACACCACCGCGAAGCCGCTGTCCAGCACGTGGAAGTCGTCCGGCAGCAGCCCCCAGCCCTTGAGCGGCTTGAGCAGCGGCCCGTTGTCGGTGAGCACCAGCTTCCAGGCGACCGTCCGCAGCACGAACGACACGAAGAACGGCAGCAGCAGCATGAACAGCCATGTCGACTTGTGCCGGCCGCCCTTGAAGGCGATCCAGTACGCCGCCGGATAGCCGAGGACGATGCAGGCGACGGTCGCGAGCAGCCCGTACCAGAGCGAGCGGACGAGCTTGTCGCCGTAGAGGTCGAAGCCTTCGGTGTAGTTCTGCCAGTGCCAGGTCTGCTTCCAGCCGTCGATCAGGTTGCCGGTCATGAGCGAGACCGAGGCCATGTAGACCAGCGGGATGGCGAAGAAGATGAGCAGCCACAGACCGGCGGGGAGCATCAGCAGGTAGGGCGTCAGTTTTCCTTTGATGCGGCGCATCGCTAGCTCCCCTGCACGATCGGGAGGAACACCTTTTGGTACTGCGTCTCCTCCTGCTGGGTGAGGACGCGGTAGGTGCGCAGCTTGGCCAGGTCGGCCTCCGACGGGTAGACGAGCGGGCTGCTGCTCAGCCGTTCGAGATCCGCCTTGTCCTCGCCCTTCGCCTCGGCGGCGTCGGCGACGATGAACTTCCTGGTCTCGGGCACCGGCGTGACGTAGTTGATGAACTCGGTGAGCGTCGCGTTGCTGCGCGGGTCGTACAGCCAGTCCATGAGCGTGAGCGCGTCGACCGGGTTGGCCGCCGTCTTGGGGATCATCATCAGGTCGGTCCAGAGCGTGCCGCCCTCGCGCGGCACGACGAACTTCACGTCGTCGCTGGCGAGCGAGTAGACGTCACCGGACCAGGCCATGGTCAGCCACACGTCGCCCTTGGTGACGGCGTCGATGTAGTTCTGCTCGTAGTACTTGCGGACGATCTTCTGGTCGCGCTGGTCGCGCAGCTTGCGGGCGGCCTTCTCCCAGTCGTCCGGCGTGGACTTCTCCGGGTCGATGCCGAGGGCGAACATCCCGAAGTTGCCGAGCTCCTGCGAGTCGCCCATCATCCCGACCTTGCCCTTGTACTTCGGGTCGAAGAGCTGGGCGATGCTGGTGATCTCCTCCTTGACGTACTTGGTGTTGTAGGCGATGCCGGTCACCCCGGACACGTAAGGGATGGTGAACGCGTTGCCCGGGTCGTACGGCGGGTTCTGGAACTTCTTCCCGGCGTACTTGGCGAACCTGGTCAGGCGCTTGTGGTCGAGCGGCGCCAGATAGCCGAGCTCGATGAGCTTGGTCGTCTGGATGCCGTTGGTGACCACCATCAGGTCGAAGCCGATCGACTGGTTCGCGGCGAGCGGCGCCTGGATCTTGCCGAACCACTCCGAGGCCTCCTGGATGACCTCCTTGTAGTCGACCTTGATGCCGGTCTGCTTGGTGAACGCCTTGATCGTCGCCCGGTCGTCCTCCATGTAGCCCGGCCAGTTGGCCCAGTTGACGTGGCCCCGGCCGCCCTTGCCCCGCCAGAACGCGTCGATCTGCGCCTGGTTGACCTTGCCGCGGCCGCCCTGCCCCGGGATGCCGCAGGCGCTCAGCGCGAGTGCGGCGGCGGAGGCGCCGAAGAGGCGGAGAGCGCCGCGCCGCGTCGTGGCGGGCGGCGTCATGCCGGGCGTCGTCGCGCCGCGTGGCATCGCGCCACGTGGCGTCGTCATGCCGCGGCGGAACGCCGGGTCGTCGAGCAGGTCGTGCGCGTCGTCCGCGTTCATGAGGCGCCGATCGCGTACGAGTGGTGCGGCTCCCACGACAGCCAGACGTCGTCCCCGCGCCCGGCGATGTCGTCGGCGTTCGTCGCGTTCTGCAGGAAGACCGTCACGTCGTCGCCCGCGGTGGTGGTGACGATGTAGCTCGTGGACGTCCCGAGGTAGACGACCTCGGCGACCGTGGCCCGCACCCGCGAGCCGCCGTTGCCCGGCGGCTGCGTGCCGATCTCGATCTTCTCGGGCCGGACCGTCAGCTCCAGCGTGTCGCCGGGTGCGGCGGCCCGGCCGTCGCCGAGCGGCACCACGATCTGCCCGTCCTGGCCGTAGGTGATGATCGCCTCGGGCCCGCGCACCTCGCCGATCTCGCCGGACAGCAGGTTGGACGTGCCGATGAAACCCGCCACGAACTTCGACGCCGGACGTTCGTAGATCTCCCGGGGCGAGCCGAGCTGCTCGATGCGGCCGTCGTTCATGACCGCGATCCGGTCCGACATCGTGAGCGCCTCGCCCTGGTCGTGCGTGACGTACACGAACGTGATGCCGACCTCGCGCTGGATGCGCTTGAGCTCGACCTGCATGTGCTGGCGGAGCTTGAGGTCCAGCGCGCCGAGCGGCTCGTCGAGCAGCAGCGCCCGGGGCCGGTTGACGAGCGCCCGGGCCAGCGCGACCCGCTGCTGCTGGCCGCCCGACAGCTCGCCGGGCCGCCGTTTCTCCCGGCCGGCGAGATCGACGATCTCCAGGATCGCGCCGACGCGGTCGCGGATCTCGCCCTTGGCGACGCCCCTGCGCCGGAGCCCGAACGCGACGTTCTCGAACACGCTCATGTGCGGGAACAGCGCGTACGACTGGAAGACCATGTTGACGTCGCGCTTGTTGGCGGGCACATCGGTGACGGGCTTCCCGTTCAGGAACACCTCGCCGCCGGTGGGCTCCTCGAATCCGGCGATCATCCGCATGGTGGTGGTCTTGCCGCACCCGGACGGACCGAGCAGGGAGAAGAACTCTCCCTGCCCGATCGCCAGGTCGACGCCGCGGACCGCCGCCACCTTCTCGCCGCGCGCGTGGTACTCCTTCATCACACCGGTGAGCTCGATGGCGGGGAGCGCGGAGCCGGACGGCTCCTGGTCGTCGCGTACGGGAGGATGCGAGGTCTCAGTCATGAGCGGGGTCCTTCGCGGTGTTCGAACGGGTCGCGCCGGGGCGCTGGGTGCGCTAGGCGCCGATGTAGTGCATGACGTGCTTGATTCGCGTGTAGTCCTCCACCCCGTACATCGACATGTCCTTGCCGTAGCCGGAGTGCTTGAAGCCGCCGTGCGGCATTTCCGAGACGAACGGGATGTGGGTGTTGACCCAGACCGCGCCGAAGTCGAGCGCCTTCGTCATCCGCATCGCGCGGCCGTGGTCACGCGTCCAGACGCTCGCGGCCAGCCCGTACTTCACGCCGTTCGCCCACTCGATCGCGCGCTCCTCGTCGCTGAAGCGCTGGACCGTGATGACCGGGCCGAAGATCTCGTTCTGCACCATCTCGTCGTCCCGGCGCAGCCCGCCGATGACGGTCGGCGCGAAGAAGTAGCCGCCGTCGTAGCCGGCCCCGCCGACGCGCTCGCCCCCGGTGAGCACCTCGGCGTGGTCGGGCGTACGGTCCAGGAACCCCTGGACGCGGGCGAGCTGGTCGGCGTTGTTGACCGGGCCGTAGTAGGCGTCGGCGTCGGTGGGCACGCCGACCTTCGTCCCGCGGGCCGCCTCGGCGAGCGCCGCGGTGAAGTCGTCGGCGAGCCGGTCGGCGACGAGCACGCGGGTGGCGGCGGTGCAGTCCTGGCCGGCGTTGAAGTAGCCGGCCCCGGCGATGCCCTCGGCGGCGCTCTCGATGTCGGCGTCCTCGAAGACCACGACCGGGGCCTTGCCGCCGAGCTCCAGATGGACCCGCTTGAGGTCGTCCGCGGCCGCCCGGGCGACCTCCATGCCGGCGCGCACGCTGCCGGTGATCGACACCATCTGCGGGGTCGGGTGCGTGACGAGCTCGCGGCCGGTGTCGCGGTCGCCGCAGATGACGTTGAAGACGCCCGGCGGCAGGAACTCGGCGGCGATCTCGGCCAGCAGCAGCGTGCTCGCGGGCGTGGTCTCCGACGGTTTCAGCACGACCGTGTTGCCGGCCGTCAGCGCCGGGCCGAACTTCCAGACCGCCATCATCATCGGGTAGTTCCACGGCGTGACCTGCGCGCAGACGCCGATGGGCTCCCGGCGGACGGACGAGGTGTGGTCGGCCATGTACTCGCCCGACGCCTTGCCCTCCAGGATCCGCCCCGCCCCCGCGAAGAAGCGGATGTTGTCCACCATCGGAGGGATCTCCTCCTCGGCGGTCAGCTGGAGCGGCTTGCCGGTGTCGCGGGACTCGACCTCGACGATCTCCTCCGCCCGGGCCTCCAGAGCGTCGGCGAAGCGGAGCAGAGCCAGACTGCGGTCCTTGGGCGTCAGATCCCGCCAGGCGGGAAAGGCGTCAGCGGCGGCGCGGAAGGCGGCGTCCACGTCCTCGGCCCCGGAGACGGGCGCCTCGGCGTAGGTCTCGCCGGTGCTCGGATCGACCACCTCCATGGTCCGGCCGTCCTTGGCGTCCACGTACTCGCCGCCGATAAAGTTGCGCAGCCTTGTCCTGCTGTCGCTGGTCACCGTCGAACCCCTCCTCGATGGGCACGCACCGATGTGTCCTATTGGCCCCGACCTTGACAGAGGTTTGGCATGATGACAAGTGATTCCGTTGTTACGATCCAGTTTCACGACGGAATCCCTTGGCAAGTAGGTCAAGCAGGCACGATGCCGCAGCGAAGGAGACCCACCATGGTGGCGCGCCCCCCGGACGACCCTCCGGAACAGCCACGGATCCGGCGGCGCGGGCAGGCGTCGATCCAGCTGGACGACACGTCCAAGCAGATCATCGAGCAGCTCCAGCAGGACGGACGGCGATCGTACGCGGCGATCGGCAAGGCCGTCGGGCTCTCCGAGGCGGCGGTGCGCCAGCGGGTGCAGAAGCTGCTCGACACCGGCGTCATGCAGATCGTCGGCGTCACCGACCCGCTCATGCTCGGCTTCTCCCGGCAGATGATGATCGGCGTCAAGTGCGAGGGCGACCTGGAGAAGGTGGCCGACGAGCTCGCCGCCATCGACGAGATCGACTACGTCGTCATCACCGCGGGCTCGTTCGACATCCTGCTGGAACTGGTGGCCGAGAGCGACGAGCAACTACTTGAGCTGCTCGGCCGGATCCGCGCCGTGCCCGGCGTCCTCGGGACCGAGAGCTTCGTCTATCTGAAGCTGCGCAAGCAGACCTACTCGTGGGGGACGCGCTGACCGCGAGATCAGGCGGGGTTTGAGGACGGGCCCATACCCGTGATCCCTCATATTCTCCTTCTTATTGGGGATGCCGCATCGGCGCCGTCCGGCGTACTTTTGGATGCTGTAAGGAAGGAGACCGGCCATGTATGAGTCGGTTCACCAGGACCTTCCCGTCTCCCACGACAACGGTCACATCGAGTTCCTGACCTCCGAGGAACAGCACCGGGTGATCCGCAAGGCCGCGGAACTCCTGGGCTGGACGGTCCCGCAATATGTACTGTCCACAGCCCTCGACCGGGCTGAACGGGACCTGTACGAGCACGCCGCGGCACATACCGAGCAGGCCCGCCCCACCACGCCTCCCGCCGAGGAAGAAGCCGCCGTCATGCCCCTGGTAGCCGTCATAGCGGCCCTCGGCTGACAGCCATCACTCCCCCCGACCAAGCCCCCTAGCCGACACAAGCCGCCCTGGCTGACACAGACCGTCCTAACTGACACAGACCGTCCTAACTGGCACGGGCCGTCCAAGTTGGCACGGGGGCCGCCCCGGCTTACGCAGGCCGTCCTAGCTGCCGCGGACCGTCCTACCTGCGCGGGCTGTCCTGGCTTGCTGGGACGTCGAAGCCATCCCTGCTTGCAGGGATGTCGAAGTTGTCCTGGCGAAGAGCTGTGATCGGCTGGCCCTGCCTCGTCGCCGTGGCTTACGTCCCGGCGCGGAGCCGGGCGGCGTACTCGGCCGCCTCGGCGTCCGAGTCGTACTTCTGCCGCGGCCAGAAAAAGCCCCGCAGCCCGTCCTTGCGGTTGCGCGGGACGACGTGCACATGCAGGTGGGGCACGCTCTGGCTGATCCGGTTGTTCATCGCCACGAACGAGCCCGCCGCCCCGAGCACCGACTCCATCGAGGCCGCGAGCCGCTGCGCGTGCGCGAAGAGGCCGCCCACCAGGTCCGGGGGCAGGTCGGGCAGTGTCTCGTAGTGCTCGCGCGGCACGAGCAACGTGTGCCCTTTGAACAGGGGCCGCGTATCCAGGAACCCCAGGGCGTCGTCGGCGTCCAGCACGACATGCGCCGGGCGCTCCCCCTTGATGATCTCGCAGAACACGCAGCCGCTCATGGCCCGCATTCTGTCAGCTACGGGCTAACGGGGCGCTTACAGCACGATCGCTACTGTCCGTGGCCTATGCAGTTGACCGAGGTCGCCTTCCGCTACAGCCGAAAAGCCCCATGGGTGCTCCAGGACGTCTCGCTCTCCCTGCCGCCGGGGCGGGTGCTGGAGGTGACCGGGCGCAACGGAGCGGGGAAGTCCACCCTGCTGCGACTGCTCGCCGGGCTCCGCACCCCGCGCCGGGGCAGTATCAGCGGCCGTCCGAGCCGGGTGGGATACGCGCCGGAGCGTTTCCCCGTCGACCAGCCGTTCACGGTGTCGGCGTATCTCGCCCACATGGCCGCCGTACGCGGCATCCGGCGGCCCGCCATCGGCGAGTGGGCAGAGCGCCTGCGCTTCGAGCATCTCCTGAACGTGCGGCTGCCGGAGCTCTCCAAGGGCAGCGCGCAGAAGGTGGGGCTCGCCCAGGCACTGCTCGCCGAACCCGGGCTGCTCATCCTCGACGAACCGTTCGCCGGCCTGGACGCCGAGAGCCGCGACACGCTCCCCGGCCTGATCTCCGAGCTCGCCCGGGCGGGCACGGCGGTCGTGGTCAGCGATCACCAGCGCGTGATCGAGTCCGTCCCCGGCGTCGACCGGATCCGCGTCGAGAACGGCACCGTGACGGCGGTGGCCGCCGACCGGGCCGAGTGGACCGTCCTGGAGGTCGTCGTGCGGGCGGACGAGGCCGACGAGGTCGCGACCAAGCTCCGCGCGGACGGCCACGAGGTGCGAAGGTCCGAACGGTGATCGCACTCGCGCGCTTCCAGGTGTCCGGCTACCTGCGTTCCCTCCGGGTCTTGCAGCCCTTGATCGTCATCTTCCTGATCCTCGCGCTGGTGCTCTTCCAGCCGCCCGCGAACGCCAAGCTGGCGGCCGGGGCCTTCGGCGACGCCGCGGCGTTCATGTTCCCGGTCTGGGCCTGGGCCGCCCGCGCGCTCCTGGACACCCAGCCGGACGAGCAGCGCGCCCTCTCGGCGACCGCCGCGCGCCACCCGCTGACCCCGGCCTTCGCCGGTCTTCTGGCGGCCTACGCCGTCAACGTGGGCTTGGGCGTGGCCACCCTGGCGCTGCCGACGATCCACGGACTCTCCAGAGGACTCGACGGCGCGGCCATGGCAGCGGGCCTCGGCCTCAACCTTCTGGTGGCGGCCGCCGCCACCTTCCTGGGCGCCTGGACGAGCCGGGCGATCATCCCGGATCCGGGGGCCTCGCTCCTGGCGCTCCTCGGCGGTGCGGCCGCGGCCCTCCTCCTCAGCATCGGGCCGCTGTCATGGCTGTCCGTCCCGATGGTCGCCTGGATCCGCGCAGCCCACGGCGGGCCGTCCGAACTCGCCGGGGCGTTCCCGGGCCTGGCCGTCCACATCGCGCTCTGGACGGCCGTCATAGGCGTCGCATACGTCCTGATCCGCCGCACCCGCTCTTGAGTCAAGCTCCCGTGGTGGAGCCAGGCCTGACGATCATCAGGACGGTGACGACCGCCCAGAGCAGGTTGAAGACACCGGTGAACATGGCCAGCCGAGCAGCGAGTGGCGCCACGTCCCCGCCACCGGACGAACCCTGAGCCGCCCCGCCCCCGGCCGAGCCATTGCCAGACGCGCCCTCAATGGCGACGTTGGCGGAGCCTCCGGACGAGCCAACAGCGGCCGAACCAGCGGCAGTAGAAGCGGCGCCAGCCGGGGCAGCTTCGCCCGAGGCAATGTCAGCCGAGGCGACGTCGGCCGGAGCGACGTCGGCCGGAGCGACGCCAGCCGAGGCAATGTCAGCCGAGACGACATCCGCTGGAGCGGCGTCAGCCGAGGCGACGCCAGGCGAAGCGACGCCGACTGGAGGGGCGCCGACTGGAGGGCCGTCAGCCAGGGCCGCGTCAGCCGGGACGATATTGGCCGAGGCAACCTCGGCCGAGACGACAGCCGCCGGAGCGGCATCCGCCGGAGCGGCGCCCGCCGGAGTGGCATCGGCCGAGGCGGCATCCGTCGGAGCGGGGACGGTATTACTCAGGCCGGCGGCTGGGGCGGCTTCAGCCGCGTCGACGGCAGGAGCGGCTTCTACGGCGGCGAGTGCGGCGGTCTGACGAGGCAGAATCAGCAGGGCGAGAACGGCGGCCGCGGCGGCGGTGAGAACGATCGAGACGATCAGCCATGCGTCGCCGAGGACTCCCATGCTGCTCGCCGTGGTGAGGCCGAAGACCGGCACGGCGATACCGAACACGGCGTACACGCGGCAGATGCGGTGGAGGTTGCGCAGCACGGGAAGGGACGCCGGATCCATGCCGGCCTTGCGCAAGGCCGAGGGGAACATGCTGGCGGCCACGGCGACCGGGCCGATCGCCAGGATCGCGGCGATGACGTGCAGGGAGAGGAACAGCTTGCTCATATCGGCCGTGGAAACCCTTCGTGGCATACGGGACGTGCGGAAACGACGCTGACGCTAGTCAGGGCCCGCAGGGTCGGACAGCGGCGCGAGCGCCAACTTCCGACCGGATCCAGCCAGGGCGTCCGTCAGACGGCGGCGACCGCCTGCAAGGTGAGCCAGCTGTCTTCCAGCGGACCCGCGGAGCTGGCGCAGAAGTAGACGCGCCCGGGGTCGCCCCAGTCCCAGCCGAGCCGCCGGTCGGAGTCGAGCTGGAGCAGGAGACGCCATTCGTCCTCGGCGGCCGCCTCCTCTTCGGGAGACAGAGCCATCGTGTTGAGGTCGCGTCCCGTCGACGCGTACGTGCAGTCGGGGCCGAGTGGACGCTGCACCAGCGCGGGCCACCCGCCGAGCTGGTGCAGAGGAGTGTCATCTGGCCAGACGTGCTGGAGCCACGCCGCGTGCAACTGCTCGTACACCGAAAGAACACCGCTGTAGCGCTCTTCGAGCCGCCGCACCACGGTTTCCTGTGGCGCCGGCAGTGAGAGGAACGGGGCCGCACCGAGCGGAACCAGCGGGAACGAGGACGTGCCGTCGGGCGCCTCAATCTCCCTGAGGTCGCCCGTGAAGAGCCGCCAGCCGCCACGCTGTGCCCTGTCGTCTCCCCAGGGACGCGGTATGGCGCTCGCATAGTAGAACGCGGCCAGGCCGTCCTGAGGCAGGCCGGGAACGTTCATCATCTTGGCCAGCTCCGCGAAATCGACCGCGAGCATGAAGTCGAGTGGCCGCCCTTCCCACGTCGGCCATTCCTCGCCGGCTGGGAGCAGCGGCGGGCCGCCGAGCCGTACCGTCGCGTCGCCGTCGGGACCGAGCCGCAGGGCGGGCCGCGCCAGCGGAAGCAGCGCACCGGTGACTTCGGGGGCGAAGAAGACGCCGAACAGGGAGCGCAGCCGCTGATGCTGCGCGGCGAAGTGATCCATGTCACGTAGCGTTCCGTGTCCGGGCTCCGCGCGCCAGCACCCCACGAACATCTGTGGATATCCGGTTCGCCCTAACCCCGGGTCAGCGCCACCGGCGTGGATCTCAGCGGCGTTCGAGCGCGCCCGCGAGCTGGATCAGGAACGCGTCGACCTCTCGCTCATCGTAACCGGGCCCAAAGCGTACGGTCCGGAAAACGATCTCCCGTACGTTCCGCGCGGTCACCGGCGGCGCCGTCCCGCGCAGACCCGTGATCACGCGTTCGAGGAACGCGTCCACGTCGCGGACGTCGTATCCGGTCCGCATCCCGGCACCGGTGAAGCGCGTGTTCTGGATCCAGCCGATCAGCCAGCCCGGATGCACCCTCGGCCGTCCCGCCCGGCGCCCGATGGGAGCGGCGGCCTGGAGCTCGCGGATACATTCCTGGAGCAGCTCGTCCACCGCCCGCGGCTCGTAGCCCCGCAGCACGATGTCGAAGCGCGTCGCCCGCACGTCATCGGCGGTGATTCCGTCGCTGCTCGGGTCGGCCGGCTTCCGCGCGCCGTTCAGCGTGATTCGGATGCGGTCGAGCAGTGCGTCCACCTGGCCGCGCTCATACCCCCGCAAAGCCATTGGCAGGCGGTGCGTTCCCGTCTTCACCGGCTCGCTCCTCGATCCGTGCCTCCCCCAGGATCAACGGCAACAGCGTGGCGCGCACACGCCCACCGCGCAACCACGACCCCCAGAAGACGGCCGCGCCAGCCGTACAGCATTCCCCGAGCCAAGAAGACCGCGCATCAGCGCAGAGCAGCGAACAAGCCCGGCAAACAGACATGCCGACCCGACGCGACGAACGGGCACAGCAGACGAGCGCGGCCGACGGTGGACGCGCAACGGGCCAAGGCAACAAATGGGCGCGACGGACGAGCACGACTAATGGCCATGGCCAGCGGACGGCGGACGGAAAACCGGCACGGCCAGCGGGGTCGGGGCGCAGTAAGCCAATGCAGCGACAGGTGTGGCGGACGGGTTAGGCGGACGGGTTAGGCGGGGGCGGAGTAGGGGTGGCGAGGAGTTGTTCGCAGGCGTCGCTCAGACGTTGCCGCAAGGGTTGTGCGCGCTCGGCGAAGGCTCGTTGTTCGCTGGCGTACTCCGCGCGGCCTTCTGGCGTCTCGATCTGGATCGGGTCATGCCCGAGCGCACTCAGGTCGTACGGGCTGGCACGCATGTCCACGGCGCGGATGTCGCGAGCTAGGGCGAAGCAGTCGGCGACCAACTCGCTGCCAACGAGTGGTGAGAGCTTGAACGCCCACTTGTAGAGATCCATGTTCGCGTGCAGGCAGCCAGGTTGTTCGAGCTCCACCTGGCGCTCCCGGGTCGGCTGCAGCACGTTCAGCGGCCGTGCCTCAGGCGTGAAGAAGCGGAACGCGTCGAAGTGGCTGCACCGCACCCCACGCGCTTCCACGACCTGCGCGATCTCGTCCGCTTCGAGGCGCATCGGCCAGGCCGCGTGCCGAACCTCCCGCGACCTGTAGACCATCGCCCACTCGTGCATCCCGAAGCACCCGAAATGCGCGGGCCGTTCGGCGGTCGCCGCCAAGAGCGCGGCGGTGAACTCCACGGAGGCCTTCCGCTTAGTGATGAGCGAGGTGGCATCGAGAACGACCCCGCCGGGTGTGCCGCGATAGTCGCGTCCGAAATCCCGCACGTCGGCGTCCACGAGGACGATGCCTGCGCCGGGATGCCATTTCCGCAGCTTGGCCGGGCTGTAGCCGTAGTAGCTGAAGAGGAAGTCCTCGACCGGATGTGCCACGCCACGTCCGCGCCGTTCGAGATGGGGCTCCACCCAGCCCGCCACGCGCTCGTGATGGGCCGCTTCCCGCGCCCGCCATACCGCGGGCTCCAGAAACACCCGCGGATCGTTCACCACGCCGTCCACCCGGCCGTTCACCTTGTCGGCCACCACGTCGTTCGCCCGGCCGCTCGCCACGGCGTTCACCTTGTCGTCCACCACGTCGTTCGCTCGGCCGCTCGCCACCGCGTTCACGCGGTCGGCCACCACGTCGTTCGTTCGGCCGTTCGGCACGGCGTTCACCTTGTCGTCCACCACGCCGCCCACCTCGCCGCGGGTCAGTCCTTGGTCGCGGCGGCGAGTTGGCCGCAGGCGCCGTCGATCTCGCGGCCGCGGGTGTCGCGGACGGTGACCGGCACGCCGTGGGCCTCCAGGCGGCGGACGAACTCCTTCTCGTCCTGCGGGCGCGAGGCGGTCCACTTGGAGCCGGGCGTCGGGTTGAGCGGGATGAGGTTGACGTGGACGAGATGGCCCTTCAGGAGCTTGCCGAGCAGGTCGGCGCGCCACGCCTGGTCGTTGATGTCCTTGATCAGCGCGTACTCGATCGAGACGCGGCGGCCGGACTTCGCCGCGTACGCCCAGGCGGCGTCCAGGACCTCGGCGACCTTCCAGCGATTGTTGATCGGCACCAGCTCGTCGCGCAGCTCGTCGTCGGGGGCGTGCAGCGACAGGGCGAGCCGGACGGACATGTCCTCGGCGGCCAGCTTCTCGATCGCCGGGACCAGGCCGACCGTGGACACGGTGACCGAACGCTGGGAGATGCCGAGGCCGGCCGGCGCCGGGTCGGTGATCCGCCTGACCGCGCCGATCACGGCCTTGTAGTTGGCCAGCGGCTCGCCCATCCCCATGAAGACGATGTTGGAGACCCGGCCGGGCCCGCCGGCGACCTTGCCCCGGGACATGGCGCGGGCGCCCGCGGCGACCTGCTCGACGATCTCCGCGGTGGACAGGTTGCGGGTCAGCCCGGCCTGCCCGGTCGCGCAGAACGGGCAGTTCATGCCGCACCCGGCCTGTGACGAAACGCACATCGTCGCGCGGTCGGGATAGCGCATCAGCACCGACTCGAACAGCACGCCGTCGAAGGCCTTCCAGACCGTCTTGAGGGTCTTGCCACCGTCGCAGGCCAGCTCGCGCACAGGCGTCAGCAGCTCCGGCAGCAGCTCTGCCGTCAGCCGTTCGCGCACCGCGGCCGGGAGGTCGGTCATCTCGGCCGGATCGTCCGCGAGGCGCGTGAAGTAGTGGCGGGACAGCTGATCTGCGCGGAAGGGCTTCTCGCCCAGCTCGGCGACGGCCTCCCGGCGCTCGGCGGCGGTCAGGTCGGCGAGATGGCGCGGCGGCTTGGCCCGGCGGGGCGCGGCGAAGACGAGCTTGGCCGGCGTCTTCGCGGGCACCGCGGCAGGCGCCGTCGCGGCGGGCGCGGTCGCGGCCGGGGCCGTCGCAGGCGTCGTGGCCGGGGCCGTTGCGGGCGTGGCGGCCGGGGCCGTCGCGGGGGCGGCATCGCGCGTCGTGCCGGGCGTCGCCTCGGGAGTGTTCTCGGTGGCAGACATGGTTCTTCCAGTGTCGCAAACACCAGCGTGTGCCTCGGCCGTCCAGGTGTTACGTCGGGGATGCCTGCGCATGACCATTACCTGGGATTAGGCTTTCGATCATGTCGGTATTGCGTAGGGGGTCCGTTTCGAAGGCCGTCCTCGACGAGGTCAGCCCGTACGGGAGTCGCAGGCTGGTGGTGGAGACCGACGGCGTCGTGTCGGCGGCCTATCTCCGGGACGCCAAGGACGCGGTGGTCGGGGCCGCCTGGCTCGCCAACCACGGTCCCGCGGCACAGGAGTTCGACCGGGGACGGCTGGAGGCCGGCCTGGCGCCGTTGCTGAGCGCCGATCATGTTCGCCACCCCGACGGCCGCCCGGCCCTCGGGGAGCTCGAAACGGTGTGGTTCGAGGAGGGCGACGGCGTAGCGATCATGGAGGACGGCGATCCGCTCTGCGTGATCCCCGGCTGGTCCGACATGGAGCGCGGCATCCCCGGCTACAGCCGCGACGCGCTCAAGCAGAGTCCGTTCGCGTTCCCCCTCTCGGACGAGCCGTTCGGCACCCGCGTCGAACGGGCCCGCCGGCACTGGCGGACGGTCAAGGCCGACGGCTCCTGGGCGGACTTCCAGCAGTCGGTGCTCGGCCACCTCCTTCATCGTCTCGGCCCGGGTGGCCACTACTGGCACGACGTCGGCCGCCAGCTGCGCGACGGCCTGGCCCCCACGGTCGGGGTCTCCGAACGTCCCGCCCGTGGCGACCGCGAGTACACGGTCTTGAGCACGGTCGGCATGAGCCGGCAGCGCATGCCCACCATCGAGCTGTACGAGGACGAGGTCGCCCCGCACGCCCGCATCGAGCTCGCCCTGGCCACCACGCTGCCCAGCCAGCGCGCGGGCAGCATCTTCCCCTGGCTGGCGCAATATCCGTGGCGTTCGGTCACCTGGTTCGCGCCCGGCGACGTCGTCAAGTGGTATCACGAGGCTCGGACGTTTCCGCTGAACACGACCGAGTCGGCCGACTGGGAAGGAGTCCTCCTCCTGGACGACCCGAGCCGCCTCTCCGGCCCCCTGGCCCCGCCGTTGGACGGCCACACCGTCCAGGGCGACCCCGTCCGCTGGCTGTGGCTCGTCCCCATCACCGCCGAGGAACACAACTACGCCAAGAACGAAGGCTCTGACGCCCTGATCCGCCGCCTGTCCCAGCAATCCCGAAGCTGGGTCGTCAGCTAACCCAGCCCCCGCCGACGCAGGCGCGGGCACGTCCTAGGCCTTCGCAGGCGCGGGTCTTCCTGTGGGCGCGGGCGCGTCTGCGTGGTTTGGGTTGGGCCTTCTGAAGGCTGGGCGCGTCCGTCCGGGCGCGGTGGGTCCTTCTGGGGTGACGGAGAGGCGCCTCAGGCGGAGGGGACGAAGAGTTCCAGCAGGATCCAGACCACGGGGGCGGTGGCGATCAAGGAGTCCAGCCGGTCCATGACGCCGCCGTGGCCGGGGAGGAGCGTGCCCATGTCCTTGAGGCCCAGATCGCGCTTGATCATGGAGACGATGAGGTCGCCGGCGATGGCGATGACGGCGGCCGCGGCGCCGATGACGGCGCCCTCCCAGAGCCGGCCGTCCAGCAGCCAGGCGGTGAGCCAGGCGCCGACGAGCATGCAGGCCAGGATGGCGCCGGCGGCGCCTTCCCAGGTCTTCTTGGGGCTGATCGACGGGACCAGCTTGTGCCTGCCGAGAAAGGTCCCCGCGAAGTAGCCGCCGATGTCGCTGGCGACGGTGGTCGCGATGAAGATCACGATGCGGTGGTCGCCGTCGGTGGGCTCCATGAGCAGCGCGACGATGCCGGCCATCAGCACCAGATAGCCGGTGACGAAGACGCCCGCCGTGACGTCCCGTACGTAACCGGAGGCCGGGCCGTCGGCCATGCGCCAGATGAGCACGGTCAGGCCGGTCAGCGCGGTGACCGCGACCAGCGGCTCGGGACCCCAGCCGTACGCGGTGACGGTCGCGGCGACCAGGCCGGCGGCGAGCGGGATCAGGGGGACCCGGATCTCGCGCGCCTTGAACGCCTCGGTCAGCTCGCGCAGGCCGATGACGAGGAACACCACCATGACGACCAGGAAGATCACCTTGACGGTGTAGAGCGAGAGCAGCACAAGAGCGCCCAGCGCCACACCGACACCGATGGCGGCGGGCAGGTTACGCCCGGTCCTCGTGTGGGCCGGTGGCGGCGTCCGCGGCGCCTCCGGCTCACCCGGGGAGCCCTGGGGCTCCCCGGACGCGTCCAGTTCCATCAAACCTCGAGGAGCTCGGCCTTCTTGTGGTCGAGAAGTTCGTCGACCTGCGCCACGTACTTGTGGGTGGTGTCGTCGAGCTCCTTCTCGGCGCGACGTACGTCGTCCTCGCCGGCCTCGCCGTCCTTGGCGAGCTTGTCGAGGGTCTCCTTGGCGCGGCGGCGGATGTTGCGGATGGAGATCTTGCTGTCCTCCGCCTTGGTGCCGGCGACCTTGATGAACTCCTTGCGGCGCTCTTCCGAGAGGTCGGGGAAGACCACGCGGATGACGTTGCCGTCGTTGGTGGGGTTCACGCCGAGGTCGCTGTCGCGGATCGCCCGCTCGACGGCCTGCATGGACGACTTGTCGAAGACCTGCACGATGACCATGCGCGGCTCCGGCAGCGTGAACGACGCCAGCTGGTTGATCGGCGTCGGCGTGCCGTAGTACTCCGCGGTGATCTTGTTGAACATGGCGGGAGTGACCCGGCCGGTGCGGATGGCCTGGAAGTCCTCCTTGGCGACCGCGACCGCCTTCTCCATTTTCTCCTCGGCCTCGAGGAGGGTCTCGTCGATCACTTCGACTCCCGTGTCATCTGGTCGGCCAATGTCACCTGAACACCGGTGCCTGCTCGGCCCGGGTCAGCCCTGCGCCGGGCTGACCAGCGTGCCGATCTTCTCACCCCGGACGGCCCGGACGATGTTGCCCTGTCCCATCAGATCGAAGACCACGATGGGCAGTTCGTTGTCCATGCAGAGGCTGATGGCCGTGGCGTCCATGACCTTCAGCCCTCGCTGTAGGACTTCACCGTAATCCAAACGGTCGAATTTGACCGCGTCCGGATTCTTTCGCGGATCGGCGTCGTACACACCGTCCACTTGAGTCCCCTTCAGCACCGCCTCCGCACCGATTTCCAGCGCGCGCTGCGCGGCGGTGGTGTCGGTGGAGAAGAACGGCTGGCCGAGACCGGCCCCGAAGATCACCACGCGGCCCTTCTCGAGGTGCCGCATGGCGCGCCGCGGGATGTAGGGCTCGGCGACCTGGCTCATCGTGATGGCGGTCTGCACGCGGGTGTCGAGGCCGAGCTTCTCCAGGAAGTCCTGGAGGGCCAGGCAGTTGATCACGGTGCCGATCATGCCCATGTAGTCGGCGCGGCCGCGGTCCATGCCGCGTTCGGCCATCGTGGCGCCGCGGAACATGTTGCCGCCGCCGCAGACCACCGCGACCTGCACTCCGTCGCGTACCGCCTCGGCGATCGCCTCGGCCACGTGCTGCACGACCTCGGGGTCGATGCCGAGCGGGTCGCGGCCGGCGAACGCCTCGCCGGAGAGCTTCAGCAGGACGCGCTTCCAGCCGGCGCCGTGGGGCCGGCCCCCGCCGGAGGCGGCGTCGGCGTTCGAGGTCCTCTGGACGGACAGCCCGGACGTTCCGGACGTGGCCGCGGATGTTCCAGATGTTCCGGGCGTTCCGGACGCGGATGAGGACGACGGGGCCGCCGTCGCGTCAGTGTTCGGCTTCTCCTGCACGGCGGCGGCCTCCTCGTGTCGCGGCTTCGTGATCTGTCGGTCCCTAGCTTCTCTGGGGGTGGCCCGGAGTGGGGTCCTGTCGGGAACGGCCCTCGGATCCCGGGCCCGATGCCGCTGGGGCGGGCCCGTGTCCGGGACTTCGTGCTTACCCCCAGATCCGGGGAATCCCCACAACACCCTGCTTGTGGCGGTGCTGCGGGGCCCCTGGTTCCAGAATGCCTCTAGACGGCGAGCGTCAGCTCTGGCCGACCTTGAAACGGGCGAAGCGCTTGACGTTCACGCCGGCCTCCTGGAGGACCTTCGCGATGGTCTTCTTGCCGTCCTTCACGAACGCCTGCTCGACCAGGACGAAGTCCCGGAAGTAGGCGTTGACGCGACCCTCGACGATCTTGGGGATGGCCTGCTCGGGCTTGCCCTCGTCGCGGGTGAGCTGCTCGGCGAGCGCCCGCTCCTTCTCGATCGCCTCGGCCGGGATCTCGTTCCGGGTGAGGTACCTGGGCGCCATCGCCGCGATCTGCTGGGCGATGTCCTTGGCGATCTCGGCGTTCTCGGTGTCGAGCTCGACGAGCACGCCGGTGGTCGGCGGCAGCTGCGGGTCGGACTTGTGCAGGTAGCTGGCCACGTACGCGCCCTGGAAGTGGACGAAACGGCCGAGCTCCAGCTTCTCGCCGATCTTGGCGCCGTTCTCCTCGATCAGGGCCTGGACGGTCTTGCCCGGCTCGATCTCCAGGACCTTGAGGCTCTCGGCGTCGGTCGCGTCGCTCTTGGCCGCGAACTCGACCAGGCGGCCGGCCAGGTCGATGAACGCCTCGTTCTTGGCGACGAAGTCGGTCTCGCACTTGAGCTCGAGCAGCGCGCGGTCGCCGGCGCCGTCGACGTACTCGGCGACCAGGCCGTTGGCGGCGGTGCGCTCGGCGCGCTTGCCGACGTCCTTGGCACCCTTGAGGCGCAGGATCTCCACGGCGCGGTCGAAGTCGCCGTCGGCCTCGGTGAGAGCGTTCTTACAGGCCATCATGCCGGAGCCGGTCAGCTCGCGGAGCCGCTTGACGTCAGCGGCGGTGAAGTTCGCCATCGTTCTCTTCGTCTCTGTCGGGATGGAAGTCTGCTGATGAGACGGGCCCCGGGGCGGCGGTACGGCGCGTACGTCCGCCGCGTACGCCGCCCCAGGGGCACCACGTCGTCGTCAGGCCTGCTCGCCCTCGGCGGCCGGGGTCTCGGCGGCGGGAGCGACCTCAGCGGCCGGAGCGGCCTCGGCGCCGGTCTCGGCGGCGGGGGCCTCGGACGCGGCGGCCTCAGCGGCCGGGGCCTCGGTGGCCGGAGCCTCAGCGGCCGGGGCCGCGGCAGCCGGGGCCTCGGCGTCGGCGGCCTTGTTCTTGTTCTCCAGCAGTTCGCGCTCCCACTCGGCCAGCGGCTCGGCGGCGGTCCCGCCCGCGGCCGGCTTCTCGTCGCCGCCGGAGGCGGCGCCGGCGCGGGCGATGAGGCCGTCGGCCACCGCGTCCGCGACCACGCGGGTCAGCAGGCTGACGCTGCGGATGGCGTCGTCGTTACCCGGGATCGGGTAGTCGACCTCGTCGGGGTCGCAGTTGGTGTCGAGGATCGCCACGACCGGGATGCCCAGCTTGCGGGCCTCGTTGACGGCGATGTGCTCCTTCTTGGTGTCCACGATCCAGATGGCGCTGGGAACCTTCGCCATGTCGCGGATACCGCCGAGGGTGCGCTCGAGCTTGTCCTTCTCGCGGCGGAGACCGAGGAGCTCCTTCTTGGTCATGCCGGAGCCCGCGACGTCGTCGTAGTTGATCTCCTCCAGCTCCTTGAGCCGGGTGAGCCGCTTGTGGACGGTGGAGAAGTTGGTGAGCATGCCGCCCAGCCAGCGCTGGTTGACATACGGCATCCCGACCCGGGTGGCCTGCTCGGCGATGGCCTCCTGGGCCTGCTTCTTGGTGCCGACGAACAGGATCGTGCCGCCGTGCGCGACCGTGGCCTTGACGAACTCGTAGGCGCGGTCGATGTAGGACAGCGACTGCTGCAGGTCGATGATGTAGATGCCGTTGCGGTCCGTGAGGATGAACCGCTTCATCTTCGGGTTCCACCGGCGGGTCTGGTGGCCGAAGTGGACGCCGCTCTCGAGCAGCTGCCTCATGGTGACGACGGGTGCCATTTGCCCGTGTTCTCCTGTCCGGCCCGGGTCGTTCTGTCTTCCGGGCCACGTTCTCGGTTGGGTGCCAGCGCCCGACTCGGCCTCTCCGTCACCGTGGTGACGGACCGAGAGGCCGTGCCCCGCCTGCCGTCAGAAGCAGGTGGCCGGGGAGCGCGTGAATTCGGTCGCTTGGGTGAGCACCCACGCGACCGTGCCCCAAGTCTATGGGATGACCGGCGTACACGTGGAATCAACCGGACCCGCCCGGCCCGAGGTTTTCCACAATCGGGCCCGGGCCTGGTGAGACGCTCGACCATCGAGGCAGTCTGCCGGGCATGACCCTCGTCACACCGCTGCTCGCCTGCGCCGTGATCATGCCCGCCGTCCCGGATCCGTGGCACTGGCCGTTAGGGCCTGCCGAGCCCCGGATCGTCCGGGGATTCTCGCCCCCGCCGGACCCCTGGTCGGCCGGCCACCGGGGGATCGATCTGGCCGCCCGCCCCGGCCAGCCCGTCTATGCCGCAGGGTCCGGCCGGGTGTCCTACACCGGCCGCCTGGCCGGCCGGGGCGTGATCGCCATCACTCACGGCCCGCTTCGCACGACCTACCTGCCTGTACGGTCTGCGCTTGCCTTGGGCAGTCCGGTCAAGGCGGGCACCCGCATAGGCGTCGTGGAGGCGTTCCAGGGGCATTGTGTCGCTGAGCCCTGCCTTCATTGGGGCCTTCTGAAGGGCCGGACCTACCTGGATCCCCTGACTCTGGTCCGCCCTCGCATCCGCCTGCTCCCGCTATGGCCGTCCCGCCCCTGGCCACCGTCGACGCCGGCACCCCCGTACGCACCGACACCCCCGTACGCGCCCGCACCGCGGCCCGCGCCAGGGTTGCCGCCGGGGCCAGGGTTGCCAGCCTCACCCGCGCCCGCACTTTCACTTTCACCTTCGCCTTCGCCTGCGGCCGCAAGGCCCAAAGGGCCGCCGCCCTACGAACCAGAGCCGCGCCTAGACCTTCGCGACGCCACCACCGCTACTGGCGGGGCGATAGCCGGAATGCTCCTGGCCTTCGCGCTCTCTTTGACCTGGCGCACCACCCGGGCCCTGACCCGGCGCAAACCTTCCACCGACGTCATCGACCTGGCCCAAGAACGCCGCCAACGCCGCCGCATGCAAGATCCGGGCCCCTAACCTCCACCGCACCCCGAACACCCCACGACCAAACGCCGATGCGACCGAAGAACCCTGCAAAGAGCCTCAGGTCACGCCCACACTCACAGGCGCACACCACCACACCTAGGCCTCCCGAAAACCTTCAGGGCCAAGGGTTCATTCGGTGCCGCGAGGGTGGGCCTGCCGGTGAACCTGCTTGAGGCGTTCAGCGGAGACATGGGTGTAGAGCTGCGTGGTCTGCAGCGACGCGTGGCCCAGAATCTCTTGCACGCTCCTGAGATCGGCGCCGCCCTCAAGCAGGTGGGTGGCCGCGCTGTGCCTCAGACCGTGCGGACTCATGTCCGGGACACCGACTTCCCCGATACGGGTGTGAACGATGCGGCGAGCGCTGGTCGGGTGGAGCCTGCCTCCGCGCGCGCCAAGAAAGAGCGCAGGCCCGCTCGCCTTGGTGACGACGGCGGGACGTCCCCGTCTCAGCCAGTCGGCCACCGCCCGGGCCGCCGGTTCTCCCACGGGCACCGTACGTTCACGGCCGCCCTTGCCCAGTACCCGTGCCGTACGGCGGGTGGTGTCCAGGTCGTCGATGTCGAGCCCGCAGAGCTCGCTGACGCGCACGCCAGTTCCGTAGAGCACCTCCAGAACAGCGCGGTCACGCAGGCCCAACGCGCCCTCCGCCTCCATCTCGTCCAGCAGCCGCGCAGCCTCTCCTTGCGTAAGGACCGTAGGCAGATCGCGCTGCCGCTTGGGAGTGCCCAGCAAAGGCCCAGGATCCTGAGAAATCAAGCCACGCCGATGGAGATGGCGAGTGAAAACACGTGCGGCAGCAGTGCGACGGGCGAGCGTGGCGCGCTTGCGGCCGAGTGCGTGTTGCCGGGCCAGCCAGCCCCGGAGCACCCCTACGTCCAACTCCTCTGGCTCGCCCACCCCCACGGTCGCCGCGTACTGGCAAAGGTCGGCAAGGTCTCCGATGTAGGCCCTCAAGGTATGGGGCGACACATCTCGTTCGGCCTTGAGGTGCAGCTCGAAATCCGCCAGCGCCTCGTGCGCCCAGGGGGGTAGCGAATCATCCACAGCGGCCACGCTGCGCCACCGCCGCGGCCGACGCAAGCAGCCGAGCCGAGTTATCCCCAGAATCCGGTTCGCCTTCCGTCGAGGCTTGCGGCCGGGCACCGTCGGAGGCCGGAGGTGACGACCATGAACAACACGATCCTCGGTCGGCGCGGTGAAGACGCGGCATCGGTCTACCTGGTCGAACTCGGCTGGACGATCCTCGATCGCAACTGGCGCTGCCGTCAGGGCGAGATCGACATCGTCGCCCATGACGGGCGGCAGCACGTGGTCTGCGAGGTCAAGACCCGCAAGAACACCATGCTGGGCACGCCGTTCGAGGCGATCACGCCGGAGAAGGCCATCCGGCTGAGGCGGCTGGCCTGGCGCTGGGCGGCACAACACGGCGTCCCGGGGGCGGCCGTCCGGGTCGACGCGCTCTGCCTCCTGCCCGCCGAGCCAAACCCTGGCCACGACGTCTTCGACGGATTCGACATCGAGCATCTGCGCGGGGTGATCTGAGTGGCACTGGCCAAGACCCGTTCCGTGGCGCTGGTCGGGGTCGACGGCTTCATGGTCGACGTGGAGGCCGCCATCACCAGCGGCGTGCCGGGCCTGCACCTGGTGGGCCTGCCCGACGCCGCCCTCAGCGAGGCACGCGACCGCGTCAGAGCGGCGATCTTCAACTCAGGCGAAGACTGGCCCAACCGCCACGTCACCGTCAGCCTTTTCCCAGCTAGCTTGCCCAAACGCGGCTCGATCTTCGACGTGTCCATCGCGATAGCCCTTCTGGCCGCCGCGGAGGCCATTCCACCCAAGACCTGCGCGGGCCTGGTAATGATCGGAGAGCTGGGGCTCGACGGCCGTATCCGCGCCATCCCGGGCGTCCTGCCCGCCGTCGTCGCCGCCGCGAACGCCGGTTACACCTGCGTCGTCGTGCCGCAGGCCAATGCCGCCGAAGCCGAGCTCGTCCCGGACCTCAAGGTGATCGCCGCATCCTCGTTACGCGGCCTCCTCTGCCACCTCCGGGACGAACCGCCCCCGGTCGAAGAGGAGGACGACGCTCCCCCGCTCCGGCCCACCACCGACGTGATCGACCGGCGTTCCGGCCTCGATCTGAGCGACGTTCGAGGCCAGGCCGAGGCCCGCCGAGCCCTCGAGATCAGCGCGGCGGGCGGCCACCATCTCTTCTTCAGCGGTCCACCCGGCTGCGGCAAGACCATGCTGGCCGAACGTCTGCCCACCCTCCTGCCACCACTCGAACCGGACGCCGCGCTCGAAGTGACGGCCATCCACTCGGTCGCAGGCACGCTCCCGCCCGGACAACCACTGATCACGCAATCGCCGTTCTGTGCGCCGCACCACACCGCCACCCGCGCCGCCATGGTCGGCGGCGGCGCGGGCCGCGTCATCCATCCCGGAGCGGCATCTCTCGCCCACCGAGGGATCCTCTTCCTCGACGAAGCTCCCGAATACATGGGCGGGGTCCTGGACGCCCTACGCCAACCCCTTGAAGAGGGCGAGGTAAGGATCGCCCGTTCGGAGGGCACAGCCTGCTTCCCGGCCCGCTTCACCCTGGTCCTAGCCGCCAATCCCTGCCCATGCGCCGCGGCCAAAGAGGTCGACTGCTCCTGTGCCCCCGCGATCAGGCGCAAATACCTGGCCCGCATCTCGGGCCCGCTCCTGGACCGCATCGATCTCAAGATGGAACTCCACCCGGCCACCCGTGCCGAGCTCCGCTACGACCTGGAGTTCGCGGAGTCGAGCAGCGTGGTCGCCGAACGAGTCCTGATCGCCCGCGACCGCACCGCGAAACGCCTCGCAGATACTCCCTGGCGTTCCAACGCCGACATCCCCGGCCCCGAACTGCGCCGCCGCTTCACCCCGCCCCCGGAAGCCATGCGAACCGCCGACGACGCCCTCATGCGGGGCACCCTCAGCGCCCGAGGCCTGGACCGCATCCTCCGCGTCGCCTGGACGATCGCCGACCTCGCCGGCCGAGACCAACCCAGCGAAGACGACGTAGGCGGCGCCCTGGCCCTATGGACAGGCCGCCGCCCATGACCAGCAACCACAAACACCCGCGTCCCCCGACGCCAACCCAAAGACCCGCCCCACCGCAGCCGACCAAACCGGCCGCCACCATCTCCCCCAGGAACCCGACCGGAGCAAAGCTCATGCGCTACACGCCCAGAACCACCCCGCACTCACCCCAATCAGCCACTCAATGCACCTCACTCACGAACACGGCACAACCAGCAACAAGGGCTCGTGCGCTACACCCACCAAGACCGCACCAAAGCATCTCCCGATCGGCCACGTGCCATCGCCACCTCACCTACCAACGCGGAACGAGAGCGAAGCACACAGAGCCCACACGCACCACGCAAATGCTGCGCCCGCGCCCCACAGAAACCCCGTCCGACACACCAAGGGCCCAACCGGCCGCCGCCCATGCCCAGGCACCTCAGCCGCGACGCGACACAACCAAAACAAGGATTCGTGCGCTGCACGCTTCGCCAACAGACCGAACCAGAGCAGCCACCCAGACCGGCCGCCCACCGCCAGACCAATCACCCACAAACATGACGAGAGCGAAGCAGCCTGGGCCCACGCGCCACGCAAGTCGCGCCCGTCCCACAGAATCCCGCCTGGCGCATCCACCAGCCCAACCAACCGCCGCCCCCCAGCGCTCATCCACGAACGCGACCCGCTCGAGAACAGAGGCTCGTGCGCTGTGCGCCGCTCAGAAACCACGGTCCGCAGCAGCGCGACCCAACCGGCGGCCACGCCCAACACACCCACGCGCGCGCACTACGCAACCGGGGACAAGGGCGCGTGTGCACGCGCCGACCGAGACCGCGCCAGAGCATCCGGGCAGACCGGCCGCTGACCACCAAACCGCCTCAGCTGCGAGCGCGAGACGAGAGCGAAAGCACACAGAGCCCAGCCGCATTACGCAGATGGTGCGGCCGCCGCTCAGAACCCGACCGGTGCACCATCACCCACCGAAGGAGACAGCATGAACGACGATCGGCTTGCTCGGGCGACGCTTTGTGCGGTCGCCGAGCCCGGGGACACGCAGATGGGTCGATTGATCTCTGTGGCCGGGCCTGCCGGGGCCTTGGCGGCGGTCCGTTCCGGCGAGATCCCTCCCGGTGTCGAGGCTGGGCGGATCAGCGATCGCATGGAACGCTGGCGGATCAGGCTTACGGGTGTCGACGCGGCGGCGGATCTGGCCATCTGCGAGCACATGAACATCCGGCTGGTGTGCCCCGGCGATCCCGAGTGGCCGACCACGCTCGACGATTTAGGGGACGAACGTCCGTACGCGCTGTGGCTGCGCGGTCCCGAGGATCTGCGCTACAGCTGCCTGCGATCGGTGGCCATCGTCGGCTCCCGGGCCGCCACGCCGTACGGCCTGCGGGTCGCCGCCGATCTCGGCTGCGAGCTGGCCGAACGAGGGTGGACGGTCGTCTCCGGGGGCGCCATGGGCATCGACGCGGCCGCTCACCGCGGCGCCCTGGCCGCCGACGGGCCCACGTTGGCGGTCTTCGCGAACGGTGTCGACGTGGCCTATCCCGCCAGCAACGACGGCCTGTTCGCCGAGATGGCCCGCCGAGCTCTGCTGGTCAGCGAGATGCCGCCCGGTACGGAACCGAACCGGCTCCGCTTCCTGATCCGCAACAGGGTGATCGCGGCCCTCTCCAGGGGCACCGTCGTGGTCGAGGCGGCGCGGCGTAGCGGCGCGCTCGGTACTGCCGCCTGGGCCCGCAAGCTCGGCCGGATGGTCATGGCGGTCCCCGGGCCCGTGCACTCTGGATCTTCAGTGGGCTGCCACCGGCTTCTGCGCGAGGATCCGCCCGCCACGCTCGTGACCCGTGCGGAGGAGGTGATCGAGGTCGTCGGGCCGATCGGTGCCCTCGCTCCGGATCCGGGTGCCCCCATCCTGCCCCGAGACCATCTGGACGCCACGACCCGGGCCGTCCTGGAGGCGCTTCCCGCCCGCGGCGCCACCGGGCCCGCCCAGATAGCCGTCAAGGCGGGGCTGGATCTCGCCACCGTCAACGGCAAGCTGGGCATTCTCGCGGCCGGCGGCTTCGTCGAACGCGCCCCCGCGGGCTGGCGCGTGACCAGCCAGGCCCGTTCATGATCACGTACTACTGCTCGGAGGGGAGCTCGAAATCGCTCTTGGCCAGTTCTTCGACGTTGACGTCCTTGAACGTAACGACACGCACGTTCTTCACAAAGCGCGCGGGCCGGTACATGTCCCAGACCCAGGCGTCCTGCATGGTGACCTCGAAGAAGACCTCGCCGTTGTCGGTGCTCCGCACCTGGAGATCCACCGAGTTCGTGAGGTAGAACCTGCGCTCCGTCTCGACCACGTACGTGAAGAGCCCGACGACGTCGCGGTACTCGCGATAGAGCTGCAACTCCATCTCGGTCTCGTACTTCTCGAGATCCTCTGCGCTCACGCCCGTGCCCCTTCCTCGCCGGGGACGTCCAGCACCTGCTCGTCCCCGAGATCCTCCCCCACTCCATTCTTACGCAAGGCCCGCCCTACATTGACGAAGGAGAAGCGATGCTCAGGGCAAGGACCATGTTCATCCAGTGCCGCCGAGTGCTCGCGGGTCGAATACCCCTTGTGAACGTTGAATCCGTACTCCGGATAACGCTCGTGCAGGTCCACCATCATCCTGTCCCGGGTGACCTTGGCCACCACCGAGGCCGCCGCCACGCACGCGGCGACCTGGTCCCCCTTGATCACCGCCAGGCTCGGGACGTCGAGGCCAGGCACCGCGAACCCGTCGCTCAGCACGTACGAGGGCCGCGGCTCCAGGGCCGCCAGCGCCCGCCGCATACCCGTGATGTTGCACCGATGGACGCCGATCCGATCGATGTCGTGGCACGGGATCACGATGGCGCTCCAACTCTCGGCCCGCTGGACGATCTCCGCATAGATCGCCTCGCGCCGTGCCGGAGTGAGCAGCTTCGAGTCCGTCAGCCCCTCGATCACCCCTCGCCGTCCACGAGGCAAGATCACGGCACCGACCACCAGCGGCCCGGCACAGGCCCCGCGACCAGCCTCGTCGACACCGGCGACCCGGCCGAAGCCCCCGTGCTCGAGCGCCCGCTCGTACGCGTGCAGCCCGGCGTCGCGGCGCGGCGTGAAGCGGAGAGGACGACCGTTCATGGAACGCCAGCGTACGACGCCACAAGCCCGCAAGGCGCCCCGAATCCCCCGATCCCAGCCCCCTCCGCCCAAGCCCGAAACCCCTTACCCCCACCACCTGCGGCAACGCATGATCACTCCACGGCAAATCTCACCGGCCAGCAACAGAGCCCCATCCCCTCCGCGCGGCGGGGGCCACCGTCAGGTGCGGAGGCGGCGGCGGATCAGGGTGAGGGGGACGGCGCCTGCCAGGCCTAGAGCGGCCGGGAGAGCTGCTGCTGTGGCCTTGTTGAGGGCGGGCTGATCGAAGGTCTTCGGGATCGGGAGGGTGTCCATCCGGTTGAGGGGCCATACGAGCACGAACGCCCTGCCGATCACGCGGTTGGTGGGGATCGTGCCGCCGCCCGGGTCGCCGCGGTGGTTGCGGGAGTCGTAGGAGAGTTCGCGGTGGTCGCCCATCACCCAGAGCTGGCCCTTGCCGACGGTGACGTCGAACGGGATGTCGGATGGTTTGTTCCGTTCGCGTGTCTCCGGGTCGGTGTACAGGTAGGACTTCTCGTCGAGCGGTACGCCGTTGACGGTGATGCGGCCCTGCGCGTCGCAGCACTTGACCCGGTCGCCGGGGACGCCGATCACGCGCTTGATGTAGTCCTTCTCCCCAGGGACGACGCCGAACGTGCTGCCGATCGCATGGAAGACCTTGGACACCGGGTTGGACGGCTCGGCGACGTCCACCTCGGGATCCCACGAGTCCAGGCCGCTGAACACCACGACGTCGCCGCGCTTGATGTCGCGGGTGTGGTACACGATCTTGTTGACCAGGACACGGTCACCCACCAGGAGGGTGTTCTCCATCGACTCCGACGGGATGTAGAACGCCTGCACGACGAAGGACTTGATCACCAGGGCCAGAACCAGCGCGACGCCGATCAGGACCGGGAGTTCCTTCCAGAACGATCGTTGCTTCTTCTGCTTCTCGGACTGTCCGTCCGTTCCCGGTTCGTCGGCATCTTCCGGAGTCTTCGGACCCGAGCCGTCCGTCGCTTCACCATCGGAGCCGCCCGCCGCCACAGCACCGCCCGCCGTAGCACTGTCCGCCGTTGTGACACTGTCCGCCGTCTCGGCACCGCCCGCCGTCGCGGCACTGTCCGCCGTCGGAGCACCGCCCACCGCCGCAGCACCGCCCGCCGCCGTAGCGCTGTCCGCCGCCGCAGCACCGCCTGCCGTCGTGGCACCGCCTGCCGTCGTGGCACCGCCTGCCGTCGTGGCACCGCCTGCCGTCGTGGCACCGCCTGCCGTCGTGGCACCGCCTGCCGTCGTGGCACCG
>NZ_JBICUD010000002.1:421796-491240 GCF_043198015.1 Spirillospora sp. NPDC048911 | reverse complement strand
CGCCTGCCGTCGTGGCACCGCCTGCCGTCGTGACGCCGCCTGCCGTCGTGACGCCGCCTGCCGTCGTGACGCCGCCTGCCGTCGTGACGCCGCCTGCCGTCGTGACGCCGTCTGCCGTCGTGACGCCGTCTGCCGTCGTGACGCCGTCTGCCGTCGTGACGCCGTCTGCCGTCGTGACGCCGTCTGCCGTCGTGACGCCGTCTGCCGTCGGAGCACTGTCCGCCGTTGTGACACTATCCGCCGTCTCGGCACCGCCTGCCGTTGGGGCGCTGTCCGCCGTTGGGGCGGCGTCTGCCACCGTGGCGCCTTCCTCGTCCTGTGGTGCGGTGGCGTCAGCGGCTTGGAGGGGTTTCTCGGCTGAGGTTTCGGTGGGAGCCGGGGGCCGGTCGGGCTCGGGGGTCGCACCCTCGGGTTCGGAACGCATGTCCTCCGCCCCTCGTCACCCGGCCCCACCGCGGGCCGATCCGGTTGACATCGTGACACGAGCGGCCGCCTCTTTCGGGCAGGCGGCCGCCCGGGATCTACGCGTCGCGCGTCCGGGCGAAGCGGGGACGGAGGCGGCGGTGGATGAGGGCCACGGGGACGGCGCCCACGAAGCCCAAGGCCAGCGGGACGGCGGGGGTCACCGCGGCGGCGGCGCTCAGTGCCGGCTGCTCGAACGTCTTGGGGATGGGCAGCGTGTCGAGCCGGTCGAGCGGCCAGACGATCACGAACGCCCGGCCGATCACACGGCTGACGGGGATCGTGCCGCCACCCGGGTCGCCGCGGTGGGCGCGGGAGTCGGACGAGACCTCGCGGTGGTCGCCCATGACCCAGAGCTGGCCGGGCTTCACGGTGTGGTCGAACGTCTCGTTGGAGGGCTTGTTCTGCTCGTCGCTCTGGGGATCGGTGAAGAGATAGGACTTCTCGTCGAGCGGCACGCCGTTGACGGTGATGCGGCCCTGCGCGTCGCAGCACTTGACCCGGTCGCCGGGGATGCCGATCACGCGCTTGATGTAGTCCTTCTCGTTGGGCGCGACGCCGAACGTCGTGCCGATCGCACGGAAGACCTTGGACACCGGGTTGGACGGCTCGGCGTAGTCGACCTCGGGGTCCCAGGAGTCGAGACCGTTGAAGACCACGATGTCGCCGCGCTTGATGTCGCGGGTGTGGTAGACGATCTTGTTGACCAGGACGCGGTCACCGATCTGCAGGGTGTTCTCCATCGACGCGGACGGGATGTAGAACGCCTGCACCGCGAACGCCTTGATGACCAGGGCGAGGACGAGGGCGACGCCGATGAGGACCGGCAGTTCCTTCCAGAAGGAGCCCTGCTTCTTGGCCTTCTTGGGCGACTCGTCCTCCGTGGACTCCTGGCCGCCGGTGGACGACCCGTCGTCCGCGGACGTCGCGGCCGGCCCGTCCTCCGTCGTGCGGCCGTCGGCGGACGAACCGTTCTCCGTGGTCGTGTCGGCGACAGGGTCCGAGGTCACGGCCTGCTTCTCGTGGGGCACCGCGCCCTCGGCTTCGGAACGCACGTCTCTCCGATCGTCCTCGTCTGTCATCAGAGCGAAAGCCTAGCGGCGTCACGTCCGGCATACCCTTCGCACTGCCGTGTCGCCCCGTACTACCTTGCGCTCCGTGTTCGATGTCCGGCCGCTCCGAAACGGCCAACGCCCCGGCAACCGCTGAGGGTTCCCGGGGCGCCGTGCTGCCGCAGACCCGAATCATGATGACCCGGGCGTTCGGGCTCAGAAGTCGCGCTTCTCCTTGATGCGCGCGGCCTTGCCGCGCAGGTTGCGGAGGTAGTAGAGCTTGGCGCGGCGGACGTCACCGCGGGTGACGACCTCGAGCTTCTCGATGTGCGGGCTGTTGAGCGGCCAGGTGCGCTCGACGCCGTAGCCGCCCTTGCTGACCTTGCGGACGGTGAAGCTCTCGCGGGCGCCGCCGCCCTGGCGCCGGATCACGACGCCCTCGAAGACCTGCACGCGGGTGACCTTGCCCTCGGTGATGCGCGCGTGGACCTTGACCGAGTCGCCCGGACGGAAGTCCGGATGGTCGCTGCGCAGCGCGGCGTTCTCGATCTCCTGGATCAGGGTGTGCATGACAGGCGTTTCCTCATGAGTCGAACGCGGACATCGAGAGGCCCCGGGATGTGTCGTGGGGGCGTCGAGCCGCGCGAAGTGGATCTTCTTCGAAAGTATGAGCGCCGTGTGTGAGATAAACGGCGACGCTCTAGTGTGCCATAGGTTCGCCGTCCACCGGAAAACCGGCGTCGGCGAGCACCTGGCGATCATGCTTGTCGAGGGTGGCCGGATCCAGCCTGGCGGCCAGTTCGGGCCGGTTGGCGACGGTCCGCCGCAGCGCCTGGTCGCGCCGCCAGCGGGCGATCGCGCCGTGGTTGCCGGACAGCAGGACGTCCGGGACGGCCCGTTCCCGCCATACCGGCGGCTTGGTGTAGACCGGCCCCTCCAGCAGGGACTCCATGGCCCCCGGCGCGAACGAGTCGTCCGTCACGGAGTCGAAGTTGCCGAGGACGCCCGGCAGCAGCCGGCTGATGGCCTCCACCATGACCAGCACGGCCACCTCGCCGCCCGCGAGCACGAAGTCGCCAAGGCTTACCTCGTCGACGCGCATCCGGCTCCGGGCCTCCTCGACCACCCGCGAGTCGATGCCCTCGTACCGCCCGCAGGCGAAGATCAGCCACGGCTCCGCCGCGTACTCCACCGCGAGCGCCTGAGTGAACGGCCGCCCGCTGGGAGTCGGAACGATCAGCCGCGGCACCACACCCCCACCACCCGCGTTCGACCGCCCACCGGCTCCAGCCGCGCCGGTCGCCGTGGTCGCCCCAACGCTGGCCTCCGCACTGACGCCCACGCGCCCGCTGGCCCCCGCGCCCGCGCCGACTTCTGCGCCCGCGCCGGTGCCTGCGACCGCGCTGGTGGCTGTGGTGGCGCTGGTATCTGCGGCCGCGCTAAGCGGGTCGCCGGCACTGGCCGTGTCCGGCTGACCGCTTGCCGTAGCTCGTTCGCCGCTGACTGCGGCTGACTGAGCGCTGGCCACGTCCGGCTGAGCGGTGGACGTCTCAGGGGCGGTGCTGGCCGGCTGCTGGTCGCTGGACGCGGATGGCTGGGTAGCGGGTGGTTGAGCGCTGGACGTCTCAGGCCGGGGGGTGGACTTGGGTGGGGGGGCCAGGGTGTCTAGGGCCTCGCCCCAGGGTTCTGGCTTCATGACCATGCCGGGGCCGCCGCCGTACGGGGTGTCGTCGACGGTGCGGTGGCGGTCGTGGGTCCACTGGCGGAGGTCGTGGACGGTCATGTCGATCAGGCCGTTGCGGCGGGCCTTGCCGAGCAGCGAGACGTCCAGCGGAGCGAAGTACTCCGGGAAGATCGAGATGATGTCGAGTCTCACTGGTCGTCCAGGAGTCCGGCGGGCGGGTCGATGACCAGGCGGCCGCCGGCGACGTCCACCTCGGGGACGAGGGCGGCGACGAAGGGCACCAGAGCCTCTCCGCCGGCGGTCCGGCTGATCACCAGGAGGTCCTGGCCGAAGTGGCGGACCTCGGTGACGGTGCCGATCTCGTCGCCCGCGGTGGTGACCGCGGCGAGGCCCACCAGCTCGGAGTCGTGGAAGTCGTCCGGGTCGCCGGTGTCGATGATGTCGTCGGGGGCGACGACGAGCCAGGTGCCGCGCAGCTCCTCGGCCGCGGAGCGGTCGGTCACTCCGGCGAACGCCAGAAGGAGGCGGCCGGAGTGCCAGCGGGCGCGTTCCACCGTGAGGGGGCCCGTCGCGGGCGGGTCCGTCGCGATCTCGGCGCCGGGCGCGAAGCGGGCGTCGGGTTCGTCGGTACGGACATCAATGGTGAGCTCACCACGGATGCCGTGCGGCCGTCCGATCCGGCCGACCACCAGCTGGTCCTTCATCACCACCACCATCGTTGGTCACAAACGGTGACCGGCCCGACGGCGGGGCCGTCGGGCCGGTCACTGGGCCTGCGGGGACCGATCGGTCCTTGCGCGGGCGAGAGCCACTGGAGCCGGTGAGGCTCAGCGGACCTCGTTGACGTCGAGCAGGTCCACGCGCACGTAGCGGCCTCCGGAGAGGGCGCTGATGACCGTGCGGAGGGCCTTGGCGGTACGACCGCTGCGGCCGATGACCTTGCCGAGGTCCTCGGGGTGCACGCGCACCTCCAGGACCCGGCCACCCCTGATGCGGCGGGCGCGCACCCGGACGTCGTCCGGGTGCTCCACGATGCCGCGCACCAGGTGCTCGAGCGCTTCTTCGAGCACGTCAGTCCTCGCTCTTGGCTTCGGTGGTCTCGGCGGCCTTGGCCTCGGTGGTGTCCTCGGTCTTGGCCGGGGTCTCGGCCTTGGTCTCAGACTTGGCCTCGGCCTTGGCCTTCTTCGGCTCGGCCTTCTTGCGGGACTTGGTCGCCGTGGCGGCGGCCTCGTCCTCGCTGAAGGCCTCCTTGACGGCCGCCTCGAAGACGGCCTTCTTGTCCGGCTTGGGCTCGGCCTTCCTGAGCGTGCCCTCGGCACCGGGCTCGCCCTTGAACTTCTGCCAGTCGCCGGTGATCTTGAGCAGGGTGAGGACCGGCTCGGTCGGCTGCGCGCCGACGCCCAGCCAGTACTGCGCGCGCTCGGAGTCGATCTCGATGAGCGACGGCTCCTGCTTCGGCTGGTAGAGGCCGATCTCCTCGATGGCCCGACCGTCACGCTTGGTGCGGGCATCGGCGACGACGATCCGGTACTGCGGGTTCCGGATCTTCCCCAGACGCTTGAGCTTGATCTTGACTGCCACGGGTGTGGTGTACTCCAGACTTCAATACAGGGTGAACGGGCCTCACCAGGTGGGGACACCGGTTACCGGCCGTTCCATGGATTTCCGGCCTGCGCAGGACGAGAGAGGGCTCCTGGCGTTCCCGGGGTTTCCAGCCTGCCATTCTGCCAGACGATCGCGGAAAAAGCGCAATCGCGCGATGACACGCGGCGGCTTTACTTTTTCTTGCGTCCTTGCAGCTTGCCGAGGTCGGGCATCTGGAATCCGGGCGGCAGCTGACCGCCCAGACCTGGCGGCAACTGGCCACCGAGACCGGGCGGCAGGCCGTCCGGCATCCCGCCGTCCTGGGCGGCGGCGGGCTGTTGCTGCTGGCCGCCGCCGGCGCGCTTGCGCGGGTCGCCGCTGCGCTGCTTGCCCTTCTTGTTCTTGGCGTTCTTGGCCGCCTTCGCGGCCTTGCGGCGGCCGGGCATGCCCGGCAGGCCCATGCCGCCCGCCATCTGCCGCATCATCTTCTGCGCGTCGAAGAAGCGGGTGACCAGGCTGTTGACCTCGCCGACGGAGACGCCCGAGCCCTTGGCGATGCGGGCCCGCCGCGAGCCGTTGATGATCTTCGGGTTCTCGCGCTCGCCCGGCGTCATCGACCGGATGATCGCGGCGACCCGGTCCAGGTCCTTGTCGTCGATCTGGCTGACCTGGTCGCGGACCTGGCCCATGCCGGGCATCATGCCCAGCAGGTTGCCGATCGGGCCGAGCTTGCGGATCATCATCATCTGCTCGAGGAAGTCCTCGAGCGTGAAGTCCTCGCCGGACGCGAACTTCGTGGTCATCTTCTCGGCCTGCTGGGCGTCGAACGCCTGCTCGGCCTGCTCGATCAGGGTGAGGATGTCGCCCATGTCGAGGATGCGCCCGGCCATCCGGTCGGGGTGGAAGACCGAGAAGTCCTCGAGCTTCTCCCCCGTCGACGCGAACATGATCGGCCGGCCGGTGATGTGCCGGACCGACAGCGCCGCGCCGCCGCGCGCGTCGCCGTCGAGCTTGGTGAGGACGACGCCGTCGAACCCGACGCCCTCCACGAACGCCTGGGCCGTGTTGACCGCGTCCTGGCCGACCATCGCGTCGACCACGAACAGGATGTCGTCCGGCTTGACCGCGTCGCGGATGTCGATCGCCTGCTGCATCATCTCGGCGTCGATGCCGAGGCGGCCGGCGGTGTCGATGATGACGATGTCGTGCTGGGCGTGCTTGGCCTGCTCGATCGAACGCCGCGCGACGTTCACCGGGTCGCCGACGCCGCTGCCGGGCTCGGGCGCGAACACCGGCACCCCGGCGCGCTCACCGACCACCTGCAGCTGCTGGACGGCGTTGGGCCGCTGGAGGTCGGCCGCCACCAGCAGCGGCGCGTGCCCCTCGGACTTGAGCCAGCGGGCCAGCTTGCCCGCGAGCGTGGTCTTACCGGCGCCCTGCAGGCCCGCCAGCATGATCACGGTGGGCGGGTTCTTGGCGAACCGGATCCGCCGCGTCTCGCCGCCGAGGATGTTGATGAGCTCCTCGTTGACGATCTTGACGACCTGCTGCGCGGGGTTGAGCGCCTGGGAGACCTCCGCCCCGGCGGCCCGCTCCTTGATCTGCGCGATGAAGTCCTTCACCACGGGCAGGGCGACGTCGGCCTCGAGCAACGCGACCCGGATCTCGCGGGCTGTCGCGTTGATGTCGGCCTCGGAGAGCCGCCCCTTGCTGCGCAGCGACGAGAAGACCGTCGTCAACCGGTCGGATAGCGTCTCGAACACGTGTCTGGACCCGTCCTTGGAAAGCTTCTGGGATCGCCTATCAGACTATCGGGTCAACCACCGCGCCC
Source organism: Spirillospora sp. NPDC048911 (assembly GCF_043198015.1). Lineage (NCBI taxonomy): Bacteria > Bacillati > Actinomycetota > Actinomycetes > Streptosporangiales > Thermomonosporaceae > Spirillospora > Spirillospora sp. NPDC048911. The sequence continues at coordinate 484,627 of NZ_JBICUD010000002.1, read as the reverse complement.
CGCCCGATCAAGGCGTCGCGTCTCGCCGCCGCCGCGGATGGAGGAGGTTTGTTCTGGTCGAACGGCCTGTGACGGTCAGGTTGGGTCGTACGCTGGAGCGTTCAGGGGTTCCCTGTGACCTGCGCGACGTGGCCGTGCGGGTGTTCAGGCCCCCCATCGTCCTGATCAAGCCCCGAAGGACCCCAAGGTGAAGACGTGGCCGCGCCGGCACGGGCGCGCATGAGCGGACGGGTGACCACCCGGGTCGAACCCCCCGACCACAGTCTCGAGACGGCGCTGCAGAGCGCGCAGGCCGGCGACGAGGCCGCGTTCCGCACGATCTACCGGGACCTGCAGCCCCGGCTGCTCCGGTACCTGCGGGCACTGGTGGGCGGCGACGCGGAGGACGTGGCGGCCGACGCGTGGTTGCAGATCGCGCGCGACATCCGTTCGTTCAGCGGCGACTACGACCGGTTCCGGGGCTGGGCGTCGACCGTCGCGCGGCACCGGGCGCTCGACCATCTGCGGCGCCTCAACCGGCGGCCCGAGACCAGCGTGCAGATCGACGAGCTGACCGACCTGGTGGGACGCGACGACACCGAGCGGGACGCGCTGGAACGCATCTCCACCGACGGCGCCATCGCGCTGATCGGAGCGCTGCCCCGGGACCAGGCCGAGGCGGTGCTGCTGCGCGTCGTCGTCGGCCTCGACTCCAAGGAGGCGGGCCGGGTGCTCGGCAAGCGGGCCGGGGCCGTCCGGACCGCCGCCTACCGCGGCCTGCACCGGCTGGCCGACCAGATGGAAGAACGGCCTGCTCACGGGCCCGACGGCGCAGACTGAGATGCCAGGTGTGACACGAATCCAGATCACGGCGCTGAGGGGAGTGAGATGAGTACGGATCACTGGGACCTCGACCGTGCCGCCGCCGAGCGCCTGCTCCGCGGCGAGCCGGGCGACTCCGGGACCCCGGCCGAGCCCCTCGGCCGCGTGCTCGCCGCCGCCTCCGCGCCCGCGCGGGGCCCGGAGCTCGCCGGCGAGGAGAGCGCCGTGGCGGCCTTCACCGCCGCCGCGGCGGCTCCGCTGCCGAAGAAGCGGGGACGCGGGCTCCCGCTCACCCGCATCCTCACCGCCAAGATCGCGGCCTTGAGCCTCGCGGTCACGGCGGCCGGCGGGGTCGCGCTCGCCGCCGGCACCGGGGCCCTCCCGATGGGCCCCCTGGACGGCGATCCGGACACCACGGTGTCTCCGGGACGGCCGGTCAGCAAGTCCCCGTCCGCCGAACCTTCCGGCGGTCAGACCAGCCCCCGCCCGACGCACGGCGCGAACCAGCCTTCGGCCCTGTCCGGGCTATGCCGTTCGTACGCGTCCGGTGATTCCGCTCACCGTGCCGAGGCGTTGCGTTCAGCGGCGTACGTTCCACTCGTCTCCGCCGCCGGCGGGGCGCACAAGGTGCCCGGTTACTGCTCGAAGCTCCTGAAGAAGGACGAGGGCAAGGGAACGACGAAGAACCCGAAGAAGGCGAAGACGCCCAAAGAGAAGCCGTCCAAGGGGAACAACGGCTCGGGCAACGGCAACCAGGGCAACAACAAGAACAAAGACAAGGACGACGACGGCAACGGGAACGGGAACGGCAACGGCGGCAACGGGAACGGCGGCAACGGCAAGGGCGGGAACGGCAACGGCAACGGCAAGGACGGCAAGTTCCGCGCACCGAACAACGATGGCGGCAAGGGACCTGGCGACAACGACCGCCAGCGTGACCCTCAGCCAGGCAGCGGCCTAGCGAGTTCCTGACCCCCTGGACCGGCGGAGGGGCAGCCGTGCCCCCGTGGCTGCTCCTCCGTCTTCCACCACGCCAGCCCGCACGCACGCCAAGCCCACGCAGCTGCGCATCCAGCCCCACACCCACGCCCACACAGAGCCCAGCGCCCAGCCCACGCTGAGCCCGCACGCACGTGAAGCCCGCGCGAATCCACGCTGAGCCGGGCACGCACGCTGACTTGGCACGCACGCTGAGCCGACACGCACGCTGAGCCCGCACGCACGCCCGCACGCTGAGCCGGACACGCACGCTGAGCCCGCACACATGCTGAGCCCGCACGCATGCTGAGCTGGCACGCATGTCAAGTCTGCGCGAACCCACGCTGAGCCAGCGTTCAGCCCACGCCGAGTGGTTAGGCCAGGGCCTCCAGGACGTGCCGTCGTACGTGGTCCAACTCGTCCGCGTCGGTGAGCGCACGCCCCTCCGCGTCCACCACGTAGAAAACGTCGACCGCCTCGGCTCCCAGCGTGTCGACCTGAGCGGCGCGGACCTGGAGGCCGCACTCGCCCAGCGCCTGCCCGATCCGCCACAGCAGCCCCGGCCGGTCGTGGGCCCGGACCTCCACCACGGTGGCCGTGCTCGACGCGTCGTCGACGATCGACACCCGGGGCGGCGGAACGGCCACGCCCGGCCGCACCCGCACCGCGCGAGCCCGCTTCTCCAGCCGGTCGGCGACGTGCAGGCGGTCGGCGAGCATCCGCCTCAGGTCGGCCTCCAGCGCCGCGGGGTCCGGCGGCGTCCCGTACTCGGGCACCGCCGTGAAATCCAGCACCGCCGTCGTGCGCCCGTCGTCCGACGGACGGGGTGAGGCGTTGACCGTACGAGCCGTGCGGACCGCCAGGCGATGGAGAGCCAGTACGCCCGCCGCCTTCCAGAGGAGGCCGGGACGGTCGGGGGCGGCGATGGTGATCCGGGAGCCCGCGACGCGTATCGCCGCTCCGTCGTGCCGGGCCAGGGCCAGCTGCTCGGGGGGCAGGGCGGGCGCGGGCGGAGGTGTGCCGCCGGTGAGGGCGCCGATGGCCCGGCGGGCCAGCTGGGCGACCAGGCGCGCCTTCCACGGTCCCCAGGCGGCGGGGCCGGTGGCCTGGCCGTCGGCGATCGCGAGGGCGGCCAGCAGCTCGACGATCTCGCGTTCGCGGCCGGGCACCGCCGACACGGCCTTGATCACGGTCTCGACCGTGACGGGGTCGTCGATGTCGCGGCGGGTGGCGGTCTCGGGCAGCAGGAGATGGTGCCGGACGAGGGTCTCCAGCACCTGCACGTCCCCCGGCGGGAAGCCCAGCCGGGTCCCCATGTCGCGGGCGACGACCGCGCCGCTCGTCGAGTGGTCGCCGGGCCAGCCCTTGCCGATGTCGTGCAGGAGCGCGCCGACGAGCAGCAGGTCGGGGCGGGCGACCTCGCGGGTGAGGGCGGCGGCGCGGGCGGCGGCCTCCACCAGATGGCGGTCGACGGTGTAGGTGTGGACGGGGTTGCGCTGCGGGCGGTTGCGGACACGTTCCCAGTCCGGCAGCAACCGCACGATCAGCCCGGCCTGGTCGAGGGCCTCCCAGACGCCGATCGCCGCCGTCCCGGCGCCCAGCAGCGCCACCAGGGCGTCGCGGGCGGTGGCGGGCCACGGCACGGCGGGCAGCGCGGCGCCCTGGGCCAGCCGGTCGACCGTGGCGGGGGCGAGCGGCAGGTCCGCCTGGGCCGCGGCCGCGGCGACGCGGAGGACGAGCGCGGGGTCGTCCAGGTCGGCGCCGCGGGCCAGGACGACCTCGCCTTCCTGCTCGACGGCGCCGTCACCGACGGGGCTGCGTTCGACGGCACCGCGTTCGCCCGCACCGCGCCGGCCCGCCGCGTCCGTGCGGGCGCGCATGACGGGCGCGCGGCGAGGCGCGCAGAAACGCTCCACGCGACGCCACAGATGATCCTCGGCGTACGTGATCGTGCGGGCCGCCTCGGCGATCGAACGGAGCAGCACGTTGGCGTCGAGCATGCCGAGGGCCTGGGCGACCGCCTCCTGCTCCTGGAGGACGAGGCGGTCGGAGGCCCGGCCGGTGGTCTCGTGCAGCGCGTGCCGGATGTCCAGGAGGAGATCGTGGGCGGCGCGTACGCGCGCGTTGGGGGCCGAGGCCACCCAGGACGCGGCGACGGCCTGCATGACGTGGACGTCGCGGAGGCCGCCGTGGGCCTCCTTGAGGTCGGGCTCCAGGAGGAACGCCAGTTCGCCCTGGGTCTCCCAGCGTTCCCGGCACATCTCGGCCAGCTCGGCGAGGCGCCGCCGCGCGTCGGCGCGCCAGTCGGCGAGGACGGCGGCGCGCAGCTCGTCGACGATCGCGGCCTCGCCGGCGATCCGGCGGGCGGAGAGCAGCCCCAGCGCGGCCTTCATGTCGGTGCGCGCCACGGTCCGCGCTTCCTGGACCGTGCGCACGGAATGGTCGAGCCGCAGCCCCGAGTCCCAGATCGGGTACCAGACACGGTCGGCCACCTGGCCCACGTCCGGCCGCCCCCGATGCAAGAGCACCAGGTCAAGATCGCCACCAGGCGTGAGCTCGCGCCGCCCATAACTGCCGACCGCGACCAAAGCGACCCCGTCCGCCCCGGCAAAAGAGCCCGGCAAAGCAAGCCCAGCCGCCTCAGCCGTCCCGGCCAGATCAGCGGGCCTCGTAGCCGCAGCAAGGCCAGTGGACTTGGCGCGCGCGGCAGTGTCAACGGGCTCGGCCGCCGTGGCAGCATCAGCGGGCTCGGCCGACGGGGTGGGGGTGGGTGTTGTGGCGGGGGGCGTGGCTGGGGCTTCCGCTTCGGGGGTGGTGCCCAGCAGACCGGTCAGCCAGCGGTCGAGGTCGGCGGCACGCGCCGCCCGCGCAGCCGCCAGGGCTGCGCGGGCTTCGTGGCGTTGTCCCCCGACCGTTCCGTGAGCGAGGACCACTCGTGCGCCCTACAGGGCTTCCGGGCCGGTCTCGCCGGTACGGACGCGGACGACCGTGTCGACCGGGACCGCCCAGACCTTGCCGTCACCGATCTTGCCGGTCTGCGCGGCCTTGACGATGACGTCGATGATGTCCTCGGCGTCCTCGGCGTCGACGAGGACCTCGACGCGGAGCTTGGGCACGAGGTCGACCTTGTACTCGGCGCCGCGGTAGACCTCGGTGTGGCCCTTCTGCCGGCCGTACCCGCTCGCCTCGCTGACGGTGAGGCCCTTGACCCCGAAGGTCTCCAGAGCCGCCTTCACCTCGTCGAGCTTGAACGGCTTGATGACCGCTGTGATCAGCTTCACGCTTCCGCCTCCACCTTCTTCGTCGTGGCGTTGCCCGCCACGGCGGCCGAGGCCTGGTCCGAGACCCTCGCCGCGTGGACGGAGCCGCCGCCCCCGGCCGACCCGAGATCGTACGCACTCTCGGCGTGCGTGGCGATGTCGATGCCGTTCACCTCGTCCTCGGGATCCAGCCGGAAGCCGATGACCAGGTCGATGACCTTGCCGATGACGAACGCCATCACGAACGAGTAGGCGCCGACCGCCAGGGGCGCGACGACCTGCCAGCCCAGCTGCTGGAGGCCGCCTCCGTAGAACAGGCCCTTGTGCTGCTGCGGCAGGAACGGGTAGGCGGCGATGAAGCCCAGCGACACGGCGCCGACGAGGCCGCCGACGAGGTGCACGCCGACCACGTCGAGCGAGTCGTCGAAGCCGAGCTTGTACTTGAGGCCGACCGCGTAGGCGCAGATCGCGCCGGCGACGAAGCCGAGCAGCACGGCGACCCAGGTGTCGATGAAGCCGCAGGCAGGGGTCACGGCGACCAGGCCCGCGACGGCGCCGGAGGCGATGCCGAGGGTGGTGGCGTGGCCGTCGCGCAGCTTCTCCACCAGGAGCCAGGCGCCGGCCGCGGCGGCCGTGGCGACCTGGGTGTTCATGAACGCGAGGGCGGTGGTGCCGTCGACCGCGAGCTCGGAGCCCGCGTTGAAACCGAACCAGCCGAACCACAGCAGGCCCGCGCCCAGCAGCACGAACGGCATGTTGTTGGGCCGCATCGGCTCCTTCGGCCAGCCCCTGCGCTTGCCGAGGACGAGGGCGAGGGCGAGGGCCGCCGCACCGGAGTTGACGTGCACGACGGTGCCGCCGGCGAAGTCCTCGATGCCCTTGTCGAACAGCCAGCCGCCGCCCCAGACCCAGTGCGCGACCGGGAAGTAGACCAGGGTCGCCCAGGCGATGGTGAACGCGACCCAGGCGCCGAACTTCGCGCGGTCGGCGATCGCGCCGCTGATCAGCGCGACCGTGATGATCGCGAACGTCAGCTGGAACGCGGAGAACACCAGCTCGGGCATGTTGTCGGTGATCGCCGCCGGGCCCTCGGTGATCAGCCCCTCGTAGACGGAGGTGGCCGTGCTCTTCAGCCCCCAGTCCGAGAGCCCGCCGACGAAGTTGTCGAGCGTCGAGTTCCCGTTGGAACTGAACGCGATCGAGTAGCCGTAGAAGACCCAGATGATGCTGACGGTGACGATGCTGACGAACGACATCATCATCATGTTGAGGACGCCCTTGGCCCGCGCCATGCCCCCGTAGAAGAACGCCAGTCCAGGCGTCATGAGCAGCACGAGCGCGGTGGCCGCCAGCATCCAGGCGGTTGTACCGGTATCGATTTTCATCTCGAAGAGAACCCTCCTCGGCACGGAACGTTGGGTTGCTCCAGAGATTCGAGGCTGGCGGTTTCGCCTGGAGGGCTCTCGTGTTTCGACGGTGTGAAACCCCGCCGCGACATGTTTCGAGGGTGTTTCTAAGAGCTCACTTTGTTGCTTTCAAGATAGTGAGAGTTCCCAATATCGGGGATTAAGTTGCCCGTGGTTCTCGTGGGACGCGAAGGGACGGCGGCGTGGCGCCGCGCCACCACGATGTCACTCGCCGAGGATGGCGTCGACGAAGGCCTCGGGCTCGAAGGGGGCCAGGTCGTCGGGCCCCTCGCCCAGGCCCACGAGCTTGACCGGGACGCCGAGCTCGCGCTGCACCTGGACGACGATGCCGCCCTTGGCGGTGCCGTCGAGCTTGGTGAGCACGATGCCGGTGACGTTGACGACCTCGGCGAAGACGCGGGCCTGCTGCATGCCGTTCTGCCCGGTCGTGGCGTCCAGGACGAGCAGGATCTCGTCTACCTCGCTCTGTTTCTCGATGACGCGCTTGACCTTGCCGAGCTCGTCCATCAGCCCGGTCTTGGTGTGCAGCCGCCCGGCGGTGTCGACGATCACGGTGTCGACCTTGCTGTCGATGCCCTGCTTGACCGCGTCGAACGCCACGCTGGCGGGGTCGGCGCCCTCTTCCTTGCGGACGACCTGGGCGCCGACGCGGGCGCCCCAGGTCTGCAGCTGGTCGGCCGCGGCGGCGCGGAAGGTGTCGGCCGCGCCCATGAGCACCGTGCGGCCGTCGCCGACGAGCACCCGGCCGAGCTTGCCGCAGGTGGTGGTCTTGCCGGTGCCGTTGACCCCGACGACCATGATCACGGCGGGCTTGTTGCCGTGCCGCTCGGCGCGCAGCGACCGGTCGAGGTCGGGGCCGATCTGCTTGACCAGCTCGTCCTTGAGGAGCCCGCGCACCTCGTCCGGGGTGCGGGTGCCGAGCACCTGGACCTTGGTCCGCAGGTCCTCGGTGACCTGCCGGGCCACGGCGACGCCGATGTCGGCGCCGATCAGGGTGTCCTCGATCTCGTCCCACGCGTCGTCGTCGAGCGTGTCGCGCGACAGCAGGCCGAGCAGGGTCTTGCCGAACGTGGACTGCGAGCGCGCCAGCCGGGCCCGCAGGCGGACGAGCCGTCCCGCGGACGGCGGCGGCCGCTCGATCTCGACCGCGGGCGGCGCGGCGGGCGCCTTCTCGGCCGGTGGGGCGCGCTCGGCGGGCGGCGCGGCCCCCTCCGCCTCATCGACGGCGGTGGAGCCGCCCGGCAGGACGTCGGCGGGGCGCTCCGCGGGTTCCACGGGCCGGCGGGGCTTGCGGCGGCCGGGCCGCAAGAACATGACGCCGCCCACGATGAGGGCGAGTACGGCCAGCCCGGCGATGAGGATCAGATAGTCCATAGCGCCCCCAGTTTTCCAGACCACCGCCCATGCGCCGAACAGGGTCCGGTGTCAGCCGGTCGCGCCCATGCCGTCCGTGAACGCCAGATCATCCTTACCCCTCGGCGAACGCCGCGAACTCCACCGACTCCACGAACGCCACTGGCCTCACCGGCTCAACGGCTTCAGCAAGGCTGCGGCTTCGGCGAGCCCACGCTTCCGCAAGTCCGCAGGCTGACTTCGACGAGCCCGCAGAGCAGCGTAGGTGAGCCCGCTGCTTCGGCGGGCCCACGGCTTCGGCATGCCCGCAGGAGTTTCGGCGGGCCCGCGGGCATCACCGTTGTGGCTGGTCGGTGGTCGCGACGGGCAGGGCCGAGCGCTCGGACGTCTCCCACTCGTCCACGTTCTTGAGGAGGGCCTCCAGGTAGGACCGCAGGTGGGTGCGGTACACGTCGCTGTAGGTCCGCAGGTAGGCGATCTCCCTTTCCATGGCCTGGCGCTCGTCCGCCGGCAGCGCGGGCGGGCCGGGGTGCGCGCCGCCCGGCACCGGCTCGACCGCCCTGGCGGGGGCCACGATCGGGGCGGAACGGGCCGCCTGCTCGGCGACCTCGGCGGCGCGCTGGTGCGCCTCCTCCAGCATCAGCTCGGCGCGTCCCCGCGCGTCGGACAGGATCGCCTCGCGGTGCAGCCGGGCCTCGTGGGCGAGTTCCCGGGTGTACCGCTCGGCGTCCGCCACGTACAGGTCCGCGGTCTGCTGCGCGTGCGACAGGATCCGCACGGCCTGGAAATGCGCCTCCTCGTGCGCCATTCCGCCGCGCCCGTCCGACCCGGCGGACCCCAGCCGGTCGCGCAGCTCGGCGATCTCCTCCGCCAGCGCCGACTTCTCGTTGCCGAGCTGGGCCAGCTCGTACTCGACGCGGTCGAGGAACGACCGGACGTGGTCCTCGTCCAGGCCGCGGCGCCCGAGGGACGCGCGCGCGAACGTGACCGCCCGCACCTCCCCGGGCGTCAGCCGGTCCCGGCCGAGCATCCCGAAGCCGCCCGGGCTCCCCGGCGCGGGCAGGCCGCCCTGCGCGGGCGCGATGCCTTGCGCGGGCACAACGCCCTGCCCAGGCACACCGGCCTGAGCGGGCGAACCGGACTGGGCGGGCGGCCCGGCCTGGCCGGGCTGGTTCTCCGCGGCCGGGACGACCGGATAGGAAGGCTGCTGCCCCAGCACCTGGCCAGGAGAATGCCCCGGTGGCTGGGACGATTCGGGCGTGGCCCAGGCGGGCACGGGCGGGCCGGATTCCGGCCGGGCGGAGTCGAAGGCCGGAGAGCCCGCCGGGTCGCCGAACGGGTCCGGAAGATTCGGAGTGTTCAACGGTTCACCTCTGCGAATCGACGAAGGTCTCATGCCGGACGCGGGCCGGATCGGTGCCCAGGCGCGTCAGCCGTTCCACCGTGCTCATGACCATCGCGGCGGGCCCGCACACGTAGGCGTCGTGCTGCGCCCACGAGCCTCGGCGGGCGAGGACGTCCGGGAGCGCGCCGTACTCGACGTCGCCGTCCTCCGAGCGCGAGCCGGACAGCGGCACCTGGACGAGCGAGCCGTTGGGCCCGGGCCGGACGTCCATGGAGAAGAACGAGCCGGCCGCCGGCGGTGTCTCGTCGGAGACGGCCGGCACGACGGTCAGCCAGGGCAGTTCGGCCGCCCGCTTGCGCAGGTCTTCGAGGTCGTAGAGGGCGTCCCGGGTGCGCGCGCCGAAGAAGAGCTGTACCGGCGGCGGGACGGGACGTCGCGCGAGCTGCTCCAGGATCGCCTTGAGCGGGGCGAGCCCCGTGCTCCCGGCGACGAGCAGCACCTGGCGGTGCGACGACTCGTCCAGCACGAGCGTGCCGATCGGCGCGCCCATCCGGATCCGGTCGCCGGCCTGCAGCGTCCGCACCAGGACGGGGCTGACCGCGCCGCCGTCGACCAGCCGCACGTGGAAGTCGACGGTGTTGTCGGGCCGCGGCGCGTTGGCCATCGAGTAGAACCGCCACTGGCGCAGCCGCGCCGGGAGTTCGACGGCGACCGACTGGCCGGGCAGGTAGGGCAGGGGACGGTCGGGCTCCACCCGGATGACCGCCAGGTCGAACCGGCGCCGCTCCACCGCGGTCACCCGGCCCTCCCACCACGGCGGGCTGTTCAGGGAGTCCTCGTCGGCGGCCTCCTGCATGACCTGGGCGACCACGCCGTAGGCGGCGCCCCAGTCCTGCTCCAGTTCCGGCGTCCAGTCGGCGCCGGAGAAGTATTTGAGGGTGCGGACGAGGCTGGCGCCGACATGCGGGTAGTGCTCCGCCAGGATCCCGAATTTGCGGTGGTCACGGCCCAGTTGCTGGAGGAACGGCACGAGCTGGTCGAGATCGTCGACCTGCGAGACGATTCGCCCGAGCGCGCGCAGCAGTTTGTCGCGCTGCCCGCTCATCCCGACCGGGAACATGTCCCTGAGGTGGGGATTGCGCACGAACAGGTCGGAATAGAAGAACAGGGCGACCGCGTCACCCTGCTGCGCGACCTGCGCGAAGTTGTCCTTCAACCGCTGAGCGTCCACGCCTTCGTCTTCCGGTAGCGGCCATGATCAAGAGGGGACCCTACCGAGCGATGTGTACAAATATGGACTTTCAACGCAAATGCGTCTGGTGTCACAGCAGTCACAGAAATCGCATGAGCGTGCATTCGCGCACGCCAGCGCGCCCGCCGTCACCTGGATGAGCGGCGGCGGGCCGGGGCTCACGACGGAAAAATTAATGAAACGGCTCGCCTCAGACCGGCTCGGCGGCGGCCTCCGCCATCACCTGGGCGACGAGGCCGTAGGCGGCGGCCCAGTCCTCCTCCAGCTCGTCGTTCCACGCCGAGCCGCTGAAGTAGGCCAGCGTGGCGAGCAGGCTCGCGCCGACGACCGGGTAGTGGTCGCTGACGACGCCGAAGCCCGCGTGCCGGCGGCCGAGGTCCTGGACGAACGGCACGAGGGCCGGCGCGTCGTCCACGAGGGACACGATGTGCGAGAGCGCGGCGAGCAGCTTCTCGTTCTGCTTGGCCATCGCGGCGGGGAACATCGGCCGCAGCGCGGGCTCACGCTCGAAGAGGTCGGAGTAGAAGTACGCGGCGACGTCCTCGCCGTTCTTGCCGACGAGCGCGAAGTTGTCCTTGAGCCGCTGCGGATCCATGCGCATCCTCCCAAACCGCCGGCTGTGCCGGGCCTGTGCCCGGCATCGGGGGGCCAGACGGCGGCCGGTCCACATGAGTAGTGGATCGGTGGATCTTGCACAAGGGCCCTCCCGGCGGGTCGCCGGCAAAGATCCGCGGCCGGAGAAGATCTCCAGGGCGTCGCCGGCGGCGCCCGCGACGCCTCACGGCACCGGCGGCGCCTCAGGGCACCCGGTACATCCGGATCCAGTCGACCTCCAGCGTCGCCGCCGTGCGCCGGTCGATGCCGCCGGCCGTCCGCCGGGTGTCCTCGGGGAACCAGTCGAGCTGGATCGTCTGCCCCATCGGCCCGGGCGGCAGCGCCTTGCGATCCGCCGTCGAGAACCACCGGCGGCCGTCGATGAACCCGCTCATGCTCCGGGGCGTCCATTCGACGGCGAACGTGTGCCAGCGCGTCAGATCGGCGCGCACCCGCCCCGCGATCCTCCGCTCGCCGTCCTCGGGGCCGTAGTGCAGGAAGAACCCCGTGCTCCGCCGCCGCCCGTCGTCGAGGGTCTCCATGTAGTCGATCTCGCCGCCGCCGCCCTTGGGCGCGACTCCCCCGCCGCCGCCGACCGGCCACAGCAGCAGGACGGGGTGGTAGCAGGCGCAGCTCCGCGACGACCTGACCCGGGCCTCCCAGCGCCCGAACTTCCGCGTCCCCCGCCGCCAGGCGATCCCGCCGGTCGTGCCGTCCGGCGACCCGGTGATGGTGAGCACCCCGTCGCGCACGGACACCGCCTTGGGACTGCGACGTCCCTTACCGGCATGGCCCGCTCCGTCATAGACCAGCCACCCGCGCGGGTCGAGGGTCGTGCCCGCGAACTCGTCGGCCGCGACGGGCGCGCCCCATCCGAACTTCGCGGCGGCGCTCGGCACCGGCCCTCGTTCCGGCGGGGCCGTGACCTCCGCCTCCCGAGGCTTCGGCACGTCGGAGTCCTGCACGGCCGCCGCTCCCACGGCCAGCACGCACACCCCGACGACGCCGAACCTGGCAATCCCGTTCAACACCGAACCGCCCCCTTGATCTCACGCTACTCACCCGCTTTTACGGACTCCAGGAACGCGGACATTTTTCAACGACAAATGACCGGCCGTTTCCGGACCGGGACGAGGCCGTTGCCGGCCGCCTCGCGTCGGCCGCCGCCCAGCGAACGGCCAGGCCATGCCAGACGTTCGACGGCGCATGCAGAGCCGGTCGAGCCTGGTGTGACGGTCGAGTCTGATGCGGCCAAGCGGCAACCGGCATTCCGGGAAACGTTCCTATGAATTGCCTGCAACGGTCACCCGAATTCTTCATCCGGCGCCACCGGACTCTACTGATAAGTGATCTTGTCGCATAGGGCCCTAGGACCCAGGCGCCCCGCCTCCCGGACCCCAAGACTCGCCGCCGCCCGCAGTTATTCGACCCGCCTGACTCCCGCACGGAAAGTCGTCAAGTTTCCGCCCCGAAGCCTCTGTTAAGAGGACGGACTTGTCGATATGATCACAAATTGCCCCCCGACCCGAGGGGCTCGACCGTCGAATGCGCCCATCGGCTCGTTCCAGCTCAGAAAGGCGTGCTATGGCTCATCGGTCAGCGGTTCAACTGGGCGGCCTGCTGCTCGCCGGACTGTTCGCCTCGGCGGCCTGCGGCGGGACGGACGGGGCCGGCGACGGCAAGGTCTTCACCGCTCCCTCGTCCCGGCCACCGGCGACGTCAGCGGCGGATGCCAAGCCGACGCCGGGCGCCGAACGGAGCCTCGCCGGAGCGCGTGCCGCATTGCAGACATTCCTGCGCGGGCAGGCCGCCGGCGACATGTCGGTCTGCCGATACATCGGCGCCGGCAGCGAATTCCTCAAAGGGCCCGCACTCCGCGGCGACTGCCGCAAGGGCGTGAAGTTCAGCCCCCATTTCCTGCGCCCGTTCGAGCGCGAGGCATTGGCCACCGTCACCGTTTCGGGCGGCAAGCTCTCGGGCGACCAGGCCACCATCCCGTTCGCCGGACTCAAATGGGAACAAGGCAACCTGACGGTTTCGTCGATACAGAGCAAGTTCGTCTTGCGCTGGCAGAACGACCTCTGGCAGATCGTCCGCTAGACAGGCTTCGCCCCCCGGAGTCGGGCCTCCGGGGGGCGAAGATCTGTGTCACGGCCGGTACAACCTGATCCAGTCGACCTCCAGCGTCGCCGGGAACCAGCGCTTGACGCCGCGTGCCGTCCGCGGGCGCAGGTTCGCGAAGTAGTCGAGCTGGATCGACTGGCCCATCGCGCGCGGCGGCAGCGCCTGCCGCTTGTTCGTGTAGAACCACACCTTGCCGTCGATGTAGCCGGTGATGCTGCGCGAGTTCCACTGGATCGCGAACGTGTGCCACTTCGTGAGGTCGGTCTTCACCCGGCGCGCGATCGTCGTCGGCTGCTGGCCCTTGCCGTAGTGGAGGTAGAACGAGGTCCCCTTGCGCATGCCGTCGTCGCCGTAGGTCTCCATCCAGTCGACCTCGCCGCCGCCGTCCCACGGCTTGCCGGTGGCCGGCCACAGCAGCAGGTTGGCGTTGTAGCAGGCGCACGCGCGGTTGAGCTTGACGCGCGCCTCCCAGCGGCCGTACTTGCGGGCCCCGCGGCGCCAGCCGACCGCGCCGGTGGTCCGGTTCTGCCGCCCGGTGATCTTCATGACGCCCTTGCCCACGGTGATCGCGCGCGGGGTACGGATGCCGTGCTCGCTGCGGGGGTCGTTCTCCGGCGACCAGTCACGCAGGTTGAGCCTCTTGCCGGTGAACTCGTCCCGGGCGATCGGCTTCCCCCACTTGTACCGCTTCGCCGCCGTCGGGTAGCCCGCGGCCGCGGCGGCGTCGCCACCGGCCGGGTCCGGCTCGCCCGGCGCGATGCCGCGCTTGCCGGAGTCCGGCATATCTGGAATCGGCACGCCGGTCGCCCGGTCGCCCGCGGCGCTCACGGTCGACACCCTGCCGCTCGGTGATCCTTCGTCCAGCAAGGTGGCGGAAACCGAGGTCGCGACGGCGACCGCGGTCGTCGCGAGAATGGCCGCCCGATGACGACGAGTGAATTGCATGGACAACCTCCGAGCGCGGGGGGATTATGGCGACCCGTCCAATCGGGGGCCATAGAAAAGACGATTATCAGGGGGTTTTCAGGGATGAACGTACCGAGCCGGGCGGCAGGGCCCCTAGGGCCCTAGGGCCCTAAGGCGCGCGATGGGGGACCTCAACTCGAAACCGCCGGTCAGCCGCCTGGCGGCATCCCGAGCCAGGTCACGATGGCCGTGGCGCGGTTCGGCGCGCCAAGCTTGGCATATATGCGGTTGATGTAGTTCTTGACGGTCTTCTCCGTCAGAAATAGTTTGGCCGCGATGTCAGAGTTCGCATGTCCCTGAATGATGAGGTCCATGACTTCGATTTCGCGGGCGGAAAGGCCGAAACGCGCCCTGTGAGCCGCCGGGTCGGCCGGTGGCGGGGCGGCCTGGCCCGCCCGGGTGGCCTCGATCAGGGCGGCGGACGCGACCTGTGAGAGGGGGTGGGCCCGGTGCAGCACGGTCTCGCGGATGGCTGCGGTGAGCTCCTCGATCGTGAACGTGTTGTGCACGAGGTAGCCGACGGCGCCCTTGCGCACCGCCGTGAGCACCACGTCGGGGTCCTCCACCTGGGTGAGCATGATCACCCGGCTGAGCGTGCTCAGCACCTCGACGGCGTCCACCCCGTCCACGTGCGGCATCCGCACGTCGAGCAGCGTCACGTCCGGGAGCAGGCGCCGGGCCGTCTCGATGGCCTGGCCGCCGTCGCCGGCCTCGCCGACCACCTCGATGTCGTCGCTGGTCTCGAGCGCCATGACGAGCCCGGAACGGATGAACTGGTTGTCGTCCACGACCAGCACGCGATACCGCCCGCCCGCTCCACCAGTGCCCGCTCCACCAGGACCTGGGCCACCGGGTTCCGTTCCGCCGGGAACCGGCCCGCCGGGACCTGGTCCACCGGGGCCCGATGCTTCGTGGCCGGATCCTCCGGGGAACGCAGGGTGGCCGTTCATCGATCCCTCCTCCTCGTCAGCGCGGCGCGCCCGCCGGCCGCGTCCTCCCCCGCGAAGCGGATCGTGACCCCGGTGCCGGTCCCCGGCATCGAGTCCACGATCAGCTCGCCCCCGGCCCGCCGGGCCCGCTCGTGCATGCCGAGGAGGCCGTAGTGGCCGGCACCGCTGAGCGCGTCCAGCCAGCCCTCGCCGCCCGGCCGTACCGGCAGGCCGTGGCCGTCGTCGCGCACGCAGATCTCCAGCCAGTCCCGGTCCCCGGCCACGCTGATCTCGACGCTGGACGCCCCCGCGTGCCTGCCCACGTTCTCCAGCGCCTCCTTGACGATCGCCAATGTCTCGTGCCGGGCGCTCAGCGGCAGGTCGATGCCGTCCTGGACGCGCGTGCGCACCGGGACTCCGGCGGACCGTTCCCACTCGGCGGCGATCTCGTCGATCGCGACGCCCAACGGGTGTTGCACCGCGTCCTCGCGCAGCTCGGAGATGAGCTCCCGCGCCTGCCGCGCGGCGACCTGCGCGGCGGCGGCGATGCGCTGCGCCTCCACTTCGGCGCGGTCGGGCGACTTGCGGATCCAGGCGGGCAGCCCCGTCGACGCCAGCGCGATCCCCGACAGGGTGCCGGTCAGCGAGTCGTGCATCTCCCGGGCCAGCCGGGAACGTTCCGCCGCGGCGAGCGCCTGCGCGTCCGACCGCCAGCGCGCCTCCTCGGCGGCGGCCTGCTCGTGGAAGAGCCGCCGCAGCACGCCGCCGACCAGGGCGCCGACGGCGTAGAACGAGGGCATCGCCAGCAGCAGCGTGAGGCCGACGGCCTTCCGCTCCTCCCAGCTCTGGCTGAGCGCGACGTAGTAGAGCACCGTCTGCTGGGTGCACAGCAGGAGCACGGCCGGCCACCGGTACAGGAGCCCCGCGAGGCCCGCGGCGACCACCGTGACCAGGAAGTACGGTCCGATGATCCCGCCGACCGCGAGCACGGCGTACCCGATGAGCACGTCGAAGGCGAGCAGCGCCGGCTGGTCGAACAGCCGCGGTACGAGCCGTTCCCAGCCCATCAGCGCCACGCCCGAGACCAGCGCGGCCGCCGCCAGGACCCACAGCTCCCTGAAGTCGGCCCGGGCCTTGGGATCGATCAGCACGGTGATGCCCACGACGAGGACCCGCACCTGCATGAGCAGGACGAAGGTCAGGCCGATCCGGGTCTCGAGGGAGCTCCGCATCGTCCCGCCGGGCAACCCCGCGTCGCCGACCATCCCAGGATCCCTCTCACAACGCGGCACCGAACAAGAAAAGCCGTGATCTCACCTAACCGCCGCACAGCGAACCATAGCCACATTTGACCCGGAGGTCGCTACGATGCCCGCGAAAACAGGCGTTCCCGACGGCGTTCGGCGAACCGTGCCGCAACCGGAGGGGGCCCGCACCCCCGCCGAATTCGTCACGTTGATGCGCAAGCTCCAGCTATGGTCCGGCCTTTCCACGGCGGAGCTGGAGGCCCGGCTCCGCGACCCCGGCGGCGTTCTCGTCCCCGGTGGGCTGCCGGCCCTGCTGTCCGGTGATCTGCTTCCCCGCGAGGAGACGCTCGCGGCGTTCCTCGTCGCCTGCGGTTGCGTCCCCGAGGTCCGCGCGCGGTGGCTGGAGGCCCATGCCCGCCTGGCCGCCGTGCGCTCGGCACCCCCGCCCGCGGACGGCGAGGCCGATGACGTCCGTGTTGCGGGCCGGCCGTTCAAGGCGCCCAGAGCCGGAACGAACACACGCCCCATGCTGGCCGGGGCTCCCATAGCCCAACCACTGCAAACAGGGCCACAACCTGTCCAGGAACAATTGCAGCCCGAACGGGAGTACCCGCCGTCAGCGCATGAGCACACTCAACATGCGCAGGACTTTCAGCGGCCAGGGCAGGATCTCACCCGGCACGTGAGGGAGTTTCCCCTCCCAACGCTAAAGCCGCCCCAGTCCACGCAACCGGCGCAAGCCACGCAGCCCGCGCGGGCCGTGCAGACCGTGCAGGGCCCGCAGGTCGCGCAAGCAACGCAGCATGTGCAGGCCGTGCAGCCTCCGCCGCCAGTGCAGGGCACGCAGCCTCCGCAGCTCGCGCCCGACGGCGAGGAGGACGACCGGCGTGGGGCCGCCGGCGGGCGTCGCCGCGGTCGCTCCGAGGGGGCGCGGCGTTCGGGCGGCGAACGGCGCCTCGGCCGGGAGCCCCGGGCCGCGGGACGGCATCGTTCGACCGGCGAACTGCCCGTGGTGGACGCGATCCCCGAACCGGCGCAGGCCCCCGAGGCGGCGCCGGGACGGGCGGGACGCCACCGGGCCACCGGCGACTTCCCGGTGGTGGCGGGACGGCGCCGGGGCCACATCTCGCCGCAGGCCGCGACGGTGTCGCTCATCACCGCCGCCGCGGTGGTGTTCGCGCTGGTCAACACCGTGAAGGACGGGGGAAGGGAAGCCGGCCAGGCGGCCCGGACCGAGCGGACGACGGCCGCCCTGCCCCCCAAGGACGGGCGCTACTCGCTCAGTCCGGTGACCGGGGAGCCCAACGTCAACTGCCTGGCGATCATGAATGACGACGCGGCGCGGCCGACGTTGTCGCAGCATGTCTGCGACCTCGACGACACGACCGAGAAGTTCTGGCTGGAGTCCCAGCGCAAGGGCGGCCATGTGCTGAAGGGCCGGGCGTCCGAGGACGAGGCGAAGCCCAGGTGCGTCACGCTCGACTCGGGCAGGGACGGGGCGCGCCTGCATCTCATGCCGTGCGTGCCGGGCGAGCCGCGGCAGCAGTTCACGTTCCGCCCGATCGGCCCGCCACCGGTGAACGGCACGGCGATCTTCCAGATGCTGCCGGTCTCGACGCACGCGAACGGGATGTGCGTGGGCGTCGACCCCGTCCGGCCCGGTACCGTCCACGCCGTGCACACCTCATGTTTCCGGGCGGGCGTCCAGGGCTTCACCTTCACCCCCGCGAGGGGTGCGTGAACCGGCTGCTGACCCTCGGCGCCGGTGGCGGGCTCCTGTGCGTCGCGCTCCTGGCCGCCTTCGCCGCGACGGGCGACGAGACACCGCGCACGCCGAGCTCATCCGAAACGACCGAGTTCTCCCAGCCCCGATTCACCAGGCCGCCCCTGTTCGACCCCGGCACCTCGCCCGACTCGACCGGCATCGAGGGGGCCCGGGCGGCCTTGCAGGCGGTCCTGCGCGGGCACGCGCACGGCGACGTGTCGGCCTGCCGCTACGTGGACCCGCGCGGGCCGTTCGCCATGAGCAAGAACGGGCCGCTGCGCGGCAAGTGCACGAAGGGCATGCGGGACGGGCCCCACGATCTGCGGCCGCGGGAGCGCCAGGGCCTCTGGGAGATCAAGGTGACGGGCGGCAGGCTCACGAGTCCGACGGAGGCCGTCATCCCCTCCACCGGCCTGCAGTACGACAGCGGGATCTTCATCTCGCCGCAGCCGACCTTCACCCTGCGCCGGTTCGAGGGGCGGTGGAAAGTCGTGAAGTAACCCTGTGTCCCCCCTACGGGGGACAATAGTTACATTCGCCCCAAGGGTCGCTACGATGCCACCACTGGCACTCGCTGATCTTTAGGGGAAGAGAGTGACCGCGAGCATCGTGGCTCCACAACCCGGCGAGGTGGGCACCCCCGCCGAGTTCCTCTCTCACATGCGGCGCCTCCACGCACGGTCAGGGCTGTCGCTCCCCGAGCTGGAGGCGAGGCTCCTCGCGGTCGGCGTCCTCGTCCCGGGCGGTCTCGGCGGTCTCCTTGGCGGCGAGGTGCTCCCCCGGCCCGAGCTCGTGGCGGCCTTCGTGACCGCCTGCGGGTGCACGGACGAGACGCGCGAGCTCTGGCTCCGCGCCCACGACCACGTCAAGAACGAGCCCGCCGGCGCACCACCCGGCACGGTCGAGCATGAAGCCCAGCCCGAACGCGCCGGTTCAACCGAACGCGCGGGCTCAACGGCACGCGTGAACGCGATCGAACGCGCGGAGCCGTCCGGCACCCACCCGCGCCTTCCCGTCCACACCGGACACCGCGGGCGCCGCCGCACCGTCCGGGACTCCGGCGGCCGCCGCACGGTCTCGCTCCTCGTCGCCGCGCCGGCCCTGATCACGATCGCGGTCGTCGCGGTCTCCCTCTACACGGCGGCCGACAACGACGGCGAGCGGAAGGGCGGGACGACGCCGGCCGCCGACGCGCCCAAGGTCCCGCCGCCGCCGGACGGCTGGTACGCGGCCAACCCGATCGTCACGGCACGGTCGGAGATGGACGACTGCCTGTCGATCCTCCCCGACGACTCGTACGAGCCGAGGGTGGGCCAGGATCGCTGCGCGCCGGAGGATCCGCTCCAGCGCCTGCGGCTGGAGCCGCTGGGCGGCGGGGCCGTCGCCATCAAGGCGTTCAACGCGTGGGACAAGATCTGGTGCGCGACGCTCGCCGCGCGCGAGCCCGGCGCCCGCGTGCTGCTGCGTCCCTGCGTCGCCGGCGACCAGCGGCAGAGCTGGGTGCTCACGGGCACCGGCGCGACCGCGCACGGGCGCCAGATCTACCGGCTGCAGGCGTCGTCCACGCGGCAGAACGGGATGTGCGTCGGCGTCAAGGTCGATCACCCCGCCACGGCGCACACCCTCCACACCAACTGCGGCCAGGCCGGCGTGCTCGGTTACATCTTCACCCCGGTCACGGCCCCGACCAGCAGCAGCAACGGCTGACCCCGCACTCGCACCCGCCAATGACCCGCCCCGCCAAAGATTGCACCGATGCCCGGTAAACGACGCGCCCACCCCCGTCCTGGAAAGGAGCGCGGCCGGCGCTCCCTCTCGCTGCTGGTCGCCGCTCCCGCCCTGTTCACCATCGTCGTGATCACCGTGTCGCTGGTCGCCGCCGCCAACCGGGGGCCCGGGCACCGCACGCCCGCCGCTCCGGCGAGCCCGTCCCCCACGGCGACCCCGCCTCCTGACGGCTGGTACACGCTCGCGCCGGTCACCGGCACGCCGAACAAGGACTGCGTCGCCGTCCTCCAGGACAACCAGGGCGACCCGACGCTGTCGCGGCATCCGTGCGACGCCGAGGACAGGCTGCAGCGCATCTGGCTCCAGTCGGTCGCGGTGCGGACCTACCTGCTCAAGGTCCAGACGAGCCCCACGGCCTTCTGGTGCACCACGCTCGACTCCCCCGAGGACGGCGCCCGCCTGCACGTGAAGCCCTGCGACAAGAACCAGGCACGCCAGCGGTTCTACCTCGAACAGGTTCCCGGGGAGCGGACAGCCTCCTCGCCCGTCTTCCGGTTGTCGCCCGCCGCGACCCGGTCGAAGGGACTGTGCGTCAGCATCGACGCCACGGCCGGCCGGAGCTCGCAGAGCACGCGTCACGCGCTGAACACCGCCTGCGCACGCGCGGCGGTGCGGGGCTACACGTTCACCCCGACGCTGGCACCGCGCAACAACTGAGCGCGCGAAGGAAGGCCGCGGTCAGACGGTCTCGTGCTCCCGCAGCCGCTGGCTCACGACCTGCGTGACGCCGTCGCCGCGCATGCTGACGCCGTACAGCGCGTCGGCGCCCTCCATCGTGCGCTTCTGGTGGGTGATGATGATCAGCTGGGACGACTCGCGCAGCTCCTCGAACACCGTCAGCAGCCGCTGCGTGTTGGTGTCGTCGAGCGCCGCCTCGACCTCGTCGAGGACGTAGAACGGCGACGGCCGCGCCTTGAAGACCGCGACCAGGAACGCGATGGCGACCAGCGAGCGCTCGCCGCCCGACAGCAGCGACAGCCGCTTGACCTTCTTGCCCGGTGGCCGCGCCGAGACCTCGACGCCGGTGGCGAGCATGTCGTCGGGCTCGGTGAGCGAGAGACTGCCCTCGCCGCCCGGGAACAGCCGCGCGAAGATCCGTTCGAACTCCCGCGCGGTGTCGTCGTAGGCGGCGGCGAACACCTGCTGGACCCGGTCGTCGACCTCCTTGACCACGGTCAGCAGGTCGCGCCGCGTCTTCTTGAGATCTTCCAGTTGCGAGGTCAGGAACGCGTGCCGCTCTTCCAGCGCCGCGAACTCCTCCAGCGCCAGCGGGTTGATCTTGCCGAGCTGGGTGAGCTGGCGTTCGGCGGCCCGGGCTCGCTTCTCCTGCTCGGCCCGCCGGTACGGGACGGGCTGTGCGTCCTCGGCTGCCTCCGGGCCTGGCGGCACCGGCACGTTCGGCCCGTACTCGGTCACCAGCGCCTCGACCTCCAGCCCGAACTCCTCCAGCGCGCGCTGTTCGAGCTGCTCCAGCCGCAGCCGCTGCTCGGCCCGCGCGACCTCGCTGCCGTGCACCACGTTGACGAGGCGTTCGAGGGTGCCCGACAGCTCGCGTACCTGCGTCCGCACGACCTTGAGCTCGGCGTCGCGCGCGGCCCGCGCCCGCTCGGCCGCCTCGCGCTGGGTGACCGCCGCGGCGAGCGACAGTTCGATGCGGTCGAGCGCGGTGCGTGAGCCCTTGTGCACGGCCTCGGCGATCTTGGCCTGGCGTTCGCGCCGCGCCCGCCGCCGGGCCGCGCGGGCGCGCTCCTCGCGCTCCCTGCGCGCGCCGCGTTCGAGGGAGTCGGCGCGCCCGGCGATGGCCTGGACCCGCTCCTCGGCGGTGCGCACCGTCAGCCGGGCCTCCATCTCGACGGCGCGCAGGTTGCGGCACCGCTCGTCGAGCTCGTCCCGCATGTCGGTCTCGTTGCCCACGTCGTCGGCGACCTCGGCGGCCTCCTCCGACTCGGCGAGCCGGACGGCCAGCTCCTCCGCCGCCTGGACGTCGCGTTCGAGCGACTCGCCCGCCGCGTCGAGCGCCTTGGTGAGCCGTTCGACCTCGCCGCGCGCGGCCCGCACGCCCGCCTCCAGCCGTGCCGCGTGCTTGGCCTCCTGGGCGGCCCTCGCGTCGAACTCGCGCAGCCTGCCGCGCACCCGGTCGAGCTCGGACTGGGCCTGGTTGACGCCGGACTGCGCCTGGTTGACGGCGGCCTGCGCGGCGTCCAGCGCGGTCTGCGCCGTCTGCTCGGTCTCCATCGCCCCGGCCAGCTCGGCCGCGCCGCGCCCGGCGCCGGTCTCGGCTGCGGCGAGGTCCTGGGTGGCCTGGTCGAGCGTCGCCCGCATCCGCAGCAGGCTCTGCCCGCCGCCCGCGGCGCCGCCCAGCGCCCAGTGCGCGCCGAACAGGTCGCCGTCCCGCGTCACGGCCCGCAGCCGGGGCTCGCGCCGGACGAGCGCGCCCGCCGCCGCCAGGTCGTCCACGACCGCGACATCGCCCAGCAGATGCTCCAGCGCGGGCTGGACGGCGTCGGGGACGGTCACGGCGTCGATCGCGTAGTCGACGTCCGGGACGCGGGACGCCGAGCCGGCGGCGCCTCCGCCCACCAGCAGGCCCGCACGTCCGGCATCACGGGCCCGCAGCAACGCCAGCGCGGCCTCGGCGGTGTCGACCGATCCGACCGCGATGGCCTCGGCGGCGTTGCCCAGGGCGGCCGCGACGGCCGTCTCATAGCCGGGCCGTACGGTCAGCAGCGAGGCGACCGTGCCCAGCACGCCCTCCAGCGAGCCGTCGGCGCCCGCCGACAGCAGGGCCTCTCCCCCGTCGGCGGCGCTGGCGAGGGTCAAGTTGAGCGCTTCGATGCGCGCCTGCAGAGCGGCGACGCTCTTCTGCGCGGCCTGGTCGGCGGTACGGGCGGCGCCGACCGCCGCGCGCGCCGCCTTCAGCTCCTGGCGCGGCCCCTCGACGCCCGCGCGGGCGGCCTCGACCGCCTCCTTCGCGACGGCGAGCCGCTCCTGCGCGACCTCGTGCTCGGCGGCGAGCTCCGGGTCTTCGACGACCTCGGCCTCGTACGCCTCGAACTCGGCCTGCGCGGCGCCGGCACGCTGCTCGGCCTCGGTCCGGGCCTCGGCGAGACGCCCGATCTCCGACTCGCCCGCCTGGACCTTGCTGCGCAGCGCGTCCACCCGGCCGCGCAGCCGGGCCAGCTCTTCACGGCGGTCGGCGGCCGCCCGGGCGGCCGACTGCAGGCGGCGTTCCTCCCGGATGAGCGCGTCCTCGGCGACGGACCGTTCCTCGACCGCCCCGGCGAGCCCCTCCTGGGCCTCCTCCAGCGCGGCGCGGAGCATCTCCTCCTGCTCGCGGACGGCGACCGCCTCGCGCTCCATCTCCTCGGGATCGCGGCCGCGCCGGTCGTCCTCGCGCGCCTCGGCGGCGTTGCGATGCCGTTCGGCGGCCAGGTCGGCGACACCGCGGAGCCGTTCCTTCAGTGCCGACAGCTGGAACCAGGTGTCTTGCACCTGCGCCAGCTTGGGCGCCTCGGCGGCCGCCTCGGCCTCCAGCCCGGCCTCGCGCTCCTGCGCCCCGGCCAGGGCCCGCTCGGTCTCGGTGCGGCGCTCGCGGATGGCCGCCTCGTCCGCGGCCTCCTGGTCGAGCCTGGTCGTCAGCGTCGTCAGGTCGTCGGCCAGCAGCCGCAGCCGCGCGTCGCGCAGATCGGCCTGGATGACGGCCGCCCGCCGGGCGATCTCGGCCTGCTTGCCGAGCGGCTTGAGCTGCCTGCGCAGCTCGCCGGTGAGGTCCTGGACGCGGGTGAGGTTGGCCTGCATCGCGTCGAGCTTGCGGAGCGCCTTCTCCTTGCGCTTGCGGTGCTTGAGCACGCCCGCGGCCTCTTCGATGACGGCCCGCCGCCCCTCGGGCCCCGAGTGCAGCACGCGGTCGAGCTGGCCCTGCCCGATGATGACGTGCATCTCGCGGCCGATGCCCGAGTCCGACAGGAGCTCCTGGATGTCGAGCAGCCGGCAGCCGTCGCCGTTGATGGCGTACTCGCTCTGCCCCGACCGGAACATCAGCCGGCTGATCGTCACCTCGGAGTAGTCGATCGGCAGGGCGCCGTCGGCGTTGTCGATGGTGAGGACGACCTCGGCGCGGCCCAGCGGCGGCCGCGTCGCGGTGCCGGCGAAGATGACGTCCTCCATCTTGCCGCCGCGCAGGGACTTGGCGCCCTGCTCGCCCATGACCCAGGACAGCGCGTCGACGACGTTGGACTTGCCGGATCCGTTGGGCCCGACGACACAGGTGATGCCCGGCTCGAACTTCAGCGTCGTCGAGGACGCGAAGGACTTGAAGCCGCGCAGCGTCAGCGACTTCAAATACATGGCAGGCCCTTCGGATACACGCGCCTATGCCCTCCTCGCAGGGATCACGCAGGGACCGAGGGTGCCCTCGGACCACGGCCTGTTCCTCTTGTGCCCAGGAGGACCGGCCTCCCTGTCGCGCCCTGGTGATACGCCCGGGAGCTTGACGAACGATACCGGCCAGGGCCCTGCGGACCCGGCATCTGCGGCATCCAGGGCCTGGCGGCCGCACGTTCGTTCACTCCCAATGTGCCATGATCTGCCCGGTCGCGCGCAGTGAGCCCTCGAAACGCGCCGCCCTCGCCGGGCATGGACCCGGCGAGGCATGGACCCGGCGGCGGCACATGACGGGCGAGGGACGACGCGGGGACGCCGAAATCGGGGATGCCGAAATCGGGCCGCGCACAACCGGTCCGCCCGTTGCCCCTCGAAGGTAAGGAACCTCTATCTCAGGGGTAGGGAAAACGATCAATGTGGCCTTTTCCGCCTAGTTTGATGGCGAATCGGCGACACGGATCCCACGGCGGAGCGCCCGGCCACGAAGCGTGACAGCGGCGGTGCCGAGCCCACGAAAGGGAGAGATGTGGGGGCCAAGCCCCCACAACGAGAATTCCAGGGGGTCGCAGTTGCGCGCAACGGCGAACACGTCTGGGCAATACGAAGGGCTGGGGACGGGGCTGCAAGCTTCGCTTGCGACCGGGATCCGTCCATCCAGCCCTCAGGCGCAGATCATGTCAGCGCCGGTTCGCGATCCTTTACTCCGAGCGACACGATGTCGTCGTCCGGCGCCGTCGCCAGCGCATCGTTCTCTGCCTGAAGCCGTACGAGCTCGGCCTCCAGATCACGTACGCGCCGCTGAAGGCGCCGCATCTCCGCGACCATCCGGGGGTCGGGACCGCCGACGTGGCCGAGTAGAGCCTTCGCCATGACTAAGGGTCCTCCACGCTGAGTAACCAGCAGGGATCGCGCACTAAGAGCAAATCGAGCTGGTGCGCATATCATCTAGAGTCGCACCGGCCAGTGTCCTGGTCAAGACGGACATCACAGGCCGGTAACAACCTGTCGTCACTAGTTTAGCAGGTACAAAGCGGAAAACCCTACCCGGTCACCTCTCCTGGAAACCAGAGGCTCCGCCGCGCGGCTCGCTCCAGCGTTCGGTGACGCCCGCGACCCGTCCAGGGGTACCGGGACCCCGCAAAAGCTCCAGCAGGCGCTCACAGGACGAACGGGGCCCCTCGGCCACCACTTCGACTCTGCCGTCCCGCAGGTTGGTGGCGCTGCCGACCAGCCCGAGCTCCAGGGCCCGGGCCCGCACCCACCAGCGGAAGCCGACTCCCTGGACCCGGCCGCGGGCCCAGGCGGTCAGCCGCACGCTCTGGTCGTCCTTCTCCGATCGCACGCCGGCCCCTAGTGGCGCGCCCGGCGCGGGCGCGGCTGGCAGGTGGGGCAGCTGAAGGACGACCGGTTCATGAACACGTCGCGCCGGATCGCCGATCCGCACCGGCGGCACGGCTCGTCACGGCGCCCGTAAGCGTCGAGTGACCGTTCGAAGTAACCGCTCTCGCCGTTCACGTCGACGTAGAGGCTGTCGAACGAGGTGCCGCCGACGCCGAGGGCCGCCGACATGACCTCGCGCGCGGCCGTGAGGACGCGGGAGGCCTCGGCGCGCGTGAGGGTCTCGGTCGGCCGCGCCCAGTGCAGCTTGGCCCGCCACAGCGCCTCGTCGGCGTAGATGTTGCCGACCCCGCTGATCAGCGACTGGTCGAGCAGTGCCCGCTTGACACCGGTGCGACGGCGCCGCAGCGCCCGGAAGAACGCCTCGTCGTCGAACACGTCCTCCAGCGGATCGGCGGCGATGTGCTCGATCGGCTCGGGCACCCAGGCGCCGGGCGCGAAGGGGTCGGGGACCAGGTCGGTCATCATGAGGTGACCGAAGGTCCGCTGGTCGACGAACCGCAGATCGTGCCCGCCGTCGGTGAACGCGACCCGGATCCGCAGGTGCTTCTCGCGCTCGCGGCCCGGCTCGCCGACCAGCAGCTGCCCGCTCATGCCGAGGTGCGCCAGCAGCGCCTCCACGGGCTTGTCGTCCGGCTGCCCGGCCTCGGTCAGCGGCAGCCACATGTACTTGCCGCGGCGGCGCGGGGTGACGATCGTGCGTCCGGTCAGCCGGCCCGCGAAGTCGTCGGCGCCCGCCGCGTGCCGCCGGATCGCGCGCGGGTGCAGCACCTCGACCGCGCCGGTCGTCCGGCCGGTGACCCAGCTCTCCAGGCCCCGGCGGACGACCTCGACCTCGGGCAGCTCAGGCATCGGCGGCCTCGCGCGGATCCGGCAGGACGAGGGCCTGGCCGACGATCACCTGCTCGCGGGCGGCGTCGAACCCCATCGTGGGCGAGCCGTGCAGCTCGTACCCCTCGTCGAGGAGCGAGCTGACGCGCTTGCAGAACTCGGCGTCGTCCGGCCCGGTGATCATCCGGTAGCGCAATCGGGAGGTCTCTGACATGGGATCAAGATTAGGGCGTCTCAAGGTCGGCGCCCGCAGGGCGGGTGGCCTTGAGACAGGCCCTATGGGCGGTGGGCGGCGTCGTTCGTGCTGCCTGCCTTGCCCGCCTTGTCGGCGCTGAGGCCGTTGGGGCGCGGGTCGGCGCCGTCCCTGGCGGCCTCCCCGGCCTCGCGGGCCACGACGATCTCACGGATGGCGTTCCAGGCGGCCTCGGCGGCGTGCTGCTCGGCCTCCTTCTTGCTGCGTCCCTCACCCGAGCCGTAGGTGGCGCCGCCCACCCGCACCGAGGCGCGGAAGGTCTTCTGGTGGTCGGGGCCGCTCTCGGCGACGTGGTACTCGGGCACGCCGAGCTCTTCCACCGCCGTCAGCTCCTGCAGCGAGGTCTTCCAGTCGAGCCCGGCGCCGAGCCCGGCGGACCGGGTGATCAGCGCGTCGAACAGCCGGTGCACCAGCGCGGAGGCCTCCGCCAGCCCGCGGTCGAGGTAGACTGCGCCGATCAGCGCCTCCAGCGTGTCGGCGAGGATCGAGGCCTTGTCACGGCCGCCCGTGCCCTCCTCGCCCCGGCCGAGACGGATGTGCGCGCCCACGCCGAGGCCGCGCGCGACGCCCGCGAGGGCGCGCATGTTGACCACCGCGGCGCGCAGCTTGGCCAGCTGGCCCTCGGGAAGGTCGGGGTGGTCGCGGAACAGCGTGTCGGTGACCACCAGCCCGAGCACCGAGTCGCCCAGGAACTCCAGGCGCTCGTTGGTGGGCAGGCCGCCGTTCTCGTAGGCGTAGGAACGGTGGGTCAGCGCGCGTTCGAGCAGCCCGGGGGTCATCTCGACGCCGAGCGCGCGGGTCAGCTCCGCGCGATCCGGCGCGGGGTCGTGGGTCTTGCCGGTCACAGGCCCTCCTCGCAGGGCTCATGCCACTCGGTGTGGTGGCCGCTACGGCGTGTGACGGCGGTGCCGACGCGGAAGCGCGGCACGAGGGAGGGTCCGCGAAGACGAGGTGCGCGCCGGTTGATCATTCCCGGCGTGCACCACGGCCTCGGGCGCCGATCCGGATGCCGGTCGCCACGCCGGCGTCACGCGCCGGATGGTCGGTGGACGCACCTCGAGGGGCCGGCCGCGCCTGCGCGCGGACCCGCCCCCCGAGACTCGAAGATCAAGCCGACGGCGCGACGACCTGCCGCCGGTCGTAGGTGCCGCACGTCGCGCACGCGGTGTGGGGCAGCTTCTGGTCACGGCAGGTCGGGCACTCGACCAGGGTCGGCGCCGCGGTCTTCCACTGCGCACGCCGGTGCCGCGTGTTGCTGCGCGACTTCTTCCGCTTCGGGACGGCCACTGGTCAGCCCTCCTGCTTTCGTTCTCGTGGGTCTGTGATGCCTTGCAATGCCGCCCACCGGGGGTCGACGACGTCATGGTGGTGGTCCGGACCGGCGTCGGCCAGCCGGACCCCGCATTCGGTGCACAGGCCGGGACAGTCGTCCCGGCACAGCGGGGACAGCGGCAGTGCGAGCAGCACCGCGTCCCGGAGCACCGGCTCGAGGTCGATCAGATCGTCCTCGAGGCGGAGCTCGTCGTCGCCGGCGTTCCCGCCGGAGCGGGTGTCAGGATAGACGAAGAGCTCCTGGAAGTCCGCCTCGAAGGTCGAGGCGATCGGGTCGAGGCACCGCGCGCACTCCCCCTCGAGGGGGACCCACGCCGTGCCCGTGACGAGCACGCCCTCCAGCACCGCCTCGAACCGGAGATCCAGTTCGAGCTCGGCGCCCTCGGGCACGCCCACCATCTCGACGCCGAAATTCTCCGGTGCCGGCACGTTCAGGGTCTGCTCGCGGGACGACCCGGGTTGTCTGCTGAGAGCTCGGGTGTCGAGCACGAGCGGAGCGTTGGGGTCGAGGCGAGACAGCGGAGTCCTGCTTTCGTGAGGCATGGCGAATCGCGGCCGTCGGTCGTGGCCGACTCCCCAGGGTACCGAACGCAGGCACCCGGACCCAACTCGTGCCCGTGACCTGCGCTCTCAGTGTTGCTGGAGGCGTTTGACGAGGCCCTCGTGGACGAGCTCGGGGATCAGGCCCGACACGTCCCCGCCGTACTTCACGATCTCCTTCATGAGGCTGGAGGAGAGGTAGGAGTAGAGGGGGTTGGTGGACATGAACATGGTCTCCACGCCCGCCATGCGGTGGTTCATCTGCGCCATCTGCAGCTCGTACTCGTAGTCGCTGACCGCGCGCAGCCCCTTGACGATCATGGGGATGTCGTTCTGCCGGCAGAAGTCCACGAGCAGGCCGTGCCAGCTGTCGATCTTGACGTTGCCGTACTCCCTGGTGACCTCTTCGAGCATCGAGATGCGCTCCTCGATGGTGAAGAGCCCCTGCTTGGTCTTGTTGATCAGCACGGCGACGACCACCTCGTCGAAGAGGCGGGAGGCACGGCTGATGATGTCGAGGTGCCCGTTGGTGACGGGGTCGAACGAGCCCGGACAAACGACACGGCGCACGTGGTGGCTCCATCCGTTGCGAGACTACCGAAGCGGAGGTCTGGCCTTCTGTGCAGGTGGGGCCTGCGGCGCGACCGTACCAAACCGGATTCGGTCGCCCCGCACCGGGCTTCACCGGCACGGGTCCGGGCACGGCGGGGTCAGCCGGCGAGCGCGTCGATGATCTCCGCGGCGATCGGTCCCGACTTGATTCCATACCCCTCGGCCTCGGTCATCACCGCGACCGCGTACCGCGGATTCGAGCCGGGGCCGTAGCCGATGAACCACCGGTCGTTGTAGGACCTCGCCTCGACGTCGGCGGTGCCGGTCTTGCCGCCGACGATGGACGAGCCCTGCAGGCTCTTGCCGGTGCCGGAGCGGACCACGGCCTTCATCAGGTCCCGCATCTGCCCGGCCCGCGCGGCGGTGAGCGGCCGGGCCAGCGTCTTCGGGTTCGCGTCGCTCACGACCGAGCCGTCGGGCGCGCGCAGCTTGTCGACCAGGTAGGGCCGCATGACCTTGCCGCCGTTGACCACCCCCGCGGTGACCATGGCCATCTGCAGCGGGGTGGCGACCGTGCTGCCCTGCCCGATCGAACCGAGCGCGCTCAGCGACGGCTGGTCGGTCTTGGGGAACGAGCTGGCCGCGCTGGTCATCTTCCCTTCGGCGACGTCGACCTTGCTGCCGAAGCCGAAGCCCGCGGCCTGGTCGCCGACCGCCTGGTTGCCCGGCTCCTCTGCCCCCATGTAAGCGAACGTGGTGTTGCAGGACTGCGCGTACGAGTCGATCAGCGGGATGGCGGGCAGGTCGCACTGGCCGCCGATGTCGCCCGCGTCGTTGTTGATGGCCTGGCCCGCGCCCGGAGGCTTGTAGCTGCGTCCGGCCTTGACCTGCGAGTTCTTGGTGTCGCCGCCGGTCAGCGCGGCCGCGGCGACCACGGTCTTGAACGTGGAGCCGGGCGGGAAGACCTCGTTCATCGCCTTGTTGAGCAGCGGTTTCAGCGGATCGTCGTTGAGGGCCTTGAACCTCTTCGTCGCCTCCTTCGCGTCCAGCGTCGACACCGAGCCGGCGTCGTACGAGGGGGTGGAGGCCATCACGAGGATCGCGCCGGTCTCGGCGTCCAGCACGACCGCGGCGCCGCGGCGGGCGCCGCTGGACTTGAGCGCGGTGTAGGCGGTCTGCTGGGCCTTGAGGTTGATCGTGGTCTCCACCGAGCCGCCGGGCGTCTTCCGGCCAAGGAGCTTGTCGAGGAAGTTGCTGGTGGCCAGGCGCGGATCGGTGCCGTCGAGGAAGTGGTTCTCGGCGTTCTCCAGGGCGCTCTGCGAGAAGACCGAGAAGTAGCCGGTGATCGGCGCGAAGACCTCGCTGTTCCAGTAGCGGCGGCGGTAGGTCTTCTCGTCCTTGACCTTCTCCGACCAGGCCAGCTTCTGGCCGCCGGCCACGATCGGGCCCCGCTCGATCTTGTTGCGGTCGTCGAACTGCCGCGCGTTGTGGGAGTCGTCGCGCAGGTCCTGGTATTCGAACCCCTGGACGTAGGTGACGTTCACCATCAGGGCGAGGCCCATCAGCAGCGCCACGATCCAGGTGCGCCTCACCGCCTTGTCCATGCCGGGCCTACTCCCCCGAAGTGGCGCGACCACTCGTCACGGTCACGCGCGCCCCCAAATGATCATTTCACCCTCACACACCGGCGATCGCGGCGTGGGACGATTCACGGAATGGATCACTGTGGAGCCGGTTCGGCATCGGCGCGGCCGTACCAGAAGACGGCCTCGCCGTAACGGCGGTCGCGTTCGGCGGTGTAGCCGTCCGGCCACGCGAGCGCCGGGCCGCGCACCGAGCGTTCGACGACGACCAGCGCGTCCGGCGTGAACCAGCCGTTGTCGCGCAGGTCGATGAGGAGATCGATGACGGCGGCGTCGGTGAGCGCGTACGGCGGGTCGGCGAAGACCAGATCGTAGGGCTCGTCCGGGGGGCGCCGGACGACCCGCTCGACCTTGTCGGCCACCGGCCGCGCGCCGGGCAGGCCGAGGGACGCCGCGTTCTGCCGGACGACCTTGATCGCGCGCGGGTGCGACTCGACCAGCAGCGCGTGCGCCGCCCCGCGCGAGAGCGCCTCCAGGCCGACCGCGCCGGACCCGGCGAACAGGTCGGCCACGCGCAGCCCGTCGAGCGGGCCCAGCAGCGCCTGGACCGTCGAGAACAGGCCCTCCCGGGCCCGGTCGCTGGTCGGCCGCGTGTCGCGGCCCGGCGGGACCGCCAGCCGCCGCCCGCCCGCGGTTCCCGCGATGACCCTGCTCACCGTCCTCCAGCCCCCACCCGCCGCCTGCAAACGACGAGCTGCGCTCGACCTTCCAAATCTCCAGCCCCCACCCGCCGCCATCAATGGACGAGCTTCGCTCGGCCTCTCTTTGATTATCGCCGCGCCCCGGACCAGCCGCGCCCCCGGCGGGTCGTGC
The DNA here is from genome assembly GCF_043198015.1 of Spirillospora sp. NPDC048911. NCBI lineage: Bacteria > Bacillati > Actinomycetota > Actinomycetes > Streptosporangiales > Thermomonosporaceae > Spirillospora > Spirillospora sp. NPDC048911. The sequence goes on along the minus strand of NZ_JBICUD010000002.1, from coordinate 453,053 downwards.
GAATGGGCGGGCGGGATGCCCCCACCCCGGAACATCCCGCCCACGTCTCTTAGGACGACCGGCGGCTCACGCGAGTGCCCACCGGACCTGAGTTCGCACTCCCGGGTCAGGATCCGCCAGCGCCTCGGTAAGGGCCGTGACGACTTCGGGACGGTCCGAGGCCCACTGCTCCAGGGACTGGACCGCGGCCCGGCGCACGTCCACGATGCGGTCGCGCAGCGCGTGGAGCAGCGGCTGGACGGCGACCTCGGGGGTCGCCCGCGCGAGCGCCAGGGCGGCCCGCTTGCGCACCTGCCAGCTGGAGTGCGCGATCGCGGTGATCACCCTGCCCTCCAGCGGCTCGGGCAGGCCGAGCTCGGCGGCCGCGTCGACGGCCGCCATCCGCACGACGGTGTCGTGGTCGGCGAGCAGGTGGTCGAGGACGGGCAGGCCGGCGGGCACCGCGAGCCTGGTCAGGCCCTCGGCGACGGCCACCCGCACCTCGCGGGCGGGGTCGTCGGCGGCCGCCGCGACCGCGCCGACCGCGCGCAGCGCGACGAGCCCGAGGACCGCCTGGACGCGGACGTGGACCTCGCCGTCCTGCAAACCCTGCTCGTACAGCTCACCGGCGCCCTCGGTGAGGACGACCAGCAGCGCGGTCGCGACCTCGCGGACCAGCCGGTCGCGGCCGCGCGAGGACGCCGAGAGGAGCGCCTTGACCCCCTCGTCGCCGAGATAGACCTCGGGCAGGTCGCGCAGTGCCTCGGCCGCGAGACGCCGCACCTGCTCGTCCTCGTCGGCGAGCGCCAGGGCGAGCGCGTCGCCGAAGCCGCGCGGGCCGTCGCCGCCGCCGGCGCTCCTGATGAGGACCGTGAGCGCGGCGCCGCGCACCTCGGGCTCGGGGTCGCGGAGGTAGGGCTCGAGGTCGCCCACCTCGGGGTGAGAGATCTGGTGCAGCTCGATGACCCGGGCGAGGAAGCCGAGGTCGGCGGACGTGTCGGTGATCGTCATGATGAGGCCTCCGGGTGGCCGTCTGATCCGGTACGGGTCGGGGATCAGCGGCGCGAACACAGGGCGCTCGCCTGCCGCCGGAGATCGACGTGCCGGCGAGCGGTCAGGGGCTCTCTCGGATGCACGCCCCCATGCTCACCCGGATTTCCGATAAAGTCAATCTATTAAGTAGGGATCCTAGGCCTTCTCGAGGTACTCCGCGCGCTCCTCGTCCAGCAGGGAGGCCAGCTCGGCCGCGAGACCGGGGTTGTCGTCGAGCTCCGGATCGGCCTCGACCAGCAGGGTGGCCTCGTCCCGGGCGTGCCGGATGACCTCCTCGTCGCGCTGGAGCGTCAGGAGCCGCAGGCTGGACGAGCGCCCGGCCTGGGTCGCCCCGAGCACATCGCCCTCCCGGCGCTGCTCCAGATCGAGCCGCGACAGCTTGAAGCCGTCCGTCGTCGAGGCCACCGCGTCCAGCCGCTCGCGCGCCTTGCTCCCCGCCTCGGCGTCCGTCACCAGCAGGCACAGCCCCGGCAGCGCCCCCCGGCCGACCCGCCCGCGCAGCTGGTGCAGCTGCGACACCCCGAACCGGTCCGCGTCCATGATCACCATCACGGTCGCGTTGGGCACGTCCACGCCCACCTCGATCACGGTCGTCGCCAGGAGCACGTCCAGCTCCCTCGCCGTGAACCGGCGCATCACCGCGTCCTTCTCGTCCGGATGGAGCTTGCCGTGCAGCACCCCCAGCCGCAGCCCCGCCAGCAGGACCTCCAGCTTGGGCAGCACCTCCATGATCCCCAGCGGGGACCGCCGCTCCCCGTCCTCCTCGATCGCGTCGCCCTCGTCGCCCTCCTGCTCGCCGATGCGCGGGCAGACGATGTAGATCTGGCGCCCGCCGGACGCCTCCTCCTTGATCCGTTCCCACGTCCGCGCCAGGAAGGCGGGCTTCTCCGGCGGCACCACATGCGTCTTGATCTCCGACCGCCCCGCCGGCAACTGCCCCAGCACGGACGTCTCCAGGTCGCCGAACACCGTCATCGCGACCGTCCGGGGAATCGGCGTGGCCGTCATGACCAGCACGTGCGGCCGCCCGCCGGTCACCTTCTCCCGCAACGCGTCCCGCTGCTCGACCCCGAACCGGTGCTGCTCGTCGACCACCACCAGCCCCAGGTCGGCGAACTGCACCTGGTCCTGCAACAGCGCATGCGTGCCCACCACGATGCCCGCCGCCCCCGAGGCCGCGTCCAGCAACGCTGCCTTGCGCACCTTGGCCCCCTGCGACCCGGTGAGCAGCGCGACCTTGGTCGCGTTGTCGGCTCCCCCGATCTGCCCGGCCTGCGCCAGCTCCCCGAGCATCCCGGTAATCGACCGGTAGTGCTGCTGCGCCAGCACCTCGGTAGGCGCCAGCAGAGCCGCCTGCCCACCCCCATCCACCACCTGCAACATCGCCCGCAACGCGATCACCGTTTTGCCGGCCCCCACGTCGCCTTGGAGGAGGCGGTGCATGGGGTGTTCCAGGGAGAGGTCTTCGGCGATCTCGCGGCCCACCTCGCGCTGGCCCTGGGTGAGTTCGAAGGGGAGGCGGGCGTCGAACCCGTCCAGGAGGCCGCCCTCGATCGCCGGGCGGGCCTTGGCGGGGAGGGCGGCGGCGGCCTGGCGGCGCTGGGCCAGGGCGATCTGGAGGACGAACGCCTCGTCCCACTTGAGGCGTTTGCGGGCGCGGGAGAGCTCGTCCCAGTCCTTGGGACGGTGGATGCCCTCGTAAGCGTCGCGGAGGCCGATCATGCCGTAGCGCTTGAGGGTGAGCTGGGGCATCGGGTCGTCGCCGAGCTGGAGGTTGTCGAGGACGAGGCCCACGGACTTGGTGATCGCGTCGATGTCCAGGCCTTTGGTCGCCGGGTAGATCGGGATGATCTCGTCGGCCCACTCCTGGGCGGCCTCGGCACCCTCGCGGGCGTGGATCGGCTTGTACTGGGGGTGGGTGAGCTGGCGGACGGGCCGGCCGCTGCGGGGACGGTAGGTGCTGATCTTGCCGGCGAACAGGCCGCGGGTGCCCGGAGAGAGCTCCTTTTCGGGCTTGTACGAGCCCTTCCGGCCGAAGAAGCTCAGCTTGAGCTCGCCCGTGCCGTCGGTGACGGTGATCTCCAGGACGTAACCGGGGCTGCGGGTGAGGGTGCGGCCCTGGACCTTGACCACTTCGGCCATCACCGTCACGTGCTCGCCGTCCAGCAGGCTGTTGAGCGGGGTCAGCTCGCCGCGGTGGGCGTAGCGGCGGGGGTAGTGGTGCAGCAGGTCCCCGACCGTGTGCAGGTCGAGGCCGCTCGCCAGGACCTTGGCGGTCTTGTCCCCGAGGACCTTGCGCAACGGCTCGTCGAGTTTGGCCACCTGTCTTTTCTAGCCCATCGGGGGGTCATTCCACTCCGATGAGCAGGGGGTAGCGCTCCTGAGCTCCGTCGTAGACGCCGACCTCGACGTCGGGGCGGGCGTCGTTCAGGTGGTCCTCCAGGGCTTCGGCCAGGCCGGGGGGTGCGTGGGAGCCGACGATGAGGGTCACCAGCTCGCCGCCGCCGGACAGCATCCGGTCCAGGCACTGGCGGGCCACCTCGCCGAGGTCGGCGCCGATCATGGCGACATCGCCGTCGATCAGGCCGAGCACGTCGCCGGGCTGGCAGAGGCCCACGCTGGTGAACGCCTCCTCGGCGGCGACCTCCAGGTGACCGAACCTGGTCGCGCCGGCGGCGCGCGTCATGGCGATCACGTCGTCGGCGAAGCGGCGCAGCGGATCGTGCACCGCGAGCGCCGCCAGGCCCTGGACGGACGCCTTGGTCGGCACGACGGCGATGCGGGCGCCGGCGTCGCGGGCCCGTTCGGCGGCGGCCTCGGCGAGGGCGAGGACCTCGGGCTCGTTCGGCAGCACCGCCACCTCGTCGCCGGCGGCCAGGATCGCCTCCGCCAGGACCGCCAGGGGCGGGACGGTGCCCGAGGCACGGCGCACGACCCTGGCGCCGCTCCCCTCGAAGAGCGCCGCGAGCCCGTCGGCGGCCGTGACCGCGACCACGGCGCGGCCGACGTGGGGCGCGTGCGGCTGGTCCTCGGTGATCGTGTGCAGGTAGGTGACGCGGATGCGGTGCGGGTGGCCCGCCGTGAGGCCCGCCTCGATGGCCGCCCCGGCGTCGTCCACGTGGACGTGGATGTTCCAGAGGCCGTCGCCGCCGACGACGACCAGGGAGTCGCCGAGGCCGTCGAGGGTCTCGCGGAGGTCGTGGATGGCGTCGTCGGGGGCGTCGAGGAGGTACATGACCTCGTACCCGGGGCCCGTGGTCTCCGGCTCGTCCCGGACGGCGGGCTCGCCGTGGGTGCGGGCGGGAACCTCGTACCGCTCGGGGAACTCCTCGGTGATCACGGCGGCGAGTGCCTCCAGGACCACGCAGAGGCCGGCGGCGCCCGCGTCCACGACCCCGCTGCGGGCGAGGACGTCGAGCTGGCCGGTGGTCTTGCGCAGCGCCTGGCGGGCCCCGGTGGCGGCGCCGCGCGCGGCTCCGGAGAGGCCGTCCTCGGTGCCGGTGGCGGCCGACGCCTCCTGGAGGACGCTGAGGATCGTCCCCTCGACGGGATGCTCGACCGCGTTGCGGGCCAGCACCGAGGCGTACTCCAGCGCCTCGGCGAAGACCTCCGCGTCCACCCGCAGCCCCGGCCGTCCCATGATCTCGGCGAGCCCGCGGAACACCTGGCTCAGGATCACCCCGGAGTTGCCCCGGGCGCCCAGCAGCGCGCCCTGCGCCATCGCCCGCCACGTCTCGGCGGTGCCGGCCGCCGCCGGCAGCGCCTCGGCGGCCTCCGCCGCCGCCAGCACGGTCAGGTGCAGGTTGGTGCCGGTGTCGCCGTCGGGCACCGGGAACACGTTGAGCGCGTCGATCTCCCCCCGGGTACGGCCGAGGGCCTCGGCCGCGAGCCTGCACCACTGCCGTACCGCCGCCCCGTCGAGGACCTCAGTCACACTCACGCCCCTCTCCCACCATGTCCGCATAATCTGTACCGCGTGACGTCACCGCTGGGAACCGATCGAACCCGGAATCCGCAGGCCGAATCCCCTCGCCGATTCGCTTAGCGGTCGAGAGGTCGGCTACTCTGATCCATGCGCCTCCTCCGAGGCGCCTTCAGCGAGCGCACCGAGCGGCCTCTCCGGCCGGGGGCGTTCCGTTCAGAGCACCGACACCCACTTTGGAGTTTCCCGTGGCTTCCGTCTGCGACGTCTGCGGCAAGGGACCCGGTTTCGGCATGAGTGTCTCCCACTCGCACCGCCGCACCCCGCGCCGCTGGAACCCCAACATCCAGCGCGTGCGCGCCGTCGTGAACGGTGGCACCAAGCGCATCAACGCCTGCACCTCCTGCATCAAGGCAGGAAAGGTAGTGAAGCCGACCGTCTGACGGTCGTCCCCAAGCCTCAGTCGGCTCACCAGTGTTCTGGTGAGCCGACTTTTGCATTCCTGGACGAGCCGCCAACGTCGGGCTCAGCCGTCAGCGGTCGCGCATGCGCCAGGCGTGGTCTACGGGCCCGATTCCGGCGCCCAGGGGGAAGCCTGCGGCGATCGCGCCTGTGACGTACTCCTTGGCCCTGGCCACGGCGGTGGGGACGTCGGAGCCCAAGGCGAGGTAGGCGGCGATGCCGGAGGCGAGGGTGCAGCCCGTGCCGTGGGTGTGGCGGTTGTCGTGGCGCGGCGCGGTGAAGCGGTGCTCGGTCGTGCCGTCGAAGAGCAGGTCGGCGGGCTCGCCGGGCAGATGGCCGCCCTTGACCAGGACCCAGGCGGGGCCGAGGGCCTTGACCGCCTCGGCCGCCTCGCGCAGGCCCGACTCGTCCACGACCTTGACGCCGGTGAGCTGCTCGACCTCGTACAGGTTGGGGGTCACGACGGTGGCGACCGGGAGCAGGGCCGACCGGACGGCGGCGACGGCGTCGGGGGCCAGCAGCGAGTCGCCGTGCTTGGAGACGCCCACGGGGTCGACGATGACCGGCACGTCCACGGACGCGAGGCGTTCGGCGACGGTCTCGACGAGCGCGGTGGACGCGAGCATGCCGGTCTTGATCGCCTGGGCGCCGATGTCGCCGAGCACCGAGTCGAGCTGGGCGCGGACGGCCTCGGGGGGCAGTTCCCAGTAGCCCTGGACGCCGAGCGAGTTCTGGGCGGTGACGGCCGCGATGACGCTCATGCCGTGCGTGCCGAGGGCCAGCATCGTCTTCAGGTCGGCCTGGATCCCGGCGCCGCCGCCGGAGTCGGAACCGGCGATGGTCAGCACGAGGGGCGGGTTCTGCGTCATGCCGCCAACCCTAAACGGCGCCGGAACGGGTCAGACCCGGACGCAGGGCTGCTTGTTGATGACGCATTCGGACGGGGGCTGCGCGACGCCGCTGGCCACGTAGGTGAGCCGCACCTTCTGGCCCGGGCCGAGGGCCGGGGTGCCGGGGGCCTTGCGCACGTAGAGGCGCTGCCCGGTGCCCACGACGGTGCCGCCGGTCGCCGACACGAACGTGACATTGGGGATCTTGAAGGCGATCGCCCAGTCGTTGACCGGCTGCTTGCCGCGGTTGCCGATGGTCACGGTGGCCCGGAACCCGCTCGCGGTCGGTGCGCCCACCCGGAACGCCACGACCAGGCCCGCCTGCCGTCCGGCCGCGGTCGGCTGCCCGCCGCGCTCGGAGACCTGGCCGTCCCTGGGCTCGGCGGGCTCGTGGGCGCCGCCGCCGAAGTTGAGGGAGATCTGCGAGGTGCTGCCCGCGTACGCGACGACGCCGACGGCGATCACCAGCGCGGTGACGGGCAGGAGCGGCGCGACGACGAGCTTCTTGGGCAGGCGCCGCCCTGGGACTTTGTCGGCCGGCTTGTCGCCTTCCGGGGCGGCGGCGCGCGGCGGGCGGGGCGCGCCGGTGGCCGCGCCGGCCACGGGCGCCGGGGCGGCGGGCCTGCCTGTCGCGGGCGGACGGCCAGCGGCGGCGGGACGGTCGGTCGCGGGGCCCGGGGACGGCCCGCGGGTCTTGTAGAAGGCGCTGACGTCCGGCATGGTCACGTCGAGCGAGACGGGCGGCCGGCCGGCGGCGGGCGGCGGTACCGGCACCGGGGCGGGCGGCGGCACGGGCGGCACCGGCGGTACCTGGGCGGGTGGTGGCACTGGCCCTGCCTGGGCGGATGGCGGCACGGGTGCTGCCTGGGCGGGCGGCGGTATGGGCGACGGGGTCTGCGGGGGTGGGGGTATGGGGGCTCCGGGGTGCGGCGCGGCCAACGGTGGAGCCTGATGGGCTCCCTCGTCATCAGGCCGCTGCGGCTTGGTGTGTCGTCCCATCCCATCCCTCTTCGATCACAGGAAGGTATACCAAACCAGTACCAAACATGCCTACCGGATGAGTAAAAGGGTGGCCCCCGCAACCGGCCGTGTCACCCGCGCTCACCTGCGGAAGTGGTCCCAGCCACCCGCCTCGCCGGGGCGTCCGTCCACGGTGACGCCGTCGCCCTCCGTGACGACACCGACGGCCGTCCAGGCGGGCGGAAGGACGGCCCCGGCGGGGAATGTGCCGGCGAAGGCGTGGTCCTCGCCGCCGGTCAGCGCGTGCCTGAGCCCGTCCGGGCCGAGCACGTCCGCGACCGGCACCGCGGCGCTCCGGATCTCGATCCGGACGCCGCTCGCCGCCGCGATGTGACCGAGGTCCTGGAGCAGCCCGTCGCTCACGTCCATGAGAGTCGTCGCGCCCAGCGCCCGTGCCTCGCGTCCCGCCTCGTACGGGGGTCGCGGGCGCCGGTGCGCCTCGATCAGCTCGGCCGGGCCGTCGAGCCCGCCGGACAGCAGGTCGAGGCCCGCCGAGGAGTGGCCGATCCGGCCGCGTACGGCCACGACGTCGCCCGGCCCGGCACCGGAACGGGTCAGCGGCGGCTCGCCGCCAAGATCACCGAGCGCCGTGACCGCGATCGTGATCTCAGCCGCCCCCACGACGTCCCCACCGGCCACCGAGGCCTCGGCCCGTGCGCATTCGTCCGCAAGGCCGTCATAGAGCCGCTCGGCCCATTCCACCGGGGTGCCGGTGGGCAGGGCGAGCCCGATCAGCAGGACCGTGGGGCGAGCGCCCATGGCGACGACGTCGGCGAGGTTCTGCGCGGCGGCCTTGCGGCCGATGTCGTACGGGCCGGACCAGTCGAGACGGAAATGCCGCCCTTCCACGAGCAGATCGGTGGTCGCCACCACCCGCCCGTCGGGCGCCCGGACCACCGCCGCGTCGTCGCCGGGCCCCAGGTCGACCGCCGGGCCCTGCGGCAGCCGCCGCGTCAGCCGGGCGATCAGGCCGAACTCGCCCAGCTCCCCGATGGTCTCCATCGCCTCCGAACCCCCCGCAGAAAGGACAAGGCGCACTTGATCGCCCCCCGGGCCCCCGTCGCGCCGCGTAACACGATACGGTGAGTTTCTGACGGCTATTTCTCCGCCCGGGGAGGACGTGATGGTGCAGGCCTACATCCTCATCCAGACCGAGGTAGGCAAGGCTGCCGCCGTGGCCCGCGAGATCGCCGGGATCTCGGGCGTCAAACTGGCGGAGGACGTGACAGGGCCGTACGACGTCATCGTCCGAGCGGAGGCCAACAATGTCGACGAGCTGGGCAAGCTCGTCGTCGCGCAGATCCAGGCGGTCGAAGGGATCACCCGGACGCTCACCTGCCCGATCGTGCATATCTGACGGTCACGCCTCTGTGGTTCGCCGCCGTCCGCTCGCACTGCTCGGCGTCACGCTGGTCGCGGTCGCCGGCTGCTCGGACGGCGCGGTCCAGGTGCCGGCGCCGAGTCCCGACGCCGTGACGGCCCGGCTCTGCGAGGGCCTGCGGCTGCCGGCGAAGGTGAACGGCCTCTCCCGCCGCGACACCGAGCCGAGCTCGCCGCTGACCGCCGCCTGGGGCTCTCCCGCGATCGCACTGCGCTGCGGTGTCCCGCGTCCCCCCGCGCTGACGCCCGCCGCTCAGTTGCAGACCATCAACGGGGTCGACTGGTTCGGGCAGCCGGCGGACCGCCCGATCACCTGGACGGCGGTCGCGCGCCAGGCCTACGTCGAGGTGACGGTGCCCGCCAAGTACGCCCCGCCGGGGGACGTGCTGATCGAGTTCGGCGAGGCGATCACCGCCACGATCCCGAAGAAGCCCGAAGGCCAGATCTAAGGGCGGGAAACCCCGGCGCTGACCCCGGGTGCCGCCCCGGGGCCCGCGCTCACCAGAGAAGCTGCCTCACCAGAGGGGCGGCCTCACCACAGGGGCGGCGGCCTCATCGGCGGATGGCCCTCACCAGAGGGAGGCCGGGCTCTCGCCGCGCTTGTAGTAGCCGGGGATCGGCTCGCCCGAGGCGGCGCGGTCGAGCCGCCGCTTCATCCCGTCCGACAGCACCTCGGCCTTCATCATCTCGACGAACAGCGAGGTGACGTTGCCCAGGTCGAACCAGTCGCGCTGCCACGACCACTGCCGGTTCCCCGCGTACCGGAACCAGCTGCCGCCGATCCCCGCCGCCTCGTACGGGCTCCCGTCCGGGCGCCGGGCGTCGGCCACCTGCTTCCAGAAGCCGACCACCTCGCCCTTGCGGTCGTCGATCAGAATGCTCTGGTACGGGTACGACCAGCCGTCCAGGCCGCCCATCTCCGACCCGAGCGCCAGGTCGCGGATCTCGTCGCGGCCGACGGCCATGAAGTCCTGGTTGGGGCCGATGTTCCAGCCGTACGTCGCGTCCTCGGTGTAGAGCTCGGCGAGCGGCCGCCAGTCGCCGAGTTCCTCGCAGCGCCGGTTGGTGTCCAGCCAGTGCTGGACCATGTCGTCGAGCTCCTCGCGCGGAAAACCGGTCACGGGGACTCCTCCAGTTTGAGCGCCTGGGTGGGGCAGTAACGGACCGCGGCGGCGACGTCGTCGCGCAGGTCGTCGGGCGGTTCGGCGTTGAGGACGCGGACCTTTCCCTTGGGCGGGACCTCGAAGACGTCGGGCGCCTCCAGTTCGCACATGGCGTGGCCCTGGCACAGGTCGAGGTCCGCCTCCACCCTCACGGTCGCCGCCGGCGGCGGTAGCGGACGGCGCACGGCTGCGCGAGCTGGACGACCATCTTGGAGTGGTCGTTGCGGTAGGTCTCGGACGGCTGGGCGAGCTCGAACTCCCAGTCGCGCAGCAGCACCGAGAAGATGGCCTTCAGCTGGATCATCGCGAAGTTGGCGCCGACGCAGCGGTGCCGTCCGGCGCCGAAGGGCACCCACGTCCAGCGGTGCGCGAGGTCCTCCTCACGCGGCTTGGCGTAGCGCTCGGGACGGAAGGCGTCCGGTTCAGGGAAGTCCTCGGCGATCCGGTTGGAGACGGCGAGACTGCAGCCGACCATGGTGCCCTCGGGGATGCGGTGGCCGAGCACCTCCTGCTCGGACTTGGCCACCCGCAGCAGCAGGATCAGCGGCGGATGCAACCGCAGCGCCTCCTTGATCGCCGACTCCAGCCTGGGGATCTCGCGCAGCGCCTGGAAGCTCACCTCGCTGCCGTCGGCGTAGAGGTCGTCCAGCTCGGTCACGACGCCGGCCAGCACGTCGGGGTGGCGCAGCAGCTCGATCAGCGTCCACGCGGCGGTCCCGGACGTGGTGTGGTGCCCGGCGAACATCATCGAGATGAACATCCCGGTCACCTGGTCGGCGCTGAAGCGCGGGGTGCCGTCCTCGTCCCTGATCGACATGAGGACGTCGAGCAGGTCGCGGTCCTCCTTCGGAGGTCTCGGCGGCCGCCCGTTCATGATCCCCTGCACGAGCTCGACCAGCGCGGCCCGCGCGTCGTCGCGCTTGCGGAAGCTCTCGATCGGCGCGTACGGATCGACGTACGCGATCGCGTCGGTGCCGCGTTCGAGGTCGTGGTAGAGCTCGGCGAAGCGCCGGTCGAGCTGCTCGCGGAACTTCTTGCCGATCAGGCAGGCGGACGAGGTGTAGATGGTCAGCTCGGCGAACCAGTCGAGCAGGTCGATCTCTCCTTCCTCGCCCCATCCGGCGACCATCCGGTCCACCTCGGCCGCGATAGTCGCCGCATGGCCCTTGAGGAAGGAGCCCTTGAGCGCCTGGTTGTGCAACGCCTCGCGGCGTTCCTCCGGGGTCGCGTCGAAGACGACGCCCGCGCCGAAGATCGGAGTCATGAACGGGTAGGCCTCGGCCTGGTCGAGCTCCTCGTCCGGGGCGCGGAAGAAGAACTCGTTGGCCTCCTCGCCCGACAGCAGCACCACGCGGCGGTCCGCCAGCCGGAACTCGCCGACGTCGCCGCACTCCGCGCGGACGCGGCGCATCAGCGCGATGGGGTCCGACCGGAGCTCGTCCAGGTGGTCGGGGCCGCCGGACACGGCAGGGATCGTCATGACTTCTCCACGGGCGCCTCGGGCTGGACCTCGACGAGTGACAGGTGCGAGCCGCGCGGCGTCCCCACCACGGCCGCCACGGCCGCGGCGACGTCGGACGGGCGCAGGAAGTAGGGATGCCGGGCCAGGCCCCACTTGACCCATTCCTCCAGGACCTGCCCGGTCGTCTCGGCGTCCCAGCCCATGCCCATCCCGGTCGCGGTCGGGCCGGGCCGGACGATCGACGCGCGTACGCCGGTGCCCTCCAGTTCCATCTGCATGGCGCGGGCCATGCCTTCCACGCCGTTCTTCGCGGCGACATACGCGCCCATCCGCGGGCGTGGCGCCCGGACGACGTCGGAGGAGATGAAGACGACATCTCCGCGCCCTCGCGCGACCATGCCTGGTACTAGTTGCGACACCAGCCGATGTGCGCCGATGAGATGCACCTGTACCTGGGCCAGGAATCCGTCTGAGTCGAGCTCGTGAATCCGGTCGGCCGCCAGGTCTCCTGCGCCCGACACGAGAACCTCGATCGGGCCGAGCGCGTCCTGTGCCGCCGCTACGAAAGCCTTGGCCGAGTCGGAGTCGCCCACGTCCAGGGGATGCGCGAACGCCTCTCCCCCACCCGCCCGGATCGTCGCCGCCAGTTCCTCGCATTTGTCGACACGCCGCGCGCCTACCGCCACGGGATGTCCGGCCATCGCCAGGGCGGTGGCCGTGGCCGCGCCGATGCCGGATGACGCTCCGGCCACCAGTGCCGGACGTCGCTCAGGGTGTGGTTCGAATCTGGGCATTATTGTCGCCTCTCCAGCCGTACGGGCAAGGTCGCGAATCCCCGAACGTTCACCGAATGCACGCGTTGGGCCCGGTCGCCGTCCACCTCGTACGCCGACACCTGCCGGACGAACTCGGTCAGCGCGATCCGGGCCTCCAGCCGCGCGAGGTTGGCGCCAAGGCAGAAGTGCCGTCCGCCACCGAAACTGATGAGCTGCGAGGTGTCCTGGTCGATGTCGTACGCATCCGCCTTGGCGAAGGCTCTCGGATCGCGGTTGGCCGACCCGACGAGGAGCAACATCCGCTCTCCCGACGGGATCGTCTGCCCGTGCCAGGTGGTCTCCTGCGCGACGGTCCGCGCGAGCATCTGGCTGGACGTGTCGTACCGGAGCGTCTCCTCGATCCAGTCCTCGACTCGTGCCGCGTCGTCGAGCGCCTTGCGTGACTCCGCCGGATTGCGCCAGCCCCAGTACAGCGTGTTGGCCAGGAGCTTCGTCGTCGTCTCGTTGCCCGCCACGACCATCAGGAAGAGGAACGCGATGACCTCGCGTTCTTCCAGCCGGTCGCCGTCGATCTCCGCGTCGAGCAGCGCCGACGTCAGATCCCCGGTGCGCCGCTTCCTGCGTTCGGCGACCATCTGCTCGTAGTAGCCGGCCAGCGTGAGCGCGGCCTCCATCCCGGCGGGCGGGACGTCGTTGAGCCCCTCCTCCCGGTGCACCACGAGATCGGCCAGCCGCCGCACCTCGGCGCGGTCGGCCTCCGGGACGCCCATCATCTGCGAGATGACGTCCATCGGGAGCTTGCCGGCGAACGTCTCGATGAAGTCGCCCTCGCCCGCGTCCACCAGGGGATCGAGATAGCGCCGGGTCAGCTCCAGGATGCCGTCCTCGAGCTCCTTGACCCTCCGGGGCGTGAAGCCCTTGGAGACCAAGGCCCGCATCCGTGTGTGCCGGGGCGGATCCAGGGCCAGGAACGACATCGTCTTGTGGGCATGCGGGCCCCAGGCGCTCGGCTCCAGCGAGACACCGTTCATGCTGGAGAACGTCGCGTGGTCCCTGAAGGCCGCCGCCACATCCGCATGCCGCGACAGGGCCCAGAAGCCCAGTTCCTCGTTCCGGTAGAGAGGAGCCTCGTCCCTCAACCTGGCGTACGTCGGATAGGGGTCTTCGTGGATGGCGTAGTCGTAAGGGCTGTAAGAGACAGAGCTGGAAGGAAACCCGGGGGAATGCCCCACAGCCGTCACCTCGCTATGTGTTCGTGAGTATGAGCTCGGCCATCTCGGCGAGCCTGTCGGCCATGCGGGCGTACGAGGTGTAGCCCATGCCCGCGTGCACCAGCGCACCCGCGTACGCCAGCTCCAGCGCGCCCACCACCTTCTCGTCGGCGTCCTCGCCCAGGGCGGTCTGGAGCCGCTCCCGGATCGCGATGCCGATCCTGATCCGCAGCTCCCGCACGTCCGGGTCGGTGCCGAGCATCGAGGTCGTGCAGGCGGCCGCGAGCTCGGGCTCGTCCGAGACCAGCAGCGCGATCTCGCGGAGCACCGCGCCCACGCGCTCCTTCGTCGAGCCCTCCACCGCGACCGGCTCCAGCGCGCTGAGCCGCCGCCAGAACACCTCGGTGATCAGATGGTTCTTGGAGGCGAAGTAGGTGTACGCCGTCGCCGGGGCGACCCCCGCGCGCTTGGCGACGTTCCGCACGGTCAGGCCCTCGTACCCGGCCTCGCGCACCTCTTCCACCGCCGCGTCGGTGAGCCGCCGCACGGTGTCGGCCTGCCGGTCGGTGAGCCGCCGCCGCGTGGACTCGTTGGCCAATCCCGGAGCCCCCACCCGAGCACCCTTCCGTCGACGTCCGGCCGGTTACCGGACACGTGTCCAGACATTAGTTCAGACACCGGCCCACGGCAACATCACGGGACGACCGCTCACGATCAGGGGACGACCGCCCGCGCGAGCCTGCCGAACGCGATGGGGCGCAGCGCGTCGCTGCGGCGCCAGAGTGACCCGCCGATGGCTTGCAAACGGTCGCGTTTCCACTGTTGCAAAGCGGGGTGGTCCACTTCGCAGACACACTTTCGGCCATTGTCACGGTAGGCGAAATCGTCCAGGCCAGCTTTGAGAATCACATATTTCTCCGGGCCGGTGTGGAGTAGGTCTAAATTTGCCGCATCAAACGGATGTCGATTCGCTAACCCGCACACCGAATATCCGGTTGTACGCCTGGAGGGTGCTCGCTACGATCAGCGAAAAATTCATCAGGCCGGAGAAAGCCGGTCGACGACCGGTTTGAGAGGGGCGGCCCCGATGACGCGGCTTCCTGAGCACCCTGACCTCCTGGAAAAGGGACACCCGTTCCGCCAGTGGAAGACCTGGCGAATACCCGGTACCGAACTGACCCTGACCGGTTACTCCCGTGCCAACGACAAGACGTTCTTCCACATCCCCGAGCTCCGGTGCAGCCTGGACGCGGGGTTGTGCGAAGGACGGCAGGTGGACACGGTGTTCCTGACCCATACGCACCACGACCATTCCAAGGATCTCGACTTCCTGGCCACGGACGCGGCCGTCTACCTCCCGGCCGAGGCGGTGCCGTACGTGGAGTCCTATCTGCGCGCGTCCGCCGAACTCAACCACGGGCCGAGCTACGACCCGGCGTTGGCGGGCGACTACCGACTGCACGGCGTACGGCAGGACGACGAGTTCGCCTTCGGGCGCCGCGGACACCACGTGCGAGTCGTCGAATGCGAGCACAAGGTGCCGTGCGTCGGATACGCCTTCTCGGAAAAGCGCAAGGCCCTGCTGCCCGAGTTCGAGGAGTTGCGGCAGAGTCTGGCGCAAGAAGGCCGAAGCAATGAGTTCGGCCGGATCATCGCGCGGAAACGCAAGGAGGGTTTCGACGTCGATGGGGAGGTCCGCCGGCCGCTCTTCGCATTCCTGGGTGACACGCACGTGAACGTCTTCGACCGCAACCCGTGGCTCTTCGACTACCCGGTCATCATCACCGAGTGCACCTTTCTCCACGACGCCGAGCTGGAACGCGCCAACCGCGTCGGGCATACCGTGTGGAGCCAACTGAAGCCCGTGGTCGAAGCCCACCCCGAGACGCAGTTCATCCTGACCCACTTCAGCCTGCGCCATTCGGACCGGGAGATCCTCGCGTTCTTCCGGGAAGCGGAGACCGCCAAGCCGGACAACGTCATGCTGTGGATCCATCCGGAGGGCCACATGCCCGAGCAGCATCAGCACTCCAGCTCATAGAAAGAATGACCAATGACCGGAGAACTGAATCTGATCCCCGCCCCCCGCAGCCTCGTGCCGACCGGAGGTGAGGGCCCGCTCGGAGAGGTGCGTACCAGCGTCGATCCCGCCCTCGGGCCCGAGGCGTACCGGCTGACCGTCTCGGCCGCCGGCGTCGAGATCGTGGGCGGTGACGAGGCCGGCCTCCACTGGGGAGGCCAAACCCTGCGGCAACTCAGAGGCCCCGATGCCTTCCGCCGTGCCTCCATCAAAAGCAAGCCGGTCAACGTGCCGTATGTGGTCATCGAAGACTCACCACGATTCGCCTGGCGGGGATTCATGCTCGACGTCTCGCGGCACTTCCTGCCCAAGGACGATGTGCTGCGCTATATCGACCTGCTGGCAGCACACAAACTCAACGTTCTGCACCTGCATCTGACCGACGATCAAGGGTGGCGTATCGAGATCGAACGCTACCCGCGGCTGACCGAGGTAGGCGCCTGGCGTCCACGTACCCGCATGGGCTGGGGCAGAGAGCCGGTGATGTGGGATGAACGGCCACACGGCGGCTTCTACAGCCAAGATGACCTGCGCGAGATCGTCGCGTACGCCGCGGAGCGGCATATCACCGTCGTCCCAGAGGTCGACCTGCCCGGCCATTCCCAAGCGGCCATCGCCGCCTACCCCGAACTCGGCAACAGCGATGTCATCGACACCTCGGCGCTTGGCGTGAAGACCGACTGGGGAATCAACCCCAACGTGCTCGCCCCGACCGAGGCCATGCTGCGCTTTTACGAGGGCGTCCTGGAGGAAGTGCTCGACATCTTCCCCAGCCCGTTCGTCCACATCGGCGGTGACGAGTGCGTCAAAGACCAATGGAGTGCTTCGCCCACGGCCCAGCAACGCATTCGCGAACTAGGCCTCAACGACGAGGACGAGCTCCAATCCTGGATCATCCGTCATTTCGACCGCTGGCTCACCGAACGCGGGCGCCGTCTCGTCGGCTGGGACGAGATCCTGGAGGGCGGCCTGGCAGAGGGCGCGACAGTCACCTGCTGGCGCTGGTACAGAAACGGCATCGCAGCCGCCAGAGCAGGTCACGACGTGGTGATGTGCCCCCAGCAAGAGGTCTACCTGGACCACGTACAGGCGCCGGGGCCCGACGAGCCCGTGCCGTTCGGATGGGTGCACACGCTCGAAGACGTCTACCGCTTCGAACCCATACCGCCCAGCCTCGCCGGAACCCCTGAGGCGAGCCACGTCATCGGCACCCAGGCCAACCTGTGGACCGAAGTCGTCGAGAACCGCGCCCGGGTGGACTACCAGGCGTTCCCCCGCCTCGTCGCGTTCGCCGAAGTGGCCTGGTCACAACTGCCCGAGCCCGACGAACGCGACTTCGAGGACTTCGACCGCCGGATGAACGCCGCCCACTACGCCCGCCTGGACGCGCTGGGCGTCGGCTACCGTCCCCCCGCAGGCCCGCACCCATGGCAGCAGCGCCCCGGCGTCCCTGGCCGCATGCACGACAAGCCCCGAAAAACCTGGCGAACAGCCTGACCCACCCACCGGCGGCCCGGGAACGACAACCGGCCGCCGCCCCGCGCGGGGCGGGACGGCGGCCGGTGGGCGGTGGTGTCAGCAGCGGCCGAGCATGCTGCTCAGCGCCGACTTCTCGGCGCTGTCGACCGACAGGCCCCACTCGTACTTCACATCGATGAACGCCCTGGCGTAGGTGCAGTAGAACGAGGTGAGCGGTGGCTTCCACTCGGCCGGGTCCTTGTCGCCCTTCGCCTGGTTGACGTTGTCGGTGACCGCCCAGAGCTGGGCGTTGGTGAGGTCGTTGGCGAACGACTGCCGCCTGGACGTCGTCCACGCCCACGCGCCCGAACGCCAGGCCTCGGCGAGGGCGACCATGTGGTCGATGTCGACGTCGGACGCGGCGGTCCAGGTCGCGCCGTCGTAGGGGGACGCCCATCTGCCGGAGGTCGCGGCGCAACTGGAGTTGGTGACGACGTTGGTGCCGTCGCGCTTGAGCACGGTCTCGCGGGTGTTGCAGGAGCCGGAGATCGTGATCCAGTGCGGGAACAGGTCGCGGTCGTAGGTGGATTCGTGCGATTCGGCCGCGACGGTGAGGGCCGCCAGTTCGGACGCGGCGGTGCTCGCGGAGGGGATGTTGGGCGGGGTGGCGTTCGCCGGCGAAGCCAGGCCGGCGATGAGACCGAGCGCGGCCACGGTGGACAGCGCGAACGCGGTGACTCGTTTCACGAGTCTCTCCTTCTGCCCGCGCCCCGGCCAGGAGGGGGACCCTGGTCATGTGCGGGGCGGGCGGGTCAGAAGGGACGGTCGCATTGCACGGTTTGTGGGCAAATAGAGGGATTTGCCAAAGCCGACCGGATCCCGTTCGTGAGATCACGCCACTGACGATCAACGACCTGCGCGAACGCGGCGCCCGGCGGGCACATGATCGCGAATGAACTTCGCGTCAATGCCCCGGACGTTGTGCGAAAGGGACTAGAAACTCGCCGCCGCACGGCGGACACTGACCCCCATGCGAATCATGACAGTGATTGCTGGCACGCTCGGGACCGCGACAGTGATCAGTTTGGCGAGCCCGGCGTACGCGGACGACGTGTGGCGCCCGTCCCCGCTCGCCTGGACCTGGCCGGACCGCGGATTCCGGGACGTGGAGGTGGTCGGCGCCAAGGACGCCTGGGCCGCCGGTTCCCAGGGCAAGGTGTACGTCGCCATCCCCGGCGACCTGGGCCACGCGCCCATCACGCTCGTGGACATCGGCGCCAAGCCGATGCTCCAGCACTGGAACGGGACGTCCTGGAAGAGCTACTCCCCGCCCGGCATCAGCGCCGAGGGCGAGATCACCGACGTCGAGGCCGTCTCGTCCGACAACGTCTGGGCGTCCGGTTTCATCGGCTACCGGGGAATCACCAAGTATCTCGCCCACTGGGACGGCACTACATGGACCCAGGTCGACTCGCCGTCATCCCACGTGAGCGCGCAGATGTGGGCCGACTCGAAGGGCCTCTGGCTCAAAGACAGGGACGCCCTCCACCACTATGCCAACGGCACATGGACGAGGCATTCGATGGACGGCCGGTACATCAACTACGTCCTGCAGTCGCCCAAGGGAGACCTGTACGCGTTCAGCGAAGACAAGATCTCGCACTGGAACGGCAGCTCCTGGACCACGTTCGACCACTTGCCAGGGGACCGCACCGACTACTACTACGCCGCCACCGCGGACGGGTTGTGGGCCACGATCCGTGCGAACTCCGACGACGCCGCGACGGCCGTCCGCCGCTGGACCGGCACCGCATGGGCGGCGGTTCCCCTGCCGCAGCCGTTCCAGCGCACCTGGTCCCAGAGCATCTACGACCTCGACGGCCCCGTGGTCGAGTTCAGGGAGCTCAACAGCACCATCTACCACCAGCTGCGCTGGAACGGCACGTCATGGGAGGAGCTCAGCGAGCCCGCCAAGTCCATGCCGGCCAACCCCGTCGTGGCGGGCGACGGCTCGTACTGGGCCGACGGCGGCGGCAGCCTCTACCGCCTGGTGGGCAAGACCTGGACCCCCGTGCAGATGCCCATCGGCGGCTACCTTCGCGTCACCACCGTCCCTGGCACCCGCTATCTCTTCGCCTGGGGCGAGAACCAGAAGGGCGAGCTCGCCACCACGACGAACGCCCCCTGATCACTCGTGCCAGGAGTCCCACGGCTGGACGGTGTACCGGATGTCCGGCATGGCCGCCTCGTTCTCCTGACGGGCGCGTTCCACCGCCTGGTCGTGGGGCAGCGGCGGGGTGACCCGCATCCGGACGGGCCGGCAAACGTCGGCGGTCGTTTCGCGGACGACGATGAAGAGCCGGTCGGTCATGAGCGGAGTCGTACCCCGCCAGGGCTCCCCCATGAAGGGGAGGCGGTTCACCTCTGGGCGGGAGGCACGGCGGCGGGCGCCCGGCCAGCCTGGACGGCATGACGACCTTGATCCACACCGCCGGCCGGCGCTCCTGGACCGTCCGGCGGGCGCTCTGCTTCGCGACGGTCGCCGCGTGCCTCCCGTACATCGCCCTCAAGCTCGTGTGGCTGGCGGGCGGCGACCTCGGAGTGTCCGGCGACGCCGCCACCGAGATGCACGGCACGGCGTTCGAGGTGGCCAACGCGATCACCATGGGGGCCGAGCTGGTCGCCGTCCTCATCGTCTTCGCGTTCACCTATCCGTGGGGACGGCGGATCCCGGCGTGGCTCGTCCTCGTGCCGATGTGGGTGGGGACGGGGCTGCTCGCGCCGATCGCGCTCGGCCTCCCCCTGGGAATGGTCGTGCAGGCTATCGCCGGCGGCTCGCCCGTGCCGGACAACGAG
The DNA here is from genome assembly GCF_043198015.1 of Spirillospora sp. NPDC048911. Classification (NCBI taxonomy): domain Bacteria; kingdom Bacillati; phylum Actinomycetota; class Actinomycetes; order Streptosporangiales; family Thermomonosporaceae; genus Spirillospora; species Spirillospora sp. NPDC048911. The sequence continues at coordinate 433,341 of NZ_JBICUD010000002.1, read as the reverse complement.
GACAGCGGCGACATGGCGAACTGGGTCTTCGCCGTGGTCTACAGCGGCTTCACCATCCAGGCGATCACCCTGGTGGGGGCGTTCGTGCTGTACGCGCGGTCGCGCTGGCCGCATCTGTTCCGCATGGCGGCCAAGGAGCTGCGGCCGGGGGCGACCCGCTCGATCCAGGTGCTGTTCGTCAACGGGTCGGCGCTGGTCGCGGCCGCGGTCGGCGTGACGCAGCTCGGGTGGGCCTTCGGCGGCGGTGACCTGGGCGGCGACCCGAGATTCGTCACGGCCGCCCAGCGGACGTTCGTCGGCATCGGCGGGCCGCTCGCCTTCGCGGGCGCGCTGGGAGCCCTGGCCCTCGTGCACCGGCGCGGACGGCTGCCGGGCGCCCTGGCCGCGGCGTGGGTCGGCGCGGGCTATCTCTTCGCGTGGGGCCTGTTCAGCGGCGGAACGGGCGAATCCAGCGCGATGATCCACATCTTCGGCGCGATCGCGGGGCTGCTGCTCGCCATCGCGAGCATCCTCACGCTGGCCGAGAACGAGGCGGAGAGACCCCAGCACGCCCAGGGAGGCCGACGGTGACCTCAAGGCCTCCCTCAGGACGGGCGGAAGCCGAGCAGTTCCCACCATGTGCTTCAACGATGGCGGCGACGATGGAGAGGCCGAGCCCGTGACCGCCGGCGGATCGATCGGGCGCGTGCCTGCGGAACGGCTCGAAGAGCATGTCGACCTTCTCAGCCGGAACGACCGATCCGCTGTTGGCGACATGCAAGGTCACCGCGCCGTTCTCCGAACGCACCCGCACCTCGATCCACCCGTCAGCGGTGTTGTGGCGGACCGCGTTGTCCAGCAGGTTGACGGCCAGCCGTTCCAGCAGCGCCGGATCACCGCGCACGGGCGCGGGCCGCAGCCGGGGAACGACCTTCAGATCCCGCGTGTCCGTACCGACCAGAACGGTCTGCACGGTCTCCGCCAGGTCGACGTCCTCATAATGCTCAACGCCCCGTTCGCTACGCGCGAGCGTGAGCAGGCTGGCGATCAGACGCTCGTGCCGCTGGGTCGCGGCACGGACCCGCACCGCCATGGCCGTCAGAGAACGCAACGACGGCTCGGCGAGAGCGACGTCCACCGCGGCACGCTGCACCGTCAACGGCGTCCGCAACTCGTGCGAGGCATTGGCGACGAAACGCCGCTGCGCCTCGAACGCGGCGGCCAGCCGAGCCAGCATCGCGTCGAACGTGTCGGCCAACTCCTTGACCTCATCTCTGGGCCCGCCCAGCCCGATGCGTTCGTCCAGATTGTCCGTCGACAACCGGCGCGCGGTCGCGGTGATGTCGCGCAGCGGCCGCAGCGCCCGGCCCGCCACCACCCAGCCCAGCGCCACCGCGATCACCGACGCGATCGCCAGGGCGACCATCGACTGCGCCAGAAGCTGATCGAGCGTCTGGTCCCGCTGCCGCGCGAGCGCCTCGTCGAGCACTCCCCCAGGCAGACCCTCCGGCCGGAACGGCAGCTCCGGCAGGTCAGGCGGTGCCGCGGCCTGCAACCTGCTCGCGAGCAGCGCGTACGTAATCGCAACGAGCAACGCGCCCACTCCAACGAACAAACCGCTGTAAAGAGCGGTCAGCCGCAGCCGAAGGGTCATCGGGCGATCCGGTAGCCGACGCCCGGCAAGGTCGCCACGACACCGGGCTCGCCAAGCTTGCGGCGCAACCGCATCATCGTGACCCGCACAGTGTTGGTGAACGGATCGGTGTGCTCGTCCCACACCCGTTCGAGCAGCTGCTCAGAGGAAACGACCGCCCCGTCCGCCCCCAGCAGCACCTCCAGCACCCCGAACTCATCCCCGTGAACGTCCGGCAGATCCCGATCGAGCACCACCACGTCGTACTCGTTCACCGCGAGCAGTTCCAGCGCATCCACCCCGCCCAGCGCCGAGTCCACCGCCATCCCCGCCCCTCGCAACCCTTCAAGGAGGATCTCCACCAGATCGGCCTGATCCTCCACGACCAACACTCGCATCACGACCTCCACGGCAAGCATCACGCCCCGGGCATAACCCCTGAATAACGTGAACCGTGTTACCTCTGCGTTAGCCGCAAAACGCCCCGCTGGAAGAGCACAAAGATCCACATGCCCAGTAACCAGCTCGGATGGATCAAGTTCCGCCAGAGCCGCCCCCTGGGAGGGCGCATCCGATCCGTGACACTCCGCTGGAACCGCACGCACTGGCAGGTGTCCTTCCTCGTCGAGACCGGGCACAAGGCACCGCTCGTGTCTCTCGAGCGTGGCCGAGTCGGCGTGGACCGCGGCGTCGCGACCGCCGTGGCGACCTCCGACGGACGGTTCTTTCACCGCGTCTTCCTGACCGACGGCGAACGCGAACGCCTGCGCCGATTGGAGAAACAGCGCCACCGGTGCAGGCCCGGATCCAGGCGCCGGCGCCCATGCATCACAAAGATCAACGCAGTACGCGAGCGAGAACGGAACCGGCGTCGCGATTTCCACGCGCAGACAGCCGCAGAACTGCTGCCCGGCATGGCGCTGGTCGTGCTAGAAAACCTCAACATCAGCGGCATGACCGCAAGCGCGAAAGGAACCCTCGACCGGCCAGGCACCAACGTACGAGCCAAAGCCGGACTCAACTCAGCCATTCCGGACAAGGGCTGGTACGGCTTCGAGCCGGCGGTGCGGAACGTGGCACGCCGTACCGGCGCGGAAATACGCAAGATCCATCCGGCCCGCACGTCGCAGACATGTCCGGTGTGCAGGATGGTGGACGCGGACTCTCGCAAGAGCCAAGCGAAGTTCGTGTGCACGTCCTGTGGACACGCCGAGCATGCCGACACGGTCGGAGCCATCAACACACTGGCCGCCGGGCATGGCGGTCACAGGACGTGGAGACCTCGAGGATGCCCGGTCCGTGAAGCGTCAACCGGCCCGCCGGGCAACCGTCCGGGCGCCGACCTCAACAAGGTCGGAATCTCGCACCCTCGGTCGCGGGAGGATGTCAAAGCCGGGCCCGACTCTCCAGCTTGCGCATGAAAGACAAACGGTGTGGTGGGGCGGGTGGGATTCGAACCCACTCAGCGCGAGGCAACGGTTTTACGGACCGTCCCGACTCTCCGAACTTCGGCGCCGCCCCTCGAGCGAGCTCTTGGGCTCGCGTCGTACCCCCGGCAAGATTCGAACTTGCAGCGCACAGCACCTCATGCTGCCGTCTCTACCGTTGGACTACGGGGGCATGCGTGCGGCTCCCGGGATTCGAACCCGGAACGTCCTCGTCCTGAGCGAGGCCCCTCTTGCCGTTGGGGTAGAGCCGCGTGGTGGTCCTCTAGGCGGCGTCACTCGGGCAAGGGCCGGAAGGTCAGGCGGGATACCGGCCTTGGCGGGCGAGTGACGCCCAGGGCAGTCGATATAGCTGCTGCTCCATGGCCGGTCCTCCTCTCGTCGTCTCTTTGGACGGCCTGACGAGGTCTACGGTGCCAGGCGGAGGCGATCATGGCAACGGATTTATTGCGCCGACAGGCCCGTTGTCATGTCGCGGCGGGGTGGGGAGCTGGGTGGCCGGGTCCTCGTCGGGGAGGGCGAGGCCGAACGCGACGAGGAGCCAGAAGGCGACCATCAGGTAGCCCAGGGCGAGGCCTGTCGCGGCCAGGCCCAGGCCGCGTTGCTGTGTGCGGCCGATCTGGCGCCAGGCCATGTGGCCCGCGACGATCGCGGGAAGCGAGGAAAGGCCGCAGGTGATGAGGCCGACCAGGCCGAAGATGATCGCGTAGACGGCCAGGTGGTTGTAGCGCGCCGGAGACGCGGGCGGGGCCGTGGTGTAGGCGGAGTGGTACGTCGGCTGGTGGGCGTAGCTCGGTTGGGCGGCGGCCGCGCGGCGGTACCAGTAGTCGGCTTCTCCGGTCTGGCCACGCCAGCTCAGGAGGACTCCGAGGTTGTACATGGCGGCGGTGTCGCCTGCTTCGGCGGCCTCGCGGTATTGCCGTTCGACCAGGGCGGCGGACTGGTCGGTGCCTACGGCGGGCGGCGGCAGGACGGGTTGCGGAGGGGGGAACGACGGCGCGGTGCTCGGTTGCTGCTGGGTGGAAGAGCTTGAGATCAGGCGTTCCAGGAGTTTTTGCGCGGTGGGGCGTTTGGCCGGGTCCTTGGCCAGGGCGGCGCGGACCACGTCGAGGACGGTGCCGTGCAGGCCGCGCAGGTCGGGTTCGCCGCTGACGATCTGGTGGATCATCGCCGGGATCGAGTTGCCGGTGAAGCAGGTCGTGCCGCGGGCCGCGTAGGCGACGGTGGCGCCCCAGGCGAAGACGTCGGACGCGGCGGTGGCGGGGGTTCCGTTGAGCTGTTCGGGGGCCATGAAGGCGGGGGTGCCGACGAGGCCGCCGGTCGCGGTGAGCCTGGTCATGTCGTCGGCGCGGGCGATGCCGAAGTCGATGACGCGCGGGCCGTACGGGGAGAGCAGCACGTTCGCGGGTTTGAGGTCGCGGTGCACGACGCCCGCGTCATGGATCGCGGTCAGCGCGGAGGCCATGCCGACCGCGAGCGCTTCCAGGTCGGCGCCGCGCAGCGGGCCCTGGCGGTCGACGGCGGCGGCCAGGCTGGAGCCGCTGACGTACTCGGTGACCAGGTACGGCGGGTCGGCCTTGGGGTCGGCGTCGAGGACGGGGGCGGTGCAGAACGGCCGCACGCGCTGGGCCGCCGACACCTCGGACTCGAACCGCGCCCGGTACTGGGGATCGGCGGCGTACTGCTGCCGGATGACCTTGATGGCGACCTTGTGGCCGGAGTCGTCGGCGCCGAGGTAGACGACTCCCATGCCGCCCTCGCCCAGCCGGTCCATCACCCGGTACCGGCCGATGCGCGCCGGCAGGTCGAGGCTGGGTGTGTCCGGCACGGTCTACTCCTCGGAGGCAGGTCTCAAAGCCCCCCAAGCGTCGCATATCCGAGGCGGCGGCGGTGCCGTGATCACAGGTCAAGCGTGAGACGGCCACCTTGGGCCCGGGACACGCAGATCAACATCGAGTCGTCCGCGGTGCCGTCGAGGACGCCGACGCGGCAGGTGCCGCAGAAGCCCTGCCGGCAGGAGTACGCGACGGAGGGCAGCACCTCCTTGATCGCCTCCAGCGCGGATCTGTCGGCGGGGACGTCGATGACGGCCCCGGTACGGGCGAGTTCGATTTGGAAGGGGCGGCCGTCGACGATGGGGGGCGGTGTGAACCGTTCGTAGTGCAGGGTTCCGGCGGAGAACGCGGCGCGCACGCCGTCGATCATGCCCGCGGGCCCGCAGCAGTAGACCGACGTGCCCGCGTCGCGGAGAAGGTCCGCGCAGTCGGGCGGGCCGTGCTCGTCGTCGGTCCGGATCTCGACCCGGCTCGACGGCAGTTCGGCGAGCTCATCCAGGAACGGGAGCGTCGCGCGGGAGCGGCCGGTGTAGATCAGCCGCCAGTCGGCGCCGATCCGCTCGGCCGCTTTGACCATGGGCAGGATCGGCGTGATGCCGATGCCGCCCGCCAGGAAGAGATACGACTCGCTTGCCAGGAACGGGAAGGCGTTGCGGGGCCCCTGCACCTTGATCGTGCTGCCCTCGGCGAGTTCCTCGTGCACCTCGGCCGAACCGCCGCCGCCATCGGGCAGCCGCCGTACCGCGACGCGATAGGAACGGCGGTCGGCCGGATCCCCGCACAGCGAGTACTGCCGCCGCCTGCCCGAGGGAAGCAGCAGGTCAAGGTGGCAACCGGGCTGCCATGTGGGCAGCACTCCCCCGTCGGACGCGGCCAGGCGCAGGCTGATCACGTCCACCGCCTCGCGCCGCACCTCCCGGACGACCAGGGTCAGGCTGCGGTCGACCGGCCGGATGTTCGGAAGCACGGGTGTGCGGAGGGAGCGCACCCGGTGGATGCCGTGGAACAGCGCGCTGACCGCCACCCAGAACGGGTCGCGCGAGCGGCGTCCGCGCAGGTCAGGCGGAATCCGGCTCGTCACCGCAGTGCCGCCTGCGCGGCCGGGGACGAGGCGAGGTAGGCCAGCGCCTGGCTGGTCGAGCCCTCGTTCAGCGGGCTGTAGGAACGTCTCAGGTAGCGCATGATCGACGGGCCCAGCAGCCGGCCGGGAGGCGTGAGCCCGGCCGGGCCGGTCCGCCGCAGATGCCGCAGGCCGCCCTTGATCCGGCCCTTCACCAGCGGGTCGCGGGCCATCAGGAAGCGGTGCCCGCGCTGCCAGAGCGCGAGCAGCATCGTGATCGTCTCGGTCATGGCGCGGACGCGGTTGCCGTACGAGCCGTCCAGATGCATGTAGAGGTCGTGCGCGACGTGCCGGTGCTCGACCTCCTCGGCGCCGTGCCAGCGCAGCAGGTCCATCATCATCGGATGGGCGCCCGCCTCGTCCAGCTCGCGGGCGTTGAGGATCCAGTCGCCCAGCACGCCGGTGAAGTGCTCGATCGCGGCGATGATGGCGACGCGTTCGAACAGCCAGGCCCGCTTGCGCTCGCCCGTCAGGTCCCGGTCGCCGAGGAGCCCCTCGAAGATGAACTCCACCTGCCGGACGAACGGGCGCACGTCGAGACCCTGCTCGATGAAGTGGTCGAGAACGACGTCGTGCGAGCCGGCGTGCATGGCCTCCTGGCCGATGAATCCGAGCACGTCCTCGCGGAGCCTGTCGTCCCTGACGAACGGGAGGGCCTCCTTGAAGACCCTGACGAACCATTCCTCGCCCGCGGGCAGCAGCAGGTGCAGCACGTTGATGAGGTGCGTGGCGACCGGATCGTTCGGGATCCAGTGCAGCGGCACCTCGGACCAGTCGAACGTGACGTCACGGGCTTGGAGAACGATGTTCTCGGGCTCGCCGAGCTGGGCGGTCATCGCGGCCTCCCCTGGGTGGGCTGGGAAGCAGAGGGCTTATTGACGATCTGTCCAGAACGTAACATCGCCCGATAGCACCCAACAACGGACACGACCCGTGAGCCACGTCACCAGCGGGGGAAACAGCCCAGGAACAGGCCGGCAGACTACGTGTCGGGAAGATGCGCCCGCACGGTGGCGGCGACGAGGTCGGCGGTGATCCGCAAAGCCCGAGTGTCATGTGCCGTACGGCTGAGCACGATGGCTCCCTCGAACGCGGCCAGCGCGTAGGTGGCGAGCTCTTCCGCCCGTTCGCGCGGAATCCCGGCGCCCTCCAGCCCGCGCGCGAAGGCCGCCTCCCATGAGGAGAAGACCTCAGCGCACGCATGCCGCAGCGGTTCGCTCGTACTGGCCACCTCCATCGCCACCGTGGCGATCGGGCACCCGTCACCCCACTCGGAGTTCTCCAGCGCGTCCATGCTGAGCTGGAAGAAGTCGCGCACGCACTGGACGATGTCCTCACCCGCACGCGCGAACGTCAGCTCGAAGAGCCGCTCGTAGCGTGCGCCGGAGTGCGCGATCGCCTCAACGCCCAACTGCTCTTTGCCGCCGGGGAAGAAGTGGTAGAGCGACCCCCAGGGCGCGCCGCCGGCCGTGGTGATCTGCTTGAGGCCCGTCCCCGCGTATCCCTGCTCCCGGAAGAGCTGGGCGCTCGCCTCGAGCAGCCGCTGACGGGTGTCGTTCGCCATGCGTCCACCCTAGCCATTGCCCTCACTAGATCGATCTATCTAGTATGACGATCGATCTAGATATCCCTCCCGGGAGGTCCGCATGCCCCTGCAGATCGAGTACGACGGCACCATTCAGATCATCACCATCGATCGCCCCGATCGACGGAACGCCGTGGACGGTCCCATGGCAGACGAGCTGCGCGAAGCCTTCGCCGCGTTCGAGGCCTCCCCCGGCGCGCGGGTCGCGGTCCTCACCGGCGCGGGCGGAACGTTCTGCGCCGGCAACGACCTGAAGGCGATCGCGGCAGGCGACTTCCCTGCCCCGACGATCGAGGGGCCTCCCCCGATGCAGGTAACGCGCCGCCACGCCACCAAACCGGTCGTGGCCGCGATCGAGGGCTACTGCTTCGGCGGCGGCTTCGAGCTCGCCCTCTGGGCCGACCTGCGGATCGCGTCCACGACAGCCGAGTTCGGTCTGCTCAACCTGGGCAAGGGGTTGCCCTGTCTCGACGGCGCCACGGTCCGGCTCCCGCGCATCGTCGGACACGGGCGGGCGATGGAGCTGATCCTCACCGGTCGCCGCCTCGCCGCCGCGGAGGCCCTCACCTACGGCCTGGTCTCAAAGGTCGTGGACGCCGGACAGGCTCTACCGGCCGCCGTCACGCTGGCGGCCCAGATCGCCGCCACCCCACCGGAGGCCCTCCAAACGGCCCGCCGCTCGGCGCTCGACCAGTGGTCACTCAGCGAAAGCGCCGCCACGAGCCACGAGACCGAACTCGCGCTCTCCTGACCACCGCCATCAGGCCCTGACCACCGCCATCACGCCGGGATGTGCGGGGTGCCGTCGCGCATGGGCGGGAAGCGGTGCGAGGCGGCGGTCGTGCCCCGGGTCATGCGGGTGATGGGGGCCTCGGGGAGCACCTCGGTGTCGTCGTCGATGACGACCTCCCAGCGGCAGTGCGGCACGCGCCCGGCGGGCACGCGCGGCGGCCGGTGCACGGGCCGGATGCGCGCCTTCGGGTTGACGGCCTGCGCCGTGATGTCGAACGTGCCGTCCTCGATCGTGTGGCACATGCCCTTGATGGAGCGTTCGCCGAACGGCTCGACGTCCAGCAGCGCGCCGCACGACCGCAGCTGGAAGAAGCCGTGCGTCTCGGAGATCAGCTCGTACTCGACGTCCATGTAGTGCTGGGCGAAGCCCGGATCGAGCTGCAGCAGCTTGAAGATCGCCGAGACCCCGTCGCCCTCGATCTTCATGATCTGCCGGACCCGCTCGGTGTAGATCGGGCTGGCGCCCTTCCACTCCTCGATGGCGATCTCCTCGACGACCTGCTGGCCGTAGCGGAGGCCGACGGCGGTCAGGGCGGACCGATCGAGCAGATGGACGATCAGCGCGTACTCCCTGACCAGCCGGACGAGTGCCTCCTTCGACAGGTCCTCGAACTTGAAGTCTGGATCGAATTCGCCCGAATAGTCCGCCCGGGGCTTGCGTTCCGTCATGAGCCGAACTGTAGTCTGGACACGTGTCCAGAACAACCGATCGCTTGCTCGTTAACGGACGGCTCGTTCCCGGTTCGGGCGGCACGTTCGAGACCCTCAACCCCGCGACCGAAGAGGTGCTCGGCGAGGCCGCCGACGCGACCGCCGACGACATGGACCAGGCGGTCGGCGCCGCCCGCGCGGCCTTCGACTCCACCACCTGGGCGACCGACGTCGAGCTGCGCGTGCGCTGCCTGAACCAGCTGCGCGACGCGCTCCAGCGCCACTCCGACGAGCTGCGCGAGCTCACGATCGCCGAGGTGGGCGCGCCGCGGTTCCTCACGTTCGGGGCGCAGCTCGACGCACCGGTGGCCGATGTCGGCTGGTTCGCCGACCTGGCCGGCTCGTACGAGTGGAGCACCGATCTCGGCCGGGCCGAGCCGATGGGCATCCCCAGCCACCGGCGCGTGGTCAGGGAACCCGTGGGCGTCGTCGGCGCGATCACCCCGTGGAACTTCCCCCACCAGATCAACCTGGCCAAGCTCGGCCCCGCGCTCGCCGCCGGCAACACCGTCGTGCTCAAACCCGCGCCCGACACCCCGTGGTGCGCGTCCCTCCTCGGCACGCTGATCGCGGAGGAGACCGGCATCCCGGCGGGCGTGGTCAACGTCGTCACGTCCTCCGACCACGCGCTCGGCGCTCGGCTCGCCCGCGACCCGCGGGTCGATCTCGTCTCGTTCACCGGCTCGACCGCGACCGGACGCGCCGTCATGGCCACCGCGGCCGAGTCGCTCAAGAGGGTCTTCCTGGAGCTCGGCGGCAAGTCGGCGTTCATCGTGCTGGACGACGCCGACCTGCGCGCCGCGTGCTCGTACGCCGCGTTCACCGTCGCCACGCACGCGGGCCAGGGGTGCGCCATCACCACGCGCCTGCTCGTGCCGCGCGCCGCCTACGACCAGGCCGTGGAGATCACCGCCAAGTCGCTGCGGCGGATCGGCGTCGGCGACCCGAACGACGACAAGACGCTGTGCGGCCCGGTCATCTCGGCCCGGCAGCGCGACCGCGTCGAAAGTTACCTGGAGCTGGCGATCAAGGAGGGCGGCGAGTTCGCGTGCGGCGGCGGGCGGCCGGCCGATCGCGACCGCGGCTTCTGGATCGAGCCGACGCTCATCACCGGCCTGACCAACGAGAGCCGGACGGCGCGCGAGGAGATCTTCGGACCGGTGCTGGTGATCCTGCCCTACGACGGCGACGACGACGCGGTACGGATCGCGAACGACTCCCCGTACGGGCTGTCGGGCGCGGTGCACGGCGCCGACCTCGACCGGGCGCGGGCCGTCGCCGCGCGGCTGCGCACCGGCACGGTCAGCGTGAACGGCGGGGTCTGGTACGCCGCGGACGTGCCGTTCGGCGGCTACAAGCAGTCGGGCATCGGCCGGGAGATGGGCGTGGCCGGGTTCGAGGAGTACCTGCAGACCAAGGCCATCTCTGAAGGAGTCGCATGAGGTTCGAAGACAAGGTCGCGATCGTCACGGGCGCCGCGGGCGGCATCGGCGAGGCGTACGCGCGGGCACTGGCGGCCGAGGGCGCCTCGGTCGTCGTCGCCGACCTGAGTGAACGCGGCCAGGAGGTCGCCGACGACATCAAGGGCCTGTACGTGCGCACGGACGTGTCCGACCCCGGATCCGTCCAGGGCATGGCCGACGCCGCCATCGAACGCTTCGGCGGCATCGACCTCCTGGTCAACAACGCGGCCATCTTCGGAACCATGAAGCTGGACTTCCTGTTCACCGTCGACTGGGACTACTACAAGAAGTTCATGGCGGTGAACATGGACGGCGCCCTCCTGTGCGCCCGCGCCTGCCACCCCTCCATGCAGGAACGCGGCGGCGGCGCGATCGTCAACCAGTCGTCCACGGCGGCCTGGCAGTACTCCGGCTTCTACGGGCTGGCCAAAGTCGGCGTCAACGGCCTCACCCAGCAGCTCGCGCACGAGCTGGGCAGCATGAACATCCGCGTCAACGCCATCGCGCCCGGGCCCATCGACACCGAGGCCAACCGCACCGTCGTTCCCGGCAACATGTCGCAGAAGATCGTGCGCGACAAGATGGCGCTCAAGCGGATGGGCACGCCGGACGACCTCGTCGGCATGTGCCTGTTCCTGCTGTCGTCCGACGCGGCCTGGATCACCGGACAGATCTTCAACGTCGACGGCGGCGAGGTGTTCCGATGACGTGCTCATGGTCGCGGCTCCGCCACTCCGGGTCATGGCGCTTTGACGCCATGCCTTCCCTCGTCAGTCGTTCCTCCCTCCTCAGTCCAGACAAGGCGGCGCCATGACCCGCTCACGGTCGCGGCTCCGCCACTCCAGGCCATGGCGCTCTGACGCCATGCCTTCCCTCGTCAGTCGTTCCTCCCTCCTCAGTCCAGACAAGGCGGCGCCATGACCCGCTCACGGTCGCGGCTCCGCCACTCCAGGCCATGGCGCTCTGACGCCATGCCTTCCCT
>NZ_JBICUD010000002.1:0-421697 GCF_043198015.1 Spirillospora sp. NPDC048911 | reverse complement strand
TCGTCAGTCGTTCCTCCCTCCTCAGTCCAGACAAGGCGGCGCCATGACGTACGGCTTCATCGGGCTCGGCCAGATGGGCGCTCCGATGGCGGCGCACCTCGCGGACCGGGGGCTGATCGTCTACGACACGCGTGCCGAGGCCGTCCGGCCGCTCGTCGGCAAGGGGGCGAAGGCGGCGTCCAGCGTCTCCGAGGTGGCCCGCGCCGCCGACGTCGTCTCCGTGATGGTCCGCGACGACGACCAGGTGAACGAGGTCGCGGCGGAAATCCTGGCGTCGGCTCGTGCCGGCACCGTCCTGGCGATCCACTCCACCATCCGCGCGCGCACGGCGGAGGCGCTGGCCGACCGGGCGCGGCCGTACGGCATCGAGGTCGTCGACGCCCCGGTCAGCGGCGGCTTCATGGGCGCGAACGCCGGGACCCTGGCCGTCATGGTCGGCGGCACCCCCGAGGCCTTCGCCCGCTGCAAGGAGCCGTTCGAGTCCTGGGCCGAGCTGATCCTCCACATGGGCCCGGTTGGAGCGGGCACCCGCACCAAGCTCGCCCGCAACCTGCTGCACTTCGTCGCGTTCACCGCCGCCGCCGAAGCCCAGCGCCTCGCCGAGGCCTCCGGCGTCTCGCTCCGCAAGCTCGCCCGCGTCGTCCGTCACTCCGACGCCATCACGGGAGGCGCCGGCTCCATCATGCTGCGGTCGACGACGGCGCCGCTGGACCCCGACGACGAGCTGTACGACATCCTGCGGCACGTTCGATCTCTGGGCGAGAAGGACCTGACCCTCGCCCTCGAACTCGCCGACGACCTGAAGGTCGACACCCCCCTGGCCCGCCTGGCCCTCGACCGCTTCGCCGCCGGACTCGGCCTGGAGGAGGACCACCATGGATGAACGGCGCGCACGCGGCCTGGACATGATGCGCCAGGTGTACGGCTGGGAGATCGGCGACGCGCCCGGCGACTTCTTCGGCATCACCGTGGACCATCTCTTCGGCGAGATCTGGACGCGGCCCGGCCTGTCCATGCGCGACCGCCGCCTGCTGCTCATCGGCATGCTCGCCGGTCAGGGCCTCAACGACGTCCTCGACATCCAGATCCCCGCCGCCCTCCAGAACGGCGAGCTCTCCCCCGCCGAGCTCCGCGAGATCGCCATCTTCCTGACGCACTACGTCGGCTGGCCGCTCGGCTCCAAGCTCAGCGTCCAGATCGACGGCCTGATCGCTAAGGAGCGTGCCAGGTCAGCGCGATCTGGTGATCCCGGAACCCCATAGAGCGGTACAGCGGCGCGGCCTCCGGCGTGGCGTGCAGTTCGACCCGGGCCACGTCGTTCTCCGCGAACCAGTTGAGGAGCTCCTTCATGACGAGCCGCGCGTACCCCTGCCCCCGGTAGGACGGGTCCGTCACCATGCCGAGCACGTACCCCGCGAGCGCGTTGGCCTGGTACGGAGTCGGCAGCCGGTATTGCAACACCCCGATCCCGCACGCCGCGAGCTCGCCATCGTCGCCGTCCACCACGAAGACGCCGAGCTCACGGCCGCCGAGCCGCTCCTTCATGTCCGTGGCGAACTGCTCGCGCCACTCCCACGCGGGCGCCGGATTGTCGGAGTCGACCAGCCGGCGGAACAGCAGCTCACGCAGGCGCGTCAGCTCGGGGATGTCATCGACGGTGGCCGGACGAACAATCATTCAGCCACCCTATGCGACAAAGTCAGCCGCCTGTGTCAGGGGGATCGGCCGCCGGCGCCCGTTCCCGAGGCGGAGAAAAAGTTTGGTTTGGGCGGGAACCCGGGGGTCAGAGTCGGCGTCTAAGTGCAATGCGTCCCCGTGCATATGTCCCCGCACTGCCTGTGGCGTCCGTGCTCCTGCTGGCCGGGTGCTCGGGCGGCGGCGGGGCCGCGAAGGGCCCGGCGGCGGATGCGCCGCCCATGCGGTTGGTGGCTTACGACAACTGCGATGAGCTGCTGGACGGGTTGCGGACGGCGACGGCGAAGCGGGTGACGCCGTACGGGCTGGACGGGCCCACGTTCCTGCAGAAGGTACCGGACGGGGCGACGCCGGAGGCGGCCGATGGGCGAGCCTCCAAGGGCGCGCAGCCGCAGGAGCGTTCGGGCACGAACGTGCATGAGGCCGCGGCCGACGAGCCCGATCTGGTGAAGACCGACGGCCGCCGGATCGTGGTGATCTCGCGCGACAAGCTCCAGGTCATCGATCCCGCCACCAGGAAGGTCGTGCACCGGCTCGAACTGTCGGTGCGAGGCCCCGGGATGTATCCGGGCGGCGGCGACTCGCAGCTGTTCCTGAGCGGTGACCGTGCCCTGGTGATGTCGCGCGACTCCCCGATGGGGATCGACGCGATGGAGCGGACAGACATGCGGACCGACATCGCGAAGCCGGTGCGGACGCGCCCACAGACGCGGCTCACGCTGGTCGACCTGGCCGGAACCCCGAAGGTCCTGGGTTCCATGACGTCCGAGACCGAGTTCGTGGACGCGCGCCAGACCGGATCGGTCGCGCGCATCGTGGTGAAGTCGCGGCCCCGCATCGACTTCCCGGTCGAGCCCCACGGCGTCCAGCAGGAGCAGAAGGCGCTGGAGCGCAACCGGCAGCTCGTCCAGAAGGCCCCGCTCAGCGCCTGGCTGCCCAAGTTCGAGGTGCGGAACGGCGCGGAGACCAAGGCGTACACGATGCCGTGCGGCCAGGTCAGCCGGCCCGCCTCGTACACGGGCACGACGATGCTCAGCGTGCTGACGGTGGATCTCGGCAAGGCACTGGGCGATCCTGACCCGGCCGGCGTGGTGGCCGACGGGCAGACCGTCTACGGAACGGGCGCGAGCCTCTACGTGACCGGGACGCCGCCGCAGGCCGTGGGGTGGGGCAAGGTCGCACCGAAGCCCGTGGAGGCGCGGACCGACATCCACAAGTTCGACGTCCGCGGGCAGGGGCGGCCGCGCTATGTGGCCTCCGGGTCCGTGCAGGGCGATCTGCTCAACCAGTACTCGATGTCCGAGCACGACGGTCACCTGCGGATCGCCACGACGACGACTCCGATGGCGGCCCCGGACGCCCCGGCGACCTCGACGGCCGCGCCGCGGTCGGAGAGCGCCGTCCGGGTGCTCGAGCAGCGGGGGGCCAAGCTGACGATGATCGGTGAGCTGGGCGAGCTCGGCAAGGGCGAGCGGATCTATTCGGTGCGGTTCATCGGGCCCAAGGCGTACGTGGTGACGTTCCGCCAGGTCGATCCGCTGTACGTGCTCGATCTGAGCGATCCGACAAGGCTTCGGTCGACCGGCGAGCTCAAGATCACCGGGTATTCCGCCTACCTGCATCCGACCGCCGACGGCAGGCTGCTCGGCGTCGGCCAGGACGCCGACGCCAAGGGACGGACCCTGGGCACGCAGGTGTCGTTGTTCGACGTCGCGGGCGCGCCCAAGCGGGTGGACGCGTTCAAGCTGCCCGAGTCGAGCGCGGCGACCGAGTTCGACCCGCACGCCTTCCTCTACTGGGCGAAGTCCGGCCTCACGGTGATCCCGGTGTCACGCCACACCTCGGGCGGCGGCGAGGCGCTCGTGCTGAAGATCGGCGCCCAGGGCATCGACAGGATGGGCACGGTGCGCCATCCGAGCACGGGCTTCGAGGTGCCCGTCCAGATCCTGCGTTCGCTGGTGGTGGGCGACACGCTGTGGACGATCTCGTCCGAGGGTGCCCGCGCGACCAGCGCCACGACGCTCGACGACCAAGGCTGGCTGCGGTTCTGAGGGGATGCCGCAGCCCTGGTGACCGGTCGCGGCGCCACGTCTGATCAACGTGGCCCCGCGACCGGTCGCCCTTGTCTTGTCAAGGCTCGTCCGGCGCGGGCCGTTGCCCTTTGCTCAGCGCAGGCCGGTGGAGCGCCGGAGCGCCGTCTGGATGAGCCGGTCGACCAGCGCCGGGTAGTCGAGGCCGCTGGCGGCCCACATCTGCGGGAACGCCGAGGTCGGGGTGCAGCCGGGCATGGTGTTGATCTCGTTGAGGATCCACCTGCCGTCGGCCGTGTAGAAGAAGTCGACGCGGGCCAGGCCCTCGCAGTCGAGCGCGTCGAACGCCTGGGCGGCGATGCGCTGGGCCTCCTCGATCGCGGCCGGGTCGAGGTCCGGCGGGATGTCCAGCCGCAGCGAGCTGTCGAGGTACTTGGTCTCGAAGTCGTAGAAGCCGGCGTCGGAGCCCATCACGACCTCGGCGGGCAGGCTGGCCTCGGGCGGGCCGTCGTCCAGGCCCTGGAGCACGCCGAGCTCGATCTCGCGGCCGGCGATGGCCGCCTCGACGATCACCTTGGGGTCGTGCTCACGGGCCGCCTCGACCGCGGCCTCCAGCTCGGCCTCGGTCTCGACGCGGCTGATCCCCATGCTCGAACCGGCGCGGGCGGGCTTGACGAACACCGGCCAGCCCAGCTCGCGCACCTCGTCGATCTTCCGCTTGCGCTCCCGGCGCCACTCGCGGTCGCTGATGATCACGTACGGGCCGATGGGGAGGCCCCGGGCCTCCCAGACGAGCTTCATGAAGCCCTTGTCCATGCCGACCGCGCTGGCCAGGACCCCGGCGCCCACATAGCGGACCCCGGCGAGCTCCAGCATGCCCTGGATGGTGCCGTCCTCACCGTACGGGCCGTGCAGCAGGGGGAGCACCACGTCAACGTCGACCAGCGCCGCCGAAGGCGCCTCCAGCGGCTCGACCACCATGAGACCGCGGCTCTCAGGGTCGAACGGCAGGGCCAGAGCGGTGCCCTCGCCCGAGACCTCGGGCAGCCGGCCGTCCTCGATGGCGAGGTTGAGACCGGCGGGGGGCAGCACCCAGCGGCCGTCGCGGGCGATGCCGACCGGCACCACCTCGTACCGGTCCCGGTCGATGGCGGCCATCACGGCGCCGGCGGTCACGCACGAGATGTTGTGCTCCGAGCTGCGCCCGCCGAACACCACGGCCACGCGGATCTTTGAAGACTCCTGGGACATGATTGCCGACCCTACCGGTGATCAGCACGAACCGGCCACGAAGGGCAGGCCGCGGCTGACGGCGTCGAGGGCCTCGGTCACGTCGCGGACGAGGTCGTCGGCGTCCTCCAGCCCGATGGAGAAGCGCACCGCCGCCGGGTCGATGCCCGCCGCGCCCAGCTCCGCCTCGTCGAGCCGGTGATGGGTGGTGGAGGCGATGTGGCCCACCGTGGTGTGCGTGCCGCCGAGGGACGTCGCGACCAGCGGCAGCCGGAGCGCGTCGACCAGGGCCTGGCCCGCCTCGCGCCCGCCGTCCGGGGTGAGGGTGACGATCGCGCCGAAGCGCGTGCCCTCGGGACCGGCGGTGAACAGCCTGCGGCCGAGTTCGTGGCCGCGGTGGCCGGGCAGGCCCGGGTAGTCGACCGCGCGGACGCCCGGATGCCCGGCGACCGCGGCGGCGAAGAGGTTGGCGGTGTCGCACTGGCGCCGGACACGGACGGGAAGGGTCTCCAGCCCGCGGCGCAGCAGGAACGCCTCGTCCGGCGCGAGCACCGAGCCGGTCTCGATCCGGACGCGCCGCACCGCCTCCACCAGCTCGGGACGGCCGATCACCGCACCGCCGGTGGCGTCGCCGTGCCCGCCGATGAACGTGGTGGCCGAGTGCACGACCAGGTCGGCGCCGTGCTCCAGCGGGCGGCACACGACCGGCGTGGCCAGCGAGGAGTCGACCGCGAGCAGCGCGCCGCCCTCGTGCGCGATGTCGGCGAGCAGCGGCAGGTCGGGCACGTCCAGGCCGCGGTCGGCGATCGTCTCGGCCCACACCAGCCGGGTGGCGGGACGCATCGCGGCCAGCGCGGCGCCCGGCTCGGCCATGTCGACGAAGGTGGCGTCGACGCCGAACCGGTTGAGCAGGCCGACCAGCAGGTCGCGAGTGCCCCCGTACACCGTCGACGGAGCGATCACGTGCGCGCCGGCGCGGGCGAACGCGAGGAAGACCGCGGTGACGGCGGCCATGCCGGAGCCGAACGCCTGGCCCGTCACGGGCTCGCCGCCGAGCCCGGCGCCCTCCAGCGAGGCGAGGCCCGCGGCGAACGCGTCGGCGGTCGGGTTGGCGACGCGGCCGTGGCAGTGCCCCGGAGTGCGGTCGCTCACCACATCGGCGTGCTCCGCCGCGCCCTCGAAGGCGAACGCGCTGGTACGCCAGATCGGGAGGCCCACCGGAGACTGCCGCGGGACGGGGGGCGACGGCAGATGGACGGCACGGGTGTTCTCACCCTGCCTGCGGGTATCTCTACGCATCGCTCACAGCATGTCACACGCCGTAGCGCTCCGGCTTGGGAGAGCGGGAGATGAGCGAAAGACCCGCCTCCTTGATCGGCATGCCGTGGTAGAGCACGCCGGCCACCGACTCGGTGATCGGCATCTCGACATTGTGCTTGCGGGCCAGCTCCAGCACCGCCTCGCAGGACTTCACGCCCTCGGCGGTCTGCTTGGTGACCGCGATGACCTGCTCCAGGGTCATGCCCCGCCCGAGGTTCTCGCCGAACGTGCGGTTGCGCGACAGCGGCGACATGCAGGTGCCGACGAGGTCGCCCATCCCGGCGAGCCCGGCGAAGGTGTGCTCGTCGGCGCCGAGGGCCGTGCCGAGCCGGGTGATCTCGGCGAGGCCGCGGGTGATCAGCAGGGCCTGGGTGCTGTCGCCGAAGCCGAGCCCGACCGACATGCCCACGCACAGCGCGACGACGTTCTTGACCGCGCCGCCCAGCTCGCAGCCGATCACGTCGGTGGAGGTGTAGGTGCGGAAGTAGGGGGTCATCGTGGCGGCCTGCAGCCGCTGGGCGTTGCCCTCGTCGACGCAGCCGGCGACCGCGGCGCCCGGCTGCCCGGTGGCGATCTCACGGGCCAGGTTGGGCCCGCAGAACACCGCCACCCGTTCCTCGGGCACGTCGGCGACCTCCTGGATGACCTCCGACATCCGGCGGCACGTGCCGAGCTCGATGCCCTTCATCAGGCTGACCATGACCGCCTCGGGGGGCAGGTCGGGCACCCACTGCGAGAGGTTCTCGCGAAGCGTCTGGGCGGGGACGGCGAGCGCCACGAACTCGGCCCCGGCCAGCGCCTCGGCCGGGTCGAGGGTGGCCCGCAGCCCCTCGGGCAGCTCGACCCCCGGCAGGTAGTCGGGGTTCTCGCGGCGTTCGTTGACCGACTCCACGATCTCGGGGCGGCGTCCCCACAGCGTCACCTCGCAGCCGGCGTCACGCAGCAGCTTGGCGACGACGGTGCCCCAGGAACCGGCGCCCATCACGGCCGTACGAACACTCACGAGGTCGCCTCGCTCTCCGTGCCATCGTTGTTGAGGAGCTTGCGGCGCTCCTCCTGGGCCTTGTGGTGGTCGTACAGCTCCTTGGGCGCGTCCTGCCCGCGCAGCTCGCCGAGCAGGTCGGCGATGGCGCGCATGATCTCGTCGGTGGCCCCGCGCAGCACCGACTTGGTGAGCGGCTTGCCGTCGTACTTCGACAGGTCGACCGGCGGCCCGGCGATCACCTTCATGGTCTTGCGCGGGAACGGGTGGAACCCCTTCTTGAGGCTGCCCCGCAATCCGCTGCGCTCCCCCTTCTTGTACGGGAGGAGCTCGTGGGCGCCCCAGTTGGCGACCGGCACGACCTTGGCGCCCGTCTTGAGGGCCATCCGCGCCACTCCGGTCTGGCCGGTCATCGGCCACAGGTCGGGGTCGCGGGTGCAGCTGCCCTCGGGGTAGAACATCAGGCATTCGCCGTCGACCAGGGCCTGCTCGGCGTCCCGGAGGGCGAGCGCGGC
Source organism: Spirillospora sp. NPDC048911 (assembly GCF_043198015.1). NCBI lineage: Bacteria > Bacillati > Actinomycetota > Actinomycetes > Streptosporangiales > Thermomonosporaceae > Spirillospora > Spirillospora sp. NPDC048911. The sequence continues at coordinate 413,925 of NZ_JBICUD010000002.1, read as the reverse complement.
GTCGGCCCGGTCGCGGTAGACCGGGATCTGTCCCGTCCCGCGCAGCACGGACCTGAGGACCTTCACGTCGAACAGCGTGGACTTGGCCAGATAGACCGGGTAGCGGCCCGCCTCGTACACGAAATGGGCGAGCGCGAGCGGGTCGGACTCCGAGATGTGGTTGGCGGCGATGATCAGGCCGCCTTCCCTGGGCACGTTCCGCTGGCCGCGCCAGTCGCGCTTGAGCAGCCCGTAGAGCAGCGGCCGCAGGATGACGATCGTGAACTTCCGCCACGCCGGCGAATACTCGTGGCTCATGCGTCCTCCTTGTGGAGGGATGCCGACCCCATGTACGGCGAGCCCTGCCCACGCCCCCCGGAGCGTTCGCTCCGCTCCCTCATGTGTGACCCTCCTAGGTCAAATCCCCTGTGAACCAGGGGTGTCCTCAAGTGTCGCGGTTGCGTGCGCATAGTGTCGAGTTGCCATGTCTACAGCAGAGCTCAGTGCGCCTCGACTCCAGTGGTCCCTTGTCGTGCCGGTCAAGGTGCTGGCCCGCGCCAAAACCCGCCTCGCCGCGGCGGCGGGCCCGCACCGCGAGGGCCTCGCGCTCGCCGTCGCGACCGACACCGTGGCCGCCGCGCTGCGCTGCGACCGGGTGCACAGTGTGATTGTCGTCACCGACGATCCCCTTCCCGCCGCCGAGCTGGCCGCCCTCGGCGCGACGGTGATCGCCGACGAACCCGACGCCGGCCTCAATCCCGCCCTGGTGCACGGGGGCCGGCATTCCCGCGCCGTCGCCCCGCACACCGGCGTCGGGGCCATGTCCGCGGATCTCCCCGCGCTGCGTCCCGGCGAGCTGGACCGGGTGCTGGACGCCGCCGCGACGGCTCCCGCCGCGTTCGTGCCGGACGCCGCCGGGATCGGCACCACGCTCTACACCGCCCGCCCCGGCGTCCCGTTCGCGCCCGCCTTCGGCGGCGACTCGCGCATCGCCCACCGCGCGCGGGGCGCCGTCGAGCTGGCGCTCGACGACATCGACAGCGTACGTCGTGACGTGGACACCCTGGACGACCTCAAGATCGCTCTGAGTCTGGGCGCCGGCCCCCGCACCACCGCGGTGGCCGATCTCCTCCCGGCGCTCCGCACGTCGGCCTGAGGATCACGCCCGGGATTCCGCCTGAAGATAAGGTGCTCGCATGCAGGGGACGGTACGTACGTACGACGCCGGAGCTCGCTCGGGCAGCGTGCTCCTCGATGACGGCACCGAGCTGCCCTTCGACGCGGCCGCGTTCGACGCGGGCGGCCTGCGGATGCTGCGCTTCGGTCAGCGCGTCAACCTGGCCCTCGACGACACCGGCACCGTGTCGGTGATCACCCTGTCGACCTTCCCGCTGCCGCGTTAGCCGGGTCCGGTGCTGATCGCGGCCGGGCCTGAGAACGCGACAACGCCCGAGCCGTTCGTTCGACGGCTCGGGCGCTGTCCCGGGTGCGTTACTTCTTTCCGGCCACCAGGTTCTTGAAGTCGGCGCCCGCCTTGAACTTGGGCACCGACGTCGCGGGAACATCGATGGACTTGCCGGTTGCGGGGTTACGGGCCGTGCGGGCAGGCCGGTCGGCCTTCTCGAACGAACCGAATCCAGTGATCGCAACCTTGTCGCCCTTGGCGACGGCGGTCTGGATGGTCTCCAGAATGGCGTCGACGGCCTCGGCTGCGGCCTTCTTGCTGCCCAGCCGGTCAGAGATGGCGTCGACCAGCTCACGCTTGTTCATGGGTTACTCCTCTAGTTCCCCCCTTGCCCGAACGAAACTAAGGGAGTCGCGGCATCGGCACAATCACCAGACAGCAAGAGTCGCCGTGTCGCTGACGTTTTTGTCGTTTTCGCCCCGTCTCGCCAGGCGCCGGACCGAATCCGGCCACGAGCACGCTATCCCCCGTGGGGCGTCCCGCGGAAATCGGCGAGAAAGGTCTCCAGCCGCCGGGCCGCCAGTTCGGGGTCGCGTTTGGCCAGGTCGGTGATCGCCAGGAGATGCCGGATCAGCCGCCGCCGCGTCGCCTGCGGCAGCGGCGCGACCAGCCGGTGCGCCTCGCGCAGCCGGAGCGCGAGGTCGGTCAGCGCCGGATCGTCCCATTCGGGTCCGGTCCACGGGCGCGTGCTCACTGAGGCCCCCAAAACGGTCGAGCATGTCTCCGTACAGAGGAGATTCTCCTCTGTACGGAGACATGCTCGTTGACCGGGGGTGGCCCCGGAGGTCAGGCGGTGGTGGGCATCCAGGCGATCCGGCGGCCCTCGAACTCGGTGATGCCGTCGGCGTGGCGCAGGGTCAGGCCGATGTCGTCCAGGCCCTCCATGAGCCGCCAGCGGGTGTAGTCGTCGATCTCGAACGCGGCCACGATGTCGCCGCTCCGCACCTGGCGCTCGCCCAGGTCCACGGTGATCTCGGCCGCGGGGTCCTGCTCGGCCTGCGTCTGGAGGGCCTCGACGGTCTCGGCGGGCAGGATGACCGGCAGCAGCCCCATCTTGGTGGAGTTGTTGCGGAAGATGTCGCCGAAGCGCGGCGCGATGACGACCCGGAAGCCGTACTGCTGCAACGCCCAGACGGCGTGCTCGCGGGACGAGCCGGTGCCGAAGTCCGGGCCGGCGACGAGGATGCTGGCGCCCTCGTACTGAGGCTGGTTGAGGACGAACTCGGGGTCCTCGCGCCAGGCGGAGAAGAGGCCCTGGTCGAAGCCGGTGCGGCTGACCTGCTTGAGCCAGACCGCCGGGATGATCTGGTCGGTGTCGACGTTGCTGCGGCGCAGCGGCACGGCGCGCCCGGTGTGCGTGGTGAACGCTTCCATCGTTCAGGGGTCCCTTACAGGTCGGCGGGCGCGGTCAGGCGGCCGGTGACGGCGGTGGCGGCGGCGACGGCGGGCGACACCAGGTGGGTGCGGCCGCCGGGGCCCTGACGGCCCTCGAAGTTGCGGTTGGACGTCGAGGCGCTGCGCTCGCCGGGCGTCAGCTTGTCGGGGTTCATGGCCAGGCACATCGAGCAGCCCGCCTCGCGCCATTCGGCCCCGGCGGCGGAGATGACCTCGTTCAGGCCCTCCTCCTCGGCCTGCTTCTTGACCTTCATCGAGCCCGGCACGACCAGCATGCGGACGCCGTCGGCGACCTTGCGTCCCTCCAGCACGCCCGCCACGGCGCGCAGGTCCTCGATGCGGCCGTTGGTGCAGGAGCCGACGAAGACGGTGTCGACCTTGATCTCGCGCAGCGGCGTGCCCGCGGTGAGGCCCATGTACTCCAGGGCGCGCTCGGCGGCCTGCCGGTCGGTGGGGTCGTCGAACGCGGCGGGGTCGGGCACGGAGTCGCCCAGCGGCAGGCCCTGGCCCGGGTTGGTGCCCCAGGTGACGAACGGCGTCAGCGTGGAGGCGTCGATGACGACCTCCTTGTCGAAGACGGCGTCGTCGTCGGTGCGCAGCGACTTCCAGTACTCGACGGCGGCGTCCCAGTCGGCGCCCTGCGGCGCGTGCGGGCGGCCCTTGAGGTACTCGAACGTGGTCTCGTCCGGGGCGATCATCCCCGCGCGGGCGCCCGCCTCGATGGACATGTTGCAGACCGTCATGCGGCCTTCCATCGACAGCTCACGGACGGCCTGGCCCCGGTACTCGATGATGTGACCCTGGCCGCCCCCGGTGCCGATCTCCGCGATGATCGCCAGGATCAGGTCCTTGGCGGTCACCCCGGCGGGCAGCGAGCCCTCCACCGTGACGGCCATCATCTTGGGCTTGACCTGCGTCAGCGTCTGGGTGGCCAGGACGTGCTCGACCTCGCTGGTGCCGATACCGTGGGCCAGCGCGCCGAACGCGCCGTGGGTGGAGGTATGCGAGTCACCGCACACCACCGTCATGCCCGGCTGGGTCAGGCCCAGCTGCGGGCCGATGACATGGACGATGCCCTGGCCGTCGTCGCCCATCGGATGCAGCCGGATGCCGAACTCGGCGGCGTTCTTGCGCAGCGTCTCGACCTGGGTGCGCGACACCGGGTCGGCGATCGGCTTGAGCAGGTCGGTGGTCGGGACGTTGTGGTCCTCGGTGGCGATCGTCAGGTCCGGCCGGCGGACCTTGCGGTCGGCCATGCGCAGGCCGTCGAACGCCTGCGGGCTGGTCACCTCGTGCACCAGGTGAAGATCGATGTAGAGGAGATCCGGCTCGCCCTCGGCACGTCGCACGACGTGCGCGTCGTACACCTTGTCGGCCAATGTGCGGCCCATCGCTCCACCTCACCTGTGTGATCGTCCGGCGCGCCGATGCGCCGGCTCCGTGTCCACCCGACTTGCATCTCAAATTACGAGACGGCAATATCAAGACATGGACAACTCTAGCGGAGTCGGCGTACTTGACAAAGCGGTTCTCGTCTTGAACGCCCTGGAGGCCGGTCCGGCCTCGCTGGCGCAGCTCGTGCAGACCACCGGCTTGGCGCGGCCCACCGCCCACCGGCTCGCCGTCGCGCTGGAGCACCACCGCCTCGTCCACCGGGACACGCAGGGCCGTTTCATCCTGGGCCCGCGCCTGGCCGAGCTCGCCGTGGCCGCGGGCGAGGACCGGCTGCTGGCCATCGCCCAGCCGATCTTGGCCCAGCTCCGCGACCTCACCGGCGAGAGCGCCTCGCTCTTCCGCCGCCAGGGCGACGTCCGGGTCTGCGTCGCCTCCGCCGAGCGCACGAGCGGCCTGCGCGACACGATCCCGGTCGGCGCCGCGCTCCCGATGACCGCCGGCTCCGCCGCCCAGATCCTGCTGGCCTGGGAGGAGCCCGACCGCCTGCACCGGGGCCTGCGCGGCGCCAAGTTCGAGGCCACGACCCTGGCCTCCGTCCGCCGGCGCGGCTGGGCGCAGAGCGTGGGCGAGCGCGAACAGGGCGTCGGCTCGGTCTCGGCCCCGATACGGGGCGCCGGCGGCCGGGTGATCGCCGCCGTCTCGGTCTCCGGCCCCCTGGAACGCCTGACCCGCTCCCCCGGCCGCCTGCACGCGGGTCCGGTCATGGCCGCCGCCGAGAAGATCTCCGAGTCCATGCGCCGCACCGGCAACTGACCGCGAGGAGCTCCCATGGGTGCCGACGAGTCCGATCTGCGCGGGCGGCTGGAGCGCCTCACTCTGGAGGAGAAGGTCGGCCTGCTGACCGGGGCCGATTTCTGGACGCTGCACCCGATCGAGAAGATCGGGCTCCGGCGCGTGGTGATGTCGGACGGGCCGAGCGGCGTCCGCGGCACCGCCTGGGACGAGCGCGAGCCGAGCCTGCTGTTCCCGAACCCGACGTCGCTCGCCGCGACCTGGGACACAGCGCTGGCCGAACGGACGGGACGGCTGAACGGGGCGCAGGCACGCGACAAGGGTGTGCACGTCCAACTCGCCCCGACCATCAACCTGCATCGCACGCCGGTGGGCGGCCGGCATTTCGAGAACTACTCCGAGGATCCGCTGCTCACCTCGCGGATCGGCGTCGGCTTCGTCAAGGGCGTCCAGTCGGCCGGCGTGGCCGCGACGGTCAAGCATTTCGTCGCCAACGACTCCGAGACCGAGCGCATGTCGTACGACGCGCGGGTGGACGACACGACGCTGAACGAGCTCTACCTGCGCCCGTTCGAGGAAACGGTCAAGGCGGGCGCCTGGGCGGTGATGGCCGCGTACAACCAGGTCAACGGCGCCACGATGACCGAGAACGAGCCGCTCCTCACCGGCCTCCTCAAGGGCGCGTGGGGCTTCGACGGCGTCGTGGTCTCGGACTGGACCGCGATCCGTTCGACCGAGGCGAGCGCGAACGCCGGCATGGACGTGGAGATGCCGGGCATGCCGCGCAGTCCATGGGGCCCGAAACTCGTCGCCGCCGTCCGGGAGGGGAAGGTCGCCGAGGAGCTCATCGACGACAAGGTGCTGCGGATCCTGCGGCTGGCCGCCCGGGTGGGCGCGCTCGACGGCGTTCCGGCGCCCGCGCCCGTCTCGACGCCGGATGACGCGCGCGACCAGCTTCGCGAGTTCGCCGCCCGCGCGACCGTCCTGCTGGCGAACGACGGGGTACTGCCTCTGGACGCGCCGCGCAGGGTCGCGTTGCTCGGTCCGAACGCGGTGCGGTTCAGCGCCCAGGGCGGCGGCAGCGCGCACGTCAACCCGGTGCACGTCGTCACGCCGTATGAAGGCCTGCGCCGCGCGCTCGGCGAGGATACGGAGATCGACGTGCACGCGGGCGTCTATCCGCACGAGCGGCTCGCGGAACTGCCCCTCGCCATGACGGCCGACCCCGAGACCGGCGAGCCCGGGATCCGGCTGGACTACCTCGGCGACGGCTCCCGCACCGTCCATTCCGAGCTCCGGCGCGGCGCGCGCTACGTCCTCCTCACCGGCCTGCCCGGCGGAGCGAGGCGGATCGTCGCGCGGACGATCGTCACCGCGGCGCAGGCCGGTGTTCACACCTTCTCGGTCGCCGGTGTCGGCTCCTACGGCCTCCGGATCGGCGACCACGCCGAGACCGTCACGCTGTCGCTCGACGGCGGCGACCCGGTCGAGGGCATGATGCGTCCGCCCGAGCACCGCGTGGAGATCGAGCTCGCCGCCGGGCAGCGCGTCTCCCTGGAGGTGGCCCACACGCCGGCGGGCGGGCCGTTCGGCGGCGCGTTCACCATCGGCCACCACGCGCCGCACCTGCCCGAGGACGAGGAACTGGCCGCCGCGGTCGCCGCCGCGCGCGAGGCCGACGTGGCCGTGGTCGTCGTCGGCACGAACGACGACGTGGAGAGCGAGGGCTTCGACCGTTCGACGCCGGCGCTTCCCGGGCGCCAGGACGAGCTGGTGTCGGCCGTCGCCGCCGCGAACCCCCGCACGGTCGTGGTCGTGAACGCCGGAGCGCCGGTGCTCATGCCGTGGCGCGACGAGGTCGCGGCCGTGCTGTGGGTGTGGCTGCCGGGCCAGGAGGGCGGCGACGCCCTCGCCGACGTGCTCACCGGCGCGGCCGAACCGGGCGGGCGGCTCCCCACGACCTTCCCTGCCAGTGAGGACGACATCCTGTCGCCACGACCTGTGGACGGCGTGCTCGACTACGCCGAGGGCACGGCGATCGGTTACCGGCACTACGACGCGGCGGACGTCGCCTACCCGTTCGGACACGGCCACGGCTACACCACCTGGGAGTACGAGTCGGTGTCGGTCTCCGGCGGCACGGCCGAGGTGACCGTGCGCAACACGGGCGGCCGGCCCGGCCGCGAGATCGTGCAGTGCTACGCGATGGACGGGCCGCGTCCGGTGGCCCTCGCGGGCTTCGCCGTCGTCGACGCCGGCGCGGGCGAGCGCGCGACCGTCCGGGTGCCGCTGGACGACCGGCCGCCTGCTCCGCGCCGGCTCGGGGCCGGCCGTTCCCTCGCCGACCTGCGCCGCATCACCGAGGTCGATCGCGAAGCTGACGCACCGTAGGCGAGGAAGCACCCTCTGACTGGATAGTGACGGTATCCAACAGGCACTCCTGGATAGTGTTGATATCCAGCCAAGGGGGTGCGTCGTGCAGATCTCCGAGCTCAGCGACCGCAGCGGCCTCACCGTGCAGACGATCAAGTTCTACATCCGGGAGGAGCTGCTGCCCAAGGGCGCCGCCGCCAGCAGCACACGGTCGGAGTACGACGAACGGCACCTCGAGCGGCTGCGGCTCATCCGGGCGCTCCGCGAGGTCGGCGACCTGCCGGTGGCCTCGATCAAGCGCATCGTCACCGCGGTCGACGACGACACGGTCGGCATGCACGAGCTGTTCGGCACGACCCAGCACGCCATCGGCCCGCATGTGCTGCCGCCCGACGACCCGCACTGGCGGGCGGCCCGCGAGGACGTCGACGCGCTGATCCGCGAGCTCGGCTGGCAGGTGGCCCGCCGGGCGCCCGCCCGCGACCTGCTCGCGCAGACGTTCGTGGCACTGCGCCGGCTCGGCTTCCCGATCACGCTCACCGATCTGCGCCCGTACGTGAAGGCCGCCGAGGAGGTCGCCGAGCACGAGATCGGCCGCGTCGCCGGCGACGCGCCGCGCAGCCGCACCGTGCATTCCATGCTGGTGTCCACCGTGCTGTACGAACAGGTGCTCAGCGCCCTTCACCGGCTCGCCCAGGAAGACGCGTCCGCGCGCCGCTACGGAGACAAGTGACCACCGCCCGCCGCGCATAAAATGGACGCGCTCGACCATGCCGATCTTCGCCAGGTGATGGATGACCGCGCCCGACCCCTCGAACGCGCCCGCCGGCGGCCCTGCCGGCAAGTGGACCGACCGTCTGCTCGCCGAGGGCGCCGACCCCGACCCCCGCTTCACCCTCGCCAACGAGCGCACGTTCCTCGCGTGGATCCGCACCGCGCTCGCGATGATCGCCGGCGGGATCGGGCTGGCGCTCAGCGGCCGGCTGATGGCGGCGCCGTTGCGGGACGGGCTCGCGGCCGGGTTCTCGGTCGTCGGGGCGCTGATCGCGGCCATGGCGTTCCGGCGCTGGCTCCGCACCGAACGCGCGCTGCGGCGTGCCGAGACGCTCCCGTTGCCCACGTTCGCGCCGGTCATCTCCTACGGGCTGGCCGTCGTTTCCGTGACCTTGGTCGCGGCGCTCCTGGCGACCCGATGACGCTCTGGGATCCCGGCGCGCAGCACGAGCGCACCACGCTGGCCTGGTCGCGCACGATCCTTTCGATCGTCGGCGCCGGGCTCCTGTGCGTACGGCTGGCGCCCTCGGCCACGGGCGCCGTGCTGGCCGCCGCCGTGGTCTGCGGCGCGGTGGCCCTGCACCTTCGCCGTACCCGCGTCCGGCACCACCGCCGCAACCGGCGCCTGCACGAGGGCGCGTCGGTCGCCGATCCCGGCTCCATCCTGCTGGCGACGGGCGTCACCATGCTGCTGGCGCTGCTCGGCCTGGTCTTCGCCCTCGGCTGACATCTCGTTCCGGACGCCTGGGAGACTGATCACGTGGAGCTCGATGTCGTCGCCTGGGTGTACGCCGAGCGCGGCCGGATGCTGACCGTGCGATCGCGCGGACGTGACCTGCTCTACCTGCCGGGCGGCAAGCGCGAACCCGGCGAGGACGACTGGTCGGCGCTGTCACGGGAGGTCCGCGAGGAGCTGGCGGTCGAGCTCGCCCCCGCCACCTTCCGGCCGCTGGGCGTCGTCCGGGCCGTCGCGCATGACCAGCCTCGCCACGACCACGTGCGGATGGCGTGCTTCACGGCCGGCTACGACGGCGACATCGTCCCGGCCGGCGAGGTCGACGAGTTCCGGTACGTGGGCGACGAGCACCGTGACCTGCTCGCTCCCGCGTCGCAGGCGGCCCTCGACCTCGCGAAGGCGAACGGTCTCCTGCGCCCGTAGGGGTGATCCCCTACGCCGGGGGAGGTAAGGGCACGGCCGGCGGGCTCTCTCCAGGGGTACGCCAAGTGCCTCTCACGGGCGGACGCGGCGTCACGTCCCGTACGCGGAACATCGAGGCAGCTCGAACAGGACCTCGATGAACGGACGAGACCATGGCGCTCACCTCCACTCCCACCGCTCCCGCCCCCGAAACCCCTGCCAAGCACCACGGTGCCCCTCCCAAACTCTCCACCTGGGAGCTGCGCGCCGCGCAGATCGAGACCCTCGAAGCGCCACGGCTGCGCTACGGGCTGCTCGCGCGGATGCTCTTCAAGCAGATGGACCTGGTGTACGGACGTGAGCGCACGCTCGTGAAGTTCACGATGCTGGAGTTCATCGCCCGCGTCCCGTACCAGGCCTGGGAGCGCATGGGCTACTTCTCGCTCTCCCGCCACCGCCGCCGGTCCGCGCTCGCCAAGCGCGTCTACGAGCGGATCGAGGAGACCCGCGAGGAGCAGGACAACGAGCAGTGGCACCTGCTGATCCTGCAGGACCTCGTGCAGCGCGACGGCCACAGGCAGTCGTTCCTGCTGCACCGGCTGGCGCCGTGGCTGGTGGCGTTCTTCTACTACCACGTGTCCTGGCTGCTGTTCCTGGTCAAGCCGGAGATGAGCTACCGCCTCAACGCCGACTTCGAGGACCACGCCGAGCACGAGTACATGAGCTTCGTCGCCGACCACCCCGAGCTGGAGCACCTGCCCGCGCCCACGACGTACGCCGACGAGTACGGCCGTTACGACACGGTCGCCGACCTGCTCCGCCAGATCGGCCACGACGAGCGCGTCCACAAGCTCGACAGCCTGGTCAACATGCGCGCGCCGCGTTTCCAGGACGCCCCCGCGCGGTGAGCTCGCTGAAGGGCCGGAGCGACTTTGGTCGCTCCGGCCCTCGGCGTTCCGGCGACTTTGGTCTGTGCGGGATGGCGTCTCGGCCGATGCCCGCGATGCCCTGCCCATCGAAGGGTGGAGACCACCAGAAAGGAGCCGTTCCATGACGGTTGGCAGGAGAAGCGTGCTCGTAGGAGCCGCGGCACTGGCGGTCACGACGAGCGCGACGCGAGCAGGCGCGTACCAGCGGCCCCTCGTCTCGGGCAGACGTCCTCTCCCCTGGCGCGGGATGAACTTCGACACCGAGCGCGAGGTGTGGCGGACGGAGTACGTACGGCGCGAGATCACCGCCATCAGGCGGCAACTGCACTGCAACGCGATCCTGCTCCTCGGCTCCGACCTGCGCAGGCTGACCGAGGCCGCGACGATCGCCGCCGAGCAGGGGCTGTACGTGTGGTTCGAGCCGCGGGCGTTCGACGGCGACGCGCGCGACACGCTGCGGTTCGTCGCCAAGGTGGCGCGGGCGGCGGAACGGCTGCGCCGCCGGTATCCCCGCGTCGCGCTCTCGCTCGGCTGCGAGCTGACCATCTTCATGGCGGGCCTGGTGCCGGGCAAGGACTGGATGGAACGGGCCGAAGCGCTGGGGCGCCCGGAGTCGGCGGGCTACAACCGGCGGCTCGACAGATTCCTCTCCGGTGCGGTGAAGAAGATCAGGCCGCTCTTCGGCGGTCGCCTCACCTACACCTCCGGCGTCTGGGAACGGGTCGACTGGCGGGGCTTCGACGTGGTCGGCGTCGACCTCTACCGGGACGAGTCGAACGAGGCGACGTACGCGAAGGAGGTGCGGGCGCTCCACCGGCACGGCAAGCCCGTCGTCATCACCGAGTTCGGCTGCTGCACGTACCGGGGCGCGGAGAAGCAGGGCGGCAGCGGCTTCATGATCGTCGACTGGACGAAGGAGCCGCCGGAACTGAAGGGGAACCCGATCCGGGACGAGGGGGTCCAGGTCCGCTACATCGAGGAGTGCCTCGACGTCTTCGAGGCGGAGGGCGTCCAGGGGGCGTTCGTCTACAACTTCATCGACGCCGACTCGCCTTACTCGCCGATCCCCAAGTACGACCTGGACATGGCGAACTTCTCGGTGGTCAAGGTCCGGCCGGCGGACTCGCCGCTCGCGTACGAGCGCACCGGTCACTGGGAGCCCAAGCTCGCGTTCCACACCATCGCGCACAGGTTCCGGGGGCCTCAACTTGCATCAACGTTCGCAACACGCCAGCAATCATGATTGACGTCCGTCGCTCTGGGTAGACAGACTGACCCCGTTGACATCTTGAATGAACGGGGGACTCCATGCAGGATCACATCGCGTACGCCGCCGACCGGATCCGTTCGGCCCGCGACCTGCCCGCACTGCTCGCCGCCGCGTTCGCCGGCCTCGAACTCGTCGAGCGCGCCGCCTCGGCCCTCGCCGACCGGTCCCCCGCCTACGCCACCGCGCTGACGGAGGCGAGCGACGCCTGGTGGGCGCTCACCGACGCGCCGTCGCTGCGGAGCCTCGAAGACGCGGAGCCCGGCACGTCGGTCGCGACGTTCTCCCTGCTGGTCACCCAGGCCCTGGTCGCCGCCACGGCGCGCGCCGTCGACCCGGCCGACCGGATCGCCTGCCTCCAGGCGGCCCGCCACGCCGGCCGGGTCCACGACGCCCTCTGCTAAGACCCCGGCGGCGAGGGATCGCCGCTGACACAGCGACCCCTCGCCAGGCGAGCCTCCACCAGGCGAGCGCCCGCCAAAGGGCGCCCGCCAAGGGGGCGCCTGGTCAAGGCGAGCGCCCGTCAGGAGAGCGGTCGTCAGTCGGTGGCGCGTTCCTTCTTGTGCCGCACCCGATCGGCATGCGCGGCGGCGAGGATCATCTCGTCCACGACCCAGCGCGCCTCCGGCGTCAGATCGACGAGCGCGCGGAGCACCTCGGGCCTGACCACGCCCACCGCGACCTCGCGGCGCAGCGCCTTGAACGTCAGATCGTCGTCGATCGGATCGGCCTCGCCGGGGAAGCCGAAGTAGCCGATCGGCACCCCGAAGAACGTGGCCAGCGCCGTGAGCGTCCGCAGCTGCGGGTTGTCCTGCCGCCCGGTGCGCAGCTTCCACACCGTCGTCGAGGAGATGTCCTCGCCCGTCGCCGTGTGGATGGCCGCGGCCGTCTCGACGTTGTTACGGGCGGGCGGCACCGCCACGGGCCACATGTTCTGGATCAGCCATTCGATCTTCTCTGCGAGCGTCGCCGCCGGGGAGATCCCCGTCCGATCCTGTGTCACGTGCCGTCCCCAGTGCCTCGTGCGGCCGACCCGCACCCCCTGCCCGATGACTTTAGTTGACCGACGACACGCTCGTCAGGTTGAGACACGCTCAGTATCGGAGTGCTCACGGATTCCCCATGTCCCGTGTCGGTTCGCCGCCGGGAGCCGCTTCCCCTGGTTACATCGACGGGCAGGTCATCATCGGGGGAGGTGGCCACCTGTGACTGTCCGTAGGCGCATGCTCGTCGTCCTGGCCCTGACGTTCTTCTGTCTTGCCGGGGCCCCGGCGGCCGGGGCGGACTGCGTCGATCTCCGCGGCGCCGCCGGTGCGCTGATCGACCGTTCGGCCCTCTGCCGGAACCTTCGCCACGAGCTCACCGAGAAGCATCCCGACCTCGGCCGCGCCCTTCGCAGGTCGGTCCGGGGCGGCAGACACGCGGCGCCCCGCCGGAAGATCTCCCGGCCGGTCAGACGGTTGACGGCAGCTACCCGGCACCGTCCGAAACGCCCCGAACGAGCATCGAAGCCGCCTCAGCGAGTGCCGAAGGCGGCGAAGGCGACCCGGCGAGCCGTCACTCCCGCACCCGCCGCCGCGATCGCCACGCCTCGGGCGGCCGTGCCCGCCGAGGCCTCGGAGAGCCTCCCGTCGGCCGCGTTCCCCAGTATCGTCGCCGTGGCGCTCCTCCTGCTGGCCTTCGCGTTCCACCAGAGGCTCACCCGCCCCGTCCCGGTCCCGGCGCTGCGCGTATCCCCCGTCCACCCCGAACCCGCGCCGCCGCCCACCGCCCTGAGCACCGCCGAACGGCTCGCGCGGCCCGCCGGCCTCGGGGTGACCGGTCCCGGCGCGAACGGCTTCGTCCGCGCCGTGCTGGTCGAGCTCCTCACCCGCGGCGCCAAGGTCGTCATCTCCCGCAACGAGCTGAACCGTCTCTTCGAGGGCGGCTTCGACGAGCCCCTCCGCGAGGCCCTGGCGCCCTGCCTGCATGTCTGCGAGCTTCTCGAAGAGGCGATCGAGCACCTCGAACTCGACCAGCTCATGGCCGAGGCCGAGCAGGCCAACCCCGATCTCAGCCCCACCGGGGGCCGTGGCCGCGCCACGTACTGGATCTCCACTCCGGGCCGGGACGACGACGTCGTGCTGCCCCTCGTGCGGCGCGGCAACCTCGTCGGCCTGATGTTCGGCGAATGGCCGCACGGCACCACCTGCACGGTCGACTCCACCGGCACGATCACACGGATCGGAACGGGCGAGGCGCCGCCGCTGTCGCCGCCCGGCCTCGGCGTGGCCGAGGCCCTCGCCCGCCTCCGCACCTGCACCGGGTGGTTCTGACCTACCAGCAGGTGTACGAGACCGTGGCGCTGCCTCCGGGAGCGAACGAGACGGTGCCGGTCCCGAAGCCCCGCGCGTAACACCTGACCGTGGGGACGATGGTCACCGAAACGATCGTGCTCTGTCCGCCGGACAGCGTGCCACCCCCGCCGGCCGACATCCGGGCGATGCCGGGATCGATTCCCGCCACCGACCACCGCACGGCCCCTCCGACGGCGGTCAGCGAGATGGTGCACCGCCTGGCGATCGGCGCCGCGATCCCCCGGCAGCTACCGTCGCTGACCTGCAACGCCCCGCCGGTCTTCGCGTCAGGTGGCGGCGCACTGCCGCTCTTGCGCTTGCCGGGCTTGGCCGAAGGCTTGGCCGGCGGAGGCGTGCGTTCGGCCTTGGGCCTCTCGGAGGGGGCCGCGCCCGGCTTCCGGTCAGGCAGGAGCGGCGGCGAGGTCGGCGTCTCGAACCGCGTGTCCGGCGTCCGCGCGGCTCCCGCCGACTGCGGGACCAGCGTCCTGTGACGCTCGTCGGAGAACGGCTGGAGCACCATCAGCGACAGCGCCCCGGCGGCCAGCCCGACGACCCCCGCCGCTCCGGCCGTGGCCCCGGCCAGCCTCTTCCGTCGCTCCCCCGGCCGCATCCCGGCTCGCGTGTTCGCAGGCTCGGCGACGGCGACGGGCTCGTCGTCCGCGACAGGCACGGCGGGGACGTCGGGGGCTTCTCGGGTGGGTTGCGGGACGGGCACCGGACCTCCAGCGCAGGATTCGGCCGGAGGGTGATTCTGCTCTGGGCGGCGAGCGGTGTGAATGTGCTGAGTGGCACGGATGGCGGGGGTGTTTTGTCACTGATCTAACAGAACGGGCCGCAGCCGGACGGCCGCGGCCCGTTCTGTCACTGCTCGGCCGTGGCGGGAGCGGGGAGCATGACCGCCACGATCGCGGCCAGGACTGCCACGGCCGTGCAGGCTAGATAGACGTCGTGGAAGGCGTCGATGGCGCCGGTGCCGCCACCGGCGGTGAGGATCGCCGCCATGCCGGCGATGCCGAGGGCACCGCCCAGCTGGCGGGCGGTCATGTTCATGCCGACTCCGGCGGCGAACTGGAGGGGTGGAAGGGCCGTGGCGGCGGCAGCGGACAGGGCCGTCACGCCGAGGCCCAGTCCCGCGCCGCCGAGGATGGCGGCGGGCACCCAGGCGTCCCAGAAGCGGGGCTCGGTGCCGAACAGGTCGCTGGCCATCATGGCGTTGCACGCGGCGAAGAGCAGCGAGCCCGTCGCGATCACCCAGCGGTGCCTGGCCGGATCGCTGACCCGGCCCGCGGCGACGGAGGCGAACATCGAGACGACGGCGCCGATGGACAGGGCCCCGGCGCTCTCCATGATGCTCCAGCGCCAGACCTGGGTCGTGAGCAGCGGGCCGGTGAGGAGCCAGGCGAACATCGCGACGCCGAAGATCAGGGAGGCCAGGTTGCAGACCGCGAAGCGGCTGCTCGCCCAGAGCTTGGTCGCGATGGCGGGCGCCTCGTGGCCGCGCGACCGCAGGAGGGCGGCGAGGCCGAGCAGGAGGCCGCCGACGAGGAGGCCGAGGGTCCGCGGATCCGTCCAGCCCCAGTTCTCGCCCTCGGTGAGGGCCGCGACGACACCGCCGATGCCGAGGACGAGGATCAGGCTGCCCAGCAGGTCGGGGTGCTTGAGCCCGGCGGGCGGGTGGATGCGCGGGAGCGCGGCGAACGTGCCGAGCACCAGGACGGCGCCGACCGGGCCGTTCACGTAGAAGACAGAGCGCCAGCCGAACGCGTCGACCAGGACGCCGCCGACGATCGGGCCGACGACCGCCGAGAAGCCGCCCACCGCCGACCAGGTGCCGATGGCCTTGATCAGGTTCTCGAACGGGATGTGCTGGATGAGCAGGCCGAGGGCCGCCGGGATCATGCCGGCGGCGAAGGCGCCCTGGAGCACGCGGCCCCCGATGAGCACCTCCGGGTTGGGGGCGGCGCCGCAGACCAGCGAGGCGATCGTGAAACCGAGGAGGGAGCCGAGGAAGACCTCGCGCCGGCCCAGGGTGTCGGCCAGCCGGCCGGCGGGGGTCAGGAACGCGGCGAACGTCACCGCGTAGCCGCTGACCACCCACGTGAGGGTCGAGGACTGCGTGCCCGGGAAGTCGGCCAGGATGTCGACGAAGGCGATGTTCACCACCGACAGGTCGAGGAAGGCCATGAACGTCGCGCCCGAGCAGAGCAACAACACCAGTCCGGCGTTGGCCTTCGGCGGGCTTGCTGTCTTGGTCTCGGTATCTGACGTCACCCGGATACCTCCATATTCAGTTCACGATTCAGGTCAGGGTTTCAGCGCGGCCAGCCTTGAGCGGATCGCCGCGCGTGAGCGGTCGTAGGCGGTCGAGTCGTCGAGCAGGAGGGCCGCCGAGTTGGCGGCGGTGGCGAAGGCGTCCAGCTCGAACGCGAGCTGGGCGGGGTTGACGCTGTCGTCGAGCTCGCCGAGCTGCTGGGCGTCGCGGATCGTCTGCGTGTACAGCGCCAGCCACTCGCGGCGGGCTTCGGCGAGGACGTCGCGGACGCGGCCGGGGCGGGCGTCGAACTCGGCGCCGACGGAGAAGAAGAAGCAGCCGCCGGGGAAGATCCGGCGTTCGGAGTAGGTGAGCCATCCGTCGCAGAGCGCCTCCAGGCGGCGCCGGCCGGGAACCTCGGCGAACGCGGGCTCGACGACGCGCGAGGTGAACACGGCCTTGGCCGCGCGGATCACGGCGAGCTGCAGCTCCTCCTTGGAGCCGAAGTGGGCGAAGACGCCGCTCTTGCTGACCGTGAGCTCGGTGGCGAGCCGTCCGATCGAGAGCGCTTCGAGGCCTTCGAGCGAGGCGATGTCCATGGCGCGCGACAGGATGCGCCGGCGGGTGTGGTCGCCGCGGACCAGGCGGCCGTCCGTCGTCATCGGCGGGCCTCCAGCCGGGCGAGCTTGCCCTCGATGGCCGAGCGCCACTGCTCCGCCAGCGCCGGGGCGCCGATCATCTCCCGCAGCCTCCGGGGGTCGTTGTCGGCGCCGCGCGCGAACGAGCCGGTGAAGAGCTCGCGCACGGTCGGGGCGGCGGGGTCGCGGTCGATCAGGCGCAGCGTGCCGCTCGTGGGCACCGGGCCCGTGCGCAGGACCCGCAGGTACCAGCCGGTCCGGCCGCTGTCGATCATCTGCGCGACCGCCTGCTTGCGCCCGAGCCGCATCCCGAACTTGTAGCAGGGGCTCCTGGGCTGGGACACCTGCACCAGGGCGGCGCCCCACGACCAGACGTCCCCGATGCGGACCTCGCGCTCGTCCGGGCCGGTCACCGACGCGTTCTCCCCCACGCCGCCCGGCTCCAGCTCGTACCCCAGCGAGCTCCAGTGCGCGTAGTGGGCGGCCGGGTACATGTAGACCGCCTTATCGGGGCCGCCGTGCGACACCAGATCGGCCTGCCGGTCGCCGGCCAGCCGCGTCACCGACAGCTCGACCTCCCCTGCCGCGACGCGCTCCTTGCGGATCGCGCTGAGCACTTCATGGTCCCCGTCGATGAGCGGCGCTGGTCGGCCCACGAAGAGGCCGCCCAGCGTCAGCTCGGCACGCACGTCATCCACAACGCCAAACTTTAGGCACGGTCGTTCTATAAAGTCAACGCACAATCTTCCATGCCAGGCCTCCAATTAGTACGATCGTTCGAACGGTTACTGTGACAAGGATCACCCGGCGGCGGGGCTGGTCACACCGCCGCGCCCGTGGCACCGTCGCCAACGCGATCAGGTCCGGACGGGCACGCCCGGACCGTCACACAAACGAATAAGGAGGGACGACATGGCGGAGGCCTACCTCGTCGGCGCCGTCCGTACCCCGGTGGGGACCAGGAAGGGCGGGCTCGCCGAGGCGCACCCGGCCGACCTCGCCGGGCACGTGCTCAAGGAGCTCGTCGACCGCACGGAGGTCGACGCGGCGGCGGTGGAGGACGTGATCCTCGGCTGTGTGGGCCAGGTCGGCCCGCAGGCCCTGAACGTCGCGCGCACCGCCTGGCTCTCGGCGGGCCTGCCCGAGCACGTGCCCGGCACGACCATCGACCGGCAGTGCGGCTCCTCGCAGCAGGCCGTGCACTTCGCCGCCCAGGCCGTGCTGTCCGGCACGCAGGACCTGGTGGTCGCCGGGGGCGTCGAGAACATGGCGATGGTACCGATGGGCTCGAACGTGACGCTCGGCCTGGAGAAGGGCATGCCCTACATCTCGGGCGAGGGCTGGGCGCGGCGCTACGGCGGCCAGGAGATCTCGCAGTTCCGCGGCGCCGAGCTGATCGCCGAGAGGTGGGGCTTCAGCCGGATCGAGCTGGAGGAGTTCTCGGTCGAGAGCCACCGGCGGGCGGTCGAGGCGATCGACGAGGGCCGGTTCGACGACCAGATCACCCCGTACGCGGGCGTCAAGCAGGACGAGGTCCCGCGCCGCGACACCACGCTGGAGAGCATGGCCGCGCTGAAACCCCTCCGCGAGGGCGGCCGGCTGACCGCGGCCGTCTCCTCCCCCATCTCGGTCGGCGCCGCCGCGGTCCTCATCGCCTCGGCCGAGGCGATCGAGCGCCACGGCCTCACCCCGCGTGCCCGGGTGCACGCCCTCGCCGTCTCGGGCAGCGACCCCGTCACCATGCTGACCGGACCGATCCCGGCCACCACGCAGGCGCTCCTCAAGGGCGGGCTGGAGATCGACGACATCGCCGTCTTCGAGGTGAACGAGGCGTTCGCCCCCGTCCCCCTCGCCTGGGCCAAGGACACCGGCGCGTCACTGGAGAGGACCAACCCCAACGGCGGCGCCATCGCGCTCGGCCACCCCCTCGGCGCCACCGGCGCGGTGCTGATGACCAAGATGTTGTACGAGCTGGAGCGCACCGGCGGCCGCTACGGCCTCCAGACCATGTGCGAAGGCGGCGGCCAGGCCAACGCCACTGTTATTGAACGGCTTTAGCGACCTGACCCGCCGGCTCGCTCCCCTCAGATCCGGCTCGCTCCCGCAGGCCCGTGGCATGTCCCGGGGTTTTGTTCCAGCGGTACCCCGGGACACGCCACGTCCCCGAAGAACGCCCGGCCCGACAGGCGTCCTCCGGTTTCACGAAAGTCCAGCCCGCACGCGAGCGCGCTACCTGAGCTGGAGCGAGCCGCCAGGCGAAGCTTCACGCGAAGATCGCGAAGCGATGTCGCGCTCGCCGCTTTCGTGTTTGACCTCCGAGCCGCCAGGCGAGGAGGTCAAGGCGCGGAAGCCTTGGACACGGGCTTCTCGAGTTCGAAGTAGAGGATGGCGCCGGAGGTCTCGGTGCGGACGACGCGCAGGCCCGCGTCGCGGAACCAGCGGCGCACCTCCTCCACCGGGGTCACCACGTCCAGGATCCGCAGCTTCACCCACAGGTTGATGAAGCGGTCCGGGATGTACGAGGCGCCGCGCACCACCACGCTGCCCTTCACGGCCCCGCCCGGCTTGAGCACCCGGGACCACTCGCGCACGGCGGTCTCCGGGTCGGGGACGCAGTGCAGGCCGCTGTAGGAGACCACCACGTCGAACTCCTCGTCCTTGAACGGGAGCGCCGTGGCGTCGGCCTTCTCGAACTCCACGAAGTCCAGCCCCCGCCGGCCGGCCTCGGCGCGGGCCCGGTCGAGCATCAGGTCCGAGATGTCGGCCGCTACATACCGCAGCCGCTTCCCGGGCCGCAGGCCGAGGAAGACCACGCCGCCGCCCGAGGGGACGTCCAGCACGGACGTGCCCTCCGGCAGCGCGACGGCCGACGCCATGTGCCGGTACATCCTGCGGTTGTCGGTGGCGAAGACCACCGCGCCGTAGACCATGGCGACCGGGCGGCTCTTGACGCCGCGGTCCCAGACCGTGGCGAGCCGCTTGTTGGTCTGCCAGTTGCCGCTGACCACCGAGGGCGCGGCCCCACTTCCCGCCGAGCTGCTGTCAGTGCTCACCATCTGTCGCTCACCATCTCTCGGTCGCCTCCTTCACCCGGACGCCAGGAACACGCCCAGGCGGCGGATGGTCTCCGCCCCCAGCAGTGCGTGGCCGCGCATCGAGGAGTGCATCAGGTCGGAACTGAACATGTCCCTGGACGCGCAGCCCGGGTGGTTCCACATGTCCACCAGGAGTGCGCCGTGCCGGGCCGAGACCGCCCGGATACGTTCGTTCAGAAGCTCCATGTTGGGCTTCAGCGCCGCGACCTCGGGGATCGCGGCGGAGATGTTCATCAGCGCGAACGTGACCACGTCGGCGCCCGAGGCGCGCAGCGGGCCCACGATCTGGTCGAGCTCCTCCTCCACGTCGGCGGGGTCGAAGTCCTTGCGGAACAGATCGTTGCCGCCGGCCACCAGGGCCACCAGGTCGGGCTCGAACTCCAGCACCCTGTCGAGCTGCCGCTCGCGCACCTCCGAGGAGACAAGGTCGCGCAGCCCGACGTTCAGGAACGCCAGGTCCGGCACCTGCCGTGCCAGGGCGTCGCGGGTGCGGTCGCTCCACGTCACCGAGCGGTAGCCGGGCGACGCCTCGCCCAGGCCCTCCGCCAGGCTGTCGCCCATCACGGCGAACCTGCGCCATTTCGCGTTCGCGAGAAGACGGTCGGCCTCGGCGGGCGTGAGGTGGTACTCGTCGGCCTCCTCCTTGGAGTAGTCCCCATCGGCGGGCAGGAGGCTCTCGGGGTCGGTCATACCAGTCCTTTCTCGGTGAAGAAGGCGGCGTTGATCTCCAGGGACGACCCCCACTCCGGGGGCAGGTCCTCTTCGGGCAGCGCCGCGTCCACGGGGCACGCCTGCGCGCAGGAATGGCAGTCGATGCACTCCAGCGGGTCGATGTAGAGCTGCGGGCTCTCGTCGTAGCCCGGCTCCCCCGGCGCCGGATGGATGCAGTCGACAGGGCACACCTGCACGCACGAGCCGTCCTTCACCCCCACGCACGGCTGGGCGATCACGTAAGTCACTTGGCCACCAGTTCCTCTGCCTTCGCCCGGCGCTTGAGACCGAGCTGGGGTTCGAAGGTGAGGTAGACCCCGCCCACCGCGTTCTGCTCGGAGGTCGGCATGGCGGCCATCGCCTCGTTCTCGCCGGCGAAGAGCTGGCCGGATTCCTGAAGGCGGGCCGCCACGGCGTCCAGCGCGCTGTCCTTGGCGTCCTCCAGGTCCTCCACGCCCGACACCACGTACAGGAACGACTCGTACAGGTTGAGCATGTGGCGTTCCCGTCGGGTGAGCTTGTCGGCCTCGAAGAACTGGGACTCGCGGCTGAAGCTGCGGTAGAAGAACGACACCAGGATGAGCAGGCGCTCGTAGGCCTGTCGATAGGCCTGCGAGTAGAACGACAGCGCCTCGTCCTCCGCGAACTCCTCCCGCAGGATGCTGCCGACGCTGGCCCCGGCGAGCATTCCGCTGAACGTGGCGAGGTGGACGCCCGTGGAGAGCAGCGGGTCCAGGAAGCAGGCCGCGTCGCCCGCCATCACGTAGCCCGGCCCGGCGAAGGTCTCCGAGACGTAGGAGTAGTCCTGCTCGGCCTTCATCTCGGCGACCTGCTCCGCGTTCTCGAGCATGTCCTTGATCCGCGGGCAGCGGGCGATCCCGTCGTCGTACACGCCCTGCAGGCCGCCGAGCTCCTCGCGCTTCTCCGCGAACGTCTTGGCCTTGCTGACCAGCCCGACGCTGTACGTGCCGTCGTGCAGCGGGATGGCCCAGAACCAGCCGTCCGGGATCGAGCACACCGCGATGGCGCCCTCGGGTCCCTTGTCGAGCGGCTTGACCCCGCGCCAGTAGCTCCACGTGGCGATGTTCTTGAACACCTCGTGGTAGCGGCGGCTCTTCAGGTACTTGGTCGCCATCACGCCGGCGCGGCCCGAGCAGTCGACGAGGAAGTCGAACGAGATCGTCCCGCTGTCGTCACGGTCCTTGGTCTTCGCCCAGTGGGCGGCGATCGGCCGTTCCCCGGCGAAGACGATCTCCCGGACGCTCACGCCCTCGTGCACGTCCACGCCCTGCGTCCGGGCGTGGTCCAGGAGGAGCTTGTCGAACTCCGAACGGACGACCTGGTAGCTGTAGGAGTCGGAGCCCTGGAGATGGTCGAAGTTCAGCTCCCAGTTCTCCGGCCCCCATTCGAAGTAGGCGCCGCCCTTGCGCACGAAGCCGTGCTCCTCGACCTTCTGCCGGACGCCGAGGATGTCCAGCACGGGGAGCGCGGACGGCAGGATCGACTCGCCGATGTGGTAACGGGGAAAGGTCGCGGACTCCAGCAGCGTGACCTCGAAGCCCTGACGTGCGATCAGTGTGGCGGCCGTCGATCCGGCCGGGCCACCGCCGATCACCAAAACCCTAGTGGAACTGCGCATCTACTCTGCTCTCCTCGCTCAGCGTTCGTTCTCAGCTGTGTTTTCAGACGGCGGGGATGGGCGATGGCCCCAGACCGACATCAGGGTCTGCGTGACCATGTCGTGCTCGGGGTCGTCGAAGCGTTCGTGCAGGGCGCGGGCGCTCTCGGCGGTCATCTGCCCGCCCTCGATCAGGGTCGGCAGCAGCCGGTCGAACGTCTGCCGGTACATCGGCTCCAGCGGGAACGTGGCGCCGCGCAGGGTGAGCACCAGGCCCTCGGCGTCCACGTCCACCAGCCCGGTCCGGCGCATCACCGTGGGCAGGCGCCGGCCCCACGCCGTGTCGAACCCGACCGCCCGCAGGAAGCCGGAGACGGTGGCGATCGCGGCCTCCGCCGCCTCGTTCGGCAGCGCGGGCCCGTACGAGCCCCAGTCGAAGTCCTCGACGAGGACGGCGCCACCGGGCACGAGCGCGTCCGCCATCTTGCGGAGGACGTCCTCGCGTTGCGGCAGGTGACCGAGCAGCAGCCGCGCGTGGGCCACGTCGTACGGCCCGGCGGGGAGGTCCTCGTGGACGGCGTCGTTCCGCACGACGTCCAACTGCGGATACTTCTCAGCCAGCGGCTCCAGGAAGCGCGGGTCCACGTCGGTGGCGACGACGCGTCCCGCGGCGCCGACCTCCTCGGCCGCCCAGCGGGCGACGCTTCCGCCACCCGCGCCGAGCAGCAGGACCCGCGCGCCCGGCACGACGCCGAGACCGCTCAGCCGGGCGGTCGTGCGCGGGTCGTACGCCGCCTCGATGGCCTCCAGGCGCCGCCGCTCGCCCTCGTCGGCGTTGGACAGAACGTAGCCCTTATCCGGCTGCTTCTCACTCGACACTGTCGATCCTCCGAAGGAGAGCCGCCGGGTTCTCGCCGAAGTGGTCGCCGAGCGCGCTCAGCCAGCGTTCGAGGCCGAACGCGACGCAGCCGGTGTAGGCGGGCTCGCCGTCGCCGGTGGTGATGTCGCAGCGCTCGCCGAAGAAGTTCCGGTGGAAGTTGACCGAGGCGATCGCGAGGGATCCGCCGTAGACGAACTCCTCCTTGACTGGAAAGAGCTTCTGCGACAGGGCGCGCGCGCCGTTCGGGTCGAAGAACGGGTCCGTCGCCGCCTCGACCTCCAGCGGCAGCCCGAGCGCGGCCACATGGTCGAGCAGCACCTGCTTGAAATGCGCCAGGTGGGCCAGCACGCTGTCGCGGTCGCCGACGCACACGATCTCCCGCATGGTGAAGCCGCGCAGCCGCCGCAGCTCGTCGAAGTAGTCCTCCCGGCGGAAACAGTTCGCGACGGTGGTGACGCGCCGCGCCCCGCCGTCCAGCCGGACGCCCGCCAGGTCGAAGTAGACGCCGTAGCAGGCGGCCGGCGGCAGCGCGTGGGCCGCCGCCGCCAGCCGCCCGCCCGGCACCGAGTCCACGGGCGTCTCGCCGGGATATCCCGACTCGACGGCCTCGCGGCTCAGCCCGCCCGCCAGCATCCCGAGGTGCGGGAAGTTGGCGAAGTAGTCGACCTTGGCCAGGTCCGCGGTCGCCATGAGCGGCGGGTACGCCATGGCGCGCGCGCCCTCGCCCTCGCCCCACGCCGCGAAGCGGGCGTCCAGCGCCGAACGCAGCGCCAGCGCGTCCGGCCCCAGCGTGGCCAGGCCGTCCCGGACCTTCAGCCCGGAGTCCCAGGCGGTCCGGGTGGTCCGGGCTTCAGCGGCACGGACCTCAGTCGTCGATGACGTCATGGAGGAACCTCTTGGCGATCCGGTTGACGGTGCGGAAGTCTTCGGGGCTGACCTGGTCGAGGCTGATCTCCCGGCCGGTGTGCTCTTCCAGCGCGTACAGGAAGTTCACGAAGCCGAGGGAGTCGAGCACGCGGCTCTCGATCAGGTCCAGGTCGGGATCGATCGAGGTCAGATCGGGACGCTTGGTCAGCAGGTAGCCGACGATGAACGCGATGCCGGCCTCGTCGGTCACGGTGTCCGTTGCGGCGGCCGCGGTGTCCGTGGCGGTGGACGCGGTGGCGGGCTCGTTGGTCAGTTCGGGCATGCCGGTGGGATCCTGTCGTCGGAGAAGATCTTCTCGTTCACCATGAAGCTCACCGAGCGCCGCAGGACCGTGCGGGTGTAGTCCTCGTGGGCGGGGTCGGCGAGGACCTCGCGGCGGACCCGGTACGGCTCGGGCAGCCCGGCGTCGCGGTAGACGGCGGGGCTGACCATCGAGTCGACCGAGGCCCGCATGTACTGCTTGAGATAGCGCTCCAGCTCGGCCAGCTCGGCCTGGCCGAGGGTCTCGCGGAGGCGCGCGTGCAGGAGCGACACGGCCTGCCTGCCGAACGCGATGTGCCGTGACTCGTCCTGGTGGTGGACCTGGTTGACCTGCTGGATCGTGGGGTGCAGCCGGTCGTCCACGCCCATCTTCTGGTTGAACACGTCCACGATCTCCTCGAAGATCAGCAGTCGCGAGAAGACCAGGAAGTGGTCGGCCGCCGGGATGCCGGGCCCCTCGAACGCCATGGCCCGGTTGGGGTAGATGCGCCCGTAGTTCAGGCAGAACTTGGCGAAGAACCACATGTGCTCGTTCTCTTCGCCGATCACGTGGTGGAAGTACTCGGAGGGGAGGGCGAACTCGGCGGTGTGGATCCGCGCGATCATCTCGGTGAGCAGCTCACGGATGCCGTGCACGTTGAGGCTGTAGAAGTTGAGGCTCTCCCAGCGGCTGACGGCGCGCAGCTGCTTCTCGGTGAGCGTCTTGCCGTACGCGGTGTTGTGCAGGCTCAGCAGTTCCGGGGACATCCACCACGCGTCCTCGGGCAGCGACTCGGGCCAGTCGAACAGCGTGTAGGGGTCGTAGTAGTCCCGCTGGGACATGGTGACCAGGCGGTCGAGAACGGTCTTGAACCGCTCGTCGGTGGCGAGATCCGGTGACATCTCCGCTCCTCTGGAGGTCAGGAAGTAGGGCCGGCGGCTCTGCGGATCACGGTCCGCCGGACGGGGACGTGCTCGTCCCCGCCGCAGCTGTGGTGCGCCAGCAGGGACCCGGCGGGCAGGCCGGTGGGCAGCAGCCGGTTCACCCGCGACCCCCGGCACGCCTCGGCGAACCCCGGATGCGGGGCGCGCGCGTACTCCGACAGCAGCACGAAGATCGGGTCGATCGGCTTGCGCACGCCGTCCTCGTCGACCACCTCGACCCAGGCGTGCGCCAGGTCGAGCATCCCGAGGATCCAGCCGCGCCGGGTGACCGACTCCAGGCCCGCCGCGCGGAAGAGCCGTTCGAGGTGCAGGCTCGCCGAGATGCAGGGCGCCACGCCGTGGGCGAGCACCCGCTCGTCCTCGCACTGCAGGGCCTCGGGCATCCGCGCCCAGCGCCGGCCCGCCGCCATGAAGTCCTCGACGATCTCGCGGATGACCGGCGACCGCAGCGTGCCCGGCCGTCCCCGGGTGCGCAGCCGTCCGCGCACCCCGAGCCCGGTCGAGCCGCGCGCCGTGATCCAGTCGGGGCCGCGCCCGGCGTCGCCCGGCGAGGTCTCCAGCGTGAGCACGGCGCCGTCGAACTCCTCCGGCCGCGGCGTGGCCAGCCGCCATCGGGGGTCGTCGCCGCACCCGTCCGGGCGCGGGCACTCCAGCTCGACCGAGAACCGCCACTCCAGGGGCTGGAACCAGGAGCCGGGCTCCCCGTTCATCCAGCGCAGCGCGAACTCGATGCTCCGTTCGGGCACCGAGGCCCCCGAGCCCGACGCCAGCGCGAGATTGAACAGGTCGTACCGGTCGAACAGCTCGGCGCCGGGCGGGCCGCCGCACGGCAGGCCCGCCGCGATCAGGGCGTCGAGCACGCCGTCGCCGCACCGCAACATCTCCAGCGCGCCCGCACGGCTCACGACCTCCTCGCGGTACTCCGCGGGAATGGTGAAGAGCCGCTGCAGTGCTCCCAGCCAGCCTCCGAAGACGACCGGACTCCCGGTGTCCGCGTCGGCCACGGCCGTACGCGACGTGTCGAGCCGCATGGCGCCCCTCCCAGGTCCGGATCAGGCGCCGGCTGCCGACAGCCGCCGCACGAGCTGCTCCACGTCGCCGACCGTGACGACGTCGAACGCCTGCTCGTCGTCGATCGGCTGCAGTTCGAACTCGCTCTCCAGCACGAGCGCGAGCTCCACGATGGCCACCGAGTCGTAGCCGAGATCGTTCATCACGTCGTGGTGGGACTCGGCGGCCCGCTCGCCCAGCGGCGACATGCGGCCGATGAGGTCCCGCACGCGCTGTCCCAGGTCGTCGGTCGTTTCGGTGGTCTCCATGTGGGCCTCTCTCAGTTCTGGCTTCGTCGGGTCGTCAAGTGGGTCGGTCGGTTCGGTCACTCGGCCGCGCGGGAGCAGGCCACGGCGGCGCGGCGGACGGGGTGCGCGGTGTCCCAGCGCTCGCGGTACTCGTCCATCGCCTGCTCGCATCCGGTCTGCCAGGCCATCGCGGCCTCGGTGCGGAGCTCGGGCAGCCCGATCACGGCGAGCTGGCGCAGCATCCGGTCGCGGGCCATGTCCCACTGCCCGGTGAGCTGCGCCGCCCGGCTGCGCAGCGCCATCCGCAGCAGGGGCGTGACGGCGCGGGTCTCCGGTGCCACCATCACGCGCGCCGCGAGCCGCGTGCCCGCGAGATAGGTCTCGCCGATGGTGTCGCGGTGCCCGGCCGCCACCCCGTCGCGGGCGGCGATCAGCCCGTACGTGACGTGCCGGGTCTCGTCGCGGGTCACGTTGGTGAGGCCCTCGGTGAGCGCCGGGAGCTTGGCCCGCCGCGCCAGCGTGCGCATGGTGCGCAGCGCGGTCGCCGCGAGCACGCCCTCGGTGATGAGGTGGTACTGGACGAGCGCCTGGTACCACGCGGTGGTGCCGCCGTCGCCGGGCTCGCGCACCCGGGCGGTCGAGGCCCGCAGCGTGGGCTCGAAGAGGTTGCCGTACGAGGCGGCCGCCTCCAGGGCCTTGCCGTCCTCGGGGTCGTCGAGGTCGATCCCGGCGGCCCGGCTCAGGTAGTCCTGGAAGAACCGCACGTGCCGGCCCTCGTCGGCGAGCTGGGTGGCCAGGTAGATGCGGTCGTCCTCGTTCGGCGCGTGGTCGACCAGCGAGCTCAGCGTCTGCACGACGCAGACCTCGCCGACCTCCAGCTCCGCGAGCGCGGCGAGCAGCTCCTGCCGGATGAACGGCCGCATCTCCTGCCAGACGGGGGCGTCCCGCTCGACCTTCACGTCGGCGACGGCCCACTGCTGTTTCTCCCAGCGGCCGTAGAGCTCCCGCGAGGTCGGCAGGGCGGGGAGCGAGACGTCCTCGGCGTCGGCCGCGTCGGTGATCTCCATGGTCGTGGTGCTCATGCGAACCTCCTGTAGTCCAGGGCGACGGCCAGCTCGGTCAGCGCCTCGTGCCTGCCCTCGGCACGCGTTCCGGGCCGGGTGAGCAGCTCGGCGAGCGGCGCCTTGCCGCGGATCAGCCGTTGCCAGTGCTGGAAGGTGCCGTGGAACCGGGCGTCCCAGCCGCCGGCCGGGCCGTCGGCCTGCTCGCCGGTCAGCGGGGTGGTCCGCAGCTCCCGGTCGTCGGCCTCGACGAGCCAGTCGGCGGGCCGCGCGTCGGCGAAGCGCACGGCCACCCGCAGCGGTGCGGCGAGGCGTCCCGGCTGGAAGATCTCCTGCAGCCCGCCGTTCATCTGCCAGCGCATGAACGCCGACGGGTCGCCCTTGCTCCAGTCGATGGTGTCGGGGCCGCGCTTGCGCGCCTCCATCGCCTTGACCCAGAGCTCGCGCGGCACCTCCAGGAAGACCCCGCGCGCCTCGAAGCACGGCTGCGCCGCGCCGCTTGAGGTCGCCTCCAGCCGGACGACAACGGAGCGCCGCCGCACCTCGTCCACCCAGGACCGCACGGTCAGCGGAACGCCCACGAGCGCGGGCGCCTGGTAGTCGGCCTGCATGCGCCGCGTCATGACGGGCCCGCCGATCTGCTCGGCGGCGACCATGGACATGACCTCGTCGGCGAGCGCCGACAGGTAGCCGCCGTGGGTGATCCCCGGGCCGCCCTCGGCGGTCGGCGGCGGGGTGTGCTCGAAGCGCATCTCCTCGCCCTGCCAGGCGGGCCGGACGACAAGCCCGCGCTCGTTGCCGCCGCCGCAGCCGAAGCAGGTGGGGTGGTGCGCGGTGATGCGGTCCGCGGGCTCGACGGCGGCGAACGCGGTGTCGGCCGGTTTGGCGTCGGCGGGCGTGGTGTTCGCGGGCGTGCTCTCGGTCGTCGCGGTCATGACGCGGCCTCCTCGTGCGGCGCGGGCGAGGTGAGCTCCCAGGGCAGGTCGGCGCGGCCGTCGGCGTCGGCGGCGACGTACACGGGCTCGGCCTCGGACGCGCCGGTCCGCAGCGCGTGCCACAGGAATCTCCGGCGCGTCTTCCCGCTGGAGGTGCGCGGGATGATCCCGCGGCGCCCCCGGAAGACCGCGACGGCCACCGAGTCGGAGGTGGCCGCGCGCAACCGCGCCACCGTGTCGTCCAGCCAGGTCTCGCTGGAGCTCTCCACGACGGCCGCCGCGACGTCCACGGCGTGGTGGGAGCCGAACACCACCGCGCACCGGCCGGCGCTGATCCCGTCGAC
The DNA here is from genome assembly GCF_043198015.1 of Spirillospora sp. NPDC048911. Taxonomy (NCBI): domain Bacteria; kingdom Bacillati; phylum Actinomycetota; class Actinomycetes; order Streptosporangiales; family Thermomonosporaceae; genus Spirillospora; species Spirillospora sp. NPDC048911. The sequence goes on along the minus strand of NZ_JBICUD010000002.1, from coordinate 385,139 downwards.
GCGGGCCAGCTCGGCCTCCAGGTCCTCGGCGTGGACGCGGCGGCCGCGCACCTTGAGGCTGTCGCCGATCCGGCCCACCACGTACAGGTGACCGTCGAGCTGGAAGCCGGAGTCGCCGGTCGTCCAGCCCTCCCGCTCGAAGTCGATGGTGCCGTCGGCGGTGGCGTACCCCGCGGCCAGCGACGATCCGCCGATCTGGATCTCGCCGAAGGAGCCGTCCGGAACGGGCGTGCCCGCGTCGTCGACGATCTGGACCCGCACCCGCCGCATCTCCGGCCCGCAGGCGGTGAGCCAGCCCGCGCCCTTGACCCGGTCGACGCCGAGCGTCGCGATCTCGGCCACCGGGACCGGCTCGCCCGGGGCCAGCGCCCGCTCGTCCAGCCGGACGACCGGCGAGCTCACGTCCGGCGAGACACCGGTCACCCCGAGCGTGCCCTCGGCCAGGCCGTACGCGGGCATCAGCGCCTCGCTGCGGAACCCGCGCGGCCGCAGCAGCGCGGCGAACTCGCCGAGCTCGGACGCGTCGACGCGTTCGGCTCCGCAGATCGCCACCCGCCAGCCGGAGAAGTCCATCTCCGCGATCTGGTGCTCGCGGACGCGGCGGTGGGTGTAGGCGTAGCCGAACGTCGGCGCGGTCGTCATCGTGGCGCCGAGCGAGCCGAAGCACTCCAGCCAGCGGAGCGGCGAGCGGATGAACTGGTCCGGGGTCATCAGCCACAGGTCGGCCTGCGAGACGAGCGGGGTGAGCAGCCCGCCGATGAGCCCCATGTCGTGGTAGAGCGGCAGCCAGCTGGCGAACCCGTCGCCGGGCCCCCACTGCGACCACGAGCGCAACGCGGTGATGTTGTCGTCGAGGTTGTCCCAGGTGACGCGCACGCCCTTGGGCCTGCCGCTGGATCCCGAGGTGAACTGCAGCAGCGCGAGGTCCGGCCGCGAGCCGCCGCCCAGACCCCCGCTCGTGTTTTCTGGCTCGGGCAGGTCTGACGGCTCGGGCAGCCGTACGGGCGCGTCCGCGAGTCCGGCGGCCAGCGACGCCTCGGCCGCGGCGTCGTACAGCTCGCCGTCGGCGAGGACGAGCGACGGCTGGGCGACCCGCAGGACGCCCGCGACATGCTCGGCGTACTGGGCCCGGCCGCCGAACGTGAGCGGCGTGGCGATCGGGGACGGCGTGAGACCGGCGAGCAGGCAGCCGGCGAAACCCGCGGCGAAGTCGAGCGGGTTCGACAACATCAGCGACACGGGGGTGCCCGCCGGGGCACGCCGGTCCCGCAGGAAGGCCGCCAGGCGCCGGACGTCCGTGGCGAGCTCGGCATAGGAGTGGAACCGCCAGCCGCCGCCGGGTACGGCGAGCCTGATCCCGTGTGAGTCGTCCGGTGCTTCCAGCCAGTCGAGTAGCCCCACTGTGGATTCCCGTCCTGAGTGAACATCTGACCTCGGCCGGACCCCATCCGCCCCGCCGACTACGATTCAGAACGGTGTCATGGCATTTCTTCGAGCGTCAATATCCAAAGAATGATCCATTGACGGCATGGCCAATTCTGTGCCGCCGCACAAAAAACAGGGGCACGTTGTGCGGGCACACAACGGAGGGCCGAAGATGCTTCCCACCTGGCGCGACGACCCCGCTTCCCAGGTGGCGTCACCTTAATGGAACGCGCCAATTGTGCGAGGTCAATCACGTTGGAAAACAACCTTGAGCAATCCCGGATTCACGTCCTACATTGAATCGACTTCGGCGGCGACGATGAATTCCGAGGAGACGGCATGGTAATGGCGGTGGTCGTTCACGAGTCCGGCGGCCCATGGAAGGCCGAGGACATCGCGCTCCCCGGCCCCGGGCCGGGACAGGTGCGGGTGCGCGTCGCCGGCGCGGGGCTCTGCCACTCCGACCTCTCGTTCGCGGACGGGACCCTGCCGGGCGCCTTCCCCGCCGTGCTCGGCCACGAGGCGGCGGGCACGGTCATCGCGACCGGCCGCGGGGTCGGGTCACCGCGCGTCGGCGACAAGGTCGTGCTCACCTGGAGCCCGCCCTGCGGCGAGTGCTGGCACTGCGCGCACCACGAGGCGCACCTGTGCTCCCAGGTGGGTGAGCCGCCGGCGCCGTTCGCCGAGCTCGCCGACGGCACCCCGCTCTACCCGGGTCTCGGCGTCGGGGCCTTCGCCGAGGAGACCGTGGTGCCCGCCGCCGCGGCCATTCCGGTGCCGGACGGCCTTCCGCTCGACATCGCCGGACTGCTCGGCTGCGCCGTCGCCACCGGAGTGGGGGCGGTGCTCAACACCGCGCGCGTCGAGGCGGGCGAGTCGGTCGCCGTGATCGGGCTCGGCGGCGTCGGCCTGTCGGCCGTGCAGGGCGCGCGTATCGCGCGGGCCGGGGTGGTCTTCGCCGTGGACCCGTCCGAGGAGAAGCGCGAGCTCGCACTGCGTCTCGGCGCGACCCACGCCGCACCGCCCACGCTCGCGATGGGCGGCAGGCTGCGCAAGCTCACCGGCGGCCGCGGCGCCGACCACGTCATCGAATGCGTCGGGCGCGCGACGACGATCCGGAGCGCGTGGAGCCTGGCCCGCCGCGGCGGGCACGTGGTGGTGGCTGGCGCGGGCGCCCGCGACGACTTCGTGCGGTTCAGCGCGCAGGAGCTCTTCCTGCAGGCACGCACATTGCAGGGCTGCGTCTACGGGTCGGTCGAGCCGGCCACCGACATCCCCACCTACGCGGCCCTCGCGGTCACCGGCGACCTGGATCCCGCCGCCATGGTCACCGCGCGGTCCCCGCTCGCCGACGCCGGCGCGGCCGCCGAGGCACTGGCGCGCGGCGAAGGTGCCCGGACCCTGCTCATCCCCTGACCCGGAGGCGACTCTCTTATGCGAGCGACCGAGCACACGACCGACGACACCACCGGGCTCACGAGCGAGCCCACGTCCGGGCCAACTACGACACGGTCCCGCCAAGCGATCGTCGCGGATTACGAGCGGCACCTGGGCAGGGCGGCCGCCCGTCTGGCCGACCAGACACGGCAGCCCGTCGAGGTCCGTTCCGAAGGAGCCCTCGTCTGGGACGAGGAGGACCGGTCGTACCTCGACTGCGGCGGCTACGGCGTCTTCATCCTCGGCCATCGGCACCCGGCCGTCCTCGACGCCGTCCGGCGGCAGCTCGACCGGCATCCGCTGGCCACGCGCAGCCTCCTGTCCGGCGAACTCGCCGACGCGGCGCGGCGCCTGGCCGCCGTGACCCCCGCCGGGCTGGAGCGGGTCTACTTCGCCTGCACCGGAGCCGAGGCGGTCGAGGCCGCGCTCAAGCTCGCCCGCGCCGGAGGGCGGCGGCGCGTCATCGCGATGGCGAACGGTTTCCACGGCAAGACGCTGGGCGCGCTGAGCGTGACCGACCGGCTCGCGTTCCAGGCACCGTTCCGGCCCCTGCTGCCCGACATCACGACCGTGCCGTTCGGCGACGCCGAGGCGCTGCGGGAGGCGCTGGCCGACGGTGGCGGCAAGGCGTGCGTGATCCTCGAACCCGTGCAAGGCGAGGGCGGCGTGCGGATCCCGCCGGCCGGTTACCTGCGCGAGGTCGCCGACGCGTGCGGCGAGGCGGGCGCGATGCTGATCCTGGACGAGGTGCAGTCGGGTCTCGGGCGGCTCGGCACGTGGTGGGGATGCGACGCCGAGGACGTCCGGCCGGACCTGCTCCTGACCGGCAAGGGACTCGGCGGCGGCTGCCTGCCGGTGAGCGCCGTCGTCGCCACCGAGGCCGCGTTCGCGCCGCTCGACCGCAACCCGCGCCTGCACAGCTCCACGTTCTCGGGCTACCCGCTGGGCATGGCCGCCGTCACCGCGACGCTGGAGACCATCGAACGCGACGACGTCCCGGCGCGCGCGCAGCTGCTCGGCAAGCGCCTGTACGAGCACGTCGTCGAGGCGTCCCAGGCCGCCGGCCCGGAGCTGGTCCGCGAGGTGCGCGGGCGCGGGCTGCTGATCGGCGTCGAACTCTCGCATCCGCGCGTCGCCGGGCGGTTCATGCGCGAACTGCTGGCGCGACGGGTGATCGCCGCCCACTCGCTCGGAACCGACACCGTCGTGCGCTTCACACCACCCGCCACGCTGACGGAGAGTGAGATCGACTGGTTCGTCAACGCGGTCGGCGAGGCCATGACCCGGCTCGGCGACACCGAGGAGGCCGCCCCATGACCGAGGTCGCACCGGAACCCGCACCGCCAGCAGCACCGCCGACCGCGCCGCATCCGACGCCACCTGGGCGGCGCCGACTCGTGTCCGTGAGCATCGTCTTCGCCGGAATTCCCGCCGCCATCGTTGCGGCGGTCCTGACCACGCTCGGCACGGACGGGCGGGACGCCGGCGGCGGACACCAGGGGCTCGGGGTGGTCGCCCACTTCCTGCTCGCCGCCGCGCTGGTGCTGCTGGCCGCGTGGACGGGCGGGAGGCTGGCCGTCCGGCTCGGCCAGCCGCCGGTCATGGGCGAGATCATCGCCGGGATCGCGCTAGGGCCGTCGCTGCTCGGCGCCCTCTCCCCCGAGACGATGCGGTGGCTGTTCCCGGACCAGGTGCGGCCGATGTTGTCGGCGCTGGCCCAGCTCGGCCTGGTGCTCTTCATGTTCGAGGTCGGGCGGGAGCTGGCCGCCGTGCGGTTGCGCGGGGCCGCCCACTCGTTCGTGCTGGTCGCCGTGGCGTCGATGTCCGTCCCGTTCGCCACCGGCATGGCCGCCGCTCCCCTGCTCTCGGACGGCAACACCGGCCCGGCGGGCACTCCCGCCGCGTTCGCCCTCTTCCTCGGCTGCGCGCTGAGCATCACCGCGTTCCCCGTGCTGGCGCGCATCCTCACCGACCTGAGGCTGACTCGCACCCTGCCCGGGCGCATGAGCCTCTTCGCGGCGGCGGGCGGCGACGGCGTCGCGTGGCTGATGCTGGCCGTCGCGCTCGCCACCGCGGGCGGCCGGAGCACGACGACGCTCGCCCTCACCTCGCTCGGCGCGGTGGCCTACTGCGTGCTCCTGCTCGGCGCCGGTCGGCGCGTGCTGCGCGCGCTGCCCGCGCTGCGCCGGCCCGGCCCCGCGGCGGGCATCCTGCTGGTCGCCGGGGTGGCCGTGTCCGCGGCGATCACCGACGCGCTCGGGCTGCACGCGCTCATCGGGGCCTTCCTCTTCGGGCTGGCGTGGCCGCCCGGCGTCCCGGCCGCGGACACCGCCGCCGACCGGATGAACTCGGTGGCCCGGCCCGTGCTGCTGCCGTTCTACTTCCTGTTGTTCGGCCTCACGTTCGACCTGGGCGCGGCCGGGCTCACCTGGACGACGGCCGGATTGACCGGGCTGCTGCTGGTGATGGCGATCGCGACCAAGTTCCTCGGGGCCGCGCTCTGCGCGCGGCTGACCGGAGTGTCCGGCCGCGACTCGGTGGCGCTCGGGATCCTCGTCAACACCCGCGGCCTCACCGAGCTCGTGGTGCTGATGACGGGACGCGAGGCGGGCATCATCAACGACCGCCTGTTCACCGTCCTGGTGGTCGTCACGCTGGTCACGACCCTCATGACGGCCCCGCTGCTACGCCTAGCCGGCCTGCACCCGTCAACCACGGCGGAAACCCCGGAGAACACCCCGACACACGCCAAGACGCATGTGGGAACGCACGTCGGAGCGGACGCCACGGAGTACGTCCCGGCGCACGGCGGAGCGAACGTCAAGACGGACGCAGCAGCAGGCGCGGCAATTGCGGCCACAGACACGGCGGCGGATGCAGGACCGGATGCGGTTGCGGACGCAACCGCGGACGCGGCAGCAGACACAGCAGACGCGGCGGCGGACGTGGGTGCGGGGCGGTTGGAGGGGGGTTCAGCGGGTGGCGAACTCTCGGGGGGACGAACCGGTCCAGCGCCGGAAGGCGTGGGTGAACGCCGCGGGCCCGGCGAACCCGACCTGGCGGGCCACCTGGAGCGACGGGACGCCCTGGAGCAGCAGTTCCTCGGCGAGCTCGCGCCGCGCCGCCATGACGATGGCGCTGAATGAGCTGCCCTCCTCCGCCAGCCGCCGGCGCAGCGTCCGCTCGCTCATGCCGAGATCGCTGGCCGCGCTGCCCATGCTCGGCAGCGCGGGGAGGCGGCGCAGCACATGCTCGCGCAGGACGTCCGGCAGCGTGAGCTGGGCGCGGCGCTGGCGCAGCAGCTGCCGGCACTGGTCCTCGATCATGTCGAGCATCGGCCGGTTGGCCAGCGGCATCGGCTCGCTGAGCACGTCCGGGTCGACCCGTACCGTGTGGCCGCCTCCGCCGAACGACACCGTGACGCCGAACGTGTCCTCGTACAGGCCGGCGTGCGGGGGGCGCGGGCCGGCCATCCCCACGCCGACCAGCCAGCCGTCGCCCGAGATCAGGTCGCCGAGCAGCCGGATGGTCGCGCTCAGCGTGCGTTCGGCGAAGAACCCCCGCACGTCCGCGGGCAGCCGTCCACCGCTGATGCGCAGCAGGAGGACGCCGTCGTCCTCCTCGGTGGTGATGGCGCAGCACGAGTACGTCAGGTCGAGATACCGGCCTGCGAACGTCAGGGCGTCCCGTACCGACGGCGAGCAGAGCATCCCCCAGCCGAGCGCGCCGTACACGCTCAGCCGGTAACGGGCCGCCATGACCAGGCCCAGCGCGGGTATGTGGGCGAGCTCACCGATGACGTTGCGGGCGAGGGCGAGCTCCTGCTCCAGCCGGATCGTCGCCCTGGCGTCCTCCAGGGTCGCGGGCGCGATGCCGGTGCCTCGCAGGCAGCGGTCTTGGGACACGCCGTGCTCGCCCGCGACCTGCACCATGACATGCGCGCTGACCGTCCCGAGAACGGGCAGCCGAGCGGGAAGGGCCGGCTGCGGGTTGACACCGCCGGCCCCATCCGGGCGCGCTAAGCGCATCACGCCCCCTTGCCCCCGGTCGGCGAAATGCGGCGCATCGCCCGCGGGGCCGGTCACCAGAACCCGGGAGACGGCGTGGCGATTGGCCGCAGCGAGCAAGTCCTTGGCCTCTGCCGACAATAACAACCCGGGCCTTCGGCATGTAACCTTCTCTTACAAACCGGTCAGGAGGATTCGACCCAACCGGTGATTTCCATCCCCGTTGGATGTCTTTGGACTCGTGGTCCGATGTCATGAGCGCCACGCCGAGGCATTCATTTCCCCGCTGCTCCAAATGTGAAGGCAGACAGAGTGGAGAGGGACATGCCGACCGGCCGGACCGATGAGACATCACTCCGAAGACCACTGACCGCCCCGGCGTCCAGAGAGGAAGCGGCGGTACATCGCGAGCGCGGCCTGCGCACGTTGCGCGGGCACCTGCCGGAGCTGACCGAGATGGTCGTCAGCGCGCTGCGGGCCTCGGAGCCCGCCTACCGGCACGGCGGGATCCCCCCGCAGGAGCCGCCGCTGTGGATCGGGAGATCGATCGACCTCGCGCTCGACGCCTTCCGGATGGCGCCCGAGGAACGGGTCGAGACCCTCGAGTGGCCGCGCAGGATCGGCGAGCGCCGGGCCCGGCAGGGCGTGCCCATGCAGGCCCTGCTGCGGGCGTACCACATCGGCGGGAAGGTCATCTGCGACGCGTTCACCCAGTGGGGCTTCCAAGAGGGCCTGTCGCCCGCGCACAACATCTCGCTGATCGACGACGCGTGGGACGTGGTCGACCGGCACTCCTCCGCCGCGCTCGACGCGCTGCGCACCACCGAGTCCGAGCTGCCCGACCGCCAGGTCGCGGCCGCGCTCCTCGACGCCCTGCTCAACGGCGAGACCGACCAGGCCTCGGCCGCCGTGGTGGCGCGCGCCTTCGCGCTCCCCGAGGACGGCCGCTACGCCGTCGTCGTCCAGCGCCCGGCCGACGGGCCCGCCGCGCCGCTGGAGCTGACGGAGCTGCCCGTCCGGGTCCACGGCTCGCGGGTGATCTGGCGGATGCACGGCGAGAGCGCGATCGGAGTAGTGGTGCTGGGCGAGCTCACCGCCGCCGCGTTCGGCAGCGCCCTGCCCACCCGCAGCGGCCGCCGCACCGGGGTGAGCGTCGCCGTCGACGGCCTGACCGAACTCGGCCGCGCCCGGCAGCTCGCCGAGCTGGCGGCCCGCACGCTCTCCAACGGGCACGGCCTGGCCTCCCTCGACGAGCGGCTGCCCGCCACCATGCTGACCGTCCGCCCCGACCTGGCCCGCGAGCTCGAGCTGCGCGTGCTCGCCCCGATCCTCGCGCTCGACCAGGCGAGCCGGGACCTCCTGCTCGACACGCTCGCCGCCTGGCTCGAGGCCGAGGGTTCGGCGACCCGGGCGGCGGAGTCGCTCTACTGCCACCGCAACACCGTGCTCAACCGGCTGCGCCGCCTCGAACTGCTCACCAAACGCTCGCTCGACAATCCCAAACACCTTGTCGAGGTCACTTTGGCACTCGAAGCATTCGATCTGCGCAGCGGCATACGCCGCTAACAGAAAAGGGCCGACGGTGTTGACCGTCGGCCCTTTCTTTCTGTACCCCCGAGCGGATTCGAACCGCCGTTACCGCCTTGAGAGGGCGGCGTCCTAGGCCACTAGACGACGGGGGCCTGGATCTTGCCTCGGCCTTCGCGATCTCTCGCTTCGGCCTCGCCCAGCTTACCGGACGATGTCCCCTTGTTCGAACCGGCTTCTCGCGAAACCACTGCGATCAAAGAGGAGCAGCCGGGGTGCCCGGCGCGGACCACTGTACCGTGAGATCGCGACCACGCAAAACGACTTCCCACCAGGCACGGAGCGTCAATCCGCGATCAGCCCCCCGGCCCGGCGATCCTCCCTGGCCAGCTCGCGGTGCCGGGCGCCTGGCTCCGATGCTCGGCCGCGTCCCCGATCCCGTCTCACGCACACATCTCATGGATCTGCGCCGCAGGCTCGTGGGCCACGGCGGCCGACAGAAAGGCCTGCACGTTGTAGCGCGCGGCGAGGTCGGCCTGAGCCCCGGCCACTAGCCCGCCGAGCACACAGAGGCAAAACACGGCCTGCCACAGCGAAGCCACCGCGGTCACGAGGTCGCGCGGTCGCGCCGCCGCGCCGCAGGGTTCAGCCGGTCGCAGGGCCACCGACCAATGCGTCTACGGCATTCTCCGTTGAAGTCATCCGCCGCACACGTAGCCGAGTTGCTCTTCCCAGCCGGAGATCATCCAGCCGGGCTCGGTCTTGGTGAGATTGAACTTGACGTTGTGCAGCGGACCGCCTGAACAGTTGCCGTCATAGACGGCGGTATCACCGATGACCTTCAGGTTGTCCGGCTCGTCGAAGGCCCAGTTCTTGTACTTGGCCAGCTTCACCTGCGTCTTTGTTTCGATGATCTTGGCAATCCCCGCAGGGCAGTAACCCTGACCGGTGGACGTGGCAATGGCCTGCCTCCCGCCGTCCGTAATGAGCGCGCACGCCTGCACCGATTGGCCACCGTACAGATGGCGCGTGAACTGGGTGAGCACCTCCTGGGGGCTCTTGGCCCCGACCGGCTCGGCACTCTTTCCGGAGCCGCTCTCATCGCCGGAACAGCCGACGAGAGTTTGCGCGAGAATCACCGTCAAGAATACTTTCTTGATCACAAAGCGGCATGGTAGCAGGCAAATGGTCTTAAGCTCGATTGAATAGCTAAGCCCTAGCCCAAATCGAGCCGAGTACGTGCAGGCTGAGGAGCACTACCGGCAGACCCTCCAGCTTCACCAGGACACCGGCAACAGGAACTTGATCAACGGCCAGAGGCCCCGTCCGTGGAACCCTGGAACCTTGGGTCTCGATGGACGGAAGCGGTCGCCAGCGCTGCCGCGTCCAGCCGATCCTGTCGCTGCGGGATGGGTGGCACTCGGGATGACGCCGCGCGGGCGCTTTTGAGAGCGGGTTCTGGCGGTTGTTCCCATGCGTTCCCGAGGGAGGGGCGGAAACAGAAAACCGGAGCCCCTACGGGACTCCGGGCCTGATCAGCGTGTTGCTGGGGTACCAGGACTCGAACCTAGACTAACTGAACCAGAATCAGTCGTGCTGCCGATTACACCATACCCCAGTGCGGTAGAGCTTCCTTGCGGTCGCTCGCGCCTCGAAGAGAATACAGGACCCGGGGACCTGGACCAAAACCGATTGGCTACCGGGTGAAATCGGGCGGGCCGATGTGTTCGCCGCCCCACTCTACGAGGGGCCGGAGCCGGCGCCAGGACGCACGGACGCGGTCGATGACCTCGGGTGTCCGCATCCAGGGGTCGGCGGGCCAGCCCTCGTGGGCGTACAGGGACCGGTGGCGGAGCAGCTCGATACGCGGATGATCTTCGGTGAAGCCGCGGGGGCGGGTCTTGAGACGGTCGCCGGCGATCTCCATGTCATGGAGGTCACCGACGATCGTCTGGAGGGCCTTGCCCGTGGACTCGGCGTCGACGGCCGCGCGGTATCGCCGTAGCTGATCTGGTGTCGGCGCGTACATGCCGCCCGCGACCATCAGGCCGTCGGCGTCGAGCTGGAAGTAGAAGCCGTCACCGGTGTGGCCGCCCTGATGCGTCTTATAGGGCGACTTGTCGTGGCTGAAGCGCACGTCCCGGTAGGGGCGGAACATCTTGGCCGGGCCGAACTCCGGCTCCAGCTCGGCGAACAACTCGGTCATGGGACCGCGCACGTGGCGTTCGTAGGTTTCTTTGTGCGCGGTCCAGTAGGCCTTGCTGTTGTCGGCCAGCAGCCCCTCGTAGAACGAGAATGCCTCGTCGGTGAAGCCTGTGAACGCCATGGGGCTACTTTATTCGCGGGCTACGACACGGTTGGTGAGGCTGCCCACACCCTCGACCGTCACGGTGACCTCGTCGCCGATCTCCAGCGGCCCGACGCCCGCCGGGGTGCCGGTGAGGATCACGTCACCGGGCAGCAGGGTCATGACCTGGCTCACGTACTCGACCAGGGTGGGGATGTCGTGCGTCAGCTGCGACGTGCGGGCGTCCTGGCGGACGTCGCCGTTGACCGCGGTGGAGATCGCGAGGTCGGCCGGGTCGACCTCGGTCTCGATCCACGGGCCCAGCGGGCAGAACGTGTCGAAGCCCTTGGCCCGCGTCCACTGGCCGTCCTTTTTCTGCAGGTCGCGGGCGGTCACGTCGTTCGCGCAGGTGTAGCCGAGGATCACGTCGGCGGCCCGCGCGGCGGGCACCTCGCGGCACATCCGGCCGATCACGACGGCCAGCTCGCCCTCGAAGTCGACCCGTTCGCTGAGCTTCTCGGGGTAGGCGATCGCCTCGCCGGGGCCGATCACCGCGGTGGACGGCTTGCTGAAGATCACCGGCTCCGCGGGGGCCTCGCCGCCCATCTCGCGCGCGTGCTCGGCGTAGTTCTTGCCGATCGCGATGACCTTGCTGGGCAGGATCGGCGCGAGCATCCGCACGTCGGCCAGCGGGAACCGCTGCCCGGTGAAGGTGAGCTCGCCGAACGGATGGGCCGCCACGGCGGCGATGGTGTTCTCTTCGACCACGCCGAAGGACATGCCGCCCTCGGTGGAGAACCTCGCGATACGCATGGTCAAAAGCCTAGTCCCCCTTTCCGCGGGAGCGGTTCCCCCGATACCCCCAGGTCCGCACCGGAAATCCCCGAAAGCTACCCTTCTCCGGCCGGGGCTGGAAGCATGGACGGCATCGTCAAGCGGATGCCCCAGACCCCGAGAGAGCCGCCGGAAGGTCTTCTAAGCCCATGGCCCAGCCGAACGCAGGGACCCGTACCGAGCCCGTCCAGCAGGCGACGATCGTCCGCAGCGACCGCGCCCACACCTTCGAGGTGTTCGTCCGGCGCATCGGGAGCTGGTGGCCGGGCCGTCCCTTCTCGTTCGGCGAGGGCAGACCGGAGAGCGTCCACATCGCCGAGGCCCTCGGCGGCCGGATCCACGAGACGTGGGCCGACGGCACCGAGCACGACTGGGGCCGCGTGACCGCGTGGGAGCCGTCCGCGAGGCTGGCGCTCACCTTCGAGATCCCGCCCGCCGCGGGCACCGAGATCGAGGTGCGGTTCGCGGCCCTCGGCCCCCACCTGACCCGCGTCGAGCTGGAGCATCGCGGCTGGGACAAGCTGCCGCCGGAGCGGCTCGCCGCCGCGACCGCCGTGCCCGGCGGCGTCGGCGAGGCCTGGAGCCTGATCCTCGGCCGCTTCGCGGCGGTCGCCGAAGCCGGCTAGAAGCCGCACGCCGTCCCGTTGATCTTGCAGCCCTTCGGGTTGGCCGCCGCGCCCGCCGCGCCGTACTGGATCTCCCAGGTCGCGCCCGGCGGCACCGGCGGGGCGCCCTTGAGGTTCTGGATCTCGACCCGGTCGCCCTTGCGGACGAGCCGGCCGCCCCAGATGTTCTTGACGTTGGCGTTGGGCGCGTCGAACGTGATCTTCCACGACCTCATGGGCTTGTCGCCGCGGTTGGTGAAGACCATCCGGCCCTCGTAGTAGCCCGGGTCCTGCTGCATGAGCTGGTAGGTGATGCCGTTGCCGGACACCACCGGCCCGACCGGCGGCGCGGTGGGCGTGGGCGCCACCGGCGCGGGCGTCTGCTGTGCCGGGGGCGTGGGCTGCGCGGCGCCGCTGCCGGTAGGCGTGGGCGTCGCCGCGGCCGTACCGCTCGGCGTCGCGCTCGCGGACGGGGTGGCCGACGGAGCGGGCTTGGCCGCATCGGTCTTCTCCGACCCGCCGTCCTGCAGCAGCAACACCGCGCCCGCTGCCGCCGCACCGAGCACGATGACCGCCGCGCCGACCGCGACCAGGATGACCGGGCGCCGCGACTTGCCGCGCGCGGGCGGCCGCTGAGGCATCGGCATTCCAGGCATGGGCGGAGGCGTGGACTGCTGCGGCGGGACGCCACCCGAAGGCGACGCGAACGGCTGCTGCGGCGGCACGTTCGGCTGCTGGGGCGGCGCGGCGGCGGGCTGCTGGAACGCGGCCGCGGGCTGCTGGTGGACGTCAGGAGTCGGCGGCGCGAGGAACGGCGGCGCGGCGGCGGACGGCGGCGCGGCCTCCCCGGGCGCGGTCTCCTCCTCGGCACCGAACTGCGCCGTCCACAGGTCGTGCTCATCCGGAACCGGCGGCGGCTGCTCGTTCGCGACGGGCGGCTGCTCGTTCACCGCCCGGGGCGCCGTCGCCTCCTCCACGACCGACGGCGGGGCCGCGCCACCGGCGACCGGCACGTCGACCTGGTCGGCCGCGAAGTCGGTCACCGTCGCCGGCTCGTCGACCGCGAGATCGGTGACCGTCGCCGGCTCGCCGAGCGAGAAGTCCGTCACGGTCGCGGGCGGAGCATCGTCCTCCGGGACGTCCTCCTGGGTCACCTCGGGGTCGTCCACCGGCTGGTCGACGATGGTCGACTCGGCCGGGGCCGCGTCCCCGGGAATCCCGAACTCCGCGGTTGTCTTGTGGTCCGGGGGAACGTACCCGGGCTCCTGACCGCTCACCTCGTCACCTTCCAGTGCCTCGATCTCACTGGTGTCCGACGACGGCGGAAGGTGTTCGGTTCACGCCATTCGCGGCGTTTCGGCGAGTCAGCCCGCCGGAGCCGGCTCGAGCCCGCGGCGCGCGGCCTGCCGCTGGTGCCGGTTGAGCATGTCCGTCACGAGTTCGATCGCGTCGGGCGTGGTGACGCCCTGCGCTCCGGAAAGCCAGCGGGTGGCCTCGGCGAGCAGCTGCTCGGAGGAGTCCGGCGACCCCGCGGGCTGCTCGTCGGCGAGGCGGCCGAGCACCCCGCCGAGCCGCAGGGCGGCGTCGGGCCGGGCGGACTCGGCGGCACGCCGGAACCACTCGGCGGCCTGCTCAAGGTCGCCCTCGCGCTCGTGCTGGTCGCCGAACTGGTAGGCCAGGTCCGCGAGCGAACCTTCCGACACGCGCCCGGAGGGGTCCAGGCGCCAAGGTCGGACGGGCATGCGATCACTCCGGACGTAGGACTCTGGGAACCGGCGGGTGGGAACGGATACCTCGGCCGGACCAACCTATGGTGGCGGCCTCCTCCGGCTTCCGCCACCGCTTTACCCAAATTCCCCAAGTTTGTCGGCGAACGGGCGTTTACGACCGCGATCCGACCTCATACCGGGCCAGCTCGTCATCGAGCCCGTCCCGCACGCCGGCGTAAGGAGTTCCGCGGGACGACTGATGGAGCACGACGGCGCCGACGCCGACCACGAACAAGAATACCGAGATCGAGCTGATCAGGACCAAGGTCGCGGGGGCGTTCACCCATCGCCCGACCCCTGCCGTCACACCGAGGCATCCCACTCCCGAAGCCACCACGAACCCGAAGAGACAGAGCGTGGACGAGCGCCCGACGGGGGCACTCAACACGAGCTCGGTGATGAACACCGGGTCGGACTGCCCCGTCGGCACCCCTTCCCGCAAGGAAAGGTCGTCCGTCGGGATCCAGGTTTCCTCGATCGGTTGTAGCCCGCTGTTGTCCACGATCCCTCCTAAGTCACCCCGGTCGCCCCAGCAGCTTGATGAAGTGCAATTTCGGTCTCAGAATTTCTTGTATTTGGGACACCATAATTGCGAAGGTTGATCATAGACGCGGGGGACCGATCAGGATTCTGGTGTGCCCGACCCTCTGGAGCTGGGTTAACGCTCTCGGTACGATGGAGACCAACCACGAAAGATCACCTCTTAAGCCCTATAAACGGTGTAACCCCACCAAAGAAGGGCAAACCCAATTACGGGGATTAGTTCGCTTAGATGTCTGAACAGACTCAGAGCCCTCTGATTGGGATGAGACGGGATCATGGCCACCAAACCACCCAGGTACCGCCAGATCGCGGCAGAGCTCCAGCGCCGTATCGAGGAAGGCGATCTCCAACCCGGAAATCAACTTCCCACGGAGAAGGAGCTCAAGGAGGAGTGGAAGGTCTCCGAGAGCACCGTCAAGTCGGCGATGCAGGAGCTCCGCGAACGCCGGTTGATCGAGACCGTCGGGCAGAAGGGCAGCTTCGTCATCAAGCCGCCGGAACGTTTCGTGGTCACGCTGAGCCGCGTCGACCTCGACGAACCCGACCACCCTCCCGCCCGCGGCTCGGGAGGAGGCGAAGGCGCGGCCTTCATCACCGAGGTCAGCCAGCAGGGACATGAGGCGAAGTGCGGAACGCCCGCCGTGGAGATCCGGAAGGCGACCGAAGAGGAGGCCCGGGCGCTCGGCATCGATCTCGGCACCCAGGTCGTCTGCCGCTCCCAGCAACGACTGGTCAATAACCAGCCGAACTCGCTCCAGACGTCCTATTTCGACCTCAAGGTCGCGGTGACCGCCCAGCGGCTCCTCGAAGGTGAGGACATCGAAGAGGGCACAGTGGCCTACCTGCAGCAATTCGGCCGCACCCAGTCGGGGTATGAAGACCAGGTCACAGCCCGTCCTCCCACTCCGGAAGAACGAGACTTCTTCGGTCTGTCGAAGGCGACCGCGGTCCTCGTCCACACCCGAACCACCTACGACCAGCACGGCGCTCCCGTGCGCCTCACGATCACGGTCTATGACCCGGCCAGGAACGTGATCAGGTTCGCCGCCGGACAGGTTCCCGACGATCCCTCGCCCGGCATCCGAACACCCGCCGAACCCGGACGGAAATCCAAGCCGTCCACGAAAAGAGGAGACAGGCATGCTCAACTTCATAGTCCCTGAGCCTCACCCGATCGCGGAAGTCGACCGGACGCGCGGCTACATCACCGCCGTGAGCCACCACTTGCACGCCGCCGACGTCGAGGTCGTCGCCGTCTGGCTGGACCCGATGAACCCACGCGACGCAACGTTCGTGATCAGGGACTCCACCCGTCCGAACTCGCCTCAAGGCCTGGTGTGGAACGAATGGGAGGGATGGTTCCGGGGGGAGTTCGGCTCAGGACGACAGGGCGAGCGGACCAAGCTGAAGAACTCCGTCCACCTTGGCGGTGGGAAGCTGCCGAAGCCGGAGGTAGTGGCCGTGCACTACGCACTCGGGACCACCGCCCCCATCGACGTCGAGCGCGAGGCCAAGATCGCCCGCAATATCGACGCCTACCTCGAACGCTGGCCGGTGCCGGCTCTCAGCGGCTGCTGAAACATCGGGCATCGTGGCCGTGCCGAGCGGCCACGATGCCCCGTTCGACGACATCCCGAACATCTCGTCACTCTGCTGGTAAAGTCATCCCAGTTATTTGAATCATCTACTTGTACCTACAAGTGCGGCGACTCGTCGACTTGTACCTACAAGTTCAACCGTGGCGTTACCTTTTTCCAAGGGATTCCGTAGCGACCAAAGCGCATCGCAACGAGTCCCAGCCGCCGTAGTGGGCGGGGAAGGAGCGAACCGATGGCAGCCCGACGCTGGCGCGAAGTCGCCGATGACCTGCTCAATCGTATCGAGAACGGTGACTTCCCACGCGAGCGGGACGGTGGCCGCCGTCGGCTTCCACCCGAGAGCGAACTACAGAGCCAGTATGAGACGTCCCGGAACACGATTCGCGAAGCTCTGGACTTCCTGGCCAACCGAGGTCATGTCGTCTCCGAGCAGGGCAAAGGAACGTTCGTCGTGTTCCGGCCTGAGCCGGTACATGTGACCCTGTCGGCCACCGAGCCGGGTGTCGGGCCGGGCGGCGGCGAGGGTCAGTGGTACAAGCGCGACGCCGCCGTGCAGAACCGCGAGCCGACCTGTTCGATGCCACGGGTCGAGATCCAGCTGGTGTCCGAGCCGGTCGCCTGGTACCTGCAGGTAGAGCCGGACACGCAGGTCGTGTCCCGGCACCAGGAGATTTACCTCGACGACGAACCATGGTCCCTGCAGACCTCGTACTATCCGCTCGACTTCGCCATGAAGGGCGGCGCCAACAAGCTCCTGGAGGCTCACGACATCCCCGAGGGCGCTGTGAGGTACCTCGGCGAGACACTGGGCTACAAGGAGTTCGGGTATCACGACGAGATCAGCGCCCGCGCTCCCGACGACAACGAGAAGCGCTTCTTCGCGCTGGGCGACTCGGCGGCGGACGTGGTCTTCGAGACGATCCGCACCGCGTACGGCTCTGAAGGCAAGGCCTTCCGCCTCACCGTGACGGTGTGGCCGGCGGACCGCAACCGGCTGCACTACAACGTGGGCGAGGTTCCGACCAGGGTGATGCAGGCCCCGACCGGAAACCCGCCGCGGAAGGGCAAACCGCCCGGCACGTCGGCCAGGCGGTCATCAAATAGCCAGGGCATCTGACCCGCACAGCCGTCCGCTCCAGGGTTGGGGAGACGCCACACAGGGCGGACCGCACAACACACATATCCGGTAACGCCCGCCTCTCCGTCCTGCCGCCGTATCCGGCATCAGCGGTCCGGAGATGTAGCGGCGCGCACTTTCGGAGCACAGGAATCCACGTGAACGTCAACGCCGGGGTCCGCAGGTTTCGGATCCGTCAACGGAGACCGCGCTTCCAGATCCGCCTCGCCGAGCTGGAGCACGTACCGATCATCATCGGGCTCATCGAGCAGGCCGCCGACTGGCTGCGTGCCGAGAAGGACACTGAGCAGTGGAGCCGTCCCTGGCCCGACCAGGACAGCCGGAACAAGCGCGTCCACGACGGGGTCGTCGACCGGTTGACCTGGATCCTGTGGGACGGTGACACACCGGCGGCCTCGGTCACGATCACCCCGTTCGGCAACGATCTCTGGACGGAGGACGAGCAGAGGACGGAGGCCGTCTACCTCCACAGGCTCGTGGTCGACCGGGCGTATGCCGGTACCGGCCTCGGCGCCGAGCTGATCGACTGGGCGGGGTGGCAGGGACGCCGCCGGCTCACCCCTGCGAAGTTGATCCGCGTCGATGTCTGGACCGACAACGACGGACTGCACGCCTACTACCGTCGCCAGGGCTTCCGGGACGTGGGCGTCCGCACCACCGCAGACGACTGCCCGGCGGGCGCTCTCTTCGAGAAACGCATCGGCCGTACGCCGACGTCACGAACGCCGCGAATCCGCACTGCGCCGGCACCGCACGCCACGTCCCACGCGAGGTGGCTGCACGGACGGGGCTCTCCTCAGGCCGCGCTCACGGCGAGCATGCTCAACACGATGCTTCTTCTCGCGCTCAAGATCCACTGAGCCACGGATCCGGTTAGACGATCTTCCATTTCATGAGGTCGCCGTCGGGGGTCTCGCGGCAGTAGATCGAACCGCCGTTGCCGGCCATGCGCTCGATCTCGGCGTAGACGATCAGGGCGCGGCTGATGCTGTCGGTCTTGTTGATGCCGGTGAGGTGCATGATCTCCTCGAGGGCATCGCGGGCCTTCAGGCTGAGGTTGACGGTGACCCGCTCCCCTATCGGGGCCGCGGACTGCTGGCCCTCGTCGGGCGCTCGCCGGCCCGTCTCCCTGCTGTGCGACTCGGAGGCCGTTCCCGGGTTCTTCATTGCGGGTTCTCCCATCGGAGGCCACCGGCACGGACCACGGGGTCCGCCCTGGTGTCGGGGTTTCACCGAGCGGAGTACGTGAGACGCCTCGCAAACGTGCTGTGCTCGCAAGCATCCTGAACGGATGCTTCCCGCACTCTATGCCAAAAAAACCTGCTTGAACATCACATGTCAATCACAGGACGCTCGGCTTCTGTGAAAGTTGCATCATAACTATATCCGCGTATTGCATGTACATCGTACGAGCATCGTCCTACTCTGACACTAACCAGGCCCGCGCAACCGCCGGGCGCCCCTCCCCAGGGGAAGGGAGGCGAAGTGAACAGAGAGCGGGACAGACGACGACCGGGCAAGGAGGCCGTCCGGCCCCCGGCGCAGGGATCGGTCAGGCCGAGCCTCTCGGTGGCCGTCATCGGTCTCTCGATGCTGGTCATCGCGGGTGCGGTGCTGGTCGGCGGGACCCGCGGGGTCATCGCGGCGGTGCTGGCGCTCGTGGCGGTACCCGTCGCGGGTTTCACCTATGACCAGATCGCGCTGACCAGGAGAGGCCGTTCGCTGGCGACGACGGTCGAGGAGATTCGCGCGCTCAAGTCGAGCGACGAACTCGCGTTCACCCGGCCCTTGACAACGATCTTCCGAGGTTCACGCGGCGAGGCGACGCATGGGACGGCCAAGAACGTCCAGCACATGCCCGGCCGATGGGAACCGTCGGCCACGAACATGCTCGTACGAGACACCACCGAGGTAGACCTGCTCATCCCGAACACGGCGGGGGCCTGCGTGTCCGGAGCCGGCGGAGGGGCTCCGGACACGCGGCACGGCATGGCGTTCTGGCAGGCGCTTACGGAGGAGGAACGGCGGGCGCTGCAAGGGCGGGCTCGGGAGGCGTCTTACCGGCCCGGCGACGTTCTGTGCCGGGAGGGGCTGCCCGCCGAGCATGTCATCGTCATCCTGTCCGGCTGGGCGAAGGTGTGGGTCCACGAGCCCGACGGGGTCCGGGACATCGCCTTCCGGGGGCCCGGGGATCTGGTGGGCGAGCGGGCGGCGCTGCTCGTGCGGGCCCGGTCGGCGATGGTCACCGCGGAGACCGACGTCAGCGCGTACCAGACGCGCACCGAGAGCTTCCTGGACT
Organism: Spirillospora sp. NPDC048911; assembly: GCF_043198015.1. Taxonomy (NCBI): domain Bacteria; kingdom Bacillati; phylum Actinomycetota; class Actinomycetes; order Streptosporangiales; family Thermomonosporaceae; genus Spirillospora; species Spirillospora sp. NPDC048911. The sequence continues at coordinate 365,670 of NZ_JBICUD010000002.1, read as the reverse complement.
TCCTCGCCGAGCATCCGCGGGTGCAGGCGGTCCTAGAAAGGCAGGTCTACGACCGTCTCACCGAAGTCCCGCCAAGGCCGGCGGGCTGGGGGCGGCCGCAGGTCCCGGCCTGGTCCGGCGGCAACTGCTCCATTCTGTTCACCGACATCGCGGGGTTCGGCGGGCACGTCCGCGATGACGACGATCGGATGATCGTCCGGAACTCGATGTACGAGATGCTCCAGGACGCGTTCGCCGGTTCAGGGCTCGGCCACGCCGACTACTACCAGGAGGACCGCGGCGACGGGGCCCTCATCATCGTCCCGCCCGACACGCCGACCCGGTCGGTCGTCGATCCGATGCTGGCCCGGCTGGAGGCCGGGCTCCGGCGCCACAACCGGCGGGCCAGCGAGGCGACGCGGCTGCAGCTGCGGGTCGCGCTGCACGTCGGCCCGGTGACGTGGGACCCGCGCGGGGTGTCCGGCACCGCCATCATCCAGACCGCGCGGCTGCTGGAGGCGCCGGTCCTGAAGAGCAGGCTCGCCGAGACGGTGGCCGACCTCGGGTTCATCGCCTCGGCGTTCGTGTACGAGGCGGTCATCCAGCAGGGGCCCGGGTTCGTCGACCCGGCCTGCTACCTGCCGGTCGAGATCCAGGTGAAGGAGTCCGCCCTGACGGCGTGGATGTACCTCGCGGGCGGCTCATCGCTGCGGGCGGTGTGATCAGCGCGTTAACGTTTCCGCTGAACGACGTGCGCCCACCGAGCCGAGGAGTCCCGACTTGTCCGTTATCAAGATCAATGCGCTGACCGTGCGGGCGGAGATGCGCGAGGAGGTGGAGCGGCGCTTCGCGGGCCGGGCCGGGCTGGTGGAGTCCGCCGAGGGCTTCGAGGGGTTCCAGTTCCTCCGTCCGGTGGAGGGCATCGACCGCTACCTGGTCGTCACGCAGTGGCGCAGCGAGGAGGACTTCCAGCGCTGGACGGAGAGCCAGGCGTTCAAGCACGGTCACGCGCAGGCTGCCAAGGAGGCGAACGCGCACGGCCATGGGCACGGGCACGGCGGCCCTGCGGCCGCCAGTGCCGAGCTGTGGTCGTTCGAAGTGATCCAGAGCGCCGAGCCCAAGGCCTGACGGGTCAGGCCACCAGACCCTGGTAGTCGGGGTGCTTGTCGATCCACCCCTTGATGAACCTGCAGTTCGGGACCACGGAGAGGCCTCCTTCGGCCCGGACGTGGTCCAGCGCGCCGCGGGCCAGGGCACTGCCGATGCCCTGGCCCTCGTACGCCGAGTCGACCTCGGTGTGGGTGAAGACGATCTGGCCGGGCCGGCGGTCGTACTCCGCGAAGCCCGCGAGGATGCCGTCCTCGTGGAGCTCGAAGCGGCTCTGCTGGGCGTTGTCGGTGATCTCTCTGCTCATGACCGGATAATGCCCGCCCTGCGGCGGACATTCCCCTATCCCGCTTCGTATCCCGCGTGAAGCAGGGAGTACGTCACGGCCTCTTCCAGCGCCTGCCAGGACGCGGCGATGACGTTGTCCTCGACGCCGACCGTGCCCCACTCGCGGGTGCCGTCGCTGGACTCGATGAGGACGCGGGTCCGCGCGTTGGTGCCGTGCGACCCTTCGAGGATGCGGACCTTGTAGTCGATCAGCTCCAGCCGCGCCAGCTCGGGGTAGAGCCGGCCCAGCGCGATCCGCAGCGCGTTGTCGAGCGCGTTGACCGGGCCGTTGCCCTCGCCGGTGGCGACGATCCGCTCGCCCTTGGCGTGCAGCTTCACCGTCGCCTCGCTGACCATGGAGCCGTCGGGACGCCGCTCGACGATGGCGCGCCACGACTCGACCTCGAAGTGCCGCTGCCGGACGCCGGTCAGCTCCTCGCGCAGGAGCAGCTCGAACGAGGCGTCGGCGGCCTCGAACGTGTAGCCGGTCGACTCCAGCTCCTTGACCCGGTCCACGACGTGCTTGGCCTTCTCGCCGGACAGGTCGTACCCGAGCTCGCGGCCCTTGAGCTCCACCGACGCGCGGCCGGCCATGCTGGAGACGAGCATGCGCATGTCGTTGCCGACGGTGGCCGGGTCGATGTGCTGGTAGAGGTTGGGGTCGACCTTCACGGCGGAGGCGTGCAGACCGGCCTTGTGCGCGAAGGCCGACAGGCCCACATACGGCTGCTGCGAGCTGGGCGTGACGTTGGTGACCTCCGAGACCGCGTGCGCGATGCGGGTCATCTCGGCCAGCTGGCCGTCGGTGACGAGCCGCATGCCGCGCTTGAGCTGGAGGTTGCCGATGACCGTGAAGAGGTTGGCGTTGCCGCTGCGCTCGCCGTAGCCGTTGGCGCAGCCCTGGACGTGCGTCGCCCCGGCCCGTACGGCCGCGAGCGAGTTGGCCACCGCGCACCCGGAGTCGTCGTGGCAGTGGATGCCGACCCGAGCGCCCACCGAGACCACCTCATGAACAACGTCGGCGAGTTCGTCGGGCAGCATCCCGCCGTTGGTGTCGCAGAGCGCGATGACGTCGGCCCCGGCCTCGGCGGCGGTCCGGACGACCTCCAGCGCGTATGCGCGGTTGGCGTGATAGCCGTCGAAGAAGTGCTCGGCGTCCAGGAAGACTCGTTGGCCCTCCGCACGCAGGTGGGAGACCGTGTCGCGGATCATCGCGAGGTTCTCCTGCAGCGTCGTGCGGAGGGCCAGCTCGACGTGCCTGTCGTGACTCTTGGCGACAAGGGTCACGACGGGAGCGCCGGAGTCGCGCAGGGCGGCCACCTGAGGGTCGTCGGCGGCCCGCACACCGGCCCGGCGGGTCGCGCCGAACGCGGTGAGCTGCGCGTGCTTCAGGTCGAGCTCGGTCTGAGCCCGCCGGAAGAACTCTGTGTCCTTGGGGTTGGCGCCCGGCCAGCCACCCTCGATGAAGCCGACCCCGAGCTCATCGAGATGACGCGCGACGACGAGCTTGTCCGCCACAGAGAGGTTGAGCCCCTCCTGCTGCGAGCCGTCGCGCAACGTGGTGTCGTAGACGTGGAAACCATCGCCCTGCATCGAAATCCCCCCTGGGGTGTGGCTGGCGCGTGTGCTTGCCCTGGAAAGCACGAGCCCCTAAAACACTAAAGACCCCTCACGGACGTGAGAGGTCTGCGCGCCGGCTATGTCCCGTTAGCTGCCGGCGCGCCAGCCGATAATGACGAGGCTGAAGCGCATGATGCAGGCAAGCATGCCACACGCTCCAAGGAAATAAGACATCGATCTCAAATATCGAGACGAAACGTGTTCAGACGGGGAAAGGCCCGCTGACCGGGGGTGCAGGGGGCGGGCCCCCTGCCGGGGTCGTCGGGGCGGAGCCCCTGCCCGGGACGGTGGCCGCCGCGAAGCAAGGCCGCCGGCCCGGCGCGGGGGGTGTGGGGGGTTGCCCCCCACATTGTTAAGAGATTTTGTGGACCCAGCCGTACGGGTCGGGCTTGGTGCCGTACTGGATGCCGATGAGTTCCTCGCGGAGCTTCATGGAGATCGGGCCGGGCTCGCCGGTGCCGATGTTCCACTCGCGGTCGGAGCCCTTGACGTGGCCGACCGGGCTGATGATCGCGGCGGTGCCGCAGCCGAAGACCTCGGTGATCTCGCCGGACTCGCAGCCGGCCTGCCACTCGTCGATATTGATCTTGCCTTCCTCGACCGGGATGCCGAGGTCGGGGGCGAGCTTGAGCATGGAGTCACGGGTGATGCCCGCGAGCAGCGCCCCGTTCAGCGCCGGGGTGAGCAGCCGCGCGCCGGCGCCCGAGCCGTGGACGAAGAACAGGTTCATCGACCCGACCTCCTCGACCCAGCGGTGCTCGATCGCGTCGAGCCACACGACCTGGTCGCAGCCGTTGGCGACCGCCTCGGCCTGACCGGCGAACGAGGCGGCGTAGTTGCCGCCGGTCTTGGCCTCGCCGGTGCCGCCGGGCGCCGCCCGCACGTAGTCCTGCGACAGCCAGACCGAGACGGGCTTGATGCCGCGGGGGTAGTAGAGGCCGGACGGGGAGGCGATGACCATGAAGAGGAACTCGGCCGCGGGCCGGTTGACGCCGAGGGCCTGGGTGGTCGCGAACATGAACGGCCGCAGGTAGAGGCTCTGGCCCTCCTTGCCGGGGATCCACTCCCGGTCGGTGCGGACGAGCAGTTCGAGGGCGTCCACGAACAGCTGCTCGGGGATCTCCGGCATCGCCATGCGGCGGGCGGAGCGGTTCATCCGGGCGGCGTTGGCGGTCGGGCGGAACGTGACGATCGAGCCGTCGGCCTGCCGGTAGGCCTTGAGCCCCTCGAACAGCTCCTGGGAGTAGTGCAGGACCTGGCTGGCCGGGTCCATCGGGATCGGGCCGTAGGGCTCCAGGCGGGCGTCGTACCAGCCCTTGCCCTCCTGGTAACGGATCATGATCATGTGATCCGTGAAGTGCACACCCCACCCCGGATCGGCCAGGATGCGCTCGCGCTCGGCGGCCGGGGTCGGCTGCCCGGTCAGGTTGATCTCGAAGTCCAGGGTGCTGCTCATCGTCTCGGTCCTCTCCCGGATCGCCGCCGCGGCCCCATCGCCGCCCGGCATTCCCTTATGCCCATTGTCGTACTTCGTCCGAGTGCTACTCCTTGATCACGGTGCGCACGAAAAAATCCGGGCGCGCCGCGAGGCACGCCCGGAGTTCGCTCTGGTGACCAGAGAGGCGCGCCCCTAGCCGGATACTCGCTTCGCGATCGCGTCGCCGATCTGCGACGTGGACCGGGCGCCCAGGCCCGGGCGCTCCAGCAGGTCATCGGCGACGGCCTGCTCGACGCGCCGTGCGGCCTCGGCGGCACCGAGGTGGTCGAGCAGCATGACGACGGACAGGATCGTAGCGGTCGGGTCGGCCTTGCCCTGGCCCGCGATGTCGGGGGCGCTGCCGTGCACCGGCTCGAACATCGAGGGGGCGGCGCCGGTCGGGTTGATGTTGCCTGAGGCGGCCAGCCCGATGCCGCCGGCGACCGCCGCGCCGAGGTCGGTGATGATGTCGCCGAAGAGGTTGTCGGTGACGACCACGTCGAAGCGCTGCGGCTGGTTGACGAAGAACATCGTGGCCGCGTCGACGTGGCAGTAGTCGGTCTCGACGTCGGGGAACTCGGCCGCGAGCTCCTTGAGGTAGCGCTGGTAGAGCCCGGCGGCGAAGGTCAGCACGTTGTCCTTGTGGACGAGCGTGAGCTTCTTGCGGGGCCTGGCGGCGGCCTGCTCGAACGCGTAGCGGATGATCCGCTCGACGCCGTACGCGGTGTTGACGCTCTCCTGCGTGGCGACCTCGTGGTCGGTGCCCTTGCGGAGCACACCGCCGACGCCGGTGTAGGGGCCCTCGGTGCCCTCGCGGACGACGACCATGTCGATGTCCTCGGGCCGCACGCCCGCCAGCGGGGTCGCGGCGCCCGGCAGGAGCTTGACCGGCCGCAGGTTGACGTAGTGGTCGAGCTCGAAGCGGGCCCGCAGCAGCAGCCCGCGCTCCAGCGTCCCGCTGGGCACGCTCGGGTCGCCGATGGCGCCGAGCAGGATGACGTCCTGGCCCCGCAGTTCGTCGAGCACCGAGTCGGGCAGCACCTCGCCGGTCCGGTGCCAGCGGGCGGCGCCCAGGTCGTAGCGGGTCTGCTCGAACGCCAGGCCGGACGCGGGGGCGACGGCCTCCAGGACCTTGAGCCCCTCGGCGACGACCTCCGGGCCGATCCCGTCACCCGGGATGACGGCCAGCCGAATGTTGCGGGAAACCATGCGCGCACTCTACCCCAACGTCTCAGCTCGTGAGCACCGGTCTCACCATCCGAGATCACCATCTCGTCCGGCCTGGACTGTCACCCGATGGGGCTACTTGACGCGGTGCCCATGCGAAGTGGACGCTCAGCAGGACAAGTTCACATCGAGGCGGCAGTGCGCAGGAACCTGGTGCGATTCCAGGACGGTCCCGCCACTGTGTCCGGTCGGCCCGCCAAGGCTCCCGGAAGTCAGGAACTGTCCTGCCGTCCTCCCGTCACCGGGGCGAGTGCACCCCGTGAGGAGATCCCATGGCCCAGTCAACCGTGCCGTCGGCGCAGGTCCAGGAGCTGCCTGTCCCGCTGCGCGTCCCCGTCCGCGAGATCCTGCCCTGGGCGGTCCTCGCCGCCGTCCTCGGCCTCCTGCTGCTCTACTTCGTCGGCGCCGAGCAGGGCGCCACCTCCCTGTTCAGCGGCACCTGGGTGCACGAGTTCACGCACGACGGCCGGCACCTGCTCGGGTTCCCCTGCCACTGATGATGCGCTCCCTTCTCATCCGCGGCATGCTCGCCGGGATCGCCGCGGCGGCGCTCGCGCTCGTGATCGCCTGGATCTACGGCGAACCCCAGGTGGGGCACGCCATCTCCTTCGAGGAGGCCCGGGCGGCCACGCACCATCACGGTGGTGAGGCGGCCGAGGCCGAGGTCGTCAGCCGTACCGCCCAGAAGACGGCCGGTCTGATCACCGCGATGGTGGTCTACGGCGTGGCGGTCGGCGGCCTCTTCGCCATCGCGTTCGCGTTCGCCTACGGCCGGATCGGGGCGATCGACGCCCGCGCCACGGCGGCGCTGGTCGCCCTCGGCGGCTTCGTGGCGGTGGTGGTCGTGCCGTTCCTGAAGTACCCGCCGACACCCCCGGCGGTCGGCAATCCGGACACGATCGGCAGCCGGACGACGCTCTACTTCGGCATGGTGGCGCTCGGCCTCCTGGGCACCGCCGCCGCGGTGATCGTGCAGCGCCGGTTGCTGCCCAGGCTCGGGGCGTGGAACGCGACGATCGTGGCCGCGGTGGGCTTCGCCGTCGTCGTCGGGATCGTCCACCGGTTCACGCCCGAGCCCGACGCGGTCGCGGACGGCTTCCCGGCCACCGTGCTGTGGGACTTCCGGATCGCCTCGCTGGGAATCCAGGTGGTGCTCTGGGCGACGTTGGGCCTGCTCTTCGGGGCCCTCACAGAACGAGCCTTCCGCACACACCAGGCCGAACCGGCTCAGCGGGTCAGCAGTACGCAGTCGCCGCACATCTCGCCACCGGGCGGGACGCGGTAGTAGAGGCAGCAGCTGCGCCGCACGAAGCCCCGGCCCTGTTCGAACGAGCCCGTGCCGGTGAGCGGGCCACGGGAGAACAGGTCCCGTACAAGGGTGTTCAGCGGCGCGGCCAGGTCCGGCCGGAGGGTTCCAGCGCGGAGCGTTCCGGCCAGGGCCGACGCCGCGTTCCCCCAGAGCAGGCCGTCGGCCAGGCGTACGACCTGGAGGATCGTGTCGCGCAAGGGTTGCAGTTGGCCGGTCACCACCGTCTCGTAGAGGCGGTCGGCCGAGCCCGGCCATCCCGAGGGCTCTGCGAGCCAGAGCGCGATCGGCGCGCCGGGCGCCCATCGCCAGTGCAGGCTGGACAGGTCCGGAACGACGCCGAGCGCGGCGGCCGCCACCGTGGGCGACCACAGGCGGGACGCCAGGCCCTGGAAGAGGATCGAGGCCGCCACGCGCCGCTCGCCGGTGCCGAGCCGCTGGGCGTACGCGTCGACGAGCCCCGCCAGGCGCTCCGGATCCTTCTCCGGCAGCGGACGCCACGTCGGATCGGCCTCCTCGGCAGGGTCGGTGACGATCTCAAAGTAAGGCCCCAACCCACCCGCCCCCCGCAAAGCCGCAACCACATCCACCGCCGCCATTTCCGCCTCCGCCTGCGCCGCCTCCGCCCTCGCTACCTCCATCTTCGGCACCTCCGCCCTTGACGCCTCCTCCTTCGGACCGTCTGCCCTCGGTGCGGCCGCTTTGGGTGCGTCTGTCATCAGCCGACTGCCGGTTCGGCTACGGCGCGGTTGAAGACGATGTCGATGGCGGTGGACAGGCCGGTGGCCAGCGCCCCGAGCACGGTGGCTTCCTCGGCCAGCGCGGAGGGCTCGATCGGCGGTGGATCGAGCGGGGTCATGTCGGCCAGCCGCTCGCGTACCGCGTCCAGGAGCACGTCCACGCCGTGCTGGCCCAGCCCGCCGCCGATGATCACCAGCTCGGGGTCGAGCAGGGCGATGACGCTGGCCAGGGCGCGGGCGAGGTTGCCCGCCTCGTACCGCACGGCCTCCTGCGCGATCGGATCGCCCGCGCGCGCCGCGTCGTACACCCTCTTGACCGTCGGGTGCCCGGGCATGCCCAGCCGGCGCGCGGTGGCGACGAGCCCGGCCGCCGACAGCACGCTCTCCAGCATGCCGTGCCGCCGCGCGCCCGGCGCGTGGGTGAGCGGGTCGGCCTCGCCGAACGGGAGGAACGCCACCTCGCCCGCGGCGCCCCGGGAGCCGCGGAACAGCCTGCCCTCCAGGACGATGCCCATCCCGATGCCGGTGCCGATCGACAGGAACGCGAAGTCGGAGATCCCGGCGCCGAGGCCGTGCGCCTGTTCGCCGAGGGCGGCGAGCGCGATGTCGTTCTCGATGAGGAACGGGGCGGGCAGCCGGTCGGCGAGCTGCCGCGTCACGCCGGGCCGGTCCCAGCCGGGCAGGTTGGGCGCGAGCCGCAGGCGCTGGTTCTCGACGTCGTGCACGCCGGGGGTGCCGAGGACGATGTAGGTCACGTCGCCGGGCCCGATTCCCGCCTCGGCGGAGAGCTCGGCGACCAGGGCGGCCAGCTGTTCGATCAGCGCGTCCGCGCTCCGCGCCTGGGACCGGACGTCGCGCCGCACGATCGGCTCGCCGTCGAGGCCTGACAGCGCGGCCCGCACCCATTCGAGGCCGACGTCGATGCCGATGACCCGGCCCGCGCCGGGATGGATCTCGTAGAGCATCGCCGCGCGGCCCGCGCTGCCGGTCCGGTGCCCGACGGTGCGGACGAGGCCGGTCCGTTCGAGGTCGGCCAGGGCCAGCGAGACCGTGGGCTTGGAGAGGCCCGTCAGCCGGGCCACCTCGGGTCTGGAGATCGGGCCCTCCGCCCGGATCCGTTCGTAGACGGCCCGCTCGTTCATCACCCGCAGCACGCTGGTGGTGCTCGCGATGGGCTTGCCGTTGCCGGGCCCGGTCCCGATCGTCACGCGTCTCCCCCTGTTCGACTCTCCGAGAGTGGCATACCACGGCACGGAGATCCGGCGCCCCTGGGGCTTGTTTTGTTAGGAAGCCTCCCTTACTTTCACTGTACCCCGGAGGCCGAGGGAAGGCAGAGATCGATGCGTCGTGGGTGGTACGTGATCCCGGTGGCCGCGGCCGTGCTGGCGGCCGGCTGTGGCTCCGACGGCAAGGACGACAAAGGCGACAAGGGCGGTGGCAAGGACGGGGCGGCGACGATCGCGCTGTTCCTTCCCGAGTCGAAGACGACGCGGTACGAGGCGTTCGACCGGCCGCTGTTCGAGGCGCGGGTGAAGAGCCTCTGCGCCGGCTGCAAGATCATCTATGGCAACGCCGACCAGGACGCGACCAAGCAGCAGTCGCAGGTCGAGGGCGCCATCACGCAGGGCGCCGACGTCATCGTGCTCGACGCGGTGGACGCCAAGGCGGCCGCGCCGCTGGTCAACCAGGCACGCCAGCGGCGGATCCCGGTGATCGCCTACGACCGGCTCATCACCGGCGTCGACTACTCCTACTTCGTCTCGTTCGACAACGTGCGCGTCGGCCAGATGCAGGGGCAGGCGCTGCTGGACGCCATGACCGCGCGCGGCACGCTCGGCAAGGGCAAGATCGTCATGATGAACGGGGCGCCCACCGACCCGAGCTCGGCCGACTACAAGAAGGGCGCGCACCAGGTCCTGGACGGCAAGGCGCAGATCGGACGGGAGTTCGACACTCCGGACTGGAGCCCCGACAAGGCCCAGCAGCAGATGGAGCAGGCCATCACCGCGCTCGGCCGCGACACGATCGTCGGCGTCCTGTCGGCGAACGACGGCATGGCGGGCGGCGCGATCGCGGCGATGAAGCGGGCGGGCTACAAGACCCTGCCGCCGATCACGGGCCAGGACGCCGAGCTCGCCGCCGTCCAGCGGATCCTCACCGGCGAGCAGAACATGACCGTCTACCTCAATATCCGTGCCCAGGCGGAACGGTCGGCCGACCTGGCCGTGGCGCTCGCGCGCGGTGAGAAGCCGGCCGCGCCGCAGAAGGTGAACAACGGCTCCGCGGACATCCCGGCCTTCATGCTGGCCCCGACCGCCGTCACCAAGGACAAGATCAAGGACACCATCATCAAGGACGGCTTCTACACGGCCCAGAAGATCTGCACCGGCCAGGTCGCCGCCGCGTGCAAGACCGCGGGGCTCCAATGACGGCGGACAAGCCGACGTCCGGATCAGCCGACGGCAAGCCGGGAAGCAGCGAGCCGGGCGAGGCCGTGCTCTCGGTCCGCGGCATCACCAAGCGGTACGGGGCGGTGCGGGCGCTCGACGGGGTGGATCTGCACCTGAGCGCGGGCGAGGTGGTCGCGCTGGTGGGCGACAACGGCGCCGGGAAGTCGACGCTGGTGAAGGCGATCTCCGGCGTGATCACGCCCGACGCGGGCCGGCTCTACTTCGGCGGCCGCCCGGCCGGGATCGGGCGGCCGCACGACGCGCAGGCGCTCGGCATCTCCACCGTCTACCAGGACCTCGCCCTCTGCGAGAACCTCGACGTGGTCGCCAACCTCTTCCTGGGCTCCGAGACGCACCGCTGGTCGTTGTTGCGGCAGCTCAAGATGGAACGCGCCACACGCGACCTGCTCGCCTCCCTCGACGTCCGGATCCGCGACATCCGGGCGCCGGTCGCCGCGCTCTCGGGCGGCCAGCGGCAGTCGGTGGCGATCAGCCGCGCCCTGCTCGGCGAGCCGCGCGTGGTGCTGCTGGACGAGCCGACGGCGGCACTAGGCGTGGAACAGACCGCCCAGGTGCTCGGCCTCGTCCGGCGCCTGCGCGACCGGGGGCTGGCGGTGCTGGTCATCTCCCACAACCTCGCGGACGTGCGGGCGGTCAGCGACCGGATAGTCGTCCTCCGCCTCGGCCGCAACGCCGGAGACTTCCGCACGGCCGACACGAGCCAGGAGGCCGTCGTGGCGGCCATCACCGGGGCGGAGGCGGCGGCGTGATCACCCAGACCTCGCGGCGGATCTCCGCGCCGCGTCCGGCCGAGCTCGCCGGACGCCTGCGCGGTGGCGAACCGGGCGCGCTGCCGGTGGTGGCGGGCCTGGTCGTCATCGCGGCGGTGTTCGGCTCGCTGAACGACCATTTCCTGTCGGCCGAGAACCTCACCAACCTCGCGCTCCAGATGGCCGCGACCGGCACCATCGCGCTCGGCGTCGTCATCGTGCTCCTCCTCGGGGAGATCGATCTGTCGGTCGGCTCGGTGAGCGGGCTGTGCGGGGTCGTGATGACCTTGCTGTACGTGAAGCAGGGGCTCCCCGCGGGTGTGGCCGTGCTCCTCGCCCTGGGAGCCGCCGCGCTCGTGGGGCTGCTGCACGGCTTGATGTTCACACTGCTCGGCATGCCGTCGTTCGTTGTCACGCTCGCGGGGCTGATCGGCTGGCAGGGGCTGCTGCTCTACCTCCTGGGCGACGAGGGCACGATCAACCTGCCGTTCGACGGCTCGGTGGCCAAGGTCAGCGACACCTGGCTGCCGCCGTGGCTGAGCTGGCTCGCCGTCATCGCCATCACCGCCGCCACGCTGGGCTCGTCCCTGCTCAACCGGAAGGCCAGGATGCGCGCGGACCTCCCCGTCCGGCCAATGGCATGGCTGCTCGTCCGCGCCGTCCTGCTCGCGGCCGTGCTGGCCGCCGTGGTGGTGGTGCTGAACGGCGACCGCGGGGTGCCGCTCACCCTGGTGATCTTCGGCTCGCTCGTCGTGCTGCTCGATCTCGGCCTGCGGCACACCGTGCCGGGCCGCTGGATCTACGCGGTCGGCGGCAACGCCGAGGCGGCCCGCCGGGCCGGGATCGGCGTGACCCGGATCCGGATCATGGCGTTCGTCGCGGCGGCGACGCTCGCCGGGGCGGGCGGGATCCTGGCCGCCAGCCGGCTCTCGGCGGTCAACCAGAGCTCCGGCGGCAGCGACATCCTGCTCATCGCGATCGCGGCGGCGGTGATCGGCGGGACGAGCCTGTTCGGCGGACGCGGCCGGCCCTACGCGGCGCTGCTCGGCATCCTCGTCCTCCAGTCCGTCACCAACGGCATGCTGCTGCTGAACGTCGACTCCTCGGTGCGCTTCATGGTGACCGCGGCCGTGCTCGCGCTCGCGGTGGCCATCGACTCGACCGCCCGCCGCGCCCGCCCGGGCGGCGGCCGGTGAGCGGGGACACCGTCCTCGGCATCGACTTCGGCGGCACCAAGATCGCCCTCGCCACCGCGACCACCGCCGGGCGGCTGCTCCGCCGCCACCGGCTGGCGACGCGCGCCACCGACGGCGCTCCCGCCGTGATCGAGCGCACGGTCGCCGCCGCGCGCCGCCTCATCGAGGAGACCGGCGGCGGCCCTCCGGCGGCGGTCGGCGTCTCGACGTTCGGGGTCGTCCGGGGGCCGCGGGTCACGCTGGCGCCCAACGTTCCGGGGTGGGAGGAGCAACCCCTCTCCCACCTGCTCGAAGAGGGGCTCAAGGCGCCCACCCTGCTGGACAACGACGTCAACGCGGCGGCGGCCGCGGAGGTCCGCTGGGGACGGCTCGCGGGCGTCGGCGTCGGCCTCTACGTCAACGCCGGCACCGGGCTCGGCGCGGGCATCGTCGTGGACGGGCGCGTGCTGCGCGGCACCAACGGCGCGGCCGGCGAGATCGGCTACGCCCTGCACTCCCCCATGCAGCCCGGCCACGCGGCCGGGCGCGCCCCACTGGAGGAGTACGCGTCCGGGAGCGGCCTGGCGAGACTAGGCACACGACTGCTCGGCCGGGAGGTGAGCGCGGCGGAGCTGTTCGCCCTGCGCGACGACCCGCGCGTGGCCGGGCTGCTCGACGAGGCACTGGACCGGCTGGGGATGGCGGTGGCCAATCTCGCGATCGCGCTCGACGCGAGCCGGGTCGTCCTGGGCGGCGGCATGGCGGCCGAACCCTCCCTGATGGCCCGGCTCGGCGCGCTGCTGGCGGCGGCCGTGCCGTTCCCGCCAGAGGTCGAACTCGCCCACTTCACCGCCGACGCCTCACTCATGGGAGCCCTGGCCCTGGCGCTAGACGCAAAACCGCCGTGACCAAAGCCCAGCCACGGCGGTCACACGAGCAACAGAGACGCACCGCCTTGGAGAGCGTGCGGGGGTGGAGGTGTGGGGTGGTTAGTGGCCGGGCTGGCCGCCGTTGTCTCGGCGGTCCAGGGCGGTCTGCAGGGCGCGCGACGCCTCGTCCTGGTCGTCGGCGGGCGCGGCGTTGAAGGTCTCGTTCATGATCTGCTCCGTGGGTCTCTGGTGGCTGCTGTTCCGGGGGTGCCGGATCACCGTGGTTCGCACGGCCCGGCACCGAACAGGGCTTACGGCCGACACCTCACTCCGCAGCGGGGTGCGGCCTGCCGTTCAGGCCCCGCTGCGGCAGCGAAGGATTACTACGAAGCGCCGCATGACTCATCCCACGGTACCCCCGGTCCCGCGAAGTATCCCGATCCGTGGCCGAGATTCTCACCATGTGGGACGGTCGAGCGTCCAACCGCGGAAAACGCAAGGCCGTGGCCCCGGGCGGGGTCACGGCCTTGGCAGGAAGCGGTCAGGACTCCAGGTCGACCCGACGGGCCATCTCGGCGCCGATCTCGGCCTTGATGCCGTCGACGAGCTCGGCCGGGATGGCCGAGTCGACGGTGAGCGCGATCAGGGCCTGCGCGCCCTTGGCCGCGCGGCCGACCTGCATGCTGGCGATGTTGACGCCCGCGTCGCCGAGCAGCTTGCCGGTCACGCCGACGATGCCGGGCCGGTCGGTGTAGGTGAAGAACGCCATGTGCTCGGTCGGGACGAGCTCCATCTCGTAGCCGCTGATCTCGATGATCCGCTCGCTGTGCTTGGGACCGGTGAGCGTGCCGGAGACCGACACCACCGAGCCGTCGGCCATCGTGCCGCGCACCTGGACCACGTTGCGCCAGTCGGGCGAGTCCTCGCTGGTGGTGAGCGTGACCTCCACGCCGCGGTCGCGGGCCAGCAGCGGGGCGTTGACGAAGGTCACCGCCTCCTCGATCACGTCCACGAAGACGCCCTTGAGGGCGGCCAGCTCCAGCACCTTGACGTCGTGGCCGGTGATCTCGCCGCGGACCACCACGTCCAGCCGGACCGGCACGCCGCCGGCCAGCGCGGTGAAGATGCGGCCGAGCTTCTCGGCCAGCGGCAGGCCGGGCTTGACGTCCTCGGCGACGGCGCCGCCCTGGACGTTGACGGCGTCGGGCACGAACTCGCCGGACAGCGCCAGCTTGACCGAGCGGGCGACCTGCGTGCCGGCCTTCTCCTGCGCCTCGTGGGTGCTGGCCCCGAGGTGCGGGGTGACCACGACGTTGTCGTGGTGGAACAGCGGGCTGTCGGTGCACGGCTCGGTGCTGAACACGTCGATGCCGGCGCCGGCCACCCGGCCGTCCTTGATCGCCAGGTCGAGCGCCGCCTCGTCGACGATGCCGCCGCGGGCGGCGTTGACGATGCGCACGCTCGGCTTGACCTTGTGCAGCTCCTTGTCGCCGATGAGCCCGAGGGTCTCCGGCGTCTTGGGCAGGTGCACGGTGATGAAGTCGCTCTCGCGCAGCAGCTCGTCGATGGTGACGAGTTTCACGCCGAGCTGGGCGGCGCGGGCGGCCTGCACGTACGGGTCGTAGGCGATCACGTTCATGTCGAACGCGGCCAGCCGCTGGGCCACCAGGACGCCGATGCGGCCGAGGCCGAGCACGCCGACGGTCTTGCCCTGCAACTCGACGCCGGTGTACTTGGACCGCTTCCACTCGCCCTGCTTGAGGGCGCCGTGGCCCTGCGGCACGTTGCGCGCGGTGGCCAGCAGCAGCGCGATCGCGTGCTCGGCGGCGGTGACGATGTTGGAGGTGGGCGCGTTGACGACCATGACGCCGGCCTTGGTGGCGGCCTCGACGTCGACGTTGTCGAGCCCGACGCCGGCCCGCGCCACCACGCGCAGCTTCTTGGCGTGCTGGAACACCTCGGCGGTGACCTTGGTGGCGCTGCGCACGATGAGCGCGTCGACGTCGGCGACGGCCGGGAGCAACTGCTCGCGGTCGGCCCCGTCGACGGAACGGACCTCGAAATCGGACTCCAGGACCGCGATGCCGGCCGGGGAGAGTTCTTCAGCGACGAGGACGACAGGCTTGCTCAAGGAACAGTCCTTAGGAAGATGGATGTGCAGGTGATGTGCTGGATTGAAGTCGCGACTCACCTCGTCGTGCGCGCGCCCCGTTAGCCGAGTCTATCCCGCGCCCGCCGTCCGCTCGGCGGACAGCCGGACTCACACACGAACGCCCCCTTTCGTCCCGCCCGCCCGAACCGCACGCCTCCCTACCCGATGAGCCGACCGAATGGAACGATCCACGACGTGACGCAGATCACTCAAGATGAAAGGCCGGTAAGCCGTTCCACCACCCGGCCTGATCGGGGGCCGTCCGATGGGCGGCCCTCGGGAACTCAGCGTCAGGCCGCGTTCGGCTCCGGCATGGCGGCGAGGACGGTCGCGACACCGTTGGCGTCGGCCACCTCTATGTGCGGGACGTCGATGAAGACGCGCAGCGGGCCCGGCGGCAGGCCGAGGTCGTCGGCCACCTCGAGCTGGATGCCGCGCAGCGGGACGTAGGCCAGGTAGCCGCGGTAGACGTTCTGGGAGCGGAACATCGCGGTCATGATCAACCGATAGTCCCGGATGCGGAACGAGAGCGCGGCCAGGCTCGGCATCGCCTCGGCGTCCTCGCCCGGCACGGTCAGCGAGATCCACGCGCTGGTCGTCCACGGCCGCGAGCGGAGCAGATCCGCCACCCAGTGCAGCTGGTGCACTCCGTTCAGGTCCCGCAGCCGCTCGCCGAGCTCGCCGTCCATCGCCCGCCGGGGCCGATCCTGCGCCCAGCGAGACATCCGCGCGCCGTCGCCGTACTCGCGCAGGATGGGATCCTCCCAGCTCAGCGAGGCGATCTCGAAGAGGATCGGCGGGCCCTCGATGATCGGGCCGTGGTCCTCCATGCCGGCCTCGCCGGCCGCCCACACGTGCCGCAGGACGGCGATCCATGCCCGCCCGCAGGTCTCCCACCGCCGGACGGCCCGGTCCGGTGCCGCCCCCACGTCACGACTCCCTGCCAATTTTCGCCCCCGAACGGGGACCGGCATTCAGGGAATTACCTGCCGCGGACAATGCGCGCAAGGGAATATATTGCAGCCCGCGCGCGAGGGTCTCCGCCCTTGTCTCCCGGTGATGATCGCCACTCATGACTCCGCCCCACCGCCACCACGGCTGCGGTCACATCGAGTGTTTGCCCAGGGTGCGGAGGGCAGTCCGCCCGCCGTCGCGACTTTCTCTAAGTATCGGGCAAAGAGCGCGAAAAGGATAGGGCAAATGCCCGGAAGCGGCGTCTTCACCGGCTTTCTGACTCTAGTGATCAACTTTCCTGACCAGTTGACGGTGGTCTGGTAAGAGGCAATCCGTCGCGGTCGCTGCGCGGGATGGGCTCCGGATCGGGGCCCGGCCGGTGGAACACGATGAAGCCCGCCCGCTGGAAGACAGGCCGGTAACCGCTCGCGACCAGCGCTTCCACGCGTCGCACCTGCTCGTCCCGCGACTCGAACGGGAACTGCCGCCCGCGGGTGTCGGCGATCACCCAGGGCGCCTCACGGGGCAGCCCGTCCCACAGCAGCACCCGGGCGCGCGTCGACAGCGCCGGGCCGAGCGGGTTGGCCACCTCGACCAGCGCCCCGTCGGGCACCAGCGCCACCGCCGCCGCGGCGGCGCGCGCCCGCTCGTCCCGCCGGTAGAACGAGGCGTCGCCGAACTCCCGGAACGAGAAGAACGGCACGGTCATGACCGCGGCGGCCAGGAGCCCGATCGCCGGGACGAGGCGGAGGCGGCCGGGCAGCAGCCGGCGGAGCCGGACCGCGCCGTCCACCGAGGCGAGCAGCAGGACCGCGATCAGGAAGGCGTTGTAGTGGTAGCGGGGCTCCCACCAGTTGGGGATCCGGTCGGCCAGCATCCGTTCGGCCAGCAGCGGGACGACCATCACCGTCAGCGGGGACGCCAGCGGAAGCAGCAGCAGGGGCACGACGAGCAGCACCATCGTCTTCAGCTTCAGCGACGGCGTGCCCAGCGCCGTCACCGCGTCCCAGGGATGGGTGAGCAGGTGCAGGGCCGCGCTCGGCAGGTCGGGCCCGAACGAGCCGTACGCCCAGTAGTAGTCGTCGTCGCCTCCGAAGGCGGAGATCAGCACCCGTGAGCTCACCCAGGTCGCGACCAGGCCGACCACGACATAGACCGCCCCGGCCCGCCGTTCCCTGGTGAGCAGGAACAGGCCGAACCCCACCAGCAGCAGGCCCATGTCCTCTTTGACCAGCAGCGACAACCCGGCCACGAGCGCCGCCTGCCCGCGCCGTCCCGCGTCGTACCGCTCGACCAGCAGCGCCGAGAGCAGCGGCACGAACGCGACCTCGTGGAAGTCGAACGCGAGGGCCTCGGCGACGGGCCACGCCAGCACGTAGGCCCCGGCGACCGCGTAGGCCGCCGCGCCGCCCAGCCTGCGTTCGGTGTAGCGCCAGATCGGCACGATCGCCAGGGCCAGCAGCACCGCCTGGGCGACCACCAGCGTCTCCGGGCCGTCGTGGATCCAGTAGAGCGGCGCCAGAATCGCCAGCATCGGCGAGAAATGGTCGCCGAGAATGGAGAAGTCGGTACCGAAGCCGTTGTGCACGCCCTTGACCATGGCGACCGGCAGCCCGAACCGGCTGTACGACCGGATCGCCTGGTCGAACAGGACCAGGTCGTAGGTCGTCGCGCGGAACGTGTAGATCCGCAGCAGCGAGTACGTCGTGTACAACAGCGCGGTCGCGGCGACCAGCAGGGGCAGCGGACGGAGCCGGAGAACCCGACGGCGGACACGGCAGGGGACGCGCGCCGGAGCACCGTCGCCGTCCGTCGACTCTCCCACCGCTACCGCCTCAGCCACGCGCCAGGAGGCTACCAGTCCCGGCCACGCATCCGAAGCGCTCGGGTGACGGCCCCGCCACGCCCCGTGTCCCACACCGGACAAAGCCGAGCGGCCGCGTGCCGGAGCACACAGCCACTCGCCCAGCCACTCCGCTCGTTCCGGGACGGTCGCTCTTTCTTGTGGGTCGCCTTCGGCGCGTCGCCCGGGCGGGTTAGCCGGCCGCTCGTCTGACCATGGGGAGGCGGGATCGCGTGAACAGGCCGGCGGCCAGCATCGCGATCAGCGGGACCACGATGCCGATGGCGCCCAGGAGTTCCCAGGGGATGGCGACGATCGTCCCGTGGCCCGTCGTGTCGATGGAGCCGCTCTCCGCGCGCGAGTAGTCGATGTTGGTGAGCGGCCGCGCCACGGCGATGCCCGGCGCCAGCCCGGCGAGGATGCCGAGCCAGCATCCGAGGATCGCGATGAACCCTGCCTGCCCCATCATCAGCAGCCTGCGCGTCCGCGGCCGGGCGCCCACCGCGGCGAGCGTGGCCAGGTCGGGACGGGAGTCGGCGGCCGAGAGGCCGGTCGCGATCAGGGAGCCGCCGAGGACCATCAGCGTCCCGGCCAGGCCGAGGAACAGCAGGATCTGGCTGAACGACTCGGTGAAGCCGCGTTCGACGTAGACCTCGGCCGAGTTGAAGCCCTGCGTGATCCCGTCGAGCCGCTCCTGGACGCGGGACTGCTCGTCCTTGGTCAGCCGGCGGTCGGCCCGGTCGATGCCGAACGCGGCGGTGTCGAGCGGCAGCCCGGCCTTCGCCGCGACGGCGGGCGGCACCAGCGCCCGGACGCCGGTCGCGTCCGGGACCGCGATCGCGGGCAGCCCGCCGAGCGACCGGACCACCTTCTCCTCGTCCTGGACGTACTCCTTCACCTGGACGGGAACCGTGCCGCCGGCGGGCGGCCGCACATGGAAGAGCACGATCTTCCCGGCGTCCAGCGCGGCGGTCACGGCCGGGTCGTCCCGGCCGAGCAGCAGCCGGGCCTCCCGCGGCCCGCCCACCACGTTGTCGATCACGATCGTCTCGGGTCCGCTGTAGCCCTTGCCGAGCGTCACGAACGGGCATTTGCCGGGCACCGGCTCCGTGCAGACCCGGTCCTGGCCGGGCAGGCTCCGCAGCGGCACGGCCGGCACGCCGGGCAGCTCTCGCTCGACGGCCTGGCGCACCCGTTCGGCCAGCGCCTTCTGGTCTCCCTCGAACGCGGTCGTCTGGATCAGCGTGGTGCCCATCGGCAGCCGAGCGCGGTACTCCTCGCGGTTCTGGGCGAAGTCGCTCGCGCCCCCGATGGCGAGCGCCGTGATCCCGGCCACCGCGGCCATGATCGCCGCGACGGCGGGCGCCGCGCGGCCGCGGTTGCGGGCGCCGTCGCGGACGGCCAGGCGCATGGGCAGCGGCAGCCGGCTCGCGGTGCGGCCCGCCAGGCCGACCACCCACGGGCCGATCATCACGCAGCCGATGACGATGGCGACGGCGCCGAGCGCGGCCCCGAACTCCTGCCAGATCCGGACGCCGACCAGGCAGAGCCCGATGCCGCCGGCGATGAGCGCGCCCCCGGCGATGGGCCAGCCGGGCCGGGACCGGGCCTGGTCCCGGCGGCCGCCGAGCGCGGCCACGACGTCCATCCGCGCGGCCTGCCGGGCGGGCACGTACGCCGCGGCCAGCCCGCTGAGCGCGCCGAGCGCCATCGGCAGCGCGACCAGGACCCACGGGACCTCGAACGGGCCCAGGAGGGATCCGGAGTAGTTCTCGTACACCGGCCCGGCCATCGCGGCGAGCCCGATGCCGGCCACCGCGCCGATCAGGGCGGCGGTGCCGCCGATGACGATGCCCCCCGCCAGCACGACGGCCCGCAGGTGCCGGGCGTCCCCGCCGCTGGCGGCGACCAGGGCGAGCTGGCGCCGCTGCCGCCGGACGCCGACGGCGAACGCGGGGCCGGCCAGCAGCACGACCTCCAGCACCACCATCGCGACGATCATCGCGCCGATCGCCATCGTGGTGTTGTCGGTGCTCGGCTCGCTCCCGGCCCCCGCCGGGATCTGGCCGGCCGGCGGCGGGTTCATGACCACGGCGCGCGAGAGGACGGTGATGCCGAGCTTGTTGAAGTCGCGCACGTCCGCCCAGGTGACCGGCTTGCCACCGGTACCGATCAGCCACTGCGTGCCGGCGTCCGCAACCCCCGCCGGGCCGTTCCCCGCGCCGTCCCGGGACGGGAACGCGCCGGGCAGGGCCACCGCCAGGGGGCGTCCCATCGTCAGCGGGTCCTGGACGAATCCGACCACGCGCTTCTGCGCCCCGGTGCCATCGATCTTGGCGGCCGAGCCGATCCGGAATCCGCGGTCCCCGAACGAGGGCGGCAGCGCGACCTCGTCGGCGGTGGCGGGCAGCCGTCCCCGGGTGAGCCTGACAAGGCCGGCGGTCAGCGGATCGCGCAGGTCGACCTCGGTGACCTCCGCATGCAGCGCACCGCGCTCGGTCCTGATCACCACCGCCTTGCCCTGGACGTACGGCAGGACCTTGGCTCCCGGACCGTACTTCGCCTGGACCCGCCGGGTCATCTCCTCGGTGGTCCACGGCTTGGGCGTGTCGTCCATGCCGGCGCCGCCGAAGGACGTTTCGTCGGGGTTCTGCTCCACCGGCGACCGCGCCGCTCCGGTGAGGCGCGCGTCGGACCGGCCCAGCTCGTATGGCAGAGACTCCCGGGTGGACCACTCGCCGGTCTTGAACAGCACCGACAGGGCGACGATCGCCATGACCGGCAACCCGATCATGCACAGCACGAGCATCGTCCGGCCCTTGGCCCGCACGGCGTCCCGCCGGGCGATGCGCAGCGCGACGCCGTACCCGGCGCCGCGACGGCTCATCGCGTCTCCTGCAGGAGAGACTCGGGACCGGGACGCCCGCCGGTGGCGTCGACCATCCGGCCGTCCCGCAGGAAGATCACCCGGTCGGCCCAGGCGGCGTGCCGGGACTCGTGCGTCACCATGAGGCAGGCCGCCCCGGCGTCGCAGCGCGCCCGCAGGATGCGCATGACGTCCTCGCCGGTCTGGCTGTCCAGCGCGCCGGTGGGCTCGTCGGCCAGGACCAGGCGGCGGTCGCCGGCCAGGGCGCGGGCGATCGCCACCCGCTGCTGCTGGCCGCCGGACATCTCGTCGGGGAAGCGTTCGGCCAGCTCGGGGATGCCCACCTCCTGGAGGGCGATGGCCGCCTCCCGGCGGGCCTGCCGGGCACGGACGCCGTCGAGCTCGCGCGGCAGCATCACGTTCTCGGCCGCGGTGAGGCTCGGGATCAGGTTGAGATCCTGGAAGACGTACCCGACGCTGCGGCGGCGGAGCGCCGCGAGCCCGGCCCTGCCGAGCGTGGTCAGATCGGCGCCCTCGACGACGATCCGGCCCGCGGTGGGCGCGTCGAGCCCGCCCGCGAGGGTGAGCAGCGTGGACTTGCCGGATCCGGACGGGCCCATCACGGCGACGAACTCCCCGGCCGCGACGACCAGGCTGATCTCCTTGAGAGCGTGCACGAGGTTGGCGCCCGCGCCGTGGTCGCGGGAGACGGCGTGCATTTCCAGGACGGTGTGCGTCTCCTGGGGGGCGTGGGGCTTGGCAAGGACGCTCATCGGCGTCCCCCCTTCGCGGTGTGGGGAGTACCGGACTCCTCGGCCGGCACCGGAGCGGGCGGGGCCGCGCGGTCCGCGTGTTCGGCACGGACGACGTAGGCCTCACAGTGGTCGAGCCAGCGCACCTCGGCTTCGGCCTGGAAGAGCATGGATTCGAGGACCAGGCGCCAGGCACGGTCACCGGACTCGACCGGGATCGCGGGGGCGTCGGCCTTGAGCCGGGTGAGGTCCTGGAGCGACCTCAGGGTCGCGGTGCGCTGCGCCTGGACCACCTGGCGGACGTCGATCCCGGGGGTGGTCACCGCCATGGCCAGCTTGATGGCCAGCTCGTCGCGCGGCCGGTCGGCCCGGGCGATGGGGGTGGTGAACCACTGCCGCACGTCCTCCTCGCCCGCCGGAGTGATCCGGTAGACGAAGCGGCCCTCGTCGTCGGCGCCGACCCGGGTGACGAGCTCGTCGCGTTCGAGCCGGGAGAGCGTGGAGTAGACCTGCCCGATGTTGAGCGGCCAGGTCGCCCCGGTGGACGACTCGAACTCGGCGCGCAGCTGGTAGCCATAGCGGGGCCCCTGGGCCAGAAGTGCCAGGAGACCGTGACGGATCGACATGCGTACCAAGTATGCATACGAGGTATCCCGGGCGCAATACCGAGTATGCATCCAGGTTGCCGTAACGACACGCTGAGCCGGATTTCACCGTGGGCGATCAGCCGGGCCCTTACCGTAACGGATGTCCCCGCCTTCAGGAGAGCCTGTGACTTCGGACTGCGCGATCAGTGTGCTTCACGACGTCCTCCGCGTGTACGACGACCGGTTCCTCGCCATGGACGGCCCGCAGCGCCGGCGGCTGCTCCAGGGCACCCGCGAGGTGCTGGGCGACGGCCTCAGCGACGCCGCCCGCGACGCCCTCCCCGTCGCGTACCGGCTCCGCGCGTTCTGCATCATGCACGGCTTGGAGGACGAGCTGGAGCGCATGATCCGGGAGGAGTCGGAGGGCACCAGGATGGGCGCCGTCGTGGTGGGCGGACGCGTGTACACCGTCTACCCGTACCTGCGCGGCGTCCCCCGGCAGTACGCCGACATCACCGGCGAGGTGGGCGTGGAGCACCGGCTCGACGCCGTCGCGTGGCAGGGCAGGAGGTTCCGCGTCCGCGGCCACGCGCGCATCGAACGGGTCGAGGCGCGCGAGACCAAGGTGGAGGTGATCCTCCGCGAACGCCGCAGCGGCGTCGAGCACCGGTTCCCCGCCGAGCCGCACGAGGACGGCTTCGAGGCGCAGATCGACCCGGTCGCCTCCGCCGTCGGCCCCGGCCGCTGGGACCTGCACGTGGCCGCGTCCACCCTCGGCGTCACCCGGGAGGCCCGCTTCGGGACGATCCGCGGCGACAGGATCAAGGCCGAGCCGCAGCGCCGCGCCCTCGGCACGGCCACGACGGCGAAGATCTACTTCACCCGGGGCGGCCACCTCGCCGTGCTGATCCGCGGCGACCAGAGGCCACCCCGGTTCGCCGGCAGGCTCCGCCGCCGGCTGCGCCGCCTCGTCCCGACCCGCCTGGTCCGCCTGGTCCGCCGCACCCGCTGAACACGCGGAAGCGGGGGCGCCCTAAGGGGCGTCCCCGCTTCGGATGCGGTGCCGGGTCAGTCGTTCAGCCAGCTCATCATCGGGCGCAGGGTGGCGCCGGTCTTCTCGATGGGGTGCTCGGCGAGCTCCTCGCGGTACTTGCCGAACTGCACCTGGCCGCCCTCGAACTCGGCGACGAGCTCCTTGGCGAACTGGCCGGACTGGATCTCGCCGAGGATCTTCTTCATCTCGGCCTTGGTGCCGGCGTTCACCACGCGCGGGCCGCGGCTGTAGCCGCCGTACTCGGCGGTGTCGGACACCGACCAGTACATCTTGGAGATGCCGCCCTCGTACATGAGGTCGACGATCAGCTTCACCTCGTGCAGGCACTCGAAGTAGGCCACCTCGGGCTGGTAGCCGGCCTCGATGAGCACCTCGAACCCGGTCTTGATCAGCTCGGAGAGGCCGCCGCACAGCACGGCCTGCTCGCCGAACAGGTCGGTCTCGGTCTCCTCGGTGAAGGTGGTCTTGATGCCGCCCGCGCGCAGGCCGCCGATGGCCTTGGCGTACGACAGGGCCAGCGGCCAGCCGTTGCCGGTCGGGTCCTGCTCGACGGCCACGATGACCGGGACGCCGCGGCCGGCGGTGTACTGGCGGCGCACCAGGTGGCCCGGGCCCTTGGGGGCGACCATGCACACGTCGACGCCAGCCGGGGGCTCGATGAGGCCGTAGCGGATGTTGAGGCCGTGACCGAAGAAGAGCGCGTCGCCCTCGACCAGGTTGGGCTTGATGTGCTCCTCGTAGATCCCGCGCTGCAGGTGGTCCGGAGTGAGGATCATGACGAGGTCGGCCTCCTCGACCGCCTCGGCGACCGTGAGCACCCGCAGGCCCTCGGCCTCGGCCTTCTCGCGGCTCTTGGAGCCCTCGGCCAGGCCGACCCGGACGTCCACGCCGGAGTCGCGCAGGGAGAGCGCGTGCGCGTGCCCCTGGCTGCCGTACCCGATCACGGCGACGTGCCGGCCCTGGATGATGCTCAGGTCGGCATCGTTGTCGTAGAACATCTCAGCCACTGTGGTGCTGCCTTTCGCTTGCGGTGTTGGGGTTGGGGCTCACGCGCTGCGCTCGATGGCGCGCAGCGAGCGGTCGGTGATGGAGCGGGCGCCGCGGCCGATGGCCACCATGCCCGACTGGACCAGCTCCTTGATGCCGAACGGCTCCAGCACCCGGATGAAGGCGTCCAGCTTGTCGCGGTTGCCGGTGGCCTCGATGGTGACGGCGTCGGGGGCCACGTCGACGACCTTGGCGCGGAACAGCGTGACGGTCTCCAGGACCTGCGAGCGGGTCTCGGCGTCGGCGCGCACCTTGACCAGGACCAGCTCGCGCTGCACCGACTGGGACGAGTCCAGCTCGACGATCTTGAGCACGTTCACCAGCTTGTTGAGCTGCTTGGTGACCTGCTCCAGCGGCAGTTCCTCGACGTTCACCACGATCGTCATCCGGGAGATCTCCGGGTGCTCGGTGGTGCCGACGGCGAGCGACTCGATGTTGAACCCGCGCCGGGAGAACAGCGCCGCGACCCGCGCGAGGATGCCGGGCTTGTTCTCCACCAGGACGGAGAGGGTGTGCAGGCTCATCGGTCAGTCTCCGTTTTCGAAGTCGGGCGCCAGGTCCCGCGCGATCTTGATGTCGTCGTTGGTCGTGCCGGCGGCCACCATCGGCCAGACCATGGCGTCCTGGTGGACGACGAAGTCGATCACGACGGGAGCGTCGTTGATCTCCATCGCCTTGGCGATGGTCGCGTCGACGTCCTCCGCGCTCTCGCAGCGCAGCCCCACGCAACCGTACGCCTCGGCCAGCTTCACGAAGTCGGGAATCCGCCGGACGGCGGAGGCGGCCGACCCGTCGGCCGGGCCCTGGAGGTTGGTGTTGGAGTAGCGCTCGTTGTAGAAGAGCGTCTGCCACTGCCGGACCATGCCGAGGTTGCCGTTGTTGATGATCGCGATCTTGACCGGGATGCCCTCGATCGCGCAGGTCGCCAGCTCCTGGTTGGTCATCTGGAAGCAGCCGTCGCCGTCGATCGCCCAGACCTGGGTGTCCGGCGCGCCGACCTTGGCGCCCATCGCGGCCGGGACGGCGTAGCCCATGGTGCCCGCGCCGCCGGAGTTGAGGAACGCGCCGGGCCGCTCGTACTTGATGAACTGCGCGGCCCACATCTGGTGCTGGCCGACGCCCGCCACGTAGTAGGCCTCCGGGCCGACCAGCTGCCCGATACGCTCGATGACCTGCTGCGGCGACAGCGAGCCGTCCGCGGGCGCGTCGTAGCCCAGCGGGTACGTCTCGCGCCAGGCGTTGAGCTGGCGCCACCAGTCCTCGTAGTCGCCCTTGTGATCGTGCTCGTGCTCGTTCTGCACCGCGACGATCAGGTCGGCGATGACCTCGCGGGCGTCGCCGACGATCGGGACGTCCGCGTGCCGGTTCTTGGAGATCTCGGCCGGGTCGATGTCGGCGTGCACGACCTTGGCGTGCGGGGCGAAGCCGTCGAGCTTGCCGGTGACCCGGTCGTCGAAGCGGGCGCCCAGGGTGACCAGCAGGTCGGCCTTCTGCAGGGCGCCGACCGCGCCGACGCTGCCGTGCATGCCGGGCATGCCCATGTGCAGCGGGTGGCTGTCGGGCAGCGCGCCCTTGGCCATCAGGGTCGTGACGACGGGCGCGCCGGTCAGCTCGGCGAGGACCTTGAGCTCGGCCGAGGCGCCGGCCTTGATGACGCCGCCGCCGACGTACAGCACCGGGCGCTGCGACTCGACGATCAGCCGTGCCGCCTCGCGCACCTGCTTGGAGTGCGGCCGGGTGACGGGCCGGTAGCCCGGGAGCTGCATCTGGACGGGCCACTCGAAGCCGAACGTGGACTGCAGCGCGTCCTTGGAGATGTCGACCAGGACCGGGCCGGGCCGGCCGGTGGAGGCGATGTGGAACGCCTCGACGATCGTGCGCCCGATGTCCTCCGCCCGCGTGATCAGGAAGTTGTGCTTGGTGATCGGCATCGTGATGCCGGCGATGTCCGCCTCCTGGAAGGCGTCGGTGCCGATCGAGGCGCTCGGCACCTGGCCGGTGATCGCCACCATCGGGACCGAGTCCATGTACGCGTCCGAGATCGGCGTGACGAGGTTGGTCGCGCCGGGGCCGCTGGTGGCCATGCACACGCCGACCCTGCCGGTGACCATCGCGTAGCCCTGCGCGGCGTGGCCGGCGCCCTGCTCGTGCCGGACGAGGATGTGGCGCAGCTTCTTCGAGTCGAAGAGCGGGTCGTACGCCGGGAGGATCGCCCCTCCGGGGATGCCGAACACCGTATCGACGCCGACGTTCTCCAGGGCGCGGACCAGCGCCTGGGCTCCCGTCATCTGTTCGGTCGTCATGTTCCTGTTTCCTTGGGGAGAGTCGGGCTGGAGTCGGGCTGAAGGTGGGCTAACACGGCCAACAAAAAACCCCCGCCGCCGGATGGCGGTCGAGGGGCGCGCGCAGGTGGAAGTGCTTGATCAGCCTGCGCGCCGACCAAGTACTACGAGAATGATGGAACCGCTCTGCACGGAAGCCACTTTCGCCGACTTCCCGTCGCTGGTCAAATCCTTGGACATATTGTCTCGGCATATGAGACATGGGAGGCCCGTCCACGCGAGCCTCCCCAGGCTCGGCCATGCGAGCCTCCCGGGGCTGGATCAGCCTGGTGAGAGCGCCGTTCCCTCCAGGGGAAGGGTGGCCTCGCCGGACATGTCCGGCGTACCGAGATTGGTGCGGACGAGCGATTCGACACGTCCCGCGGCCATGGGACGGGCCACCAGGTAGCCCTGACCTCGCGGGCAGTCCATCTCGCGCAGCAGCTCCAGCTGCTCGGGCCGCTCGATGCCCTCGGCGACCACGGTCAGCCCCAGGTCGCGTCCGAGCCGCACGATCGTCCTGGTGAGCAGCGTGAGCGTCTCGTCGGAGCCCAGCCCCGCCACGAACGACGGGTCGATCTTGATGATGTCCACCGGGAGCTGGCCCAGGTAGGCCAGCGAGGCGTAGCCGGTGCCGAAGTCGTCGATCGCGAGCCGGACGCCCAGTTCGCGCAGCGCCGACAGGCGGGCCACGTTCTGCCCGGCGTCCTCGACCAGCACCTCCTCCTTCACCTCGACGGTGAGGGCCTGCGGCGGCAGCCCGGTCTCCTCCAGCGCGGCCGCCACCGACTCGACGAACCGCGGCGCGGCGATCTGCCGGGCGGTGAAGTTGACCGACAGCCCCACGTCCCAGGACTCGCGCCGCCAGCGCGCCACCTCGCGGCAGGCCTCGCGCAGCACCCAGTCGCCCAGCGGGATCATGAGGCCGGACACCTCGGCGGGGCCGATGAACTCCTCCGGCGGCACGGCGTCATTGTCGCGCCACCAGCGCACCAGGGCCTCGACGCCGGTGACCCTGGACGTGGCGAGCTCGACCACCGGCTGGAACTCGACGGTGAACTCCTCCTCGGCCAGCGCCCGCTGCAGGTCGCTGCCGAGCTCCAGCCGCCGGACGACGTCGACGTGCATGTGCGGGGCGAAGACCTCGACGCGGCCGCCGCCCAGCTCTTTGGCGCGTGCCATCGCCAGGTCGCCGTTGCGGATCAGCTCCGCGGCGCTCCGGCGCAGCCGCCGTCCCGCGTCCAGGCTCCGGCCCGACCCGGCGGCCGCCGCGCCCGGCCCGGCGCCGGACCCGGCGTTCGGCTCCCGGTCGTCGACGAAGGCGATCCCGACGCTGGCGGTGAGCACGATGCCCTTGCCGCCGACGCGGTACGGCTCGATCGAGAGCACGCGGAGCAGCCGTTCGGCCAGCTCCACCGCCGTCTGCGTCTCGGCGGGGTTCTCGACGAGGACGGCGAACTCGTCGCCGCCCCAACGGGCCACGGTGTCGTCGGCCTGGACCGTGGACCGCAGCCTGCGGGCCGCCTGGGCGAGCACCTGGTCGCCCGCCGCGTGCCCCGCGGAGTCGTTGACCGCGGTGAACCCGTCCAGGTCGGCGAAGACCACGGCGACCTTGCCGCCGCACTCCTGCCGCGAGAGCACCTCGCGGGTGCGCTCCTCGAAGTAGGCGCGGTTGGGCAGGCCCGTCAGGCCGTCGTGGAAGGTCAGGTGGGTGACCTGGCGCTGCAGGGCCGCCTGCTCGCTCAGATCGCGGGTGGTGACGAGCATCCGGCCGGGCGCCTCCCCCGTGCCGCTGTAGCGGGAGATCGTGGACTCGGTCGGCAGCCAGGTGCCGTCGGCCGCCCGGACCCGGCAGGACACCCGCAACGTGTCGGGCGCCGGGTCGTCGTCGGCCGCGGTCGTGCCCGCCGCGGCCCGCAGGAACTCGCCGAAGACCTCCTGGACGTGCGGCAGGTCCTCCGGGTGGATGATCTCGTGCAGCGGGCGGCCGAGCAGCTCGTCCGGCGTGTAGCGGTAGGTGCGCAGGGCCCCGGCGCTGGCGTACTGCACGACGGCGTCGAGGTCGCAGATCAGGACGGCGTCGTTGATGCTCTCCGAGAGGGCGCGGAAATGCTCCTCGCCGGTGCCGACGGCGCGCCGCAGGCCGTCGTTCTCGCGCAGGAGCCCGGCCAGGCGGACGAGCAGGACGATGGTCGCCGACCCCGCGACCAGCGAGACGACGGGCTCGAGCCCGTCGGTGCCGGCGAGCCCGCGGCCCGCCACGAAGAGGGTGGCCGCGGCCGCGACGGCGGCCGGCGCGATGCCGGGGCCGATCATCCGGCCGGGCTCGTCGGCGGGCTCGCGCTCCCGGGCCTCGCCGGCGGCGGCGCGGCCGGCGATGCGTGCGGCGGCGCCGTCGGGGCCCGGCCACGGGACGAGGGCGAGCAGCAGCAGGCCGCCCATGCGGAGGATGTCGGCGGGGTCGTCGGCCACGGCACCGCCCCGCAGCCGGACGGTCAGGCTGACCACGTCCGCGGCGGCGAACGCGACGAGAGCCACGTACCCCATCCAGGCCGACCGCCGGTGCCCGCGCGCGGCGCCGAGGACGAACGACAGCGCGCCGCACACCAGGACGGTGTCGACCAGCGGGTAGAGCAGTTCGAGCAGGAACTCGGCGGGCGTCTCCCCGGACCGCCGGTAGAGGTCGCTGAACAGCGTCACCCAGCCGAGGACGAAGAGGGCGCAGACGCACACGTACGTGTCGCCCGCGTACCGGAGCCAGGTGCGCGCGTCGCGGGGCAGCCGGGTCGGCACGACCATGCCGATCACCAGGGCGATCACGGCGACCAGGTAGAAGAGATCGAAGACCGACGCCGACATCGCGCTGCGGCCCGGCGACGGCGAGATGGCCGAGCCGATCGATCCGACCAGCCAGCAGGCCGCGGCGATCCCGTACCAGCGCCAGGACGCGCGCCACCGGGTCTCCCCCGGGCCGCGGCCCGGCGAGTCGGACCCGTCGACGATCGAGCCGGTCGCGGCGGCGGGATCGGACGGCGCGCCGGGCTGGACGTCGTCCAGCTGGGAGTCGTGGAGCGGGTCACCGGCGGGCCGCGCCGCGTTCAGCCGGCCATCGGCGTAGGGCCGGTCGTCGCCGGACCCGTCACCGGCCGGCTCGTCGTCGGCGGACCCGCCGGCCGGCGCGTCACCGGCGGATCGGTCGCCGGACGATCGGTCGCCGCCCGGCGCGCGCGCCGCCACCAGCAGCGAGACCGTCGCCACGGCGGCGGCCGCGACCTCGGCCCAGGCCGTGAAGGACGAGCCGCCCCATCCCAGCAGGGAGCCGACGGCGTAGAGCACGCCGATGATCGTGACGATGCCGATGGGCACCGCCGAGGGCGACACGCGCCGGGACCGCGGCCACGCTTCGCGGCCGCGTCCCACCGCCCTCCGAGCGTTCTCGCCGCCCATCGCGCCGTGTCCCTTCCTGCCTGGTGGGAGCGACTGGCCCCCGCAGCCACTCCGCTGCATCTGATGGAATGTCCGTCGTGTCGCCTGGAGGCGACCCCCGGGCGCTCGAAGACCTCGCCCGGCCGCTCGGACAACGTTCCGTACGTTGTGGATCGTGCCCCACGCAGGTTGTGCGCCGGGGGGAGCTGGCGGGCACATCCGCTGCGCCGGTCATCGGTCAGCGACGTTGCTGCAGTGCGGGATCACCGTGATGCTCAATGTACGTTCCGTAGGTCACGGAGCGATTGAGGCTCAGCGTCCACCCGGCGACAAACATCTTTGTCGAGGCTCCGTACTGCGAAGTCTCGCCATGGATGGCCGGCTAAGCGGCGGGTTGTCCACGTCACGGTCCGTAGGCCACGGTGCCGTTACGTCCAGGCAAGAACGTTGTGCCGCGAGCGCCACTGTGCCTTGATTGCCCTATGCGCCGTACATCCAGTCTCGCGACTCTTGTGACCGTACTGCTCGTTCTGGGCGCCTGCAGTGCGGACGGCGACGAGCCGGGCACGTCCGGTGACGACTCACCGGACGCCGCGGACTCGGCGCAGCCGTCCTCCTCCCCCACCGGCACGGCGAGCCCCGGCTCGCCGCGCGTCCTCGTCAAGGGCCGCAAGGTCACCTGGGGGCTGGCGTTCCTGCCCGGCGGGGACGCGCTGGTGACCGAGCGGGAGTCCGCGAAGCTGCTGCGCGTCACGCCCAAGGGCCGGGTCGAGGAGGTCGGGAAGATCCCGGGCGTGGCGGCGGCGGGCGAGGGCGGGCTGCTGGGGGTCGCGGTGTCCCCCGGCTACGAGACCGACAAGTTCGTGTACGTCTATTTCACGGCACGGTCGGACAACCGGATCGCGCGGTTCCACTACGAGGACTCGATCGGCAAGCTCCAAGTGCTCGTCACCGGGATCCCCAAGGGCGGCAACCACAACGGCGGGCGCCTCGCGTTCGGCCCGGACCGGATGCTGTACGCGTCGACCGGCGAGACCGGCCGCGAGAAGCTCTCCCAGGACAAGAAATCTCTCGGCGGCAAGATCCTGCGTGTGACGCCGACCGGCGAGCCGGCCCCGGGCAACCCGTTCAACTCACGCGTCTGGACCTACGGGCACCGCAACGTGCAGGGCCTGGCCTGGGATCCGCAGGGCCGCATGTTCGCCACCGAGTTCGGCCAGAACCGGTTCGACGAGGTCAACCAGATCGTGAAGGGACGCAACTACGGCTGGCCCGAGGTCGAGGGCATGGGCGACGACGATCCCCGCTTCAAGCGCCCGGTGCTGACGTGGACCCCGCCCGAGGCCTCCCCGTCCGGCCTCACCTACGCGCAGGGCTCACTGTGGGCCGCCGCCCTCCGTGGCGAGCGCCTCTGGCAGATCCCTCTCTCGCGCAACGGCACCGCGGGACGCCCCATCGCGCACTTCAAGGGACAGTTCGGACGCATCCGCGCCGTCGTTCCCGCCCCGGACGGCAAGTCGCTGTGGCTCACCACCGACAACGACAAGGACGATGGTGTGATCGTCGTACCTCTCGGCTGACGGAACGGGAACGCCCCCGCGTCCGTATTACTGACGACACGGAGGGCGGTCCCGAATGCGAAGACTTGCGATCTTGATGCTCCTGCCGCTGGCGGCATGCTCGTCCAGCGCCGGCGAGGGCACGGCGAGCACCCCGGCGCCACCGCCGACCTCGCCCCAGGCCCCCGCCCAGCCCCGCGACCTGACGACGAACCTCGCCGTCCCGTGGGCCGTCGCGTTCCTGCCCTCCGGCGACGCGCTCGTGACCGAACGCGACAGCGCCCGCGTCCTCCGGGTCACGCCCCAGGGCCAGGCGACCCCCATCGGCAAGGTCCCCGGCGTCGCCGCCGCGGGCGAGGGCGGCCTGATGGGCATAGCGGTATCCCCCACCTTCGCCCAGGACCGCTTCATCTACCTGCACTTCACCGCATCGGACGACAACCGCGTGGTCCGCTTCCGCTACGACAACGGGATCGGCCCACTGCAGCCCATCGTCACCGGCATCCCGAAGGGCGACAACCACAACGGCGGCCGCATCGCGTTCGGCCCGGACAAGTACCTCTACATAGCCACAGGCGAGACCTACAAGACCCACCTCGCCCAGGACAAGAAATCCCTGGGCGGCAAGATCCTCCGCGTCACCCCCACCGGAGAACCGGCCCCGGGCAACCCGTTCGGCTCACGCGTCTGGACCTACGGCCACCGCAACGTGCAGGGCCTGGCCTGGGACGACCAGGGCCGCATGTACGCCACGGAGTTCGGTCAGAACACCTACGACGAGATCAACCGCATCGAAAAGGGCAAGAACTACGGCTGGCCCGAGGTCGAAGGCGTAGGCGGCAAACCCGAATACACCGACCCCCTCCTGACCTGGTCCACCGACGAGGCATCCCCGTCCGGCCTGGCCTACGCGAAGGGCTCCCTCTGGGCCGCCGCCCTACGCGGCGAACGCCTCTGGCAGATCCCCCTCACCGCCGACGGCGAGGCCGCCCGCCCCGTCCCCCACTTCCAGGACCGCTACGGCCGCCTCCGCGCCGCCGTCCAAGCCCCCGACGGCACCCTCTGGATCACCACCAGCAACAAAGACGGCCGAGGCGACCCGGCCCAAGGCGACGACCGAATCCTCACCCTCCCCCTCCCCTGAGCCGCTGTCCCGTGGTGGGCCACGGGACAGCGACGGACAGCGGGATCAGGCGGCGCCGAGTTTTTCGAGGATGAGCTCGCGGGCTCGGCCTGCGTCGGCTTGGCCTCGGCTGGCCTTCATGACGGCGCCTACGAGGGCTCCGGCGGCGGCCACCTTGCCGCTGCGGACCTTGTCGGCGACGTCGGCGTTGTCGGCGATGACCTGGTCGATGATCGCGGCGAGGGCGCCGTCGTCGGAGACGACCTTGAGGCCGCGGGCGGCGACGACCTCGTCGGGCGTGCCCTCGCCGGAGAGGACGCCCTCGAAGACCTTCTTGGCGAGCTTGTCGTTCAGCTCACCGGCGGCGACCATCGCCTGGACGCGGGCGACCTGGTCGGGCGTGATGGGGAGAGCGGTCAGGTCGACGCCCTGCTCGGTGGCCTGGCGGGACAGCTCGTTCATCCACCACTTGCGGGCCGAGCGCGGGTCGGCGCCCGCGGCGATGGTGGCCTCGATCAGGTCTACCGCGCCGGCGTTGACGACGTCGCGCAGCTCCAGGTCCGAGAGGCTCCACTCCTGCTGGACGCGCTTGCGGCGGGCGGCGGGGAGCTCGGGCAGGGTCGCCCGGAGCTCCTCGACCCACTCGCGGGACGGCGCCATGGGGACCAGGTCGGGCTCGGGGAAGTAGCGGTAGTCCTGCGCCTCTTCCTTGCTGCGGCCGCTGGTGGTGACGCCGGTGTCCTCGTGGAAGTGCCGGGTCTCCTGGATCACGCGCCGGCCCGCGTCGAGCACGCCTGCCTGGCGTTCGATCTCGGAGCGGACGGAGCGTTCGACCGAGCGCAGCGAGTTGACGTTCTTGGTCTCGGTGCGGGTGCCCCACTCGGAGGCGCCGCGCGGCATGAGAGAGACGTTGACGTCGCAGCGCATGGAGCCCTCCTCCATGCGGACGTCGGAGACGCCGATGGAGCGGACCAGCTCGCGCAGCTCGGTGGCGTAGGCGCGGGCCACGAGGGGCGCCTTGTCGCCGGTCGCCGGGATGGGCTTGGTGACGATCTCCACGAGGGGGATGCCCGCGCGGTTGTAGTCGACCAGCGAGTGGTCGGCGCCCTGGATGCGGCCGGTGGCGCCGCCGACGTGCAGCGACTTGCCGGTGTCCTCCTCCATGTGGACGCGCTCGATCTCGATCCGGTACGTCTCGCCCTCGACCTCGACGTCCAGATGGCCGTCGACGCAGAGCGGCTCGTCGTACTGCGAGATCTGGAAGTCCTTCGGCATGTCCGGATAGAAATAGTTCTTCCGGGCGAACCGGCACCACTCGACGATGTCGCAGTTGAGCGCCAGGCCGATCTTGATGATGCCCTCGATGGCGGCGTGGTTGGTCACCGGCAACGAACCGGGCAGGCCCAGGCACACCGGGCAGACCTGGGTGTTGGGCTCCGCGCCGAACGTGGTCGGGCAGCCGCAGAACATCTTGGAGTCGGTGCCGAGCTCGATGTGGGTCTCGATGCCCAGCACCGGCTCGTACCGGCTCAGCGCCTCTTCGTACTTCACGACGGTCGGCGTGGTCACGGCACCTCCTTCGTCGGCGCCGTGACCAGGGGTGCTGTGTTCATTGTTCCCTCGCTTCGCTCGGTCACGCGGCAGCCTCCGCGAGCTCGGGGGCCTTGGCCAGCAGCGGGCCGCCCCACCGGTCTTCCAGGGCCTTCTCGACGGCGGCGCCGACGCGGTAGACGCGGTCGTCGCCGAGGACGGGGGCCATGATCTGCAGGCCGACCGGCAGCCCGTCCTCGTCGGCGAGGCCGCACGGCACCGAGATGGCCGCGTTGCCGGTGAGGTTGGACGGGATCGTGCACAGGTCGGCGAGGTACATCGCCATCGGGTCGTCGGCGCGCTCGCCGATCGGGAACGCGGTCGTCGGCGTGGTCGGCGAGACCAGCACGTCGACCTGCTCGAAGGCGTTGTCGAAGTCGCGCGAGATCAGCGTGCGGACCTGCTGCGCCTTGCCGTAGTACGCGTCGTAGTAGCCCGACGAGAGCGCGTAGGTGCCGAGCATGATCCGCCGCTTGACCTCGGCTCCGAAGCCCTCGGCCCGGGTCAGCGCCATGACCTCCTCGGCGCTGCGGGTGCCGTCGTCGCCGACGCGCAGGCCGTACCGCATCGCGTCGAAGCGCGCCAGGTTGGACGACGCCTCGGACGGGGCGATCAGGTAGTAGGCGGGCAGCGCGTAGGCGAACGCCGGGCAGGACACCTCGACGACCTTGGCGCCGAGGGACTCCAGCAGCTCGACGGCCTCATTGAAACGGTTGGTCACGCCCGCCTGGTAGCCGTCACCGGCGAACTCCTTGACCACACCGACGCGCAGGCCGTTGACGTCGGCGCGGCGGGCGGCCTCGACGACGGGCGGGACGGGCCGGTCGATGGACGTGGAGTCCATCACGTCGTGGCCGCTGAACGCCTCGTGCAGCAGCGCCGCGTCGAGCACGTTCCGCGCGAACGGGCCGGGCGTGTCGAGCGAGGAGGCGAACGCGATGATCCCGTAGCGGGACGAGCCGCCGTAGGTCGGCTTGGTGCCGACGATGCCCGTGACCGACGCGGGCTGCCGGATCGAGCCGCCGGTGTCGGTGCCGGTGGACAGCGGCGCCTGGTACGCGGCGACCGCGGCCGACGAGCCGCCGGAGGAGCCGCCGGGCACACGGCTCAGGTCCCACGGGTTGCGGGTGACGCCGTACGCGCTGTTCTCCGTGGAGGAGCCCATCGCGAACTCGTCCATGTTGGTCTTGCCGAGGATCACCAGCCCGGCCTCGCGCAGCCGCGCCGTGATGGTCGCGTCGTACGGGGGCCGCCAACCCTCAAGGATCTTGGACCCGGCCGTGGTCGGCATGTCGAGGGTCGTGAAGACGTCCTTGTGCGCGATCGGCACCCCGGCCAGCGGCCCGAGCTCCTCGCCGCTCGCGCGCCGCTCGTCGACCCGCCGCGCCTGCGCCAGCACGGTCTCCTCTTCGACGTGCAGGAACGCGTGCACCTCGCCGTCGACGGCGCGCACCCGCTCCAGATGCGCCTGGGCGACCTCCACCGCGGAGGTCTCACCCGACGCGATCAGCGAGCCCAGCTCCGCCGCGGTCTTCTTGATCAGCTCCCCCATCACGCCTCCTCGTCCAGGATCCGCGGGACGCGGAAGCGCTGCTCCTCGGCGGCCGGGGCGCCCGACAGCGCCTGCTCCGGCGTGAGGGACGGCCGGACCTCGTCGGCCCGGTAGACGTTGGTCAGCGGCAGCGCGTGCGAGGTCGGCGGGATGTCCTCCGCGGCGACCTCCTGCACCCGCGCGACCGCGGAAATGATCTGATCGAGCTGGGCCGCGAGGTGATCGAGCTCGTCCTCGCCGAGCGCCAGCCGGGACAGCCGGGCGAGATGAGCCACCTCGTCACGGGTGATGGCCGACATGTGAAAACACCGTTCCTGGCGATCGATTGGGTTGCCGCCCATCCTATGGGCGCGCTGAGCTCCGGCCGACCGGTTTACCTGGCACACGCCGCACCCGGCGATCTGTTTCATATCTGCACATGGGGAACGGAACTCCCGTACGTCCGAGGACGAACGAGAGGAGAGCGCCGTGACCATCGGTGGCAGCATCGCCCTGATCATCATTGGTGCGATCTTGACCTATGCCGTGAACTACGAGTTCAGCGGCGTCGACATCCGCGTGGTCGGCATCATCCTGATGCTGGGCGGACTGATCGGCCTGGTCATCGGCATCGCCCGCATCGCCTCCGCCCGCCGCCGGGTCGCCGCGCCCCCGTCGGCGATCCGCGAGGAGCGCTACTACGAGGACCCCGCACTCGGCTACGAGGAGCCCCCGGCCCGCCGTCGCCGCTACTGATCCTTTTTGTTGGCCCTCCTGAGCCGCGCGCTCGCGGAGCGTGTACGGGCAGCCTGATTCGAGCCGCGCCGTGTGGATGCCTCCGTTGACAGAGGCGGCGCATATGAATGCCGCCGGCGCCTAAGGCGTCCGTTAGCGCATGTGGAGTGCGTACTTGGGTTCAGCCTGCCCGCATGCGCACTCACGAGGGCGCGATCCGAGTCAGCCGCCTGCATGCGCACGCGAACGCGCTACCTGAGCCTGAAGCGAGCCCCAGGCGAGGCTTCAGCGCGAAGATCGCGAAGCGATGTCGCGTTCGCCGCTTTCACGGTTCGGCTCCGAGCCGCCGGGCTCGGAGCCGAGGCCGGGAAAGCTCTTTGAACTGCCGGGAAAGCTCTTTGAACTGCCCGGGAAGGCTTTGATCCAATCCGTGGCGGTGGCGGCGTCCATGGGGCGGCCGAAGTGCCAGCCCTGGGCGGCGTCGCAGCCCATCTCGCGCAGGAGGCGGGCGGTCTCGGGGTCTTCGACGCCTTCGGCGACCGAGCGGAGGCCGAGGGTGCGGACGAGGTCCACGATGGAGCGGACGATCACCGCGTCCTCGGCCGAGGTGGCCAGCCGCTGCACGAACGAGGCGTCGATCTTGAGCTCTTCGACGGGGAGGCGCTTGAGCCGGACGAGGGACGAGTAGCCGGTGCCGAAGTCGTCCAGGCTGAGCGGGATGCCGAGCTCGGCCAGCGCGCCCACGGTGTCGGAGGCGTAGGCGGTCTCGTTCATCAGGATGCGCTCGGTGATCTCGAGCTGGAGGGCGGCGGCGGGCAGGGCGTGTTCGAGCAGGCCGGTCTCGATGGTCTCGGTGAGGCCGGTGTCGAGCAGATCGCGGCCGGAGGCGTTGACGGAGACCTGGACGGCCAGGTCGTCCTTCCACCAGGTGGCGGCCTGGGCGAGCGCGGCGTTGACCACGTAGTGGGTGATCGCCCGCATGAGGTAGGTCTGCTCGGCGATCGGCAGGAACTGGTCGGGGCCGAGGAGTCCCTGCTCGGGGTGGCGCCAGCGGACGAGCGCCTCCATGCCGACCAGCTGGCCGTCGTGGAGCGAGATCTTGGGCTGGTAGAAGAGCTCCAGCTCGCCGCGGTCGATGGCGCGGCGCAGGTCGCCGAGCATGCCGAGGCGGGCGGGCGAGTTGCGGTCGTTGCCGGGCGAGTAGACCTCGACGCCGGTGCGGTTCTCCTTGGCGTTGTACATCGCGACGTCGGCGCGCTGGAGGAGCAGCTCGAAGTCGGGCGCGTGGTCGGGGCAGAGCGCGATCCCGACGCTGGCCTCCAGGTCGAACGAGAGGCCGTCGAGCCGGACGGGCTCGCTGAGGGCGGCGCGTAGCCTGGCCGCCACCTCGCGCGCGGCGGCGGAGTCGCGGACGGTGGGCAGCAGCACGGCGAACTCGTCGCCGCCGAGGCGGGCCACGAGGTCGCCGGGGCGGACGCTGTGGGTGAGGCGGTGCGCGACGAGCTGGAGGAGCCGGTCGCCGGTCGGGTGCCCCAGCGTGTCGTTGACCTCCTTGAACCTGTCGAGGTCGAGGAGGAACAGCCCGACCTGGCCGCCGGGGTCGGCCTGCTTGCCGCGGCCCGCGCCGACCATGCCGCCGAACCTGCGGGCGGTGGCACCGCGCACCTCGGCGAGCGCCTCCTCCGTCCGCACGATCAGCATCTTGCGGTTGGGCAGCCCGGTCAGCCCGTCGTGCAGGGCCTGGTGCTCGCGGCGGACCGAGACCGAGGCGTTGAGGTAGACGGCGATGAACGGCAGCACGATGAGCGGCAGGAACCAGGCCGACCGGTCCATCGCCACGACCATCAGGGGCGCGAGGCCGAGCAGCGCCAGATGGACCAGGACCTGGTAGCCGATGTCCCAGCGCAGCGCCTTGATCAGTGAGACCCGTTCGTGCAGGGCGACGGCCGCGCCGACGAGGGTGTCGTTGCACATGAAGTAGACCGCGCCCGCCAGCGCGATGGCCGGCAGGTCCTTGCCCTCGGGCACCCACGGGTCGGCGGGCACGGCGTGGATGCCGCAGGCCAGGAGGGCCAGCTGGGCGGCGGCCAGGCTGAGCGTGTACTGCGCCACGTTGAACGCGATGCGGTGGGGCGTGCGCCCGCGGAAGACCCCGCAGGTGATGACCGCGACCGCCTGCAGGACCGCCGCGATCGGCAGCCCGGCGTAGAGCAGGGCGGCGAACGAGAACGTGGTGGACGTGGTCGCCCCGTTGTTCTCGGTGGAGCCGGGCGTGATGATCGGCCGAAGCTCGCCGAACACGATGAAGGCGCCGAGGATCAGGATGACCGGCATGTGGACGAGCGCGTCCAGGTCGGTCGCGGTCAGCCGGGTGAGCGTGGCGGCGAACGCGCCCACGCCCAGCGAGATGACCACGACGAAGAAGGTCCACAGCGGTGAGCCCCTGCGCGGCAGCGTGTTCCGCGTGTTGTTCGGGTCCTTCATCACATCCTCGGGGGGTACGGGAGGTCGTCCCCCGGCCGGTGCCGCCGGAGTACGAGGGGATGCCCCGGGCGGGCGGCGCGGGGTCGTACTCCCGGCTGAACGCGGCCGGCGGGTCCGGGGGTCGGCCACCGGCCGGCGCGGGGGCGCCGCCGGGGACCGGGCGTCCCCTCGGCCGGCACGGCCGGGGGGCAGGATTGTGGGTCCCCCGGGCCGCGGTGGCCCGGAGTCCGGGTCGGGCCCCGGGCCACCGTGGCCCGGGGTCGGGTCGGGCCGCATGGCCCGGGCGTCCCCGGCCGATGTCACCGGGGTGTGCCGCCGACTTCCCCGTCCGCTCACACCGCCGGAGGATCGGAGTGTGTGACCAGAGGGAGAGTACGACGATTGCTCAACTTCGCGAAACCGATTGCGTACGTTCCGTTATGCCCACTCCGCACCTTAACGCCACCAGTGGGTAGTGGGACAGTACCCTTGGGTAACTTCTCGCTGGTTATCTACGCAACGACCACGGGCCGTCATTCCTCCCCGCTCAGGGTTACGGCTTTGGCCGCATCTGGCCCATCGTCCAGCAGAACGCGAAATCCGTCCTCGTCGAGGACTGGAACACCCAACTTGACTGCTTTGTCGTATTTCGACCCAGGACTGTCGCCGACGACCACGAAGCCCGTCTTCTTCGAGACCGAACCGGTGACCTTGCCGCCGAGATCCTGGATCGCCTCCGTCGCCGAGTCGCGGCTGAAGCTCTCCAGCGACCCGGTGACCACCACCGTCACGCCCTCCAGCGGCCTCGGGCCCGCGTCGGCGCCCTCGTCCTCCATCCGGACGCCGGCGTCCCGCCACTTCTCGACGATCTCACGGTGCCAGTCGACCTCGAACCACGCCTTGATCGAGGCGGCGACGGCCGGGCCGATGCCGTCGACGGCGACCAGCTCCTCCTCCGTCGCGTTCATGATCCGATCCATGGAGCGCATCTCGCGAGCCAGATCCTGCGCGGCGGTGGGGCCGACGTGCCGGATCGACAGCGCCACCAGCACGCGCGCCAGCGGCTGCCGCTTGGCCTTCTCCAGCTCGTCGAAGAGGATCTCGACGGTCTTCTTGGGCTCGCCCGCCTTGTTGGCGAAGAAGGTGATGACCTTCTCGTCGCCCGTCTTCGGGTCGATCTTGGGCAGGCCGGTGCGCTGCTCGCGCACCACCGTCCGGATCGGCAGCAGCTGCTCGACGGTCAGATGGAACAGGTCTCCCTCGTTCTTGACCGGCGGGTCGCTGGGCTCCAGCGGCTGGGTCAGCGCCGTGGCCGCAACATAGCCGAGCGCCTCGATGTCGAGCGCCTTACGGCTGGCCAGGAAGAAGAGGCGTTCGCGGAGCTGCGCCGGGCAGAACTGCGCGTTGGGACAGCGGATGTCGGCGTCGCCCTCCTTCTCGTAGGCGAGCTCGGTGTCGCAGGCGGGGCACCGCGTGGGCATCTCGAACTCGCGCTCGCCGCCGTCGCGCAGCCCCGTCACCGGCGCGACGATCTCGGGGATCACGTCACCGGCCTTGCGCAGCACGACGGTGTCGCCGATCAGCACGCCCTTGCGCTTGACCTCGCTCGCGTTGTGCAGGGTGGCGTAGGCGACCGTGGAACGCGCGACCGTGACCGGCTCCATCACGCCGTACGGGGTGATCCTGCCGGTGCGGCCCACGCCGACCTTGATGTCGAGGAGCTTGGTGTTGACCTCTTCCGGCGGGTACTTCCAGGCGATCGCCCAGCGCGGCGCCCGGGACGTCGAGCCGAGCCGCCGCTGCAACGCGAACTGGTCGACCTTGACGACCACGCCGTCGATCTCGTAGCCGGGCTCGTGCCGGTTGTCGCCGTAGTAGCCGATGTAGTCGCGCACCGCGTCGAGACCGCCGACGACCTTGTAGAAGTCGCTGACGGGCAGCCCCCAGCCGCGCATCAGCTCGTACGCCTCGGACTGGCTCTCCGGTCGCTCGCCACCGCCCGTCCACGCGCCGAAGCCGTGCACGAGCATGCGCAGCGGCCGCTGGGCCGTGACCCGCGGGTCCTTCTGCCGCAGCGACCCGGCCGCCGCGTTGCGCGGGTTGGCGAACGGCTCCTTGCCCGCCTCGGCCTGGACGGCGTTGACCTGCTCGAAGCCCTCCTCCGGCAGGTAGACCTCGCCGCGCACCTCCAGCGTCTCGGGCCAACCCGAGCCCTTGAGCCGCGCGGGGATGTCGTCGATCGTGCGCACGTTGTTGGTGACGTCCTCGCCCGTACGGCCGTCGCCGCGGGTGACGCCGCGCACCAGCCGCCCCTTCTCGTACACGAGCGCGATGGCCAGACCGTCGATCTTGAGCTCGCACAGGTAACCGGCGACCTCGCCGACCTCCCTGACCACTCGCTCGTCCCAGGCGAGGAGCTCGTCGCCGCTCATCGCGTTGTCGAGGCTCTGCATGCGCTCCAGGTGCGCGACGGTCGCGAAGTCGGTGACGATCGGCGCCCCGACCCGCTGCGTCGGCGAATCGGGCGTGACCAGCTCCGGATGGTCGGCCTCCAGCCCCTGGAGCTCGCGCATCCGCTTGTCGTACTCGGCGTCGGTCCACGTGGGATTGTCGAGGACGTAGTAGCGGTAGTTGGCCTCGTCGATCTCCTGGCTCAGCCGCGCGTGCCGCTGCGCCGCCTCGGTCGGAACACCCTCGATGCTCATGACCTCATTCTGTCGTGCGCCACTGACATTCCAACCAGCGGGCACGCACATTCTGACCAGCGAAGACCCAGCGAGAGCCCAGGAACGCCGATCAGGCGTCGGGCGCCTCGTGCAGCGTCCGGGCGGTCTCCCGGCAACGCTTGAGCGCGGCCCGGACGTACGCGGGCGACGCGCCCGCGAGGCCACAGGACGGCGTGATGACGACCTGCTCGCCCAGCCGCGCGATCGGGAAGCCCAGCCGCCGCCACAGCTCCCGTACGGGGGCCGCGGTGGCCTGGAGCCGCGGCAGCGGGACGTCCGTGCCCGGCACCACGCCGAGCAGCAGCCCCACACCCGCGTCGATCGTCTCCCCCACCGCGTCGTCGTCCCGCTTGGGGACGAGGCTCAGGTCGGCGGAGATCGCCTTCGCCCCGGCGCCGCGCAGCAGCCCGTACGGCACGTTCGGCGCGCAGCAGTGCACGATCGGGAACGCGTCCGAGGCTTCGATGATCTGCCGGAGCCCTTCCTCGGCGATCGGCGCCTCGATCGCCCGCAGCCGCGAGAACCCGCTCGCGGTCGGCACGGTCCCCGCGAGCGCGGCCGGGAGCCCCGGCTCGTCGATCTGCAGGAGGATCTCGGCGTGGGGCAGCCGCCGCCGCACGTCCGCGACGTGCCGGGCGACGCCCTCGGCCAGCGAGGCGGTCAGGTCGCGCACCGCGCCCGGGTCCTTGAGCGCGCGGTCGCCGTGGCGGAGCTCGATCCCGGCCGCGAGCGTCCACGGCCCGCACAC
Organism: Spirillospora sp. NPDC048911; assembly: GCF_043198015.1. Lineage (NCBI taxonomy): Bacteria > Bacillati > Actinomycetota > Actinomycetes > Streptosporangiales > Thermomonosporaceae > Spirillospora > Spirillospora sp. NPDC048911. The sequence goes on along the minus strand of NZ_JBICUD010000002.1, from coordinate 323,146 downwards.
CTGGATCTTGAACGGCCCGTCGTGGCCGCCCGCGAGCTCCTCCAGCACGTCCAGATCCCGGACGAGATGATCATGCGATCGCCGGGTGTCACGGCCAGGCCGGTCGGAGAACCGCCAGCCGGAGGGCTCCACCCGCACGGCGAGATCGATCAGCAACCCCGCCGTGCGGCCGATCATGTCGGCGCCGGGGCCGCGCTCGGGCAGCTCGGGCAGATGCGGCAGGCCGGGCAGCTCGCCCAGCACGACCCGCAACGCCTCGGCCGAGTCGGTGCCCGGGTAGGAGCCGACGCCGGTCGCGCTCCCCGCCTCCCAAGGAAAGTCCACGCCACAACCCTAGGGCGGCCCCGAGGCGCTCAGAACACGGCCACCTCAGTACACGGCCACCTCAGAACAGGGCCGCCATGGCGTCCAGCCGCCGGAGCGTGTCGGCCTCGGCCTCGGTCGGCAGGTTGAACAGCACCTCGTCGACGCCCGCCGCGGCCAGTTCGGCGATGATCTCCGGCTTGGGCACGACGGCGAACATCGTGACCGGCACGCGCCGTCCGGCGCGTTCGCGCAGCTCGGCGATCTGTGCCGGCAGGTCCGCGGTGCCGCGGCCGTGGATCGGCATCCACCCGTCGCCGAACTCGGCGACCCGGTCGAACGTGGTCGGCCCGGAGCCGCCGACCAGCACCGGCGGATGCGGTTCCCGGACCGGCTTGGGGTAGGAGAAGACGGGGTCGAAGTCGACGAACTCGCCGTGGAACTCGGCCTCGTCCTTGGTCCACAGCTCCTTGACGGCCAGGACGCGCTCGCGCAGCAGCCGCATGCGGGTCGCCGGATCGGTCCCGTGGTTGCGCAGCTCCTCGCGGTTCCAGCCCGCGCCGACGCCCAGGACGGCGCGGCCGTCCGAGACCCGGTCGAGCGAGGCCACCTCTTTGGCGAGGTGGATCGGGTCGCGCTGGGTGACCAGGGCGATGCCCGTGCCGACCCGGAGCCGCTCGGTCACCGTGGCTGCGGCGGTCAGCGCGACGAACGGGTCGTACGTCCGGTAGTAGTGCCGCGGTAGCTCAGCGCCCCCGGGCCAAGGGGTTTCACGCTTGACCGGGATATGCGAGTGCTCGGCAAGGAACAGCGAGGCGAACCCCCGTTCCTCCAGCGCCCGGCCAAGGGCGACGGGGCCGATCCCATCATCGGTCACGAACGTCGAGACGCCGAATTCCACGGTCACTCCCTCAAATCGTCCACAGAACGTGGTTTCGCTAGGCGGGCACGCGGACGGTGTCGGCGATGGTGGCCGAACCGAGTACGCGGTCGCCCTCATAGAGGACGGCGGCCTGGCCGGCGGCGACGCCGCGGGCGGGGCGGGTGAGACGGATGACGAGACGGTCGTCGCCGTCCGGCTCGGCCACGCAGTCGTACACCTCGCCGTGCGCGCGCAGCTGGACCTGGCAGCCGAACGGCCCTGCCGGGACCTCCGTGAGCCATACCGGACGCTCGGTGGTGATCTCGGTCACGTCGAGGGCCTCGCGCGGACCCACGGTGACGGTGTTGGTGACCGGCGAGATGTCGAGGACGTACCGCGGCTTGCCGTCGGGGGCCGGGGTGCCGAGCCGCAGGCCCTTGCGCTGGCCGATCGTGTAGCCGTACGAGCCCTCGTGCTCGCCGACCTGGTTGCCGTCGAGATCGACGATGGGGCCGGCGGCGGCGCCGAGGCGTTCGGCCAGGAAGCCCTTGGTGTCGCCGTCGGCGATGAAGCAGATGTCGTGGCTGTCGGGCTTGTCGGCCACCTGCAGCCCCCGCCGGCCGGCCTCGGCCCGGATGTCGGCCTTGGTGGTGTCGCCGAGCGGGAACATCGCGTGGGCGAGCTGCTCGGGCGTGCAGACGGCCAGGACGTACGACTGGTCCTTGCCGCCGTCGACCCCGCGCCGCAGGACGCCGTCCGAGAGGCGCGCGTAGTGCCCGGTGCACACCGCGTCGAAGCCGAGCGCCAGGGCCTTGTCCAGCAGCGCCTCGAACTTGATCTTCTCGTTGCAGCGCAGGCAGGGGTTGGGCGTGCGGCCCGCCGCGTACTCGGCCACGAAGTCCTCCACCACGTCGTGGTGGAACCGCTCGGCCAGATCCCAGACGTAGAACGGGATGCCGATCACGTCGGCGGCCCGGCGGGCGTCCCGGGAGTCTTCCAGGGTGCAGCAGCCGCGGGCGCCGGTGCGGTAGGACTGCGGGTTGCTCGACAGGGCCATGTGCACGCCGGTGACGTCGTGCCCGGCCTCGGCGGCGCGGGCCGCTGCGACGGCTGAGTCGACGCCGCCCGACATGGCGGCCAGTACGCGGAGAGTCATAACTTCTCAAGGGTAAGCGGCGTGGGCGGGGGGACGGCAATTCCGCGTACGATGATGCCCGCCATGGGAATCTTTCGCCGTCCCCGCGACACGTCAGCCGCGACACCGCTTCCTGCGATCATCGACTTCTGGGAGTGGTGGGCACAGGCCCGCCCCTCGATCGAGGACGCGCTCGGCGACGGGCTGTCGGCTGAGCTGGTCGAGGAGCTGTCCCGCCGGGTCAGCAAGATCCACCCCGAGCTGCAGTGGGAGATCGGGGGGTCCGAGGAGGACGGCCCGTCCCTCACCGTGACGAGCGGCGGCGATCCCGAGCTGCGCGGGCTGTCCGAGCGCTGGTACCGCGTCGCGCCCACGGGCACCCGCTGGCGGTTCCACCCGGCGCGGCAGGCCGATCACGACATGCTGGGCCAGCAGCTGCTGCTCGGCGACCACGAGTTCGACCTCGAGTACGTGCGGTTCGGGATGCGCGCCGACCAGCTCCGCGGCCGCGTCGACATCACCGCCTACCACCCCGACTTCCTGTTCGTGGCCGAGGAGCAGCAGGTCCAGGTCGCGCTGCACGTCCTCGACTGGGCGCTCGGCGAGGACGACGTGGCCCGCTGGATCGGCGAGGTCCGCATCGCCACCGAGGCGCCGATGGACGCGCTGCCGCCCGCGATGCTGCCGGTCGTCGTCGAGCAGGTCACCGAGGACTTCCGCGAGCTGACCTGGCTCGCCGGTGAGGGCCGCACCCCGCGCGGGCATCCGTCGCAGCTGCGGGCCCGGTTCCCGCTGCACCGCCAGGACTACCCGCTCTGCGACCAGCATGTGGCGATCTCGGTGCCGTACGCCAGCAGCAACCCGGACCGGCTGCCGGTCGACCCCTCGGCGGGGGCGCTGCGCAAGTTCGAGAAGAAGCTGACCGCCCTCGGCGACCGCGCGGTGCTGGCCGTCCGCGAGACCGGGGACGGGCTGCGGGTGTTCCACCTGTACGCCGACCCCGACTCGGGCGTGATCGCCGAGCTCGACCAGCTCGCGGCGAGCTGGTCCGAGGGCAAGGCCAAGGTGGCCTCCACCCCGGACCCGGGCTGGCGCAGCCTCGGCCCCTTCCAGCCGTAATACGCGCGCGCTAGGAACGCACGGCTTCCACCTTGCGCCAGCGCGCTTCGCACAGCGAGTAGGCCCCGAAGATCACCAGGCCGATGGCGACCGCGATGAGCAGCCAGGGGCCGGCGGGAGTGCCGGCCAGTTCGCGCAGCGTGCCGTCCAGGCCCTTGGCCTTGCCGGGGTCGAACGTGATCGCCGCGTACGCCAGGAACGTGCCGATGCCGATCGCCACGATGCCCCGGGCGATGTGCCCGACGACGCCCAGCACCTCGACGGTCCGCTGCACACGCCCGTCCATCCCGAACGTTTTGAGTTCCTTGCGGAACTTGCGGCTGGCCCCGCGCCAGATCTGGTGCAGTCCCCAGGCGATGACGCCGATGCCCACGGCGAGGACGAGCCATCGCCCGCCGGGCTCGCTCATCGCCCGCGCGGTGAACGACTTGGACTCCTGGTCACTGGAGCTCGACTCGTTCTTGAGCACGAACGCGAGCGTCCCGGCACAGCCCACCGTGTAGACGACTCCCCTGCCGAACGCCGACAAGCGCTTGCGCGCCTTGTGCCCGTCCGGCACCGGCTGCCCGTACCGCGCCTCGGAGAACCCCCACAGCGCCAGCCCAGCCAGCCCGATGACCAGCAGCCACAGCACGACGGCGCCGCCGGGCTTGCCGGCGATCTCCTGGAGGGCGCCGCCCTTGTCGGCCTCCTTGCCGCCGCTGTCGCCCATCCCCACCCGGACCGCCAGCCAGCCGATCAGCAGGTACAGCACTCCCCGCGCGGCCAGGCCCACCCTGGACAGCCGGTGAAACCACGGGTGTCCCGCCGTCTGCCTGCCGAGGCCACCCGAGCCCTTCCCGACCACGTTCGCCGTCATGGCAACCCCTTCCTCCGGACGGACAAGCAGTCCCCGCAGGAAGGAGCACCAAACACGGCCCGCCTCAGCGGCCGTGTGGCGGCGGCATCGGCGGCAGCCGGACGGTGAACGTCGACCCCGCGCGCTGGACGAGCCCACGCGGGCCCGCATGGAGGCGGGGGTCGACCGCGTCTGCGACGCCGAGCGCCGGGCGGGACGGCTCGGCCCGAACGGGGAGATCCACGCGCTGGGCGGGGTCCTGCGCGACGAGGCGTTCCTCGACCTGCTCGACCTGCTCGACCTGCCGGCCACCTTCCCGCACCTCTGGAGCGCACCGAGCCGGGACCCGACGGGGTCTACCCGCCGCCGGGAGCGGTCGAGATCAAGGCCGAGCCGGGCGACGCGTTCGTCTTCGATCGCCGGCTGTGGCACTCCCGGTCCCTCAACCACTCGACCGTCACCCGGAAGATGATCTTCCTCTGCTACACCTATCGCTGGATCCGCTGGTACGACGACGTGGCCATCGACCGCCGCGCCGACTGGTGGCGCGGGCTGAGCCCGGTGCGCCGCCAGCTCCTCGGCGACGGGGACGGGACGGCCACCTACTTCGGGATCTCACGGGAGCTGGGCGGCGTCTGGGACGACGAGATCCCGCTCCGCGCCGAGCTCAAGGCCGGGGGCCTGCTCGACCGGAGCCGCCAGTTCCTGCGTTAGACCGCTGCCGGACGGCCCTTGGACCGCCGCGCGGGCCCATCCCGCCCACCCGGGCCCGCGCGGCGCCACGTCCGTCACGCTCAGGTCAGGCCGGCGCGGCGGGCCCGTTCGACGGCCGGGCCGAGGGCCCCGGCCAGCGCGGTGACGTCGGCCTCGGTCGAGGTGTGGCCGAGCGTGAAGCGGAGCGAGCCGCGGGCGCGGGCCGGGTCGGCGCCCATCGCGAGCAGCACGTGGCTCGGCTGGGAGACCCCCGCCGAGCAGGCCGAGCCGGTGGAGCACTCGATGCCGCGCGCGTCGAGGAGCATGAGCAGCGCGTCGCCCTCGCAGCCGGGGAACGAGAAGTGCGCGTTGCCGGGCAGCCGGTCGGCGGGATCGCCGTTCAGGATCGCGTCGGGCACCGCCGCGCGGACCGCCTCGATCAGGCGGTCGCGCAGCGCCGTCAGGTGCCGGGCCTGCTCGTCCCGGCGGGCGGCCGTGACCTGGACCGCGGCCGCGAGCCCGGCGATGGCGGGGGTGTCGAGCGTTCCGGACCGCACGTCGCGCTCCTGGCCCCCGCCGTGCAGGACCGGCACCGGGTCGACGCCCTTGGCCAGCAGCAGGGCGCCGACGCTGAGCGGGCCGCCGAGCTTGTGGCCGCTCAGGGCGAGCGCCTGCGCGCCGCTGCCCGCGAAGCCGACCGGCAGCTGGGCGGCGGCCTGGACCGCGTCGGTGTGGAACGGGATGTCGTGCTCGCGGGCGATCGCCGCCAGCTCGGTGACGGGCTGCACGGTGCCGACCTCGTTGTTGGCCCACATGACCGTCACGAGCGCCACGTCGCCCGGATCGGCGCCGATCGCCTCGCGCAGCGTCTCCGGCCGGACCCGGCCGAGCTCGTCGCACGGCAGCCACTCGACCTTGGCGCCCTCGTGATCGGCCAGCCACTGGACGGCGTCGAGCACGGCGTGGTGCTCGATGGACGCGGCCAGCACGCGGGTACGGGACGGATCGGCCGACCGGCGGGCCCAGTAGATGCCCTTGACCGCGAGGTTGTCGGCCTCGGTGCCGCCGGAGGTGAAGATCACCTCGCTCGGCCGGGCGTCGAAGGCCGCGCCGATGATCTCGCGGGACTCCTCCACCACCCGGCGGGCGCGGCGGCCCACGGCGTGCAGTGAGGACGGGTTGCCCAACTCGCCCAGCTCCGCCGTCATCGCGGCGATGGCCTCGGGGCGCATGGGTGTCGTCGCCGCATGGTCGAGGTAGGTCACCACGCGCTCAACATTAGCCGCGCCCCGCCGATTCCCCTCAGCCGGTGCCACGGCTTCCCGCCCGCTGGTGCCGAGAGTCACATTTCGGTCGGTTGTTAACTGTACCGTCCGGTCGGTACAGTGGAGGGGTCATGAAGAAAGAAGCCCTCCTCGACGCCGCCGAGGCCGTGCTCAGCGAGCACGGCACACAGGCCCTCACGCTCACCGCGGTCGCGGACCGCGCGGGCGTGAGCAAGGGCGGGCTGCTCTACCACTTCTCCTCCAAGGAAGCCCTGGTCAAGGCGCTGGTGACGCGGGTCATCGACGAGTTCGACGGCCTGATCGCCGAGCTCGACGACGGCACGCCGGGCTCGTACAGCCGGGCCTACGTCGAGGCGACGTTCAAGGTGTTCACCGACGGCGCCCGCACCTACCGGCGATGGTCGGCCATCACGGCCGCCGCCACCGACCCGGAGCTGGCCGAGCCGCTCAACGAGGCGATGGCGCGCTGGCACGGCCGCGATCCCGCCGAGGATCGTGATCCCGCCGCCGGCAGGATCGTCCGGCTGGCGGCCGAGGGCCTCTGGGAAGTGATGAGCCATTGTCCCGAGCTCTACGGCGAAGCCGAGCTCGCGGCGCTGAGAGAGCGGCTGCTGGCCCTGCTCGAACGCTGACCCGGCCGCCCGCCGGGCCCGGAGCCCGGGCGCTGACGCCGGTAAGGGCCCGCCGCCCCGTCCGTTCATGGCCGCTCGACCGACCTTCGTGACCACCTGATCGACCCCGCCGTGCGCGCACGGCCGCTTTCGCGGTCCCCCTGTGCACGGCTTCCTCCCCTGTCCGGGGCCGCGCGGTGCGCGCACGCGCCCCGCCAATAGATGAAAGAGGTGAACCATGCTGTTCCGCGCTCGCCTTGGAACGTTCCTGACCTTCGCACTGGCAGGACTGCTCTGCGGTGTGTGGGTGGCCCGTATGCCCGCCCTGGCAGCCAAGTTCGGCACCAGCGAGAGCGAGATCGGCATAGTCGTCCTCATCTGGGGGGTCGGCGCGATCGTGGCCATGCAGGGTCTGCGCACCGTCATCGCGCGGGCCGGCAGCCGGTCCGTGCTGCGGGTCGCCCTCCCCCTGACCGCCGCGTCGTACGTCTTCCTCGCGCTCGCGCCCACCTACGGGACGCTGCTGGTGGCCGTGGCGCTGTTCGGCATGACGTTCGGGATCACCGACATCGCGATGAACGCGCAGGGCACCGTCGTCGAGCAGGCCCACCGCCGCCCGATCATGAGCGGCATGCACGCCGGCTGGTGCGTCGGCGCGATGAGCGGCGGTCTCTTCGGCGTCGCCACCGCCGCCGCGGGGCTCGGCTTCACGGCGACCGTCCTTGTCGCCGCGATCGTCGCGCTCCCGCTCGGCCTCGCGCTGGGCCGCACCTACCTGGCCGACCCGCCCGCGGCCGTCCCCGCCGACGGCGCCCGGCGCGCCCGGATGCCCATCGCGGTCTACCTGATCGGCGTGCTCGCGTTCATCGCATTCATGGCCGAGGGCTCGATCGCCGACTGGAGCGGCCTGCTGCTGCACGACGAGCTCGGCGCCACCCAGGCGGTGGCCGCGCTCGGCTACCCGATGTTCGAGTTCGCCATGCTGATCGGACGGCTGGGCGGCGACCGGCTGCGGACCCGGCTCGGCACCCGCCGCCTGCTGACGGCCTCCGGGATCGGCACCGCGCTCGGCATGACCGTCGTGGTCCTGGCCCCGTCGGCGCCGGTCGCCATCGCCGGGTTCTTCCTCACCGGCCTGGTGGTCTGCACGGTCGTCCCGACCACGATCTCGCTGGCCGGCACCGCCGCCCCCGGGCAGCCCGCCGCCGCGGTCGCCCAGGTCGGCGCCATGGGGTACGGCGGCCTGCTGCTCGGCCCGGTCGTGGTCGGCTTCCTGTCGGACGCCACCTCGCTCCGGCTGGGCGTCGGCATCGTGGTCGTGCTCGCCCTGATGATCGCCGTCGGAGCGCACTTCGCGCCGCTCGGACGGGGTGACCTCGCCGTCGCCGGTGGCCCCGCGGAGCACGCCGCCGACGCGCTCGACGCCGCCGGTGAGACCGCCGCCGCCCGAGTGGGCGGTGACCGGGAGCCCGTCGCGGCCTGACCGAAATACCGTCCATCCGGTATAACGCCCTTTGGGGCTTTGTAGCGAGGGGTGTGGCGGATGGGCGTGTGGCAGGTTCCGGGCTACAGCGAAGTGCGGGTTCTCGGTGAAGGCGCGCAGGGTCGCGTCGTGCTCGCCCGGCACGACGCGACCGGCGCGCCCGCCGCGATCAAATACCTGTCGGAGCGGCTGTGCGAGGACGCCCGCTTCCGGGAGCGGTTCCGCGGCGAGGCCGGCCTGCTGCGCCGCGTACGGAACCCGTACATCGCCCAGATGTGGGGGCTCGTCGAGGCCCCCGAAGGCGCCGCCATCGTCATGGAGGCCGTGGACGGCGCGTCGCTCAAGGAGGTCCTCGCCCGGCAGGGGGCACTGACGCCCGAGGCGTCGCTGACGGTCCTCAAGGGATCGCTGCTGGGCTTGGCGGCCGCGCACGAGATGGGCGTCGTGCACAGGGACTACAAGCCCGCGAACGTGATCGTGCGCGGGGACGGGCTGAGCAAGCTCATCGACTTCGGCATCGCCGTGGACGCGGGCGAGGCCGATCGGTCAGGCACCCCTGTCTACATGGCGCCCGAACAGTGGCGCGCCGAGCCCTCCTCCCCCGCCACGGACGTCTACGCGGCGACGTGCGTCTTCTTCGAATGCGTGACAGGCGACCGGCCGTTCACCGCCGGCGACCAGCACGCGCTGATGAACCTGCACCTCACCGGGGAGATCCCGGTCGGGCGGGTACCGGAGCCGCTCCGGGAACTGGTCGCCCGCGGACTGGCCAAGGATCCCTGGGGACGGCCCGCGGGCGCCGCCGCGTTCGTGTCCGAGTTGGAGAGCGCCGCGTCCGCCGCGTACGGGCCGGACTGGGAGGGACGCGGCGTGCGCGCCCTCGCCGGAGCCGCCGCCGCGCTCGCCATGATCTTCCCGCTCGCCGCCCTCGGCATGGCCCCGGCCGGATCGGCCGCCGCCGGAGCCGCCGGGGCGAGCGGCGCCGCCGGCGCGGGAGCCGGGGCCGGGGCGACCGGCGGAACGGCCGCCGCCACCGGAGGCCAGGGCGTCCTCGGCGTCATCGGGGCCAAGGGGGCGACGGCCATCGCGGGAGCGCTCGTCGTCACCGGCGTGGCGGGCGGAGCCGGATACTACGTGGCCACCGGGGACGACAAGCCGCGTCCCGCCCCGGCCCCGCCGCTGAGCTTCGCGCTCGCCGCCCACCAGACGTCCCTCGGCGACCCGCCGCTCCAGGGCAGCGGCCAGATCGTCCAGGTCAAGGGCGGCTCGAACGCGGCGCTGGTCAAGCGGATCAACGACGCGCTGCTGGCACCGGTGAGCAGCCGCGAGGCCGAGTACCGCAAGGCCATGACCACGTTCAAGGCCACCGCGTCGGCCGCGTCCGTCAAGGCGGGCGTCCGGCTGGCCGGCCCCCGCTACGTCTCGGTCCGCTACGACGTCGAGCTGCGCTCCAAGGAGATCACGCACGCCAGCTGGAACCGGGCCCGCACCGTCACCGTGGATCTCAAGACCGGCGTCGCGTTCAGGAACGCGGCCGAGATGGTCTCGCCGGCGGGCCTCACCGGCGCGGGCGTCTCCGGCTTCTCGGACCTGGTGCAGAAGGCCGCCGGAGCGGGCCCGACCTGCCTGCCGCAGATGCGCTACGCCGCCCGCGACCTCAGGAACGACGCGATCCTCTTCGCGCTGTGGCCGAAGGAGCTCGAAGTGATCGTGGACGCCCCCATCACCAGCGCGGCCCGCGAGGAGGCCTGCGGCCAGAACTCGGTCAAGATCCCCTACGACCGGCTCACCACGTTCCTCAAGCCCGAGATCCTCGCCGCGATCCCGTACAAGCCCTCGTCCCCCGCCCCGTCCCCCACCCGCTCCTGACGCCCCACCAAACGCCCGCCGCCGTACACGACCATGAGGCCGGCGGAGCCTGCGAGCACGCCGGTGCGATCGCTCGACCGCCGATGGCCCAAAGCTAAGACGCCCCGCCGCCGCGGATGCGGGCGGCGAGGCGTCTTCGCGGAGACGATCCCGGGCGCTACCTGCGCTTGTTGATCTCCTCGGTGAGCTGCGGCGCGACCTGGAAGAGGTCGCCCACGACGCCGTAGTCCACGAGCTCGAAGATCGGGGCCTCGGCGTCCTTGTTGATCGCGATGATCGTCTTCGAGGTCTGCATGCCGGCCCGGTGCTGGATGGCGCCGGAGATGCCCACCGCGATGTAGAGCTGCGGCGACACCGTCTTGCCGGTCTGGCCGACCTGGAAGGAGTGCGGGTACCAGCCGGCGTCGGTCGCGGCGCGGGAGGCGCCCACCGCCGCCCCGAGGGAGTCGGCCAGCCCTTCGATGATCTTGAAGTTCTCCGCGCCGCCGACACCGCGGCCGCCGGAGACGACGATCGCGGCCTCGGTGAGGTCCGGGCGCTCGCCCTTCTCCTGGACGACCTTCTCGGTGATCCGGGCACCCTTGTCGGCGTCCGACAGGGTCACCGACACGGCCTCCTCCGCACCGGCGGCCGGGGCGGCCTCGGGCGCGATGGAGTTGGGACGGACCGCCACGATCGGCGTGCCGGTCTTGACCCTGGCGTGCGTGACGATGCCGCCACCGAAGATCGAGTGCTCGGCGACGACGCCCTCGGCGAGGTCCACCACGTCGGTCAGCACGCCGGAGCCGGTCTTCACCGCGAGGCGGCCGGCCACCTCCTTGCCCTCGGCCGTCGCGGAGACGAGCACCGCGGCCGGGGACTTGTCGGCCACCAGCTGGGCCAGCAGGGCGGCCTTCGGGGCCACCACGTACGAGGTCAGCTCCTCGTCGGCGGCCACGTAGATCTTGGCGGCGCCGTACTCGGCCAGCTTGTCCTTGGCGCCCTCGGCGCCCGGGCCGACCCATACCGCGGCGGGCTCGCCCAGCCGGCGCGCGGCCGTGAGCAGCTCGAGCGCGACCTTCTTCACTTCGCCGTCGACGTGGTCGACGAGGACGAGAATCTCAGCCATTGTTTCCTAATCCCCTTCCTCGCTCAGACGAACTTCTTCGACGCGAGGAACTCGGCGATCTTCGCGCCGCCGTCGCCCTCGTCGGTGACGATCTGGCCCTGGGCCCGGGGCGGGGCCTCGGCGAAGTCGACGACCTCGGTGGCGGCGTTCGCGAGCCCCACCTGCGCGGCGTCGATGCCGGCGTCGGCGATGCCGATCGTGTCGACCGGCTTCTTCTTGGCCGCCATGATCCCCTTGAACGAGGGGTAGCGCGGCTCGTTGATCTTCTCCACCACGCTGACGACCGCGGGCAGGCTCGCCTCGACCTTGTCGAAGCCGTAGTCGGTCTGCCGCTGGATCGTGATGGCGGTGCCGTCGATCTCGACCTTGTTGGCCAGCGACAGTTGCGCCACGCCGAGCCGCTCGGCGAGCATCGCGGCGAGGACGCCGGTCCGCGCGTCGGTCGACTCCGAGCCGAGCACGACCAGGTCGAACCCGGTCCGCCCCAGCGCCTGCTGGATGGCGTACGAGGTCTGCAGCGCGTCGGAGCCCGCCAGCGCGTCGTCGATCAGGTGCACGGCCTTGTCGGCACCCATGGCCAGCGACTTGCGGATCGAGTCCGTCGCCTTGTCGGGGCCCATGGTGAGAACGGTGACCTCGCCGCCGTGGGCCTCCTTGATGCGCAGCGCCTCTTCGATGGCGTACTCATCAAGTTCGTTGATCACACCGTCCGCGGCGGCGCGGTCGAGCGTGCTGTCATCGGACTTCAGCTTGCGCGGGCTCTCCGTATCGGGAACCTGCTTCACCAGGACGACGATGTTCATGGCCGGTGGCCGACCTCCCTGCTATCAGTTGGCCGCTGGGGCAGCGGACAGAGGGGCGCCGCCCAGGGCGGGTCGACGCGGGCTGATGCGCACAGCCTGCCAAACACCCGAACGTGCTTCGGCTCCGGGTCCCCGATTCGGCCGTACGCCACCTATATTACCGGGCGGTAACCTGGTGGCAAATCCCAGCTCCTGAGACATTCCGCACGCCGAGCATGCCGGACGCCGGGACCCACGGTGTACATCCACCGTGACACACATCACTGCAGCCGGGTCTGCACCTGGCTCACCGCGCTCTCCAGCGAGCTCTGCAACCCGTACATCGGCGCGAAGCTCGGCGTCAGCGAGATGGCCCCCACCACCGAGAGGAACGCCACGATCCCCAGGAGCACGCCGCCGATCCCGATGGCCCGGGGCGTCCCGGCGACCCCGGCCGCCAGCCGTTCCAGCCCCTGCCGCGGCCCGGAGACCCCCGGCGCCGTCCACAGGACCGCGACCCCGGCTCCCACGCCGAGAGCACAGGCCCCCAGCGGATCGGCCTCGACCCCCACCGCCGACAGGGACGCCAGCCCCAACGTCACCATCAGCGCGACCACCCCCGCGCAGGCCAGGGTGACGGCCGTCCTGCCCACCGCCATGCCCCATCCCCGCCCGGCGACCCCGCGCAGCACCACGACCGCGACGACCGACCCCACGGCCCCGACCACCGGCATCATCACCGTGACCGCCGCCACCGCGACCACTGCCAAGGCCGCCAGCAACCGAGCCCAAGCCTGAACGACCCCCGCACCGACACCACCCGGCACGGTCGCACCACCCGGCGTGAGAGCACCGGCAGACGCGGAAACGTCACCAGGCGTGAGCACGGCGCTGGGCGCGCTTGCGCTGCCAGAGGCGGTGGCGCTCTCCATTGCGAGGGCTCCGGCGTTGCTGCGAGGAGTGGCGGGGGGCTGCGCCAGGCGGGTCAGTGCTTCTACCAGGGCTTGGGCCGTGGGGCGGGTCTCCTCGTCGGACGTGGTGGCCGCCTCCAGGAGGGGTTGGAGCCGGGACGGGATGGTGCCGCCGGCGGCGTGGGTGACCAGGGCGGCCCAGGACCGGACGTCGGCGGCCGGGTCGGCGGGCGGGGCCAGGGCGAAGTCGACGATGACCGGGGAGCCGTCCACGATCAGGACGTCCTGGGGACGGAGGGCTCGATGGGCCAGGCCCGACTCGTGGATCGCGGCCAGGGCCTTGGCCAGGTCCAGGGCCAGGCGGTCGAGGGCCTGGCCGGTGAGGGGGCCGTGCGCGGCGACGTGGCGGTCCAGCGGATGGCCCGGAACGAAACGCGAGACGACGTAGGGCCGAGGGGCCTCGGGGTCGCCGTCGAGGACGTCCACCACGTACGGGCTCCGAACGGCGCGCATGCGGTCGAGGTCGGCCCGGAGGCGGTCGCGGGAGCCGCCCGGGAGGAGGCGGATCGCCACGTCGCGGCCGGTGGGGCCGGCGGCGCGGTGGACGTCGCCGGTGCCCAGGCGCGACAGGAGGCGGTAGGGGCCGATGTGTTCGTCGTTCATCGGCTCGCCACCCTATCGGCGTCAGACGAAGGGCAGCCCGTCGAGGAGATCACGGACATCGCCGCGGAGGTCTTCGAGCTTCTTGCTCGTCCCGTCCAGGGGCGTGGTGTCGGGCGGCTGCTGCTTCGACAGGATCACCAGCATCGCCGCGAAGAGGCCGAGCACCAGAGCGCCGCCGACGGCGGCCTCCGTCCGCGGCAGGAGGGCGCCCCAGAGGCGGGCCATCTGACGCCGCGGCGCGCCGCTGCCGGGCGCGAGGCAGAGCAGGCCGATGTAGAGCATGGCCGAGAAGGAGATCGCGCGGGAGGCCGTCATGGTGTCGTTGGCGAACATCAGGACGCCGAGGACGATCAGCGCCGCGAGGGCGGCCAGGCCCGCCAGGAGGGCGGTCATCATCAGCGCGCCCGGCAGGTGCAGCGGCGACTTGAACGTGGCGGCGAGCGCGTCGCCGGACCGGGGGCCGCGCCGGGTGCGCTTGCCCTCCATGCCCTTGGCGGCCTTGTCGCCCGCGCGCAGGACGAGGACGCCGACGGTGGTGACCGCGACGGCGAGGAGCGGCGCGATGTTGGCGAAGCCCAGGAGGGCGGCCAGGACGAGGAGGCTGAGCAGCCGGTACCAGCCGTACGGCTTGCGCTGCTCGGCGGCGGGGCCGGGCCGCTGCTCGGGGGGCCGCGCGGCGGGCCGTTCGGGCGGGCGCTCGGCCGGCCGCGGCTGCGTGCCGCCGTTGTACGGGGCCGGGGCCGGGGCCGGGGCGGGCGGTGGCGCCTCCTGGCGCGGCGGCTGATCCTGGCGCGGCGGGAGGCCGCCGCGGCGCGGCCGGGTCGGCGGGCGCTGGGCGTAGCCGCTGTACGCGTTCGGCTGCTCGAACGGGCTCGGGGCCGGCGGCGGTACGGGCGGCGGCGCGGCCGGGGGCAGCTGGCCGACGAAGTCCTTGGGCTGCTGGGCCGAGACCGGCGCGGGCATGGGGGCGGGCGCCGGTGGCGGCGTGGCCGGCTCCGGCGCCGGGGAAGAAGTGGGCGCGGGGCCCGTGGCGGGCATGGAGAACTGCCGCGCGTGGTCGGACGGCTGCTCCATCGGCTGGGAGGTCTGGTCCGGGCGCGTGTAGTGGTCGTCGACCCGGGTCTGGTCGGTGATCGTCGCTTCGAGGTGGATGCGGCGGGTCAGCTGGACCAGGTTGACCGCTGTCGGGCGCTCGGCCGGGTGCCGGGCCATCGCTGACCGGACGACCGGGTAGAGCGCCTCGGGCATGCCGTCCAGGTCCGGCGTGTTCTGCATGATCTTGTAGAAGATCGACTCGAACGTGCCGGAGCCGAACGGCGGGCGGCCGGTCGCGGCGTAGGCGAGGGTGCCCGCCCAGGCGTGCACGTCGGAGGCGGGCCCGGCGTCCTCACCCTCGATGATCTCCGGCGCGAGATAGCCGGGGGTGCCGATGACCATGCCGGTGGCGGTCAGCCGGGTCGCGTCGGCGGCCTGCGCGATGCCGAAGTCGATCACGACCGGCTCGCTGTCGACCAGCATGACGTTGCCGGGCTTGAGGTCGCGGTGCACGATGCCGGCGCCGTGGATCGCCGACAGGGCCGCGGCCAGGCCGGTGGCCAGCCGCTGGAGGGACTGGCCGAAGATCGGGCCGTGCTCCTCGACGATCTCTTCGAGGGTGCGGCCCGGCACGTACTGGGTCACGATGTAGGGCCGGTCGGCCGTGACGTCGGCGTCGAGGATCTCAGCGACGTGCGGGCTGTGCACCCGCCGCATCGAGTCGACCTCGCGGGCCAGCCGCCGCCGGGCCGTGGCGTCACCGGCGACCTGGGGGCGCAGTACCTTGATGGCCACGTTGCGTCCCTCGGGATCGACCCCGAGGTGCACGACGCCCATGCCGCCTTCCCCCAGGGTCCGGCTGACGCGATAGTGGCCGATCTTGTCCCCGGACGTGACAACCCCCTCCATCGTTTCCGAAACCCTACCGCCGCCCATGGCACCAAGAGGATCTAACGGGCATCACACCGCCGCCCCGTCGTACCGCACCGTGACCTGCCGATCTCTCTCCGCGAATCCGCGCGCCGGGTCGTGTCCCCGCCCGTGCGCGACGCCGCGCACCGGGCCGCGTTCGACGGTGCCGGTGTTCCACTGGGCGAGGCTCCCCGCGAACCAGCGGGCGGTCGGGCGCCCGGCCGGATCGCGCCGCAGCGCGAGCCGCAGCAGCGAGGCGACCGGCTCGGGCGCGCCGTCGAGGTCGGCCTTGCCGCGCAGGATGCGGAAGCAGACGCCGTGCAGCGTGCCGCGGCCGAACGGGTGGCGCCCGGTCGCCGCGTACGCCACCGTCGACGCCCACGAGAAGACGTCGGAGGCCGCCGAGGCGCGCTCACCCTCGATCAGTTCCGGCGCCAGGTAGGCGGGCGTGCCGATGACCATCCCCTGCCGGGTGATCTGGTCGGCCCCCGGCTGCTGGGCGATCCCGAAGTCGATCAGGGTCGGCCGGTCGCCCATCACGATGACGTTGCCCGGCGAGACGTCGCGGTGCAGGACGCCCGCGTCGTGCACCGCCGCCAGCCCGAGCGCCAGCGTGCGCGCGAACCGCAGCAGCCGCTCGCCGCGCAGCGGGCCGTACGCCTCGACGAGATCCGCCAGCGGGAGGCCCGGCACGTACTGCACCACGACGTAGGGCCGGTCGTCCGCGACGCCCGCGTCGAGCAGGCGCGCCACGTACGGGCTGTCGACCCTGCTCTGCGCCGCGACCTCGCGGGCGAGCCGGCGGCGTGCCTCCGGCTCGCCGGCGACGTCGTCGGTCAGCTCTTTGATCGCCACTTCGCGCCCGGCCGCGTCGATGCCCCGATGGACGACGGCCGTGCTCCCCCGGCCGATCTCGTCCAGCAACCGATACGCGCCCAGCCGCCGATGCGTCCCCATACACCCTATGACGCCAAGAAGCGGGCACTCGTTCCGAACGAGACCAGCCCGTTATGGATCTTTACGAACGGGCCGGCCGGGCCGGGCCCGGCCGTCAGCCCTTGGCCGCCGCCTTGGCCGCCTGGCGGGCGCGGCGCTCCTCGCGGCGGGTCTCGAACTTGGTCGCCGCGACGTCCAGCTCGTCCAGGAACTCGCCGAGCTCGTCGCGGGCCTTCGCGCCCTCGTCGCTCAGCCCCTCCAGCTCGAAGATCCCCAGCTTGCGCAGCACCGGCCGGAGCACGTCGTCGTGGTGGAGCCGCAGGTCGTAGATGCCCGCGTTCGCGATGATCACGGACTTGCGGAGGAAGCCGTCGATGCCGGTGCCGGGCATCTGGAACGCCTTGACGACCTCGGTGATCGCCTTCATCGTCTCGTTCGGCGCGATCTCCAGGGCCCCGCCGAGCAGGTTGCGGTAGAAGATCATGTGGAGGTTCTCGTCGGCCGCCACCCGGGTGAGCATCTGCTCGCAGATGGGGTCGCCGGAGGCCTTGCCGGTGTTGCGGTGCGCGACGCGGGTGGCCAGCTCCTGGAACGAGACGTACGCCACACCGTGCAGGAACGCGTCGCCGTGCGTCGCCTCGTACCCCTCCTCCATGTGCTTCATCCGGGCCCGCTCCAGCGCGATCGGGTCGACCGCGCGCGTCACCGTGAGGTAGTCGCGGATGACGATGCCGTGCCGGTTCTCCTCGGCGGTCCAGCGGTTGACCCAGTAGCCCCAGGCGCCCTCGCGGCCGAACACGTCGGCGATCGCGCGGTGGTAGCCGGGGAGGTTGTCCTCGGTCAGCAGGTTGACGATCAGCGACTCACGGGCCTCGGTGCTGAGGTGCGAGTCTTCAGGCGTCCACCCCGTACCGCCGAGAGGCCCGTCGAAGTCCGAGCCCTGGCCCCACGGCACGTACTGGTGCGGGAACCACTCCTTGGCCATGGACAGGTGACGGTCGACCTCCTTCTCGACCAGACCCTCGAGTTCGAGCATCAGGCCGGTCTGGAACTTCTCCTCGGGTGATACGGGCATGCCTGCTTCCTTCGCTGGACGACGTGGTGGATGTGCCGTGCGACGCTCCGTGTCAGTGGCACGGTGGAGCCCAGCAGGGGCGCACAACTTACGAAACCGTAGGTTCGATGTTCGCGTTCGGCGGTGACCGGCGTCAAGTCACCCACGTCACAACCAACCCAGGTGAATTGTTGTAGGTATGCGGAGATACCGCTTGTCACCCAGCTACAGAAAACGTGCTGGACGGCGTGTGAGAAACCACTCTTCTCACTGGGTGTCAGCGGCCTGTCGCCATATGCGATTGGCCGCGGCCCGCAGCAACGGCCTCGGCACGAGCTTCAACGCGGGCAGCGCCGCTTTGTACTGAAGGCCTGGGACGCACATTGCCCTGCCTGCCGAAACCGCGTCCAGCCCGGCCCGAGCCACGTCTTCGCGCCGCAGCCAGAGCAGATTGGCCTCGTCCTCTTCGGTCGTCCGCGTGAATCCAGGGCAAAGCGCCGTCACGTGCACTCCCTTGCCCGCCACTTCGGCGTGCAGGCTTTCGGAGAACGAGGCCACGTACGCCTTGGTCGCGCCATAGACCGCGCTGCCCGGGGACGGCGCGAACCCCGCCATCGACGCGACGTTCAGCACCCCGCCCCGGCGCCGCCGGATCATCCCGGGCAACGCCGCGTGCGTGAGCCGCATCAGCGCCACCACGTTCAGCTCGACCTCGCCCAGCTGGTCGTCCAAGGAGAGCTCGGCGAACGGGCCGAACGCCCCGAACCCGGCGTTGTTGATCAGCAGCTCCACCGGATCGGCCCGCAGCCGCTCCTCGACCTCGCCGCGCTCCGCCGGGTCGGTGAGGTCGGCGGCCAGCACCTCGACGCCCACCCGGTACCGCTCGACCAGGTCGCGGGCCAGCCCGTCCAGCAGCTCCGCCCGGCGCGCCACGATCACGAGGTCGGTGCCGCGGCCGGCGAGCAGCCGCGCGAAACTCTCGCCGATGCCGCTGGACGCGCCGGTGACCAGCGCCGTTCGGTAGGCCTGTCGCATGGCGCGAGATCGTAGCGACACGGGGCGCCGTTTGACCCGATAAGTCACGGGTAGCCCGGCACTTATCTCAAGGAGGAGACAGTGCCAGGCTACGTACGGGAAGCGTCCCGCAACCCCTTCGTCCTCAAGATCTCCATGCTCGCGGCCCTCGGCGGGCTCCTGTTCGGATACGACACCGGCGTCATCTCCGGAGCGCTCCTCTACATCAAAGAGGACCTGCACGCGGGCTCCCTCGCCCAGTCGTGGATCGTCGCCGGGCTGCTCGCGGGCGCCGTCGCCGGCGCGCTGGCCGGCGGCCGGCTCGCCGACCTGATCAGCCGCCGCTGGACGTTGCTGATCTCGGGAGTCGTCTACGTCGCGGGCGCCCTCGCCGCCGCGCTCGCCCAGACCTCGGGCCAGCTCGTCGCCGCCCGCGTCGTGCTGGGCCTCGCGGTCGGCGCCGCGTCCGCCGTGGTGCCGCTCTACATCGCCGAGCACACGCCGCCCAAGATCCGTGGCGGGACCGTCTCGTACAACCAGCTGATGATCACCATCGGCATCCTCGTCGCGTACCTGGTCAACTTCGCGCTGCGCGACGTGGCCGGCGGCTGGCGCTGGATGCTCGGACTCGGCGCGACGCCCGGCGTCATCCTGGTGCTCAGCATGCTGGTCGTGCCCTACAGCCCGCGCTGGCTCATGCAACGCGGCCGGCGTGCCGAGGCGCGCCGCGTGCTGGCCCGCACCCGCCAGGGCGAGGACGTCGACGCGGAGCTCGACGAGATCGAGAGCGTGGTCGCGCAGGAGCACCGGACGAGTTTCCGCGACCTGCTGCGGCCGTCCCTGAGGCCGATGCTGGTGGTCGGCATCGGCCTCGCCGTCATCCAGCAGATCGTCGGCGTCAACACGGTCATCTACTTCTCACCGACGATCCTGACCTACACCGGCCTGGAGGCGTCCGACGCCATCGCGCAGGCCCTCACCGTCGGGATCACCAACGTGGTGTTCACGGTGGTCGCGGTCCTGCTGCTCGACCGGGTCGGCCGCCGCACCCTGCTGATCATCGGCACCGCCGGGCTCACCGTCGCGCTCGTCCTGCTCGCCGCCTTCTTCGGCCTCGGCTGGCAGGACAGCGCTCCCTGGGTGGCGCTCGCGGCCCTGCTGATCTACATCGCCTCGTTCGCCGTCGGGCTGGGCCCGGTGTTCTGGCTGATGATCTCGGAGATCTTCCCGCTCGCCGTCCGCGGCCGCGCGATGGCCGTGTGCAGCCTCTTCAACTGGGGGGCCAACTTCCTGGTGTCCTACTACTTCCTGCAACTCGTCGACGCCATCGGCCGGGCCTCGACCTTCTGGCTGTACGCGGGCCTCTCCGTCGCGGGGATCGTGTTCTTCATCGCCAAGGTCCCCGAGACCCGCAACCGTTCGCTGGAAGAGATCGAACGAGAGCTGTCCCCTGCCGCGGCCAAGCCCACCCGCCCCACCGGCAACCCCCGGCACGCCTGACCTGGGTTCAGGTCAGGCGCGTCCGGACGGACGGGGCTCAGCCGTTCGGGGGGACCGGCTCGCCGCCCGCGTGCTCCAGCGGCGGGAGCATGACGGCGGGGTCGGCCCCCACGGCGTAGAGCCCCACGACGAAGGCGGCGGTGGCCTCCAGCTGGCCGGCCCGGTCGAGGCCGCCGCCGAGCAGGGGTTCGCAGCCCAGATCCCGGACGAGCCGTTCGACCACGTTGAGCGCGTCATCGTCGTCGCCGCACACGGGCACGCCGAGCGGGCGGCCGTCGAACACCGGCGGCGTCCGCCGCCACACGCTCTCATGGCAGAGGTTGAACGCCTTGACCACCCGCGCGCCCGGAGCCGCCGCGGCGATGCGCTGGGCGCCGGACGGCCCGTCGCCCGTCAGCAGCGCGAACGTCGAGTCGCCCCACGTGTTGGTGCAGTCGATCAGCACCCGCCCGTCCAGCGCGCCGCCGGCCGCCCGCACCACGTCCTCGGCCGCCGCGTACCTGACGGCCAGCAGCGCCACCTCGCCGAATGCGGCGGCCTCCCGCAACGACCCGCTCCGCGCGCCGATCTTCTCCGCCAGCGCGGCTGCCTTCTCCGGTGCGCGCGCACCGATCATGACCTCGTGCCCCGCCCGCGCCCACTGGCCGCCGAGCGCGTCCGCCATGCCGCCCGCGCCCAGAATCCCGATCCGCATCTCAGCCTCCCGGTCGATTACCGTTTCGATCGGGACGCTAGGCGTTCTGTTAGGCACCGCCAGGTGCGCATCGGAAAGGGCATGCTTGTGGCCGAGGCCATGCGGAGCACGGAAGACCACTACATCGCCGACTGCCAGACGCGGCTCGGGCTCGACCTGCTCTCCGGGGCGTGGACGGGCGTGGTGCTGTGGGCGCTGGGCAAGGGCCCGCGCCGCCCCGGCGAGCTGCGCGACGAGATCGGCGGGATCAGCCAGAAGGTCCTCACCGAGACGCTGCGCAAGCTGGAGTCCAACGGCCTGGTCGTACGGCACCGCTACGCCGAGGCCCCGCCCCGGGTCGAGTACGAGCTGACGGGGCCGGGCCGGGGGCTGCTGGAGCCGCTCAACGCCCTGGGGCGCTGGACGGTCCGCTATGCCGACGAGGTCCTGGAAGCTCAAGAAGCCCAGGAGACCCAGAAGGCTCAGGAACGCGAAGCCCAGCCGCTCAGCGGCCGGTGAACTTGGCCTTGCCGGGCCCTTCCTCGATGAAGCTCTTCATGCCGTCGCGCTGGTCGTCGGTCGCCCACAGGGCCGAGAACTGCACGCGCTCGATCTCCAGCCCCGTCTGCAGATCCACCTCAAGCCCGGTGTCGATGGCCTGCTTGGCGGCGCGCAGGGCCAGCGCCGGGCCGCCGACAAATGTGGCCGCCCACGTCCTCGCCGCCGCGTAGACGTCCTCGTCGGGCACGACCCGGTCGACCAGGCCGATCGTCAGGGCCTCGGCCGCCTGCACATGCCGGCCAGAGAAGATCAGGTCCTTGGCCTTCGCCGGGCCGACCAGCCGGGTGAGCCGCTGCGTGCCGCCCGCGCCGGGGATGATGCCGAGCTGGATCTCGGGCTGGCCGAGCCTGGCGCCCTCGCCCGCCACCCGGAAGTCGGCGGTCAGCGCGACCTCCAGGCCGCCGCCCAGCGCGTACCCGGTGATCGCGGCGATGACCGGCTTGGGGATGGCCGCCAGCTCCCTGGTGAACTCCTGCAGCAGCCGCGACGGGCCGCCCGACATGCCCGCGTACGACAGCTCGGCCATCTCCTTGATGTCCGCGCCCGCCGCGAAGACCCGCTCGCCGCCGTAAAGGATCACCGCGGCCACCGTCGCGTCCTCGGTGACCTGCCGGGCCGCCTCGATCAGCTCCCGCTGCACCTGCGCGTTGAGGGCGTTCATCTTCGGCCGGTCCAGCCGGATCGTCCCGATCCCGTCCTCGACCTCGACCCGTACGAACTCGCCCACCACGACCTCCTGCTTTCCTCACCGGCCAGACCGACCCGAGCCTAACGCGGACCGGATCGTCGGACTTCGCTGGTAACTTCGGTGGCCGGTCATCGCAGCTCTCCCAGGGATCACGTCCATGCTCGTCGCACACGCCACCTGGCACGGCGGAGCCCTGTGCCTGTGGGCCGAACGCACCGGCCCGTACGAGCCGCAGCCCGACGTGCACCCGTTCGCCACCCGCGATTTCAGCGGCACGTCCTACGAGCCCCTTGTCGGCGGCGCGTCCCGGGTCGAACTGCGGATGGTGCTCCCGACCCACGGCGATCATCCGCTGCCCTCCGCCGAGCTCGGCCCCGAGCCGTTCGAGGGCGAGCCGGAGCTGCGCGAGTGGCGCGTGCCCGCCCTCGTCCTCGAGCCGTTCCCCGCCATGGCACTGCTCCAGGCGGCCGAGCACGCCGGAGACGTCGTCCCCGGCACCGACCTGCGCTTCCTCTGCCTGCTCGCCGACGAGGCCGCGCACCTCGCCGGGCGCGGCCTCGTCCTGCCCGCCCTGCTCCGCGAGGACGGCGACCTGGTGGCCCGCTGGCGCCCGGTCGTCGACGACCCCGCCCGCTTCCGCGACCTGGCCCGCGCGATGCCCGCCGCGTGCCGGGCGGCCGACGGCGGGCGGCCCGCCGCGCAGGTGCTGCGGGAGACGCTGTCCGGCCTCGTCGACACGACCGTCCGGGGCACGGTCCCGCATCCGCTCCTGCCGCCGCGCAAGGGCAAGGTTCCCGACCGCGTCCCGCTCGCCGAACGCTGGTTCGAGGCCCTCACCGGCCCCGACGCCACCGTTCCCCGCGAGCCGCGCGACAACGCCGACGAGCTGATCTCCGAGCTGGAGGCCTGGGCCGCCGCCGCGCGCCGCCCCGCCGGCCCGCTGCGCGTCTGCTTCCGCCTGGCCGAGCCCGGCGCGCAAGAGTACGAGCAGGAGTTCGCGCCCCCCGAATCGGACGGGCCCGACGAGCCGGAGGAGCCGCCGTCCGACGCCTGGCGGGTGGAGTTCGCGCTCCAGGGCACCGACGACCCGAGCCTCTACGTCCCCGCCTCGATGATCTGGGCCGGTGAGGCCGGGCTGGTCGAGGACGCCGACGAGACGCTGCTCGCCGGGCTGGGCCGGGCCCTGCGCCTCTTCCCCGACCTGGCACCCGCCCTGGATTCACCCGTCCCCGCCGAGCTGATCCTCGACACGGCGGGCGCGTTCCGCTTCCTGCGCACCGCCGCCCCCCTCCTGGCCGCGGCAGGGTTCGGCGTCCTGCTCCCCCAGTGGGCGGGCAAGGCCAAACTCGGCCTCAAGCTGACCACCCGCGCCGAAGAGGGCGAGGGCTCCGGCGCGGCCACCTCCTCGGGCTTCGACCTCCGGGGCATGGTCGACTTCCGCTGGGACCTCGCCATCGGCGACGAGAACATCGACGAGGACGAGCTGGCCGAGCTGGCCCGCCTCAAGACCCCCCTCGTCCGCCTGCGCGGCCAGTGGGTCGAGCTCGACGAGGAGCAGCTCGAAGCCGCCCTCGACTTCCTGCGCCATCCCCGCCAGGGCCGCATGACGGCCGCGCAGGCGATGCAGGCCGTCATCCACGCGGGCGAAGAGCAGCTCCCCCTGGTCGAGGTCGACGCCGACGGCACCTTCGGCGACCTCCTCTCCGGCGAGGCCGACCGCCGCCTGACCCCCCTCGCCACCCCCGAAGACCTCGACGCGCAACTACGTCCCTACCAGGAACGTGGCCTGGCGTGGCTCGCGTTCATGGACGAGCTGGGCCTGGGCGCGCTGCTCGCCGACGACATGGGCCTGGGTAAAACGATCTCCATCCTGTCGCTGCTCGTGCACGAGCGTGAGAACGGTGCGGCACCAGGGCCGACGCTGGCGATCCTGCCGATGTCGCTGGTGGGCAACTGGCAGCGTGAGGCCACCAAGTTCACGCCCAAGCTCAAGGTGTACGTGCATCACGGCACCGGGCGGCATCGTGACGAGGAGCTCGTCGAGGCGGTGCGGCGGGCCGATCTGGTGCTGACCACGTACGGGACGGCGGCGCGCGACGCGGAGATGCTCGCCGGGATCGAGTGGGGGCGGGTCGTCTGCGACGAGGCGCAGGCCCTCAAGAACAGCGGCACCCGGCAGGCCCGGGCGGTGCGGAGCATTCCGGCGCGGAGCAGGATCGCGCTGACGGGGACGCCGGTGGAGAACCACCTGACCGAGCTGTGGTCGATCATGGAGTTCGCCAATCCCGGGCTGCTCGGGCCGCGCACGGTCTTCCGCGAACGCTTCGCCGTGCCGGTCGAGAGGGACGGGGACGAGCAGGCGGCGCTGGCCCTCAAGCGCGCCACCCAGCCGTTCATCCTGCGCAGGCTCAAGACGGATAAGTCGATCATCTCGGACCTGCCGGACAAGCAGGAGATCAAGCTCTACTGCAACCTGACCACCGAGCAGGCCTCGCTCTACCAGGCCACGGTCGACGACATGCTCGCCCAGATCGCCGAGGCGGACGACAAGCAGCGGCGCGGGCTGGTGCTGGCGACGATGGCCAAGCTCAAGCAGGTCTGCAACCACCCGGCGCACCTGCTCAAGGACGGCTCGCGGCTCCAGGGACGCTCGGGCAAGCTGGAGCGGCTCGAAGAGATCTGCGAAGAGGTTCTGGAGCAGGGCGAGAAGGCGCTGGTCTTCACGCAGTACGCGGAGTTCGGGTCGATGCTCCAGCCCTATCTGGCGTCCCGGCTGGAGCGGCCGGTGCTGTGGCTGCACGGCGGGACGTCCAAACAGCAGCGCGACGACCTCGTCCAGCATTTCCAGGGCGACCCGGAGCCCTCCATCTTCCTGCTGTCGCTCAAGGCGGCGGGCACGGGGCTGACGCTGACCGCGGCCAACCACGTCGTCCACGTCGACCGCTGGTGGAACCCCGCCGTCGAGGATCAGGCGACCGACCGCGCGTTCCGCATCGGGCAGACCAAGAACGTGCAGGTCCGCAAGTTCATCTGCGTCGGCACGATGGAGGAGCGCATCGACGAGATGATCGAACGCAAGAAGGCACTCGCCGAGTCGATCGTGGGCACCGGCGAAGACTGGCTCACCGAGCTGTCGGTCGCCGAGCTCCGGGACGTGCTGCGCCTGTCGCCCGAGGCGGTGAGCGACTGATGGACTTCTCCGAGTACGGCCCGCCGATCCCCGTCGAGGACGGCATCAAGGCCAGGTCGCGGCGCGGGTCGATCGGCGCGGAGTGGTGGTCGCGGCGGTTCATCGACCTCGTCGAGTCGTTCGCCGACTCCGGCCGCTTGCGGCGGGGCCGGGCGTACGCGCGGAAGGGCCAGGTCATCGACCTGAAGGTGCTGCCGTACGAGGTGACGGCGCGGGTGCAGGGCTCGGTCGCGGAGCCGTACGAGGTGGCGCTGGGCATCGAGGCCATCGACGACCCGGCCTGGCGGGCCGTCGAGCAGGAGCTGTCCTCGCGCGCGCTTTTCCGGGCCCGGTTGCTGGCCGGGGAGATGCCGCCGGAGATCGAGTGGGTGTTCGCCGAGTTCGGCCTCTGCCTCTTCCCCGAGTCCGCGGACGACCTGCACATGATGTGCAGCTGCCCGGACTGGGGCGATCCGTGCAAGCACGCCGCCGCCGTGCTCTATCTCCTGGCCGAGGCGTTCGACGACGATCCGTTCCTGATCCTGGCGTGGAACGGGCGCACCAAGGACCAGCTGCTCGCCGCCCTGCGCCGCCGGAACGCGACGGAGCCCGATCCGTTCGAGGTCGAGGAGGACGAGCCGCTGACCGCCGCGGGCTTCTGGACGCCCCCGTCCGGCCTCGCCCGCCTGCGCGAGCGGCGGCCCGCTCCGCCGGTGCCGCCCGGCTTCATCCTCCAGGTGGCGGCGCCGCCACCGGTGCGGATCCGCCGCCGTGACCTGGTCGACGTCCTCGCCCCCGCGTACGACGCGCTGGCCCCCGAGGCCCCTCAGCCGTAGTGCAGCCCGGTGCAGCCGACCTCGCCCGCGATGGTCGCCCAGACGCCGAGCAGGCCGACGACCTCCTCGTAGTCGCCCGTCGTGAACTCGGTCATCCGCGGCCCGGCGAGCTTGACCCCGGGGACGACCGAGCACGAGTGGGCGATCGAGGTGGAGACCCAGTCGACGCCCAGGGTGTAGGGCGCGGGCACGGTGTACGGCCGGACCCGGCCGAGATCCGCCAGCGCCTCCCGCGTCGCGTCGTAGATCAGCTGCTGGGCGCGCCCCGGCGGGATCAGCTCGGCCGCGTACCGGCCGCAGCCCTTCTTCACCGCGACGGTCGTGACGTCCCCGAGCACCTCGCGCGCCTCGGCGCAGGCGGCGTCGTCGCCCGCGACCAGGGCCACCGGCACGCCCAGCGACCCCGCGTACGCGGCCATCAGCCGGATCTCGCCGGCGAGCTCGCCGTTCAGATAGAGGTCGCGGATCTCCGAGCCCATCCACGTGTGGTTGAGCACGCCCTCGGGCGTCCCGGCCCGCGCGTGGTAGCCGACGTACAGGGCGGCGTCGAACGACGCGTCGAGACCTTCGCCCATGCGCATCGGCTTGTACGGGCCGCGGATCAGCGTGCAGCGCTCGTCGAGCAGATCGACGCGGAGGTTCTTGCCCGAGCTGTGCGAGTCGGTCACCACGACCGTGGTGGCGCCACCGTCGAACGCGGCGCGGATCGCCGCGTTCGCGTCGCCCGTCATGAGCTCGCACCCGCGCTCGTAGCCGCGCCCCCCGGCACGCATCTCCTCGGGATCGGTCAGACCCGAGATGCCCTCCATGTCGACCGAAACAAAGACCTTCATGGCGCGATGATGCCACGCTCAGCGACCGGAGAGAGCTTGCGGACCACCACGCCGAGGACCCGGTCGACGGGGACGTGACCCCAGACCCGCGAGTCCTCGCTGACCGGCCCGTCGCCGAGCACCACGAGGTGCCCTTCGGGGACCACGGCCCCCGGCTCCGCGCCCACGCGTTCCGCCACGGCGCCGGGCACCGGGTCACCCGGCACGGCCACGACCCGTTTGAGGAACCACATCGCCGCGGCCGGCTCGGGCAGCGGCGTGGTGCGCCAGACCCCGCCGGGCAGCGCGGTCTGCAGGGCCACCACCTGCCCGCGCCCGGCCCGCTCGCCGTCGCGGCGCCGTACCAGGACACGGTCGCCGGCCCGGTACGCGGGTTCCATGCTCGTCCCCACCACCCGGACGACCACGAACCGGCGCCGGGCCAGCACCAGACCCGAGGTCATGGCCGCGAGCACGCCGAGGGCGTACGCGGGCTTAGAGATTCCGTACTCCTTCGGGACGAGCGACCACGGGGAGCCGGCCCGGATCGGTGTCGGCCGCGACGATGACGGCGTCACCGTCGATCAGGTAGAAGCTGGGGAACTGCGAGATCTGCAGGGCCCTGCCCAGCGGGCCGCCCATCGATTCGACGACGACCGTGGCGACCGGTTCGAGCTGCTCCGCGAACGTCGCGACCCGCTCGGCGTCGCCGGTCACCAGAGCGAACGCCTTCTCGGGGGCGGCGCCCTTCAGGTACGCGGCGAACTCGGGGACACGTTCATGGCAGGACTCGCACTCGGTCGAGAAGACCCCGACCACCGTCTGGCCGGTGAACGAGGCGCGCGAGACCGGCGAGCCGCCGAGGGTGGTCGCCTCGAACTCGGCGAGCGGCGTGCCGGGCGCGACCATGCGCGACTGGGGCGGGCCGAGCTCCGCGAGCCGGAGGGAGTGCACCCCCAGCCGCCGGACCACGGCCATGGTCAGCACCAGGTTGGCCAGGCCCAGCACGCCCACGAGAACGACTGCTACGACGAGGACGGACATGACGTGCTCCTTAGGGGCGTGGCGTGCTCACGACGGGGAGAACGGACGCCCGCCGATCCGGGGACCGGCGGGCGCCGAGTCCGCGATCAGCAGGGTTGGAACGAGCTACAGCTGACCGAGCCGTTATGGTCGTGGTAACAGCAGGTCCGGCAGTGCCTTCCTTGGCAGCACCACTCGGTCCAGCACGCGGCGGCGGCCTTGGTCGACGGCAGGAACGTTCCGAGCATTCGGTCGCCCAGTCTGTTCAGGGCACGGATCACTGGGACCTCCCAGGTCGGGGAACGTACGCCCTCACAATGAAGTCGGTTCGATCATGCGAGAACGGACAGCATCGCCGACGATCACCGCCCCGGTTCGACATCTTGTGATCTTGACTTCCGGTCGATGATGGGGCCCGCCACGGCTCCGGCGACGGCCAGGAGGGGCGGGAAGATCGCCACCACCTTGAGCCGGCCGGGGCTGTCCAGGAGGAAGTGGCCGGCGGCGCCGATCAGGACCTCCAGGGCGAATCCGGCGAAGAGGCCCGCGACCAGGCCCAAGAGGACCGCTGCGACCGTTCTCATCGTTCGTTCTCCGTTGGCTCGTGGGAGGGACGAACAGATTGTGCGCGGCCGGTCGCCGACCGCGAATCCCGCGCGAGAAGGCAATCGGTGTACGCGTCTGGCGCAGGGAACGCCACTCCCCTACATCGCGGGATGTAATCAAGCGGGGATGCTGGCCTCGACCCGGAAGCCGCCGTCGGGCCGTGGGGCGGCGGCCAGGGTGCCGCCGAGCGCCTCGGCGCGTTCGGTCATGCCGCGGATGCCGTTTCCCGGTGTGGGGGCGGGCTTGGAACGGCCGTCGTCGTCGATCTGGACGCGCACGGCGGCGGGTGTGTAGCGGATCCGCACGGTGACCGCGGTGGCGTCGGAGTGCTTGGTCACGTTGGTGAGGGCCTCCTGGACGATGCGGAACGCGGCCAGGTCGGCTTCGGGCGGAAGGGGGCGCGGGTCGCCCTCGATCTCGGTGCGGATCTCGGGACCGATGGCGCGGGTGGTCAGCTCTTCGAGCCGGTCCAGCCCGGGCGGCGGGGCCACCGGGGCGGTCTCGTCCACCTGGCGGAGGACGCCGAGAGTGGTGCGCAGCTCGCGGAGCGTCTCCTTGCTGGTCTCCTTGATGGCGGTGAGGGCCTCGTCCGCGCGGGCGGGGTCCTTGCCGTGCAGGGCGGCGCTGGCCTGCACGTTGATCAGCGAGATGTTGTGGCCGAGCACGTCGTGCAGCTCGCGGGCGATGCGCAGGCGCTCCTCGGTGGTCCGGCGGAGCGCCTCCTCCTCGCGGCCCCGTTCGGCCTCGACGGCGCGGAGCTCGGCCTCGCGCAGGTAGGCGTGGCGGTTGTGCACCACGGCGCCGACCGCGACGACCGCGACGAACCAGCCCGCGAGGAGGTAGAGCGCGCCGTCGGCGAGGTGGTTGACCCCGCTGCTGATCTCGCCGTACGCGACGGCGGCCATCGCGGCCGAGCCGGCGGCGGACGCGATCACGAGGTGCCCCTGGGCCGCGACGCTGTAGAGCGCGACGACGAACACCACCATCATCGGCCCGTCGGGCTCGGTGACCGGGTAATAGGCCGCGCTGGCCACCGCCGTCACGGCCACCACCGCGATGGGACGGCTGCGCCGGAAGGCCAGCGCGCCGCAGCCGATGCCCATGAGCAGCCAGCCCAGCCAAGGCACCAGGGCACGCTCGTGGTCCTCCGCCATCTGGGCCACCGTCGCGGCGGCGATGGCGGCGAACAGCACCAGTGCCAGCACGAGGTCGGCGGTGCGGCCGCGCGGTGGCCAGTCCCTGCTCACGGATCAATCCTGCCAGGAAGGCCGGATGTTGCGGCTCTGCGAGTGAATGTAGTAGAACTACTATCACTTGATACAGGCATACTGAGCTATGTCGTGATGTCTGTATGAGAGAGGAGGGTTGCCCGGCCGATGTCCCCCAGCAAGGACGACAAAGAGATCGTCTACAACCGGATCCCGATGCTCCGCGCCGAGCGCGGCGTCTCGCGCCGCGACCTCGCCACCGCGCTCGGCGTCCACTACCAGACCGTCGGCTACCTCGAACGCGGCGAGTACAGCCCCAGCCTGCACCTGGCGCTGCGCATCGCCGCCTACTTCGAGGTGCCCGTCGAGGTCGTCTTCGCCCTCAGCCCGTTCCCCAGGATTGGAAGCACGTCATGATGAACGCCGACGCCGGCCGGTGGGCCGAGCAGCGCAAGAAGTCGCAGGCCAAGCGGGCCGAGCGCCTCGAGAAGATGGACGCCGAGCTGGAGCGGCGCCTGCCCGCCCGCTACGCCAGGCAGCGCAACCGCCGCATCGTGGCGGGCATGGGCGCGGCCCTGCTGGGCCTGCTCTGGGTGGACGCGGCCATCTCGTGGGCGCTGGCCCCCTCCGACACCGCGATGATCGCCAACTTCGTCATCCTCGGCGTCCTCATCGTGCTCGGGTTCCCGGTGGCCGGCCAGCTCATCGCGATCACCCGGGGCATGATCTTCAAGCGCGAGCACGAGCTCGACGAGCGCCAGCAGCTCGCGCGGCTCCGCGCGTTCTCCACGGCGCACAAGGGCACGACGACGTTGATCATCCTCGCCACCGCCGCGACGATGCTCGCGGACGGCGACGACGACCTGCACGTCCCGTCCGCCGCGCTCTTCCTGATCCTGTTCGCGCTCCTCGTCACCCACGTGCTGCTGCCACAGGTCGTGGCGACCTGGCAGATGCCCGACCCGCCCGCCGATGACGAGGACGACATGGCGGACGCGGCCGGGCACCAGGCCTAGTGTCCCTAGCGCAGGTCTCCGTTGGTCATGCCGTGCGGGGCGGGCGGCAGGGCGACCAGGCCCATCTCCGCACGGCCGGCCAGCATCGGATGCCTGGGCACGACGCGCACGCTGTAGCCGAACGCGCCGCTCCTCGCCAGCGGCACCTCGCCGACGTAGCGCAGCAGGCCGTTCTCCACGGGTTCGCCGCCGGTGAGCTCCAGGTAGGCGGGATCGATCAGGGCGTCGGAGTCGTCGACCCGGCCGTAGGCGACCTCGACGGCGACGTCGCCCTGGTCCAGCCCGCCCAGGTCGACGACGACCCGCACCGGCAGGTTCGCGCCGACGTGCGGGCTCTCCTCCCCGCTCGTCTCGACGTGCTCGACCGCGACGCCCGGCCAGGCCTTGATGATCTTCTGCTTCCACGCCGCCAGGGACCGGGCGCCCGCGAACTCGTCGGCGGCCATCGCCCGTCCCGACAGGGCCGCCGGGGCGTAGAGGTCCTGCACGTAGTCGCGGACCATCCGCGTCGCCAGCACCTTCGGCCCGAGCGTGACGATGGTGTGCTTGACCATCTCCAGCCAGCGGCGCGGCAGCCCGGCGGGGTCGCGGTCATAGAACATCACCGAGACGTGGTCCTCGATCAGCTCGTACAGCGCCCCGGCCTCGATCGCGTCGCGGCGGTCGGGGGCGGCCAGCCCGTCGGCGGACGGGATCGCCCAGCCGTTCTGGCCGTCGAACCACTCGTCCCACCAGCCGTCGCGGATCGACAGGTTCAGCCCGCCGTTCAGCGCCGCCTTCATGCCGGACGTGCCGCACGCCTCCAGGGGCCGGAGCGGGTTGTTCATCCACACGTCGCAGCCCTGGACGAGTGATCGCCCGAGGTCCATGTCGTAGTCGGGCAGGAAGACGATCCTGTGCCGCACGTCCTCCCGGTCGGCGAAGCGCACGATGTCCTGGATCAGCCGCTTGCCGCCCTCGTCGGCGGGGTGCGACTTGCCCGCGATCACGATCTGGACGGGCCGTTCGGGGTGCAGCAGCAGCGCGCGCAGACGGTCGGGGTCGCGCATCATCAGCGTGAGCCGCTTGTACGAGGGGACGCGGCGCGCGAACCCGATCGTCAGCACGTCCGGATCGAGCGCCTCGGACACCCACGAAAGCTCGGCCCCGCTGGCACCGCGCTGCCGCCACGACTCGCGCAGCCGCCGCCGCGCGTC
The DNA here is from genome assembly GCF_043198015.1 of Spirillospora sp. NPDC048911. NCBI lineage: Bacteria > Bacillati > Actinomycetota > Actinomycetes > Streptosporangiales > Thermomonosporaceae > Spirillospora > Spirillospora sp. NPDC048911. The sequence continues at coordinate 291,244 of NZ_JBICUD010000002.1, read as the reverse complement.
CCGGACGAGGCGTTCGCGCAGTGTCCGGCGCACCCGCCACATCTCGTTCTCGGGGACGTCCTGGACGCCCTCCCAGCCATGCGAGGACTCGACCACGTCCGGCACCTCGCGCGCGGCCAGGTCGAGCACCTCCCGGGCCACCCATGTGCCCGCGTGCACGCCGTTGGTGATGGAACCGACCGGGACCTCGGCGGTGTCGAACCCGCCCCACAGGCCGCCGAACATCTCGCGGCTGACCTCGCCGTGCAGCTTGCTGACCCCGTTGACACGCTGGGCCAGCCGCATCCCCATCACGGCCATGTTGAACACGGTCCGATCGCCGTCCGCGTAGTCCTCCGCGCCCAGCGCGAGCACGCGGTCGACGGGCACGTCGGGCTCCTCGTTCACCCCGCCGAAGTACTTGTGGATCAGCTCGCGCGGGAACCGGTCGATGCCCGCCGGCACCGGCGTGTGCGTGGTGAACACCGTGCCCGCCCGCACCGCTTCGAGGGCCTCGTCGAAGGTCAGCCCCGACTCCGAGACCAGCTCCCGGATGCGTTCCAGCCCGAGGAAGCCCGCGTGCCCCTCGTTGGTGTGGAACACCTCGGGCGCCGGATGCCCGCTGATGCGGCAGTACGCGCGGATGGCGCGCACACCGCCGATGCCCAGCAGCATCTCCTGGAGGAGCCGGTGGTCGCCGCCGCCCCCGTAGAGCCGGTCGGTGACGTCGCGGGCGGCGTGGTCGTTGTCCTCGACATCGGAGTCGAGCAGGAGCTGCGGCACGCGGCCGACCTGCGCCAGCCACACCTGGGCGTGCAGATCGCGCCCCTGCGGCAGGCCGATGGTGACGCGCACCGGAACCCCGGCGGCGTCGCGCAGCAGGGTGAGCGGGAGCCCGTTCGGGTCGAACGTGGGATAGCGCTCCAGTTGCCACCCGTCCGGCGACAGGGACTGGGAAAAGTAGCCGTGCCGGTAGAGGAGTCCCACCCCGATGACGGGCACGCCGAGATCACTGGCGGTCTTGAGGTGGTCCCCGGCGAGGATGCCGAGGCCGCCCGAGTACTGCGGCAGCGCGGCCGTGATCCCGTACTCCGGCGAGAAGTACGCGACGGCCTCGGGCGCGTCCTGGAGGTCCTGGTACCAGTGCGGCGCCGTCAGGTATTCGTTCAGGTCTTCCGCCGTGTCCTGAAGGCGTCTCAGGAACCGCCGGTCGACCGCGAGCAGGGACAGCCGCTCCGGCGAGACCTCGCCGAGCAGCCGGACCGGGTCATGGCCGACGGTCTCCCACAGCTCGGGGTCCACGGCGCGGAAGAGGTCGAGGGTCTCGTGGTGCCACGACCAGCGCAGATTGAGCACGAGCTGCTCGAGCTGGCGCAGCGGGCCGGGAAGGACAGAACGTACGGTGAATCGTCGGATTGCCTTCACGTACCGTAACGCTAGGTGCAGAAGCCACCAAAATGCGAGTCCGGACGACGGAAACGTCACCAGACGGATCTAGGTGAGGTCCCTGGATCGGCGTGAAACCTCGATCAGGCGGAGCACTCCCGCGGCCACCGCCGCGCCGGCCACGGTGCCGAACGAGTTGTAGGCCCAGTCGCCGGGATCGCACTGCCGGCCCGGGTCGAGTACCTGCAGAAACTCCACCATGACGAACGCGCCCGCCATGACCGCCGGGGCGGCCACGGCCCGGCGCGTCGCCAGGACCGCGAGGGAGCCGCACGGCACCCACAGCGCGACGTTCATCACGTCCTCCACGCCCCGCGTTCCGAAGATCCGCACCGACCACGCGATCTCCCCGGCCGGATCGCTCAGGCACTGCGCCAGGCGCGCGCCCGCGCCGGGGCCGATGCTCATCGGCAGCGTCATCGACAGCACGAGGCCTGTCCACAGCAGGAGCGCGAGCGTCGGGACCGGCGCCCAGCCGGCGCGCCGGGCGAGCGGCCGCCAGATCACGACGAGCAGCAGGGCGGCGAGCAGCGCCCAGAGCGACAGCGCGCGGAGGGCCTCGACGGGCACGTGATGCGGCACAACCGGACAGACGATCCGCGGGGGCGCGGGGTTCGCGCGCGGCTGGCCGCAGACGGCCACGTTACGGTCGGCTTCCGGCAAGTCGCCCAAAGTTATCGAAAGCTACAGGGCGGTAAGGGGGCGATCGCGGGCATGGACGGTTTTGGAAATCGCGAGCGGGTAGAGGTGGCGCATGCGTGTCGAGTCCAGAATGTCCGGCAAGCCCGATTCGCCGACGATGCGGCCGAAGATCGGCCGCATCCCCGTCCTGGACGTCGAACCCCAGCGCAGCTGCGGCGAATGGCCCGCCAAGGCCGTGGTCGGCGAGGCCTTCACGGTCTCGGCCACGGTGTTCCGCGAAGGCCACGAGATGCTCGGGGCCGCCGTGGTGCTGCGAACCCCGGACGGCGAGCCACTCCCCCTGGTCAAGATGATCGGGCACGACGACGGCACCGACCGGCTGCACGCCGAGGTGACGCCGACCGGCCCCGGCCACTGGCACTACCGCGTCGAGGCCTGGGGCGACCCGATCGCGCACTGGCGGCACGACGCGCTCATCAAGATCCCGCGCGGGCAGGACGTCGAGCTCATGTTCGCCGAGGGCGCGCTGCTCCTGCAGCGCGCGGCCGAGGGCGTGCCCGCCAAGAACCGGTCGCTGCTGCTGCGGCTCGCGAAGGCGCTCATCGACGTGACCACCGACGCCACCGAACGGCTCGACGCGGCGAACGCCCCCGACGTGCTCGACCTGCTGGAACGTTACCCGCTCCGCGAGCTCGTCACCGGCTCGCCGTGGTACCCGCTGGTCGTGCACCGCGAGCGGGCGCTGACCGGCTCGTGGTACGAGTTCTTCCCGCGGTCGGAGGGCGCCTCGTTCGACCCCCTCGGCCGCCGCGGCCCCATGTCCGGCACGTTCCGCACGGCGGCCAAGCGCCTGCCCGCCATCGCCGGCATGGGCTTCGACGTCGTCTACCTCCCGCCGATCCACCCGATCGGCGAGACCTTCCGCAAGGGCCCCAACAACACCCTCGAAGCCGGGCCGTACGACCCCGGCTCGCCGTGGGCGATCGGCTCGGCGGACGGCGGCCACGACGCGATCCACCCCGACCTCGGCACGCTCGACGACTTCAAGTCCTTCGTCGAGGCCGCGGCCGACCTCGGAATGGAGGTCGCGCTCGACTTCGCGTTGCAGTGCTCCCCCGACCACCCGTGGGTCACCGAGCATCCCGAGTGGTTCACCACGAGGGCCGACGGTTCCATTGCCTACGCCGAGAACCCGCCCAAGAAGTACCAGGACATCTACCCGCTCAACTTCGACAACGACCCCGAGGGCATCTACGCCGAGATCCTGCGGGTACTGCGGCACTGGATGGACCACGGCGTGCGGATCTTCCGCGTGGACAACCCGCACACCAAGCCGGTGCCGTTCTGGGAGCGGCTGCTCGCCGAGGTCGCCGAGACCGATCCCGACGTGCTCTTCCTGGCCGAGGCGTTCACGCGGCCGGCCATGATGCACACCCTCGCCAAGATCGGCTTCCATCAGTCGTACACGTACTTCACCTGGAAGAACTCCCAGTGGGAGCTGGAGCAGTACTTCCGGGAGCTGGCCGGCCCGGCCGCCGCCTACATGCGGCCCAACGTCTTCGTCAACACCCCGGACATCCTCAACGAGTACCTCGTGCACGGCGGCCGCCCCGCCTTCGAGATCCGGGCGATCCTCGCCGCGCTGCTGTCCCCCACCTGGGGTGTCTACTCCGGTTACGAGCTGATCGAGCACACCCCCGTCCGCCCCGGCAGTGAGGAGTACCGCGATTCGGAGAAGTACCAATACCGGCCGCGCGACTGGGAACAGGCCGAACGCGACGGCGCGAGCATCGCGCCGCTGATCACCCGGCTCAACGAGTTCCGCCGGGCGCATCCGGCGCTGCGCAGGCTGCGCAACCTGACGTTCCATTCCGTCGACCAGCACGAGTTCGTCTGTTTCTCAAAGAAACTTCTTGAGGACGTCGTGCTGGCCGTGGTCAACCTCAATCCCCATCAGGTCCGCGAGGCGACCGTCCATCTCGACCTGCCCGCGCTCGGGCTCGCCCCTGACGCGGAGTTCGCCGTCACCGACGAGCTCTCCGGCGAGACCTACACATGGCGGCAGGCGAACTACGTGCGTCTCGACCCCCACGTCCAGCCGGCCCACATTTTCACGCTCCGGAGAAACGAGAGTTGAGCAACCCCCAGTCTTCACCAGGGCCAATCCCTCGCGACGAACCGATTCCCGAGCTACCTCCCGAAGCCGCCCACGTACCCTCCGAGCCCGTCCCCGACTCGTTCCGCCTGGGCACGCCCCGTGATCCGCACTGGTACAAGACCGCCGTCTTCTACGAAGTGGCGGTGCGCAGCTTCCACGACTCCGACGGCAACGGGGTCGGTGACCTGCGCGGCCTGATCCAGCGGCTCGACTACCTGGAGTGGCTGGGCGTCGACTGCCTGTGGCTGCTGCCGCTGTACCAGTCGCCACTGCGCGACGGCGGGTACGACATCGCCGACTTCACCAAGATCCTGCCGGAGTTCGGCGAGCTCGGCGACTTCGTGGAGCTGATCGAGGAGGCGCACGCGCGCGGCATCCGCGTGATCGCCGACCTCGTCATGAACCACACCTCGGACCAGCATCCGTGGTTCCAGGCGTCCCGGTCCGACCCGGACGGCCCGTTCGGCGACTTCTACGTCTGGTCCGACAACGACGAGGCCTACTCCGACGCCCGGATCATCTTCGTCGACACCGAGACGTCCAACTGGAGCTACGACCCGGTGCGGCAGCAGAACTACTGGCACCGCTTCTTCTCGCACCAGCCCGATCTCAACTACGACAACCCGGCCGTGCAGGACGCGATGCTGGAGGTCCTGCGGTTCTGGCTGGACCTGGGCATCGACGGCTTCCGGCTGGACGCGGTGCCGTACCTGTACGAGCGGGAGGGCACCAACTGCGAGAACCTGCCGGAGACCCACGCCTACCTCAAGCGCGTCCGCGCCGAGGTCGACCGCCTCTATCCCGACCGGGTGCTGCTCGCCGAGGCCAACCAGTGGCCGGAGGACGTGGTGGAGTACTTCGGGGATCCCGGGGTCGGCGGCGACGAGTGCCACATGGCGTTCCACTTCCCGGTGATGCCGCGCATCTTCATGGCGGTACGGCGCGAGCAGCGCTACCCCATCTCCGAGATCATGGCGTCCACGCCCAAGATCCCTGAGAACTGCCAGTGGGGCATCTTCCTGCGCAACCACGACGAGCTGACGCTCGAGATGGTCACCGACGAAGAGCGCGACTACATGTACACCGAGTACGCCAAGGATCCCCGGATGAAGGCCAACATCGGGATCCGGCGGCGGCTCGCCCCGCTGCTCGACAACGACCGCAACCAGCTGGAGCTGTTCACCGCGCTGCTGATGTCGCTGCCCGGCTCTCCCGTCCTCTACTACGGCGACGAGATCGGCATGGGCGACAACATCTGGCTCGGCGACCGCGACGCCGTCCGGACGCCGATGCAGTGGGAGCCCGACCGCAACGCGGGCTTCTCCAAGTGCGACCCCGCGCGGCTCTACCTGCCGGTCATCATGGACCCGATCTACGGGTACCAGGCCGTCAACGTCGAGGCGCAGCGCAACAACCCCGGCTCGCTGCTGCACTGGACCCGGAAGATGATCGAGATCCGGCAGCGGCATCCGGTGTTCGGGGTCGGCTCGTACGTGGAGCTGTCCGCCTCCAACCCGAGCGTGCTGGCGTTCGTCCGGGAGATCAACGGCAGCGAGGTCAACCAGTGGGGCGGCATGGACACCGTCCTGTGCGTCAACAACCTGTCGCGGTTCCCGCAGCCGGTGGAGCTGGATCTGCGGAGGTTCCAGGGGTCCACGCCGATCGAGTGCATGGGCGGGGTGCAGTTCCCTGCCATCGGGGAGCTGCCGTACCTGCTGACGTTGCCGGGCCACGGTTTCTACTGGTTCCTGCTTCCGCCGCCGCACGGCTCTTCGGGCGAGGAGGCGATCTGACATGCGGTCCGGCGACGACCAGCCCGTGACCGATCAGCCCGTCACCGACCTGCTCGCCGGCTGGCTGCCGCACCGGCGGTGGTTCGCCGGCAAGGGCCGTGAGATCGACGAGATCTCCATCGCGACGGCGACCGAGCTGCGGCCCGCCGATCCGGCGCTGCACCATCTCGTCCTCACCGTCCGGCAGGGCGAGACGTTGGACCGTTACCAACTGCTCCTCGGCATGCGGCACGACCTGCCGGAGCGGTTGCGGCCAGGGGAGATCGGCCGGCTGCCCGGGGCGGACGGGATGTGGCTCTACGACGCCGCGTACGACCCGCAGGCGACCCGCGTCCTCCTGGGGCACATGGCGCACGGGGCCGTGGTGGGGCCGCTCCGGTTCTGCCACGCGCCGGGCATGGGGATCGAGACCGGCCTGGACGGCGTGGTCGGCACCGCCGAGCAGAGCAACACCTCGGTGGTGTTCGGCGACTCCTATATCGGCAAGCTCTTCCGGCGCCTGTCCCCCGGCATCAATCCCGACCTGGAGGTCAACCTCGCGCTGACCAATCTGGGCTGCGCGCACGTTCCCGCCGTGCACGGCTGGATCGAGCTCGAACAGTCCGGCGGCCCCGGCCTCGCCGACGACGAGGGCGCCACGCTCGCCCTGCTGTCGGAGTTCCTGCGGACCGGCACCGACGGCTGGCAGCTCGCCATCACCAGCGTCCGCGACTGGTTCGCACAGGCGCTGCCGCCCGGAACGGAGCCCGATCCGGGACTCGCCGGAGGGGACTTCGCCGCCGAGGCCGAACGGCTCGGCGCCGCGACGGCGGCGGTGCACCGGGATCTGGCGGCGGCGTTCGGCACGACACCGCAGCCGATCGCCGGGATCAGGGCGGCGGCCGAGGGAATGCGCGGCCAGCTCGCCGAGGCGTGCCAGGACGTGCCCGAGCTGGTGCCGTACGCGAAGGCCATCGGGGCCGCGTTCGACGAGTTCGCCGGGCTCTCCGGCTCGCCGCCGTTCCAGCGGATCCACGGCGACTTCCATCTCGGCCAGGCCATGCGCACCGAGACGGGATGGGTGCTGCTCGACTTCGAGGGCGAACCCGCGCGCTCACCGGGTGAACGACGCGCCGTCTCGCACCCGTTGCGGGACGTGGCGGGGCTGCTGCGCTCGTTCGAATACGCGGCGCGTTTCCTGCTCGCCGACGCGGAGAGCACCTCCCCCGAGGGGGCGCGCGAGCTCGAAATGCGCGCGCACGCGTGGGCGGCGCGCAACCGCTCGGCGTTCTGCCGCGGCTATGCGGCGGCCGGGGGCGTCGACCCCGAGGAGCACGCGGTCATCGTGCGGGCCTTCGAGCTCGACAAGGCGGTGTACGAGGTGCGCTACGAGGCGCGCAATCGGCCGTCCTGGCTCCATGTGCCGCTGCGTTCTCTCGCACATCTGGGCGACTGAAAAGGGCGGAAAAGAAAACGGACCGTCGCGGGCCGCCCGCGGCGGTCCGTTTCCGTTCGCGCGGGTGCCCATGAGTTCGGGGGATCTTTGTAAAATTCTCAAATCCCCCATATGTGGGAATTTTGCCATTCAGTTGAACCGTCCCGGCGGAGAGGCCTCCTGAGCGGGCGGCCCGGCCACGATGATCACCTGACCTGGCCACATGCGGACAGCAGCGATCTTCAACTTTATCCCGTTTCCCGGTGGAAGGCCCTAAAGGCGAGCGTGACGATGGCCTTACTAGTTGGAGCGGTACGAGGTACGTAGTGGATCCTGCGCAACTTACGGGAGTCCCCCGTCAATCCACCTGAACATGATGAGCGGAGCCGCCATCTAACCATTCAAGACGCCACAACCACTTACGGGGACTCCGATGCAAACTCCTGACTCTGTGCGCGCCACGGGACGCGGCTCGGGGCATGTCGACGCCGCGTCGAGGGCAGCCTCCCTCCACCACGCGCGTCCCGGCGGCCTGCTGTCCGTGTCGGGGCACACGCGGCGCTGGCCGACGGTCACCGCGGTCATCCCGACCCTCAACGAGGCCGCCAACCTCCGATGGCTCATGCCGCGGCTGACCGCGGTCGACGAGATCGTGATCGTCGACGGTGAGTCCACCGACGGGACCGTCGAGTACGTGCTGTCCGTCCGGCCGGACGCGCGCGTGATCGTCGAGCCTCCCACCGGCAAGGGCACGGCCATGCGGACGGGGATGGCCGCGGCGACCTCCGAAATGATCATCATGCTGGACGCCGACGGCAGCATGGACCCGGCCGAGTTCGACTCGTTCCTGGCCCTGCTCTGCCGCGGCTACGACTTCGTCAAGGGCACCCGGTACGGCTGCGGGGGCGGCTCGGACGACCTGACGGGGCTCCGCCGGCTCGGCAACTCCGTCCTCACCGGCCTGGCCAACCGGCTCTACAAGCAGAACTGGTCCGACCTCTGCTACGGCTACGTGGCCGTGCGCCGCGACGCGGTCGACCGGCTCGCGCTGGAGTCGACCGGCTTCGAGATCGAGACCGAGATGTGCGTCAACGCCGTGCGCGCCGGCCTGCGCATCGCGGAGGTCGCCAGCCACGAGACCGAGCGCCGCCACGGCGAGTCGAACCTCAACACCTGGCGCGACGGCTGGCGCGTGCTCAAGACGATGGTCCGGCTGCGCTTCGCGCCCAGCCTGGACAGCCGGCCCGAGCAGCTCCCCCTCGAGCCCCTCCCGTTGCACTTCCAGACGGCGACGGCGTTCAGCCGGACCGGGACCGAGTAAGGGACATCCCCGCGGTGAAAATCTCCATCGTCCGACCGCGCGACCTCGGTGAGGCCGAGATCAAGCGATGGCGCGACCTCCAGCTGACCGACCCCGACCTGGCGAGCCCGTTCCTCGCGCCGGAGTTCGCCATCGGCGTCGACCGGTTCCGCGACGACTCCCGCGCCGCCGTCCGGGTGGCGGTCGTCGAGGACGGCCCCGAGGTCGTCGCGTTCTTCCCGTACGAACGCGGCGCCCTGGGCATCGGCCACCCCGTCGGGTTCGGCCTGACCGACCTGCAGGGCATCGTCGCCCCGCCCGGCCTCCGGCTCGACGCGCGCGTCCTGCTGCGGGCCTGCGGCCTCGGCGTCTGGGACTTCGACCACCTGCTGGCCCGCCAGACGATGTTCGCGCCGTTCCACACCGTCCAGCGGGTGGAGCCGGTGATGGATCTGAGCGGCGGCTTCGACGCGTTCATCGAGAAGGCGCGGCAGGCCGCGCCCAAGACGCACAAGACCATCCGCTACAAGGAGCGCAAGCTCGGCCGTGACGTGGGCGAGGTGCGCTACGTCTTCTCGTCCGACGACCGCGCCGATCTGCGCCGGCTCATGGAGTGGAAGTCCGACCAGTACACGCGGACGGGCCGCACCGACCGGTTCGCGCGGCCGTGGATCGTCAGGCTCGTCCAGCACTTCCACGAGACCGGGTTCGGCGTGCTCAGCGTGCTCTACGCGGGCGACGAGCCGGTCTCGTCCCACTTCGGGCTCCGCAACGGGCACGTCATGGCGGGCTGGTTCCCCGCGTACGACACCCGGTTCGGCAAGTACTCGCCCGGCATGATCGGGCACATCCACCTGGCGCAGGGCTGCGCCGAGCACGGCGTCACCGAGATCGCGATGGGCCGCGGCGGCAAGGAGTTCAAGGAGGGCTTCACCAGCCGCGAGATCCCGATCGCCGAGGGCCGGGTCGCCCGGCCCACCCCGGGCGCCGGGGTGCACTGGGCCCGCACGACCCCGCTCAACAAGGCGCGCGGCGCCGTCCTCGACAACCCCGCGCTCTACAAGCGCGCCGACCGGGTGCTCAAGACCTACGCGCGGCTGAGGGGACGGACCCGATGAGCACCGGTCCCGTGAACAAAGTCGGATTTTCCGTCGTGATCTGCGCCTACACCGAGAAGCGCTGGGACGACGTGCACGCGGCGGTGGCCTCGGTGCGCGCCCAGCGGCACGCTCCCGAAGAGATCATCGTGGTCGTCGACCACAACCCCGCCCTGTACGCGCGGCTCCAGAAGTCGCTCACCGGCGTCACGGTCGTGGAGAACCGCGAGGGCCGCGGCCTGTCGGGCGGCAAGAACACCGGCGTCGCGGTCGCCCACGGTGACGTGGTGGCGTTCCTCGACGACGACGCGGTCGCCGCGCCCGGCTGGCTGGAGGCGTTCGCGCGCCACTACGACGACCCCGCGGTGGCCGGGGTCGGCGGGCTGACCCTGCCGATGTGGCCCGGCTCCACCCCGTCCAGCGAGCTCGTCTCGGCCCCCGTGCCGGCGACCACCGGAACGCGGCCGGGCTGGTTCCCCGAGGAGTTCGACTGGACGGTCGGATGCACGTACCGGGGCATGCGGCCGGGGCCGATCCGCAACCTCATGGGTGGCAACGCCTCGTTCCGCCGCGAGATGTTCCCGGTCGCGGGCGGTTTCAGCACCGGCATCGGGCGCAGCTTCCACAAGCGGCCGCTGGGCTGTGAAGAGACCGAGTTCTGCATCCGGCTGCGGCAGCGCAGCCCGGAGTCCGAGCTCGTCTACGACGACCAGGCGGTGATCTGGCACCGCGTGCCGACCGAGCGGGCGCGCTTCTCCTACTTCCGCGAACGGTGTTATGCCGAGGGGCTGTCCAAGGCCCTGGTCACGCAGAGCGTCGGCAGCCAGGACGGCCTGGCCAGCGAACGCGCCCACGCGCTCAAGACCCTGCCGCGCGGCGCGGTCAAGGGCGTCGGCGACGCCGTGCGGGGCGAGCCGGCCGGCATCGGCCGCGCCGGCGCCATCACGGTCGGGCTCGCGTGGACGGCGTGGGGCTACGGGATGGGGCTCGCCGCCGCACGCCGCGCGGGCCGCCGCGACCGGCGGGCCGCGGCGCGAGGACGGGCACAGGGGCGGCCGGGCGGCGAAGGGGTCGCCTGATGAGCGAGACGCGAGGCCGGCGGCCACCGGGCCGTGAGCCAGGGGCCGCTGCCGATGTGCCCGTGCTGATGTACCACTCGATCCGCGAGCGGCCGCCGCGCGCGACGGCGGGGCTCGCGGTGCGGCCCGGCGAGTTCGCCGACCAGATGGCGCTGCTGAAGGAGCGCGGCTTCACGCCCGTCCCGTTCTCGGCGGTGGCCAGGACGGCGGACACTGCGGCGACCGGCGCCGCGCTGCCCGGCGAGAGCGAGCCGCCTGGCAAGGGCGAGCTGCCTGACAAGCCGGTGGCCATCACGTTCGACGACGGGTACGCCGACTTCCACGAGCAGGCGCTGCCCGTCCTCGAAAAGCACGGCTTCACCGCGACGGTCTTCGTCACCACGGGCTGGCTGGCCGACGCCGGGGCCGACGCGGCCGGGCGTCCGCTCGACCGCATGCTGGCGTGGACGCAGGTCCGCGAGGCCGCGGCGCACGGCGTCGAGATCGGCGGGCACAGCCACAGCCATCCTCAGCTCGACCAGCTCGGCGACGCCGAGCTGCGGTCGGAGCTGACCCGCAACCGGGGCCTGCTCGAAGATCGGCTCGGCCGGGCGGTGACCACGATGGCCTATCCCTACGGATACTCCAGCCTGCGGGTCCGGCGTGCCGTCCGGGCCGCGGGGTATGACGCCGCGTGTTCGGTCGAGAACAGGCTCGGCCGCGTCACCGATGTGCTGGCGATCCCCCGGCTGACCGTCCGCATGTCCACCTCGCTCGGCACGTTCGAGCGGCTCGCGGACGGAAGGGGCATCCCCCTGATCTACCTCAAGGACCACGCCCTCACGCGGGGATACGCCGTGGTGCGCCGGACGCGGTACGCGGTGCGGCGGGTGACGGGCCGTGTCTGATCCGGGGATCCTCGCGCCGCAACCGCCGGGGCAGCCCGGGTGGCTGCGCCGCGAGCTGTCCAACCCGCTGTTCCGCAACGCCTACGCGCTGGTCGCCAACGGCGGGCTCACCGGGTTGCTGGGGCTGGCCTACTGGGCGCTGGGCGCGAAATTCTACGCCCCCGACGACGTCGGCCGCAACTGGGCCGTGATCCAGGCGATCATGTTCGTCGGCAGCGTGACGATGCTCAACTTCCTGCTGATCCGGTTCATCCCGCAGACCGCGCGGAGCACCCGCTCGCTGGTTCTCGTCTGCTATGGCACCGGGACGGCGGCCGCGGCTCTGCTGGCGCTGGCGTTCCTCGCGACGCTGGACGTCTGGGGCCCGTCGTTCCAGCACCTGAGCAACTGGAAGGCGGCCGCGTGGTTCCTCGCGATGGCCGTCGCCTGGAACCTGTGGAACCAGCAGGAGGGCGTCTTCACCGGGCTCCGGCACGCCGGCTGGGTGCCGATCGTCAACGTCGTCTTCGGCGCGACCAAGCTGGTCATGCTGGTCGCGCTGGCGGCGGCCTTCCCGGACGACGGCGTGACGCTGTCGTGGTTCGTGCCGGTGACGGTCGCGCTGATCCCCGTCAGCCTCCTGATCTTCGGGCGCATGATCCCCGCGCACAGCCGGGAGAACTTCGGCCGCGGGCCGCGCCCCACCTATGGCGAGATCGGCCGCTATGTCGGCGGCGCGTACGTCGGCGGCGCGTTCCAGTACGCCTCGATCAGCCTCATCCCGGTCGTGGTCGCCGCGCACATCAGCGAGACGGCCAACGCCTACTTCCAGATGGCCTACGCGCTCGGCATGATGCTCGACCTGCTCGCGCTCACGCTGTCGATGTCGCTGACCGTCGAGGGCTCGTTCGAGCGCGAGAAGCTCGCCGAGTCGACCAGGGCGGCGCTGCGGCGCACGTTGATGCTGATGACGCCGATCGTGGTCATCGTGATCGTCGCGGCGCCGTTCGCCCTGGAGTTCTTCGGCCACGAGTACAGCGAGAAGGGCGCGCCCCTGTTGCAGATCCTGGCGCTGGCTGTGCTGCCCAAGGCGCTGATCGAGCTCTACATCGGCGTCCTGCGCGTGGAGAACCGCACCCGCCTGATCGCGCTGCTGCAGGCGATCCGCTTCGTGGGGGTCCTGGCGCTCATCCTGGCCCTCTTCGACTCCGCGCACCTGGCCACGATCGGCCTGATCATCGTCGGCGTGAACGTGGTGGTCGCCGCGGCCATACTCCCGGGATTGCTGAGGGCGGCCAAGGCAAAGCCTTCCCTCGCCCCTGAGGGGCGGGATATCTCTTGAACGTGACGGTTCGTCAGACCTCACAGAGCGGAGGGGGCTCTCCTCGCGAGGAGCAGGCCGTACGACCGCCGGCGCCGCGGACCCCCAGGCCGGTTCTGATCGGCCTGTGCGCGATGCTGACGCTGGGCCTCCTGCTGTTCTGGGTGCCGCTGCGCGGCGTCGACCTCGAAGCCATGGACGGGTACGGGCTGATCGGCGTGCTGCCGATCGCCTCCCTGCTCGGCGCCGCGCTGCTCGTGCTCACGTTCATGGCGACGCTGGCGCTGGCCCGGCCGTACCGGCTGCTGCTGGCCGCGCAGATCCTGTTGCTGATCCTCACCTTGCACGCGGTGACGCTGGCCCTGGAGCCCAACGCGCGCTTCCCCACCGCGTGGCAGACCGCGGGCTTCATCGAGTACGTGACGCGCAACCACACGGTCAGCTGGGATCTGGACGCCCGCTTCTCGACGCCGGGGTTCTTCGCGTTCGTCGCTTTTGTCATGAAAGCGGTCGGCCAGAACGACATCGAGCCGATCCTGCGCTGGGCACCCGCCGTCACCAACCTGCTCTACCTGATCCCCTACATCCTGATCCTGCGGGTGCTGCGCGCGACCTGGCGGGCCAAGTGGTTCGCGGCGTGGCTGTTCATCGCCGCCAACTGGGTCGGCCAGGACTACCTGTCGCCCCAGGCGTTCGCGTACCTGCTCTATCTCTTCTTCGTGGCGATCCTGGTCAACTGGTTCAGGCACCACGACGAGAGGACGACGGGATCAGGGAGCCGCCGTACGGGCGACACCCGTGAGCGGACGGGCGGGCTCTGGCGCGTCTACAACTGGCTGTTCGGGGCCAAAGACCCGGGTGAGCTGCCGGCCAAGCCGGTGGGCGTGCGCGAGCAGTCGATCCTCCTCGTCCTGCTCTTCATCCTGATCCTGGTCGGCACCGCCGCGCACCAGCTCACCCCGTTCCTGATGACGGCGTCCTGCGCCGGGCTCGTGCTCGTGCGCCGCTGCAACCTGCGCGGCCTGCCGTTCATCGCCGGGGTCGTGTACGCGGCGTGGATCAGCTTCATGACCGTGGGCTACTGGTCCAGCCGCAAGGGCGAGCTCTTCGGCGGCCTGGGCAAAGTCTTCACCAACGTCCAGCAGAGCACGGGCGGACGGATCGGCAACGTCTCGGGCGCCACCCAGGACATCCAGATGCTCCGCATCCTCATCGCGGTCGCGGTCGTGGGCCTCGCGGTGACCGGGCTGCTGCGGCGGCGGGCCCGCGGCATCGACGACCGCGTGGCGCTCGTCCTCCTGCTGGTCCCGTTCTCCTCGTTCGGCCTGCAGAACTACGGCGGCGAACTGGCGCTCCGCATCTACTTCTTCATGCTGCCCGCCGCCTGCCTGCTGATCGCCTACCTCTTCTTCCCGGCCCCCTTCGACGCCCCCCGGGTGCGGGATCCGAAGGTCAAGATCTGGCTGGGCCACCTGCGCACGGGCTCGCGGCGGCACTGGCCCGCCGTCGCGGCCGCCTCCGTCTTCGCGCTGCTCCTGACCGCCGGCTTCCTGTCGGTCCGCTACGGCAACGAGAAGTACGAGCAGGTGCGCAAGAGCGACGTGAAGGCGTTCGACGTCGTGCTGCGCTCGACCGACGGCGCGGTCGGGGTGGTGTGGCTCAGCGCCGAGAATCCCGAGCTCGTCGGCGGCGAACCCGTGATGCCCTGGTCGTACCGGAGCTGGGAGCGGTTCACCCGCACGCCGGTGGTCGCCAACCGCAACAATCCCGCCGACATCTCCCAGATCGTCCAGCGCCTCAAGGAGCAGGGACCCGGCGGTTTCTTCGTCACCACCCGCAGCCATGAGGACTACCAGGTGCTCTCCGGCGGGCTGGCGCCCGACTACGCGATCAAGATGCGCCGGGCGATGGCCGCCTCACCCGAGATCACGACCGTCTTCGCCGACAAGGACGCCGCCGTCTACCGCTTGAAGAACCCGCCCGCCGAGCCCCGGCCCACGGTGCCCCCGGCCGCGGGTCTCGGCATGCGCAACTCGCCCTGGACCCCGGCGGGCCTGATCTACCTGCCCGTCCTGCTCGGCGTCCTGCTGGCCCGCGAGCTCCGCCGCCTGCGGCTGCCGCCGGGCGAGCTGCGGCGCCTCCGTCCGCTCACCGTGCTCGCGATCCCCCTGCTGATCAGCGTGGTCGCGGTCATCATCGAGAGGTTCGTGATCATCTCGTGACGATCGTGCTGGCCCTGCTGCTCTTCGCCGTCCCGGGCGCGGCGTTCTGGTCCCTCATGCGCGGCTTCGACCCGGTCGGCCGGCTGGTGGTCTCCACCGCCGCGAGCATCGTCACGGTCGCGGGCGCCGCCCAGATCCTCCTCATGGCGGGGTTCTGGTCGCCCGGCTCGGGGCTGGTGGCCGTCCTGCTCCTCAGCGGCCTGGTGGCCGGTCTGGCCCGCCTGCACCGCCCCCGGCGGCTCGCGCACCTTCACATCCCCCGGCCGCCGTCGGCCCGGCCGCCGTCCACCGTCACCCGGCACGACATCCCCGTCCGCCGCCGCGACGAGGACGAGGAGGCCTGGCTTTACAAGGACTGACACCCGAGTGGCACCGGCCTGGCACCGCCGGCCCGGCCGGTCGCGGTCAGAGGTCGATCGAGTAGTCGAGGACGACGCGGTCGGCGGGGATGACGATCTCCCGGCACACCTCCAGGACGCGGGCGCGGGAGATCATGCGGCGGGTGATCGCGAGCACGGGGACACCGGAGGAGATGTGCAGGGTCTCGGCCTCCTCGGGGGTGGGCATGCGGGATCGGACGGCCTCCTCGACCCGCGTCGGCGGGTGGCCGAGGTATTCGAGCTGGGCGAGGGTGCCGCCGGGCCAGGGCTCGCGGTCGGGGTCGGCGACGGGGGTGTCGCCGACGATGTCCCATGGCAGGTAGTTGACCGAGATCTGCTGCGGCTCGCCGCGGGCGAAGAAGACGAAGCGGCGGCGGAGGAGCTCGACCCCGGTGGGCAGCTCGAAGAGCGACGCCAGCTCGGCGTCGGCGTTCGTCCGGGTGTAGTGGCGGTCGAGGCGGTAGTCGTTCCAGCCGATCCGCTGGTCGTGGGTGAACGTGGTGGCGGGCACCGCGAGCGGCCGGGTGACCGCGCGGTACCGGTCCATCGCCACCCGGCGCGCGGGCGGGGAGACCTTGACTATCGTGCCGCCGCCGCGGCGGGTCTCGATCAGTCCCTCACCGCGCAGCAGCGCGATGGCCTGCCTGACCACGATCTCCGAGACGCCGTGGCTCGCGCACAGTTCGGTCATGGTCGGCAACCGCGAGCCCGGCGGGTAGTCACCGTCCCGGATCTGGTCCCGCAGCGCGTCGGCGATCCGGAGGTAGGCCGGACGGTCCGGCACAGGCGCCACCTCCCCTCGTCGCGCCCCCGGGGCCCGTCCCCCCGCTATCCCAGGGGGAACGGTCCGCTTACGGATAGCTTGACACCAGTTATAACCGAGTAAGACTTGTGTATACGAAACATCCCCCTCGTGGAAAGGACGACCTTGATGGGCGACTTCGACGAGTTGAAGGCGGCCATCGAGTCGGACCACCCGGGGTGGCTGGTCTGGCGCAGCGACGCCGGACGCTGGTACGCCACCCGCAGCGGAGACCTCACCGACGCCCAACTCCAGGCGGGATACGCGATGACGGTGGCCGCCGACGACTCCGCCGGGTTGCGCGAGCTCCTGCTGGAGCAGGCACGCAAGGACCAGGAGGGGACCTGATGCGGGAGCGGGAGACCGGCGGCCCGGTCCGCGAACGGGGGCCGGACCGGGCCGGGGTCGTTTCCGGTACGGAAGGGACCTGTGTCGCTGAGGTGACACAGGAGTGGAGACCCGGTCGGCGTGGTGGATGTCACCGGCCGGGACAGGAGGACGTGACCGCACGGACGGCGACCGACGCGACCCCCGACAAAGTGTCGTGCCGCCCGTGCGGTCACCGGGTTCGCGGTCACAGAGTCGGCCAAAACCCCCATTTCATCGGGTGTCCCCTTCCGGCCACTCTGGGTGCGGCGCTCTCCCCCGCCGGCGGGTTGTTTCCGATGATGCCCGGGGGTAAGGCGGTTATTACGGAAACTTGAACGGGCGGGTGAACTCTCACCCTCTTTCCGGCGTTCTAACAGTTATGCCGAGCGCGTTCCCGGCACGACACCGGCCGCCCCTTTCCAGGAGGCCCCTTTGGACGCCCATCCGCGATCAGAACCGAGCAGCGCCTCGGCCCGTCCGGCGTTGTTCCACAACCGCCACGGCCGTCACGGCCGTCCCCGGCAACGCCTGATCCTGATCGCGCTCGGCGCCGCGCTCGCGGTCCTGCTGACCTCGGCGATCGTCGTCGTGGTGACCGGCTGGCGACCGGGCGGCGGCGAGCCCGGGGTGAGCGCGCCCGCCCCGCCGGCGACCAGGGTCGGCGCCGGCGCCCCCGGCCGGTGGCCCGCCTGGGGCTTCACCCACACGCAGAACACCGTCGACCGGCAGCAGGGCCCGCAGCAGGCGCTCACCGACCTGACCGCGCAGCCGATTCCGCAGGTCACGCCCATCATGGGCTGGGGCATCGACAACCCGATGCCGCGCCCGGGCGAGTTCGACTGGAGCTCGATGGACCGGCGCATGGCCACCATCCGGCAGACGAAGGGCACCCCGGTCGTCACGCTCTGCTGCTCCCCCGACTGGATGAAGGGCGGCCCGGCGGGCAACACTGACTGGAGCCGGCTCGAACTGGCCGTGGAGCCCAAGCATTTCGACGACTTCGCCAAGCTCGCCGCCGCGGTCGCCAAGCGTTATCCGGACGTTCGCTACTACACGGTCTGGAACGAGTTCAAGGGATTCTGGTACCCGCCCGGCAATCGCTGGGACTACGCCGGCTACACCAAGCTCTACAACAAGGTCTACGCCGCCTTGAAAAAGGTCAATAAGAATATCAAGGTGGGCGGCCCCTATATGGTCTTGAACAGCAACGCCCCCGGCCGCCAGAACGGCCCTTCGGAGCTGACCGGTTCCTGGGGAAGCATGGATCAGCGCGATCTCGACGCGATCAAATACTGGATGAAGCACAAGAAGGGCGCCGACTTCCTCGCGGTCGACGGGCACAGCATGCCCACCCAGAAGGAGATCCGGCTGAACGAGTTCCAGGTGCTGTCGAAGTTCTCCGACCTGACCCGGTGGCTGCGGGCCCTCGGCAAGGGCCTCCCCGTGTGGTGGGCCGAGTGGTACGTCGAGCCGGTGCCCTCCGACTGGACCGACGAGCGCCGCGGCGCCGTGTTCACCGCGGCCATGATGGAGTTCGTCCGCGGCGGCGCGGCCAGCGCCTACTACTGGAGCCCGCAGACCACGACCACCGACGACTGCCCCGGGTGCCTGTGGTCGGG
Source organism: Spirillospora sp. NPDC048911 (assembly GCF_043198015.1). Taxonomy (NCBI): domain Bacteria; kingdom Bacillati; phylum Actinomycetota; class Actinomycetes; order Streptosporangiales; family Thermomonosporaceae; genus Spirillospora; species Spirillospora sp. NPDC048911. The sequence continues at coordinate 272,757 of NZ_JBICUD010000002.1, read as the reverse complement.
CACCGCGCGGGGCGGCGGCGCGACGCCGACCCTCGGAATGTTGCAGAACTTCGCCCGCTGGTTCCCGCCCGGCACCCCGCTCGCCGACGTCACCTCGTCCAACCCGGCGGTGCGCGTCCTGGCGCAGCGACAGCAGATGGTCGTCGTCAACACCACCGCCCAGCCCGCGCAGACCCAGCTCGGGGGCAGCCCGCTCGCCCTCGCCCCCTACGAGGTGAAGTGGATCAGCAGATGACCGTCGGACCGCACTCCACCGCCCGGGCGCGCGAGCTCGGCATCGACCTGGTCGACATCGCGTTCTGGGACCGGCCGCACGAGGCGCGGCTGGCCGACTTCGCCCGGCTCCGGGCCCTGGAGTCGCCGGTCTACTTCGCCGAGCCGCGGGTGCCGCTCGTCCGCGCCGGCAAGGGCTTCCACGCGCTGGTCCGGCACGCCGACGTCGTCGAGGCCAGCCGCAACGCCAAGGTCTTCTCCAGCGAGCCGGCGGCCACCTCGCCCGAGCCGCCGCCATGGCTCGCCAAGGTGTTCGGCACGCCGATGGTCAACATGGACGATCCGGCGCACGCCCGGCTGCGGCGGATCGTGTTCCGCGCGTTCACCCCGAAGATGCTGGCCAAGATCGAGGACGAGGTCCAGGCGATCGCGACCCGCATCGTCGACCGGGTGATCGAGGAGGGGCCGCGCGACTTCGTCGCGCAGGTCGCCGCGCCGTTCCAGCTCGCCGTCATCTGCGCGATGATGGGCATCCCCGAGAAGACCCGGCCCTACGTGCTGTCGCGCGTCGACGCCATGACCGAGTACTCGGGCGTCCGCGGCTCGCTGGCCAGCCCCCGCACGCTCCGGCTGCTCTACGGCAACCTCAAGGCCATCGTCGACCTGCACCGCCTGGTCGCCAGGCTCGGCCGCGTCCGGCGCGAACGGCCGGCCGACGATCTGGTGTCGGCGCTGGTCAACGCCAACCCCGACGGCGAGCGGCTGTCGATCCGCGAGCTCGGCTCGTTCTTCGACCTGCTGCTGGTGGCGGGCAACGAGACGACCCGCAACACGCTCACGCACGGCCTGAAGCTCTTCACCGACCACCCCGGCCAGCGCGACCTGCTGCTGGCCGACTACGACGCGCGCGTCGGCGGCGCGATCGAGGAGCTCGTCCGGTACGTGTCGCCGATCATCCAGTTCCGGCGGACGGTGACCACGGACCACGAGCTGGGCGGTCACACGTTCCATGCCGGCGACAAGGTCGTGCTGTTCTATCCGGCCGCCAACCGCGACCCGGCCGCGTTCAAGGACCCCGACACGTTCGACATCACCCGCGAGCCCAACAAGCACGTCGCGTTCGGCGGCCCGGGCCCGCATCTGTGCCTGGGCGCGAACCTCGCCCGGATGGAGCTCAAGATCATGTTCCGGGAGCTGTTCACCCGGCTGCCCGGCCTGCGCGCCGATGGCGAGCCCGACTACCTGCTGTCGAACTTCGACAACGGCATCACCCGCCTGCCCTTCACCTTCGACCGATAACGGCAACTCCCCGCATTCTGGAGACGCCTCATGCACGTGTCCGTGATCCGGCCCCGCGAACTCGGCGAGACCGAGCTCACCGCCTGGCGCAAGATGCAGCTCGGCCTGTCCCATCTGGCCAACCCGTTCCTGTCGGCCGGCTACTCGGTCGCGGTCGACCGGGTCGTCGACGGTGCCCGCGTGGCCGTGCTCACCGACGGCCCCGAGATCGTCGGCTTCTTCCCGTTCGAGCGGCACGGCCGCGCGAGCGCCGGCGCGATCGGCGGCTGGCTGTCGCTCGGCCAGGGCCTGGTGCACGTCCCGGGCCTGGAGCTGGACGCGCGGCGGCTGCTCCAGGGGTGTGGCCTCGCGGCCTGGGAGTTCGGCACCCTCGTCGGCGACCAGCCGTGGTTCGCCCCCTATGCGACCAAGCGGCTCGACTCGGCCGTGATGGATCTCAGCGGCGGCTTCGAGGGGTTCACCGGCGACCTCAAGGCCAAGGGCTCCAAGGTCGTCAAGCAGACGCGGTACAAGGAGCGCAAGCTCGGCCGCGACATCGGCGAGGTGTCGTTCGCGTTCGACGTGCGCGACGACGCGGCGCTGGAGCTCGTCCGGGCCTGGAAGTCCGACCAGTACCGCGCGATGGGCCGCACCGACCGCTTCGCCAAGCCGTGGGTCGCCGAGCTCGTCGAACTGCTGCACCACACCCACGACGAGCACTTCGCCGGGTCGCTCTCCATGCTCTACGCCGACGGGCGCCCCGTCGCGGGCCATTTCGGGCTGCGCAGCGACCACACGCTCGTCACATGGTTCCCGGTGTACGACCCCGAGTTCGCCAAGTACTCCCCCGGCCTGGCCTTGCACCTGCACATGGCCGAAGAGGCGGCCGCGTTGGGCATCCAGCACATCGACATGGGCCCCTCCATCGGCTGGCGCTACAAGCAGGAGTTGCAGACCTGGTCGCACGAGGTCTCCGAGGGCGTCGTCCGCCGCCCCACCGCCGCCGGCGCGGCGCACTGGCTCCGCTACGAGCCGGTCGCCCGCGGCCGCGACCTGGTCCTCAACAACACGACGCTGTACGCGATGGCCGACCGCACCATGCGCCGCGTCGGCCAGTGGCGATCGCGGAAACGGCGCCTGCTCGGCGTCGCCGCGATGCCGGCCGGCGGCGAGCCGTTCGCCGAGACCGCCGCCGCGTTCTCCTTCCTGGGCTAGCCCCCGGTCGCTGCCGCATCGTGGCGACGTCCATCTGATGGATCCGCAGATGCATGAGCTGGTCGGTCAGGTACCAGACCGTGCCCTTCGTCCCCGGGACCAGGCCGTGGGTGCCGTCCTGTACCGCGAGCCGGGCCCGCGCGGCGCCGGTCTTCAGGTCGAGGATCGCGATCACCGGCCCGTCCGGCTCATCGCACGACATCAGCACCGTCCCGGCCGTGCGGTCGATCTCGGCGATCTCGGCGTTGTTTCCACAGTCCCACGGGGGACGGAGGGTTCCCAGGACCCGGCCGTCGCGAGGGTCGCGCTGGGTGAGCGTCCACGGACCCGAGCGGGCGACGCTTCGCGACCAGAGAGTGTCGGCGACGGCCGTGGTCCTGGCCATCAGCCCCGGGACAGGGATGAGGATGATCGCGGTGGCGGAGGCTCCGGCGACGACGCGGTGAGGTGCTCGCGCCAGGAGCGGCGCCGGTCGTTGATCACCAGGCGGAGGATCGTCCGGCGCACGTACCCCTCGGGATCGTCCTTGCGGTGCACCCGCGACCAGCCGAGCAACGTCTTGGTGAGGGCGGTCTGGACGACGTCCTCGGCCCGATGGGCATCGCCGGTCAGCAGATGTGCGTACCGCAACAGGGCGGGCAGCCGCACCCCCGCCCAGTCCCGGAATTCCGCGTCCACCCGGCACCCCTGTCAGCTCACGTTCATCGTTCGCTTTCCAAGGACACATGAGGGGGCTCGGTGGTTGCCTCCGGAAACCAGACCGGTTTCGCACGTGAAATACGTCGATCTCGGGGCAGTCCTACCTTCGGAGTCCGACCCCCTGCGGTGAGGAGGCCATGAATCCATGGCACGGGTGACGCGCGCTGAGATCGACCGGCTCGTCGGCGGAGACCACCACGACCCCCACGGCATCCTGGGAGCCCACCCGGGCCGGGACGGCGTGACGGTGCGGGCGCTGCGCCCGATGGCGGAGAGCGTCGAGGTGATCCTGCCCGACGGCGACCGGCATCGGATGCGCCACTTCCACGGTGGTGTGTTCGTCGTCACACTCCCGCCGGAGGCGTCGCTGTCCGGCTCCGGCCGGAAGGAGGCGCCGCTCGCCGTGCCCGACTACCGGCTCGCGGTCCGGTACGGGGACGGGAACGAGATCGTCCAGGACGACCCGTACCGCCACGTGCCCACCTTGGGCGAGCTGGACCTGCACCTGATCAGCGAGGGGCGGCACGAGGAGCTGTGGCGGGCGCTGGGAGCGCGCGTCCGCACGTACGCCTCGGCGTTCGGGCCCGTGACGGGCACCGGCTTCTCGGTCTGGGCGCCCACCGCGCGGGGCATCCGGGTGCTGGGCGACTTCAACCACTGGGACGGGCGCGCCCATCCGATGCGGTCCCTGGGATCGACCGGGGTGTGGGAGCTGTTCGTGCCCGAGGTCGCCGACGGCACCGTCTACAAGTACGAGATCCTCGGCGCGGACGGGGTGTGGCGGGCCAAGGCCGACCCGATGGCGCAGGCCACCGAGACGCCCCCGGCCACGGGGTCGCGCGTCTTCACGTCCTCGTACGAGTGGGGCGACGGCGACTGGATGGACCGGCGCAAGGAGCGGTCGTGGGTCAGCGAGCCGATGAGCGCGTACGAGGTGCACCTCGGATCGTGGCGCCCCGGCCTCAGCTACCAGGAGCTGGCCGACGAGCTCACCGAGTACGTGCGCGACATGGGCTTCACGCATGTGGAGTTCCTGCCCGTCGCTGAGCATCCGTACGGCCCCTCCTGGGGCTACCAGGTCACCTCCTACTACGCGCCGACGTCGCGCTTCGGGGATCCGGACGGCTTCCGGCACCTGGTCGACCGGCTGCACCAGGCGGGCATCGGCGTCATCGTCGACTGGGTGCCCGCGCACTTCCCCAAGGACGAGTGGGCGCTGGCGCGCTTCGACGGGACGCCGCTGTACGAGCACGCCGATCCGGGCCGCGGCGAGCACCCCGACTGGGGGACGCTGGTCTTCAACTTCGGCCGTGCCGAGGTCCGCAACTTCCTGGTGGCCAACGCGTGCTACTGGCTGGAGGAGTTCCACGTCGACGGGCTGCGGGTGGACGCCGTGGCCTCGATGCTCTACCTCGACTACTCGCGCGAGGAGGGCCAGTGGACGCCCAACATCTACGGCGGCCGCGAGAACCTGGAGGCGATCTCGTTCCTCCAGGAGATGAACGCGACGGCGTACAAGCGCAACCCGGGGATCATGACGATCGCCGAGGAGTCGACCGCCTGGCCCGGCGTCACCCGGCCCACCCACCTCGGCGGGCTCGGCTTCGGCTTCAAGTGGAACATGGGCTGGATGCACGACACCCTGGAGTACCTGCGGCACGAGCCGGTCTTCCGGCACTACCACCACGGCGAGATCACCTTCTCGATGGTGTACGCGTTCTCCGAGAACTACGTCCTCCCGCTCTCCCATGACGAGGTCGTCCACCTGAAGGGGTCGCTGCTGGGCAAGATGCCCGGCGACAGCTGGCAGAAGTTCGCCGGGCTGCGCGTCCTGCTCGCCTACATGTGGTCGCACCCCGGCAAGCAGCTGCTCTTCATGGGCGGCGAGTTCGGCCAGGGCGCCGAATGGGCCGAGGAGCGCCCGCTCGACTGGTGGCTGCTCGGCAACGCCGCCGAGGGCGCGGCCCACATCGGCGTGCAGCGGCTCGTCCGCGACCTCAACCGCAACTACCGGACCCATCCCGCGCTGTGGACCAGGGACAATGAGCCGGACGGCTTCCACTGGATCGACGCCAACGACGCGGCGGGCAACGTGCTGTCGTTCCTGCGGACCGGGACGGCGGAGGGCGGCGAACGCACGCCGGTGGTGGCCTGCGTGGTCAACTTCTCCGGCAGCCCGCACGAGAACTACCGGCTGGGCCTCCCGCACGCGGGCCCGTGGCGCGAGGTGCTCAACACCGACGCCTTCGAGTACGGCGGCAGCGGCGTCGGCAACATGGGCAAGGTCGATGCCATCGAGGAGCCCTGGCACGCCCAGCCCGCGTCCGCCGTGCTGCGTATTCCGCCGATGGGCGCCGTCTGGCTCGTCCCCGACGAGCCGCTCGAGGACATCGTCGACGTCGCCCCCGCCGAGATCGAGGCGGCCGTCGAGAACGACTTCCCGCCCGGGCCGTCCGGCGTACGGTCCAGCGCCCCCGCCGACAGCCCCGGCACCCTTGAGACGCCTGACACGCCTCCGGACGACGCGCCCGCGAACGTCCCGGCGGGTGGCGCGGCGGGTACGCCGGCCGACACGCCGATCGGGGCGAGCACGAGCGATCTGGCGGGCGGCCCGGCGCCGGCGGAACCCGCGGCGGACGAGGAGGCGGCCCCTAGACTGCCGGAGTGACCTCTCCCACCGCCCAGAAGCTCCACGTCGTGCCCTCCCAGTTCCTGGTGGAGCACATCCCGAACTCGACGTTCCCCGAGGACGACGAGTGGATCGCCCTGGTGCGGGCGCCGGAGGGCCTGACCGTGATCCGGGAGGCGCCGCCGTACGTGGAGGCCGAACGCTGGATCGGGCTCTACGGCGGGGCGAGCGCGCACGGCCTGGACGTGCCCGGCATGCTGGCCGCGATCGTGGGCCCGCTGGGCGACGCCGGGATCTCGGTCTTCGTGGCCTCCACGTATCACGCCGACCTCGTCCTGGTGCCCGAGCACCGGCTCACGGCGGCGACGGCAGTCCTCAAAGAGGCGGGCCACGAGGTCATCTCCGGGCCGGCTTAGGCCATCCCGGAGCGGGCTCTGGTCATCGCGGGGCGGGCTTCGGTCAGTTCCGGGGCGGCTTGATGCGGTCGAGGACCCAGCCGGGGCCCGTGACCGCCGCGCCCTGCTCGGCGACGCGCGCCCGCAGCTCCCTGTCGGCGGTCACCACCAGGTAGGTGGTGTCGGGCTCGGGGTCGCTCACCAGCTCGACGATCTGGTCGTCGCCGCTGCCCGGCGCGGCCACGACCCGGACGCCCTCGACGCTCTCGACACCCTTGGCGGCGCCCTCGACCACCAGGACCACTTCGGGGAAGGCCCGGTCGAACGGCAGGAGCTCGGCGAGGGTGTCGGGCAGGTCCGAGACTCCCTCGGTCAGCACGACCAGCTGGTCACGCAGGCGCGCGTTGGCACCGGCGCGGTCCTTCCACCACCCGTCGGGCCGCGAGCCCACGACGTTCGCGCCGTCCACGACGAGCACGAGGCGGCTCATGGCGTACCGCAGCCGTGGCCAGGAGCGGGCGAACGGCTCGAAGAGGCGCTTGTCGGTGACCTCGTCCACCGGTACCCAGGCGGCCTTGCGGGTCTCCATCGACGCGGCCCTGACCGCGACCATGCGCGAGACCGAGCCGACCACGGAGACGAAGTCCCAGCCGCCGTGATCCTCGGTGCTGACGCCATGCACCCGTACTACCCGGGTGTCGAGGGTGCACTCCTCGGACGTCTCGCGCAGCGCCGCGGTCACCGGGTCCTCATGGCTGTGCCGGGCGCCGCCGAACATGCCCCACGTACCGCCGCCGAGGCCCCACCACGCGCGCTGCTGGAGCAGCACCCGGACCACGCCGTCGGTGCCGCGGTGGAACGGCAGCAGCCCCGCCGCGCCGAACCGTCCCCAGTGCGTGTGACCCAGCTCGCAGCGGCCCCAGCCGTCGCCGTCTCCCATGGAGCGACGATATCCGCTGGCCGATCCCAGTACGGTGGACTCGTCGTTCGGGGGGATGGCCAGTCCGGCATGCCCTGGAGGCACCTCGATGGCGATCCTGCCCCTCGAACCCGGCGACCCCCGCGAGACCGGCCGCTACCGCCTGACGGGACGGCTCGGCGAGGGCGGCCAGGGCGTGGTCTACCTCGGCGAAGGGCCGGCGGGCGAACGCGTCGCGGTCAAGATGCTCAAGACCACCGACGCGGCGGCGCGGGCCCGGTTCGCGCGGGAGATGGCGGCGGCCCGCCAAGTCGCGCCGTTCTGCACGGCCGCGGTCCTCGACTCCTCGGCCGACGGGGCCCATCCGTACGTGGTGAGCGAGTACGTCGACGGGCCCTCGCTCCAGCAGCGCGTCGCGCAGCACGGGCCGCTGCTCCACGGCGACCTGCAGCGGCTCGCGGTCAACACCGCCAGCGCGCTCGCCGCCATCCACGGCGCCGGGATCGTGCACCGCGACCTGAAGCCCGCGAACGTGCTGCTGGGCCCGGACGGGCCGCGCGTCGTCGACTTCGGCATCGCGCGTGCCATCGACGCCGAGACGCACACCCAGCTCGTCGGCACACCCGCGTACTTCGCCCCGGAATGGCTGGCCGGGCACGCGCCGACGCCGGCCTCCGACGTCTTCGCCTGGGCGGGGACGATGGTCTTCGCGGCGACGGGACGCCCTCCGTTCGGGAAGACCACCAGCATCCCCGCGGTGATGCACCGCATCGCGAACGGCGAGCCCGACCTGACCGGCGTCCCGCCGGAGCTGGCCGGCCTGCTGGTCGAGTGCCTGCGCAAGGATCCGGCCGCTCGTCCATCGGCACGCGACCTGATGGTGCGCCTGGTCGACCCGGCGGGACATTCCGTTCAGCCGCAGCCACCGGCTCAGGCGGCGGCGCCCATGCCGATACCGCCACCCGGCGCTTATGCCCCCGAGACGCCGACGGCACCCGCAGGGCAGAGCCCGCGCCGATCGCGGCGGGCGCTGCTGGCGGCCGCGGGGGCGGGAACGGTCATCGTCGTGCTCATCGGCGTCATCGCCTACCTGCTCGGCAACGGCGGTGGAGACGGCGGCGACGACAGCCGTTCGGGCGCCGGAAGCAAGACGTCCACGAGCGGAACGCCGAAGAGCGAGTCGTCCTCCGGCAACCAGTCGCCATCCACGTCAACATCTGGCAGCCCGGCGCAGACGGGCGGCGAGGCCATCCCGGCCGCGTTCGCGGGAACGTGGAAGGGCACCATCACCCAGAAGGGCGGGATCACCCTCGAAGAGACCTCCAGCACGGACGTCACGGTGCGGCTGGCGGCGGGCAAGACCGAGGGCACCGCCGACTACGAGGCGTGGGGCTGCCACATGACGCTGAAGGTCGCGGAGGCGTCCGGCGGCAAGCTGGAGGTCCAGGAGACGGCCAAGAACAGCCAGGGCACGCAGGGCTTCTGCATCGGCGGGTCCTTGACGCTCGCGCTCGCATCCGGATCGCTCAAGTACACCTCCGGGGGCGGCGCGACCGGCACGAGCACCGGAACGCTCGCCAAGTCCGGCTGACCTCCGTGACCAACGGCACAACGCGGATGTGCACCTGTGCACTTACCCTTGCGTTCCAGAGCCAACTGATCATTGGAGCGATCCTTGAGCATCGATGAGGCCGGGTCCGATCTCTGGGACACCCTGTCCGGGGCCGAGCTGATCCAGGCCATGGGCGAGGGCCGGTTTCCAGAGATGAGCGACGTCGGCCGGCACATCGGCCAGCGCGTCGTCGCCGCCGAGCCCGGCCGGGTCGAGCTCGCCTGGACGCCCGGGGAGCACCTCTGCAACCCGGCGGGCGGCGTGCACGGCGGCTACATCGCGATGATCCTCGACAACGCGGTCTGCTTCGCCGGCGCGAGCACCGGGAAGCACTTCGTCCCCCAGCTCACGCTCAGCCTCACCATCGACTACCTGCGCGGCGTCCAGGCGGGCGAGGCGTACACGGTCGTCAGCACCTGCGTGAAGCCGGGCCGGTCGCGCCTGTTCTCGACCGCGGTCATCACCGACGGCCAGGGGCGGCCGGTGGCGCAGGCCAGCGGCAGCACCCTGCCCAACCAGGCCTTCGCGCGGTGACCGCATAGGCTGGGGCCATGGTGGATCCCGGATCGGTCGTCAGCGCGATCAAGCAGGCCCGGGACCGGCGGACGGCACCGCTGGTCCTGGAGCTCGACCTCACCGACGGCATCGTGGAGACGCCGCCGGCCGACCCGCTGGCGGCGATCCTCTCCATGCGGCGCACGCATCTGCGCGACGTGCTCGACGGGCTGCGCCGCGCCCGCGCCGACGCCCGCGTGCGCGCCCTCGTGGTCAAGATCACCGGTGGGGTCGGGCTGGCCATGGCGCAGGAGCTGCGCGAGGCCGTGATCGCCGTGCGCGAGGCGGGCAAGCTCACCGTCGCCTGGGCCGAGACGTTCGGCGAGGGCGGGCGCGGCACCGTCCCGTACTACCTGGCGAGCGCGTTCGACAAGGTCTACCTGCAGCCGACGGGCGAAGTGGGCCTCACCGGCATCGCGCTGGAAGAGCCGTTCTTCGCGGGCGCCCTGGAGAAACTCGGCGTCCAGCCCCGGTTCGCCAAGCGCCACGAGTACAAGACCATGGCCAACACGTTCATGGAGAAGGGCTACACGCCCGAGCACGAGGAGTCGTCCCGGCGCCTGGTCACGTCCCTCGGCGAGCAGATCACGACCGGCATCGCCGCGGCTCGCGATCTCCCTCCCGACCGCGTCCGCGAGCTGATGGACCAGGGCCCCCTCCTCGCCGCCGAAGCATTGGAAGCCAAGCTGGTCGACCGTCTCGGCTACCGCGACGAGGTCTACGCCGACGTCCGCGAAGAGGTCGGCGACCAGGCGATCCTGCGGTACGTGGCGCGCTACAACCGCACCCACGCGCTCTCCCAGCGGCTGCCGCAGCCGGGCAGGCAGGACGTCGTCGCGCTGATCAACGGGCACGGCCCGATCCGGCTCGGCCGCAGCGGCCGCGGCGGCCCGCTGCCCACCCAGAGCGCGGCGATGGGCTCGGACACCATCGGCGCCGCGCTGCGCGCCGCCGTCAAGGACGACCGGGTCAAGGCGATCGTGTTCCGCGTCAACAGCCCCGGCGGTTCGGCCGTGGCCTCCGACGCGATCTGGCGCGAAGTGATCCTGGCCGGAAAAGCCGGCAAACCGGTCATCGTCTCCATGGGCAACGTGGCGGCCTCCGGCGGCTACTACGTCGCGATGGCCGCAGACACGATCGTCGCGCAGCCCGGCACCATCACCGGGTCGATCGGCGTGGTCGTCGGCAAGGCCGTCGTCAACGGCCTGCTCGACCGGATCGGCGTGGGCCTCGGCACCGTCGCCGAGGGCGAGCACGCCCGGATGCTGAGCGCGACCAAGGACTTCAGCGAGTCCGAGTGGGAGCGCATCAACGCCTCCCTCGACCAGATCTACGACGACTTCACCCGCAAGGTGGCCGAGGGCCGCGGACTGTCCCGCGAGCGCGTCCACGAACTGGCCCGCGGCCGCGTCTGGACCGGCGCCGACGCCAAGGAGCACGGCCTGGTGGACGAGCTGGGCGGCCTCGACCTCGCGCTCGAACTGGCCCGCAAGAAGGGCGGCCTGGCCGCCGACGCGCCCGTCCGCCCCTACCCGCACACCTCGCCCTTCGAGCGTCTCCGCCCACCGGAGTCCAGCGAAGACCGCACCGCGGCGACCGCCCGCTTCGACGGCTGGGGTTCGCTCGGCGGCGTGGCCGCCCGGCTCGGCCTGCCCGCCGCCGGCCCGCTCACCCTGCCCGGCAGCTGGGAGATCCGCTGAACACCGACTACACCGAGGCGATCGCCGGCTTCGCCACCGGCGTGGTCGTCCTCACCGTCCGGGACGGGCGCGACGACCTGGGCACCACCGTCACCTCGTTCATGTCGGTGTCCATGAACCCGCCGATGGTCCTGGCCGGAGTGTCGTCCACCTCGTACCTCAGCGAAGTCCTCGAACGCCAGGACCGCTGGGCCGCAACGGTCCTCAGCGCGAACCAGCGCGCCCTCGCCGGCCGCTTCGCGGCCGAAGGCAGGCCGAGCGCCCGCCTCCTCCTGGCCGCCGAGCCGCACCACCGCGGCCCCCTGTCCGACGCTCTGATCCTCGACAGCGGCCTGGCCGCCCTCGAATGCGAGACCCGCCAGCGCATCGAGGCAGGCGACCACCACCTCTTCGTGGCCGAAGTCCTCTCAGCCGACTACATAGCCCGCCGCGAAAAACCCCTAATCCGCGTAAACCGCCGTTACCTCGGCCCCTGATAAAGCCAGCCGACACGATAGGCCGATGACAATGAACTGGCCGGACCATCCACACCCGCTGACTCTCGACGAATACCTCGCCCTCGACGAGGAGATCCAACGCGAGACCGAGCTGGTGGACGGCATCCGCGTCCAGCGCGAACAACGCGGAAGGCCACACCAGAAGACGGCATTCCGTCTGGCGAACGCCCTGGAGACGGCTGTCCGGAAGTACCGCCAGTCGCATACCACCGGCAGCCCGCCCTGCTACGAGGTCAACACCGAAGTGAACGTCCTCCTCTGGGACGTCCCGCCCACCATCCGCAAACCGGATGTCATCGTGCACCGCTGCCGCGACCAGTTCGAAACCCTCGGAGCCGGCGACGCCGTCATCGTGGCCGAGGTGATCTCTCGTTGGTCGGAGTCGCGCGATCGCATTCACAAAATGGGGGAATATGCCAAGGCCGGCATTCCGCACTACTTGATCGTCCAGTTCGATGAAATGGGCGCGACCAGTGTCGAGCACTACGCCGTGCTGGCCGCCCAACCGGTCTACTCCAAGATCGGCATCACCCATCGAGACCGAGATCTCTGGGCACTGAATGTGACCGTACCCTTCGACGTCCAGATCGGCTGGCAGGAGCTGGAGGTCGGGCCGCCGGCGTGAGCAGGGCACCGGAGTCGACCGCCGTTATCTTGGGGCCTCCTGAACGAGCTGGAGCAGGCCGTGGACGAATCTCGCGAGGTAGTCGCGGCCCTCGACGGAGAACGCGACGCCCCAGTGGCCCGGCGCGTCGCCTTCGACGTGCCGGGCGTTCTCGAACCGCTGTCCCATGTCGGAGACGACGCACGACCACGGTGTGAGGTCGTGCAAGCCCAGCTCCGGGACGGGTGAGCCCTCCGCGCGCACCAGCCAGTGATGCCAGGCCGACCCGTCCGGCGCGGTCAGCACCTCGAAGCGCAGGTCGGGCCAGAGCGGCAGCGTCCACAGGCTGTAGGTGCAATCCAGATCCCCGAACTCGCGCGGTCCGGAGTCGTCCGGCGGGCCGAGCACCATGCGATAGCGGGCGAGGCCCTTCGGCGCGGTCTTCGAGTAGGGCATCGACACCCATCGCCGGTGCGCGGCCCGCATCTGTGCCCTGCTGGCCCCGAGCTCTTTGAGCGCGTCCTCGACCCGCCCGGGCGCCAGGTCCAGCATCCGCCACATGAGCACGAGCTGGAACTCGAACCTCGCGAACCCGATCGCCACGGCTCAGACCCGGCGCCCCGCCTTGAACACCGCGGCGACCTGCGGGACACCCGGGCGGTAGGCCAGGTGGATGTACGAGGGCGCGTCGAGCACCAGCACGTCGCCCCTCGCGCCCACCCCCAGGCGGCCCACATCAGTCCGCCGCAGCGCCCGCGCGCCCCCTGCCGTCGCGCTCCATACGGCCTCGGCGGGCGTCAAGCGCATGTCGCGCACACCGACCGCGATGCAGAACGCCATGCTGGAGCTGTAGCAGGAGCCCGGATTGCAGTCCGTCGCCAGCGCGACCGTGGCGCCGGCATCGATCAGCCTTCGCGCGTCCGGGTACGGCTGCCGCGTAGAGAACTCCACGCCCGGCAGCAGCGTCGCGACGGTCTCCGATTCCGCCAGCGCCGCCACGTCGGCGTCGCTCAAGAAGGTGCAGTGGTCGGCCGCCGCGGCGCCCAGCTCCACCGCCAGCCGCACACCGGGCCCGTGCCCCAGCTGGTTGGCGTGCAGGCGCGGCGTGAGTCCGGCCTTGATCCCGGCTTCCAGCACCTCCCGGGTCTGGTCGGCGTCGAACGCGCCCCGCTCGCAGAAGACATCGACCCACCGCGCATGCGGCGCGCAGGCGGCCATCATCTCGCCCGAAACGAGCCGCACGTATCCCTGCGTGTCGTCGCCGTACTCCGAGGGCACCACGTGGGCGCCGAGGAAGGTCACCTCGTCGGCGAACTCGCCCGCGATCCGCAGGGCCCTGGCCTCCTGCTCGACCGTCAGCCCGTACCCGGACTTGCACTCCACGGTCGTGGTGCCCTGCCGCGCCATCTCGTCCACGAGCCGCCGCACGTTCGCCCGCAGCTCGTCGTCCGAGGCCGCCCGCGTTCTCGCCACCGTCGTCCGGATGCCGCCCGCCTCGTACGGCTGCCCGCTCATCCGGGCGGCGAACTCCTCGGCGCGCTCTCCCGCGAACACCAGGTGCGCGTGGGAGTCCACGAAGCCCGGCAGCACCGCCCGCCCGGCCGCGTCGTACACCTCGTCCGCCGCGGGCGCCGCCGCCGCGGGCCCCACCCACGCGACCCGCCCGTCCTCGACGACCAGCGCCGCGTCCCGCACCAGCCCGAGCGGCCCCTCACCCAGCTCCGGCTCGTTGGTGACCAGTTCCCCGATGTTGCCGACCAGAGTGCTCACCGGGTCAGGATCGCATCCACGCCGCCCGCGCCGGGCGCCGCCCCGGCCCGATCCGTCTCGGATACGAGACGATCGCCGGCCGTGTATCGTCCCGCCTCGGAGGCGATTGGGTGCCTGGTGGCCCTCCCGGTCTTCAACACCGATGGGATCCGAGCATCTCGGGTCGGCGGGTTCGATTCCCGTTCGCCTCCGCCATCGGGATCAGGGGGTGGTGATCTCGTTGGGGGCCTTCGGGAGGTCGGCGGTGGTCTCCAGCTTCCCGGACTCGATGGTGACCGCGTGGAGCTTCTTGGCCGCCGGGTCGGTGACGTAGGCGGTGCCGCCGGCCACGTGCAGGGTCGGGCGTGCCTCCTGCCACTCGGTGGGCTCCGTCCAGGGGGCCAGGATCTTGATCTTCCTGGTGGCCTTGGCCGACTCGGGGTCGATGATCCGGAGGGCGCCGTCGGTGCCCAGGACGAGGGCCTCGCCGTGGGGGCCACGGCCGAGGGAGCGGAACGTGTAGCTGGCGCCCAGGTCGAGCAGGCGGAGTTTGCCCGTGGCGGTGTTGATGAGCGAGATTCGCTCGGGGCGTTCCAGTTCGGCGTCGGGGTCGGTCTTGTAGTCGCCCAGCACGATCGGGGATTCGTCGTGGCCCGCCTGGTTGCCGATGCGGCCGTACTCGTCCGGGGACGCGATCTTGGTGATCTTGCCTTCGGCGTAGAGCAGGACGCCGTTCTCGCAGCCGATGACCACGGCCTCGTCCTTGGCGGCGGCCTCGCCGTGGACGCCGGGGCACTGCTCGTTGCGGGTGATCTCCTTGCCCGTGGTGTCGAGGACGCGGATGCCGGTTCGTTCGTCCTCGGTGCCGAGCGTGGAGATCAGCCGGCCGTCCTTGAGCCGGATGGCCACGCCGTGGTGGGGGTGCTCGCTGGTGTGGGTGGTGACCTTCGGGAGCGTGGTGCCCAGTTCGCGGGGGTCGAAGGTCATGATCTTGCCGGTGCCGTCGGAGAACAGGACCGTTCTCCCCGCGTGGCGGACCACGTGGCCTGGCTTCGGGGCCGCGAACTCCTCGGCCCGGAGCGTGGTGCCCGTCGCGTCCAGGACGCGGAAGCCGGTGGCGGTCGAGACGAGGACGTGGCGGCCGTCGCCCGCGGCGTTGACACGGTTGAAGCCGGGCAGCGGGATGTCCTGGACGACCTTGAGCGTGGCGCGGTCCAGGATCTGGAGGCCGCCGTCGTAGGTCGTGACCAGCGGGTCGGTGACCTTGGCCGCGGCGGGCGCGGACGTCTTGGTCTCGGTGCCGCCGCAGGCGGTGAGGGCGAGTGCCGCGAGGGGGAGGGCAAGGAGCTTCTTCATCGTTCTCTTTCTCGTGTCAGGCCAGTGACGATGGCGTCGGTGTTGGCGCGCATCATCCGCAGGTAGGTGGGGGCACCGCCGTCGGCGGCGGTGAGCGATTCGGAGTACAGGAGGGCGACCCGGATGCGCAGGCCCGTCTCGGCCGCCATGACGCGGACGAGCCGGTCGGGCTGGGAGGAGTCGGCGAAGACGGTCGGGACACGCGCGCGGCGGACGGCGTCGGCCAGTGACTTCAGGTCCGAGCCGGAAGGAGAGGCCAGCGTCGTGCCGCTGGGGATCACCGCGCCGATCACGGTGAAGCCGAACCGTTCGGCCAGGTAGCCGAAGACGTGGTGGTTGGTGACCAGCCTGCGGTGTTCGCGGGGAAGGGTCGCGAAGCGGGCGGCCATCCAGCGGTCCAGCTCGGTGAGCCGGGTCCGATAGGCGGCGGCGTTCGCGCGGATCTTGGCGGCGTCGATGCCGGGGACGTGCGCGATGATGCGGGACGTGATCAGGTCGACCGCCTTGAGCATCCGGGCCGGGTCGGTCCAGAAGTGCGGATCGGGTCCTCCCTCGCCGGTCTTGTAGGTGAGGGGGCCGATGCCCGCTCCCACGTCCAGGGTCGGGACGCCGGAGGCGCGGGCGGTCTCGACGTTGCGGGCGACGCCCTCCTCCAGGCCGAGCCCGTTGTGGATGAGCAGCGCCGCGTTCTCCATCCGCGCCGCGTCCTGGGCGGAGACGCCGAACGAGTGCGGGTCGGCGCCCGGCTTCATCAGCACCGTGACCGCGGTACCGGCGATCGCCCGGGTGACGTCGCCGAGGATGTTGGTGGTGACCACGATCCCCGTCCGGCCGCCGCTGAGCGCCGAGCATCCGGTCAGGGCCACGAACAGGACGAACGCGGTTGTCAGAGCCCGGGTCACCATCCCGTCTCCACCATGTGGACGGGGGCGAACGGGACGGTGAAGGTGCGCGAGACGCGGAGGCCGTCGCGGTAGTCGATCTCTATGACCCGGCGGCCCTCAGGGTCGTTGACGTAGGCGCGGGCGGTGTCCACTTGGATCGAGGATCCGGGGAGGGTGGTCTGGTCGCGTTCGCTGCCGGTGGCGGGGTCGTACGACCGCAGCTTGCCGTTGGTGTCCAGGGCCAGGACCGGTGTGTCCTCGCCGGTGCCGCTCACAGCGGTCAGCGGAGCAGAGCCCACGCGCTTCCAGGAGCGGGCGGCCAGATTGAGGATCCACAGGCCGCGGCCCCCTGCCTTGGCGGCCAGGACCGGCGTGCCTGGGCGGTGGTGGAAGTCCGTGGCTCGTTCGGCGGCTCGGACGCGGGAGGGATAGGCGATCTTGATTCCGGTCAGCCGGTCGGTGATCAGGAGGGCTCCGTCCGCGCAGCCCAGGACGGCGCCGCGCCTGGTCACCGCCTGGCCTCGCGCTTGCGGGCAGCGGGCGGTGAGGCGGGATCTCTCCGCGCCCTGGCGGTCGTGCACTCGGACCGTTCCGTCGGCCGCGGCGATGATCAGGTGCTCGGCGTACGCGACGGCGGCGGTTCCCGGGACATCGCGGGCGGCCGGGACCTTGCCGCTTTCCAGGGCCTTGCGGTCCAGGATCCGGACGGTCTTCCCGTTGGCCATCGTGGTGATCGCGGGGTCGCCGGTGACGCCGGTGGAGGTGCCGGGGACGGTTCCGACGTCGCGAGCGGAGGTCTTGTAATAGTGGACGTGGTCACCGTGATCGACGGTCCAGACTCCGGTGTCCAGCGTCCGGATTCCGGCTGGGGTCGTCAGGTAGGCGAACCGGCCGTCGGTGCGCGCCCCGGTGATGTTCGCAGCCGTTACGTCCGTGAGCTTTTCGGTCGCGGGATCCAGGAGGCTGACGCGGCCGTCACCTGCTAGGACGAGTCGCCACTGTGCTTCGGAGGTCTCTTCGGCTCCGGCCACGTACCCGTGTGGCTTCTCCGGTGGCGTCGTCCGGTCGGCACCGCATCCGGCCAGCAGGGCTGCCGCGAGGCCCGCCTGAAACGCGCGGCGAATCATGGGGTGGTCCGGCGGTCGCGGAGCTGGGCCGTCGCGGCGGACAGGAAGAACAGCGCCACGGCCGTCGCCGCGATCGTCGCGCCGGCCGCCGTGCTCAGGTGCCACGAGATCAGCAGCCCGATCACCGTGGACGCCGCGCCCGCCAGCGCGGCGCCCGCCATGACGAGGGGGACGCTGCGCGCCCATAGCACGGCGGCGGCCGGTGGGGCGATCAGCAGGCCGAAGACCAGCAGGGTGCCGACCACGTGGAAGGACGCGGTGATCGCGAGCGTCAGGAGGGCGAGCAGGAGTCCGTGTGCCAGCCGGGGGCGCAGGCCGAGGGTGGCGGCCTTGCGCGGGTCGAACGCCAGGGCGAGGAACGCGCGGTGCCCGAGCAGCGCGATGGCCACTGCGATCACCAGTGCGGCGGCCAGCAACGCCAGGTCGCGGGGACGGACGGCCAGCACGTCGCCGAAGAGGAAGGCGGTCAGGTCGACGGCGAAGCTGTCCGAGCGGGAGACGATGATCACGCCGAGCGCGAGCATTCCCACGAACAGCAGGCCGATGGTGGTGTCCTGCGACAACCGCCGTGACCTCAGCGCGCTGACGCCGAACGCCATCGCGACCGCGCTGGCGAGCGCCCCGGCGAACAGGTTGCCGCCCAGCAACGACGCCAGGGCCACGCCGGGGAGCATCCCGTGCGACATCGCGTCGCCGAGGAAGGCCATGCCGCGGAGGACGACCCAGGTCCCGGCGAGGGCGCAGATGCCCGAGACCAGCAGGCCGCCCCACAAGGCGCGTTCAACGAATGTCACCCCAAAGGGTGCGAACAACCACTCCATGGCGGCACCCTACAATGAAAACCGTTATCGTTTGCAAGTGATGAACGGGGTGAGATGTGGGCACGGCGATCGCCTTGCACGGAATCGACGCGGGTTACGGAACCGAACGGGTTCTCACGGGAATCTCCGCCGAGCTGCCCCGGGGCCGGGTCACGGCCCTGCTCGGGCACAACGGGTCAGGGAAGTCGACGCTCCTCGGCGTCCTCGCGGGCCTGCACCCGCCCTCGGCGGGGACCGTGCGGTGCGACGGACGGCCGGCGCTCGTCCTCCAGCACACCGCCGTCAGCGCGGCCCTGCCCCTGTCGGTACGGGACGCGGTCGCGATGGGACGGTGGCGGCGCCTCGGCTGGTGGCGCCGGACGGCCGCCCGCGACCGCGCCGTCGTCCGGGACTGCCTCGAAAGGGTGGACGCCACCGGCCTGGCCCGCAGGCAGTTCGCCGAGCTGTCGGGCGGGCAGCGCCAGCGCGTCCTCATCGCGCAGGGCCTCGCGCAGGAGTCCGGCGTGCTGCTGCTCGACGAGCCCGCCGCCGGACTGGACGCCGCCGCGCGCGAACGCGTCCTCGCCATCATCGACGAGATCACCGCGGCGGGCACGACCGTGGTGCACGCCACGCACGACGACGACGCGGCCCGCCGCGCCCACCACTGCCTGCTCCTCGAACGTGGCCGGGTCAGGGCCGAAGGGCGTCCCGAGGAGGTGCTGATCAGGCGTCGGGCTCCGCGGTGACCTCGGCTATCGCGGCCGCCAGCGCGCCGGCGACGTCGGGCACGAGGAGGTGCTCGCCATCGCGGACGATCTCGCGGCCGGAGACCACGACGTTCCGGACGTCGGCGGCGGTGGCGGCGAACACGGCGGTCTCGGCGGCGAACTCCGGCCCCGCCCCCGCGGTGCGCACGGAGTCGAGGGCCACCGTGACCAGGTCGGCGTACGAGCCGGGCTCCAGGCGTCCCGCCTCCGGCCAGCCCAGCCCGTAGTGCCCGTTCGAGGTGGCGGTGGCGAGGAGCTCACCGGAGCTCCAGTGCCCGCGCTGCCGGGTGCGGAGCCGTTCGTCCAGCTCCAGGGCGCGCGCCTCCTCGAAGAGGTCGATCACCGCGTGCTGGTCCGAGCCGAGGCAGATCGGCGAGCCCGCGTCGCAGACGTCGCGGGCGGGGCCGATGCCGTCGGCCAGGTCGCGTTCGGTCGTCGGGCACATGCACACGCCCGTCATCGTGGTGCCGAGGAGGCCGATGTCCTCCTCGGTCAGATGGGTGGCGTGCACCGCTACGGTGAGGGCGCCGAGCGCGCCGCAGTCGGCGAGCAGGCGGGTCGGCGTCATCCCGTACTCCTCGGCGCACGCCTCGTTCTCGGCGGGCTGCTCGGAGAGGTGGACGTGCAGCGGCGCCCGGTGCTCCTTCGCCCAGCCCGCGACCGCGGTGATCTGCTCGCGGGGGACGGCGCGCACGGAGTGGATCGCCGCCCCGACCCGGGCGTGCGGGTGGGAGGACTTGCCGGTCGCCTCGTAGAGGCTGTCGACGCGGCGCGCCCAGTTGCCCGCGTTGCCGTCGCCGAAGCGCAGTTGCGGCCCCTTGAGCGGCTGCCCGATCCCGCCCGCCAGGTAGCAGGCGTCCAGGAGCGTGATCCGGATGCCCGCGTCGGCGGCGGCGGCGATCAGCGCCTCGCCCATCGCGTTCGGCTCGCCGTAGGGCTCGCCGCCCGGACGGTGGTGCAGGTAGTGGAACTCGCCGACGCAGCTGATCCCGGCGAGGGCCATCTCCGCGTACACGGCGGTGGCCAGGGCGCGGTACGAGGCGGGATCGAGCCGGTCCGCGACCTTGTACATCTGCTCGCGCCAGGTCCAGAACGTCCCGCGGTCCGCTTGGACGCGGCCGCGGAGCGCGCGGTGGAAGGCGTGGGAATGGGCGTTGGCCAGCCCCGGAAGGGTCAGGCCGGGGAGCCGCGCGGCGTCCGGCGGGGCCGGGACGCCGGGTGTGACACCGGTGAAACGTTCTCCGTCGGCCTCGATGAGGACATCGGCGGCCACTCCATCTCCGAGCCAGGCAAACTCGGCGTGCCATTGCATATGGGACCTCTACCCGCAAGCCAGGTCGTTGAGTACGGTCGCGAGGGCCTCAACTCCGGCGAGGCAGTCGTCCTCCTCCGCGAACTCCGCCGGGGCGTGCGAGACGCCGGTCGGATTGCGCACGAACAACATCGCCGTCGGCAGGCGCGAGGCCAGGATGCCCGCGTCGTGACCGGCGCCGGTCGGCAGCACGGGCACGCCGCCGCCGAGCGCCTTGACCACCCGGTCGCGGAGATCGAGAGCGAAGTCGACGACCTCGGTGTAGGACTCCTCGGCGAGGTTCACGGTCACTCCGTGCGCCTCGGCGCCGGCCCGCGCGGCCTCGTGGACCTCCGCCACCGTGCGCCGGACGACGTCGTCGACCGGCCCCCGGCTGTCGAGCCAGGCGGCCACGTGGGACGGGACGGCGTTCACCCCGCCCGGCGTCACGTCGACCTTCCCGACCGTGGCCACGGTCCCGTTGCGTTCGGCGGCCTCGCGGGCGGCGAGCACCATCCGGGCGAACGGGAGCATCGGGTCGTGCCGGTCGGCCAGCCGGGTGGTGCCCGCGTGGTTGCCCTCCCCGGCGAAGTCGAACCGCCACCGCCCATGCGGGACGATCGAGCTGGCCACCCCGACCGGATCGGCCATCGCCCGCCCCTGCTCGACGTGGAGCTCGACGTAGCAGCCGATCCGGCCGAGCAGGTCCTCGTCCGGTCCGATCGTGTCCGGGTCGAGCCCGTGCTCGGCCGCCACCGCGGCGAACGACCGGCCGTCCCCGTCGGTGAGGCCCCGGGCACGGCCGGGGTCGATGGCGCCGCTGAGGAGCCGCGAGCCCAGGCAGGCGACGCCGAACCGCGCGCCCTCCTCCTCGGCGAACGCCCCGATCCCGATCGGCCGGCGCGGCCGGACGCCGCGCTCGCGCAGCCGGTCGATCGCCGCGAACGCGGACACGACGCCGAGCGGGCCGTCGAACGCGCCCCCGCCCGGCACCGAGTCCAGGTGGCTGCCCGTGAGCACTCCTGCCACAGACCGGTCGACGCCCTCCGGATACCACCACGCGAAGAGGTTGCCGTTGCGGTCGCGCTCGACCTCCAGGTCGCGCCGCCGCGCCTCGTCGAGGAACCATGCGCGGCACTCCAGCTCGGGCGCGGTCCACACGAACCGGCGGTAACCACCGCTCTCGGGTTCGCGCCCGATCGGCAGCAGCGCCGCCCACATCTCCTCGAAGCTCATGCGCTCAGATCCTCGGCCCTCAGCTCTCGTTCATCGGGATGCGCACGCCGCGTTCGGCCGCGACCTCGTTCGCGCGGTCGTAGCCCGCGTCGGCGTGCCGCATCACGCCCGAGCCCGGGTCGTTGGTCAGGACGCGCTGGAGCTTCTCGCCCGCGAGCGCCGTGCCGTCGACGACGCAGACCTGCCCGGAGTGGATGGACCGGCCGATGCCGACGCCGCCGCCGTGGTGGATCGACACCCAGGTGGCCCCGGAGGCGGTGTTGAGCATCGCGTTCAGCAGCGGCCAGTCGGCGATCGCGTCGGAGCCGTCCAGCATGCCCTCGGTCTCGCGGTAGGGCGAGGCGACCGAGCCGGTGTCGAGGTGGTCGCGGCCGAGCACGATCGGCGCGCTGATCTCGCCGCGCGCGACGAGGTCGTTGAAGACCTCGCCCGCCTTGTCGCGCTCGCCGAGGCCGAGCCAGCAGATGCGGGACGGCAGCCCCTGGAAGTGCACCCGCTCCCCCGCCATCTTGATCCACCGGGTCAGCGGCTCGTTGTCGGGGAACAGGTCGAGGATCGCCTGGTCGGTACGGGCGATGTCCTTGGGGTCGCCGGACAGCGCGGCCCAGCGGAACGGGCCCTTGCCCTCGCAGAACAGCGGCCGGATGTAGGCGGGCACGAAGCCCGGGAAGTCGAACGCCCGGCCGTAGCCGTGGAGCTGCGCCTCGCCCCGGATCGAGTTGCCGTAGTCGAAGACCTCGGCGCCCGCGTCCTGGAAGCCGACCATGGCCTCGACGTGCGCGGCCATCGACTCGCGGGCCTTGGCGATGAAGCCCTCACGGTCCTTGTCGCGCTCGGCGGCCATGTCCTCGAACGCCACGCCGCGCGGCAGGTACATCAGCGGGTCGTGCGCGCTGGTCTGGTCGGTGACGATGTCGATCGGGGCGCCCCGGCGCAGCAGCTCGGGCACGAGGTCGGCGGCGTTGCCGAGCACGCCGATCGACAGCGGGCGGCGGGCGGCCTTGGCCTCCTCGGCCTGGCGGAGCGCCTCGTCCAGCGAGTCGACGCGGACGTCGCAGTAGCGGTGCGCGACGCGGCGGTCGATGCGGGACGGGTCGCACTCGACGCAGATCGCGACGCCGCCGTTCATGGTGACGGCGAGCGGCTGGGCGCCGCCCATGCCGCCGAGCCCGGCGGTCAGCGTGATCGTCCCAGCGAGAGAGCCGCCGAAGCGCTTCTCGGCGACGGCGGCGAACGTCTCGTACGTGCCCTGCAGGATGCCCTGGGTGCCGATGTAGATCCACGACCCTGCGGTCATCTGGCCGTACATCGTGAGCCCGAGCGACTCCAGCCGCCGGAACTCCGCCCAGTCCGCCCACTGCGGCACCAGGTTGGAGTTGGCGATGAGCACGCGCGGCGCCCACTCGTGCGTCCGGAAGATCCCGACCGGCTTGCCGGACTGGACGAGCAGCGTCTCGTCACCCTCCAGGCTGCTCAGCGACCGGATGATGCCGTCGAACGACGCCCAGTTGCGGGCCGCCTTGCCCGTGCCGCCATAGACGACGAGCTCGTCGGGATGCTCGGCCACCTCGGGGTCGAGGTTGTTCTGGATCATGCGCAGGGCGGCCTCCTGCGGCCAGCCCTTCGCGGCGGTCAGCGAGGTGCCGCGCGGCGCGCGCACGGGACGGGGACCGGACATGGGTGCTCCTTTCATTGCTTTCGCGGCCTCGATCCCTCGCCTGGTGGCTCGGGACCGAACCGCAAGAGCGGCTGGCAAGCGCAGCTTGTCCTTTGTAAGGGCGGCTGGGCGGGGGGTGTAGCGGGAGGGCGACATCGCTTCGCGATCTTCGCGGAGAGCTTCGCCTTCGGCTCGCTCTCCACTCAGGTAGCGCGCTCGCGTGCGGATGGAGGTGGTGGCGGACATGAATCTCAGGTGAGTGGGCCGGTGACGGATTCGGCGGCGGCGACGAGACGGCCGTCGCGGACGAGCTCGGTCGCGGCCGCGATCTCCGGCGCCAGGTAACGGTCGGGACCCGGGCCGGGGACCCGTTCGCGCAGTTCGGCGACCACGGCGCCGGTGGCCGGGCCGGGCCGCAGCGGCGTCCGCAGGTCGAGGGCGCGGGCGGCGGTCAGGATCTCGATGGCGACGACCTGGGCGAGCCCGTCGACCGTCCGGCGCAGCTTGCGCGCCGCGTTCCAGCCCATCGAGACGTGGTCCTCCTGCATCGCCGAGCTGGGGATCGAGTCCGCGCTGGCGGGGGCGGCCAGCCGCTTCAGCTCCGAGACGATCGCCGCCTGCGTGTACTGGGCGATCATATGGCCGGAGTCCACCCCCGGGTCGTCGGCCAGGAACGGCGGGAGGCCGAACGAGCGGGCCTTGTCGAGCATGCGGTCGGTGCGGCGCTCGGACATCGAGGCGACGTCGGCGGCCGGGATGGCCAGGAAGTCCAGCACGTACGCGACGGGCGCGCCGTGGAAGTTGCCGTTGGACTCCACCCGGCCATCGGGGAGCACGACCGGGTTGTCCACGGCGGAGGCCAGCTCGCGGGAGGCGACGAGCTCGGCGTGGGCGAGGGTGTCGCGGGCGGCGCCGTGGACCTGCGGCGAGCAGCGCAGCGAGTACGCGTCCTGGACGCGGGTGCAGTCCGGGCCCCGGTGCGACTCCATGATCTCCGAGTCGTCGAGGAGGGCGCGCAGGTTGGCGGCCGAGGTGGACTGGCCCGGATGGGGGCGCAGGTCCTGGAGGTCGGCGGCGAAGACCCGGTCGGTGCCCATCAGCGCCTCGACGGTCATCGCGGCGGCCAGGTCGGCGGCGGTGAGCAGCCGGTGCAGGTCGCGGATCGCCAGAACCAGCATGCCGAGCATGCCGTCGGTGCCGTTGAGCAGCGCGAGCCCCTCCTTCTCGCCGAGCGCGACGGGCGCGATTCCGGCCTCGGCAAGCGCGTCGGCGGTGGGCCGCAGCTCGCCCCTCGCGTCCCGGACGAAGCCCTCGCCGATGAGCGCCAGCGCGACGTGGGCGAGCGGGGCCAGGTCACCCGAACATCCCAGGCTGCCGTGCTCGTGCACGATCGGCGTGATGCCCGCGTTCAGCAGCGCCGCCAGGGTCTGCGCGGTGACCGGCTGCACGCCGGTCCGGCCGGACGCGAGCGTGCGCAGGCGCAGCAGCATCATCGCGCGGACGACCTCGCGTTCGACCTCGGGGCCGGAGCCCGCCGCGTGCGAGCGGACGATGTTGAGCTGCAGCTTGGCGCGCAGCTCGGGCGCGATGTGCCGGGTGGCCAGCGCGCCGAAGCCGGTGGAGACGCCGTAGACGGGCGTCGGCCGGGCGGACAGCTCGTCGATGTGCGCCCGGGTGGCCGCCATCCCCTTGAGCGCCTCGCCGGTCAGCGTGATCGGTGCGCCGTCGCGGGCCACCGCCACGACCTGATCGAAGGTCAGCGGTTCCGGTCCGACCTCGATGTGCATGTCCCCCATGCCGAAACTCATACCCACCATTGGATCGTCCACGGCGGCCCCGCCGTAGGGCCCCGCCGGCCGATGTGTCTCACATACGAGACAATGGCCTCATGATGCAGCCATGAGCCAGGTTCCCGCCGCCCGCCGGGCCCTCGCGGTGTTGCGGCTGATGGCCGGATCGGCCGGGCCGCTGCCCGCCTCGGCGATCGCGCGATCCCTCGATCTGCCCCGATCGAGCACGTATCACCTGCTCACGGCCATGGCCGAGGACGGCTTCGTGGCCTACCTGCCGGAAGAGCGCCGCTGGGGGCTCGGCGTCGGCGCGTTCGAGATCGGCTCGGCCTACCTGCGGCACGGCCCCCTGGAGCGCCTTGCCCGCCCCTTGCTGAGACGCCTGGTCGACCGCGTCGGCGACATCGCCCAGCTCGGCGTCCTGCACGGAGCCGAGACCCTCTACCTGCTGAAAGAGCAGCCCCGCCGGCACGCCACGCTCGTCACCGACGTCGGGGTCCGGATCCCCGCGCACCTCACGGCGAGCGGCCGCTCGATGCTGGCCCAGCTGCCCTCCGCCCAGATCCGCGCGCTCTTCCCCGGCCCCCTCGTCGACCGGACGGGCCACGGCCCCTCATCCCTCCGGGAACTGCGGCGGGAGCTGGCCGACGAGGCCCGGCGCGGCTGGTCGAGCGAGGACGGCTACGTCACCGAGGGCCTCGCGAGCATCGCCGCCTGCTCGTTCGACCACACCGGCCACCCCATGGCGGCCATCACGGTCACGTTCCGCAAGGAGAAGCGCCCCGAAGAGACCTGGCCGCAGCTCGCCACCCGCGTCCGCGCCGCCGCCGCGGACCTCACCACCCGTCTCGGCGGCCACCCGCCGAGAGGGTGAACACCAGCCACCGCGAGCGCGCTGACTGAGCTGGAGCAAGCCGCCAGGCGAAGCTTCACACGAAGATCGCGAAGCGATGTCGTGCTCGCCGCTTGCACGATTCAGCCCCGAGCCGCCAGGCTCGGGGCTGAAGTCGTGAAAGCAATCAGATCAGGCCAGACCGGACTTCTTGAGCCACTCCTTGGCGACGTCCTCGGGGTCGGCCTTCTCGGTCTCCATCTTGCCGTTCATGTCGATGAGGTCCTGGGTGGTGAGCTTGGCCGACACCGCGTCGAGCGCGGCCCGGGCGGTCTCGTTCACCTTGGACTTGTAGACGAGCGGCACGACGTTCTGCGCGCCGAAGACGTTCTTGGGGTCCTCCAGCGCGACCAGCTTCTCCTTGGCGATCGCCGGGTTGGTCGTGAAGAGGTTGGCGGCCTGGATCTGCCCCTTGGTGAGGTTGGACAGCGTGATCGGCCCGGTGTCGAGAGACTTGAACTGCTTGAACTTCAGGCCGTAGACCTTCTCGAGCCCGACGATGCCCTGCTGGCGGGTCTTGAACTCCGGCGGGCCGCCGACGACCACGTCCTTGGCGATCGGCTTGAGATCCTCGATGGTCTTGAGCTTGTTCTTGGTCGCGGTGTCCGAGGTCACCACGAGGGCGTCCTTGTCCTCGGCCTTGGAGGCGGTGAGAATCTCCAGCGAGGCGGGCAGCTTGGTCTTGAGCGCGGCGTCCACCTCCTCGGTCGTGGACGCGGTGGCGGTCTTGTCGACCCGTGCCAGCAGCGCGCCGTTGTACTCGGGGAACACCTGAATCGCGCCGCTCTCGACCTGGCCGTAGTAGACCTCACGGGCGCCGATCTTGGGCTTGCGCTCGACCTTGACGCCCTTGGCCTCCATGGCCTGCGCGTAGAGCTCCATGATGACCTCGCTCTCGGCGAAGTCCGCGGAGCCGACCGTGATGGTCCCCCCGGCGCCGCCCTTGTCGCCGCCCTTGAGCGGGTCGTCGCCGCCGCTGTCACCGCACGCGGCGAGCGCGAGCGTGGCGGCCAGCGCGACCGCGGCGCCTCGAATGAACCGGGACATATCTCGTTCCTTCCTGAAGGGCCTGTGAGCAGCCCGTCCGATGCCGTGATCAGGACCCGGCGTACTGGAGCCGGGTCCCCGGCGAGACGACGAAACGGCGCAGCGCCGTGAAGACGACCTGGATGAGCACCGCGAGCACGGCGACCAGGATGGCGCCGCCGGCCATCCGGTCGTACTCCTGGCGGGCGTAGCCGTCGACGATGTAGCGGCCGAAGCCGCCCAGCCCGACGTACGCCGCCAGCGTGGCGGTGGAGACGATCTGGATCGCGGCCGTGCGCAGCCCCAGCAGGACGAGCGGGAGCGCCACCGGCAGCTCCAGCCGCAGGATGACCTGCGGGGCGGTCATGCCCATCCCCTCTGCCGCGTCGCGCAGCCCCGGCTCGACCTGCTGGACGCCCGCGTAGGCGTTGACCAGGACGGGCGGTACCGAGAGGACGATCAGCGGGATGAGGATGGGGACCAGGTCTCCCGCGGAGGTGAGGACCACCGCCAGGATGAGCAGGCCGAGCGTGGGCAGGGCGCGCGCCGCGTTGGCCGACGAGGTCACCGCGAAGCCGCTGATCGCCGCCAGCCGGCCCTGGCGCACATGGCCCAGCAGCAGGCCGAGCGGCAGCGCGATCAGGACGGTGAGGGCGAACGCGAGCAGCGAGTACCAGAGGTGTTCGAGCAGCCGGTGCGGGATGCCGTCGACGCCGGTCCACTGCTCGGACTCGCCGAACCACTTCAGCGCGTTGAGGATCGCGTTCACGCCGCACCTCCGCCCGCGAGCACTTCCTTCTCCTGCCGGACCCGCCTGCCTCCGCCGCGGCCGCGTTCCCACGGGGTGAGCAGGCGCTGGATCAGCAGCAGCACCAGGTCGGAGACGAACGCCAGAGCGATGATGAGCACGATCCCCACGACGAGCGGCGTCGGGAAGTCGCGCCGCAGGCCGTCGGTGAACAGCTCGCCCAGCCCGCCGATCCCGATCATCGCCCCGACGCTGACCAGGCTGATGTTGGAGACCGTGGCCACCCGCAGCCCGGCCATCACGACCGGGATGGCGATCGGGAGTTCGACCTGCACCATCCGCCGCGTCTCACCGAAGCCCATGGCGGTGGCCGACTTGCGCACGTGGTCGGGTACCGAGCCGAGGCCGTCGACGACGCTCGGCACCAGCACCGACAGGGTGTAGAGGGTCAACGGGATGATCACCGTCGTGTAGGTCAGCCCGGTGAACGCGACCAGCACCACGAAGAGCGCGATCGCGGGCAGCGCGTACAGGACGCTGGTGACGGCCAGCACGGGCGGGTAGAACCGCCGCCACCGGGCGCACGCGATGCCCAGCGGCAGCGCGATGAGGAAGCCGAGCAGGATGGGCGTGAACGACAGGATCAGGTGCTCTTTGAGCGCCTCCATGATGTCGTCGTCCCAGTTGCGCGAGATCCAGTCCCACCGGATCAGCGGCTCGCCGTCGTCCCCGATCGCCAGGACGGTGTACATCGGGCTCACCGCTCCGCCGCCGTCGAGCCGGAATCAGAGACGGCCTCAGGGGCGACCGCGGCGCGCCGCTCGGCGGCCTCCTCGGCGTCCAGCTCCTGGGTGAAGCGGAGCCGCTTGATGCCGCGGTCACCGCCGAGGAAGTCGCGGACGAAGTCGTCGGCCGGGGAGTCCAGGATCTCTTCCGGCGTGGCGTACTGGGCGAGCTTGCCGCCCACCTGGAAGACCGCGATCTTGTGCCCGAGCTTGATCGCCTCGTCGATGTCGTGGGTGACGAAGACGATCGTCTTCTCCAGGTCGTTCTGCAGCCGGAGGAACTCGTCCTGCAGGCTGGCCCGCACGATCGGGTCGACGGCGCTGAACGGCTCGTCCATCAGCATGATGGGCGGGTCGGCCGCGAGGGCCCTGGCCACGCCCACGCGCTGCTGCTGCCCGCCCGACAGCTGGGCCGGGTAGCGCTTGGCCATCTTGGGATCGAGCCCCACCCGCTCCATGAGCTCGTGCGACTTGGCGCGCGCCTTCTTCTTGTCCCAGCCGAGCAGGAACGGCACGGTCGCGATGTTGTCGACGATCGTGCGATGCGGGAAGAGCCCGGCCTGCTGGATGACGTAGCCGATGCCGCGGCGGAGCGTGGGCGGGTCGATCTCGCGCACGTTCCTGCCGTCGACCGCGACGACGCCGTCGGTGGCGTCGACCATCCGGTTGATCATGCGGAGCGAGGTGGTCTTGCCGCAGCCCGACGGGCCGACCAGCACGGTGATCCGCCCGGCGGCGATCTCCAGATCGAGAGTGTCGACGGCGACGGTGCCGTCCGGATAGCGCTTGGTCACGCCCTCAAAGGTGATCAAACGATTCACGTCCTCGTCGGGCGCCGGTGCGACGCCGTCATTCCGCTCGTGGTCAGGATGAATGAAGATCGGGTAGGCCCTCTACCCCACAGTAGTCAATCGCTATCCTCGGCCCAATGTCCCGGCGTGCCCGGGCCTCGCTTCCAAAGCATATCGATCTGAATACTACGGAAAGTAACGTTTGTCCGTGGACGACAGCCGAATCGTTATCGACGGCACCACCCTGACCTGTCCCGTGGTGGCCCGGATCAGCCGCAACGACGTGCCGGTCGACGTGGCCGCCGAGGGGATCGCGCGTGCCGGGCAGGCCTGGCGGGTCGCCCGCGAGGTGGCCGAGGCGCGCCCGGTGTACGGCCGTACCACCGGCGTCGGCGCCAACCGCGTCGTCGACGTCGAGTGGGAGGACGCCGACGCGCACGGCCTCCGCCTGCTCCGCAGCCACGCCGCGGGCGCGGGCCCGCTGGTCACGACCGAGATCGTCCGGGCCATGCTGGTCATCCGGCTCAACCAGATCTCGGCGGGCGGCTCCGGCGTGGACCCCGGCGTCCTGCAGCCGCTGGCCGACGTGCTCAACCTCGGGCTGCTGCCGCCCGTCCCCGTCTACGGGGCGATCGGCACCGGCGACCTCACCGCGCTCGCCTCCACGGCGCTGTGCCTGCTCGGCGAGCGGTCCTGGCTGCCCGGCCCCGACGGCGGGCAGCAACGCGGCCCGGGTTTCCGGCTCCGGTCGGCCGACGCGCTCGCGTTCATCAGCTCGAACGCGGCCACGCTGGGCGAGGCGGCGCTGGCGGCGACCGACCTGCGCATGCTGCTCGACGCCTCGACGGTCGTCGCGGCCCTCTCCCTCTTCGCGGTGCGCGGGTCGGAGGAGCCGTACGCGCCGTACGTGCACGAGGCCTGCCCCCATCCGGGCCAGGCCGAGGTGGCCGCGACGATGCGCACGCTGCTCGCCTGGGACCACCCCGAGCCGGGCCGGATCCAGGACCCGTACGGCTATCGCGCGTTCCCCCAGGTGCACGGCCCGGCCCGGGAGAGCGCGCTCTACGCCGAGGACGTGATCACCCGGGAGATCAACGCCGCCGCGGAGAACCCCCTGATCGACCGGGCGGGCCGCACGGTCTGGCACAACGGCAACTTCCACACCGCCTACGTGGGCCTGGCGCTCGACTCGTCCCGCGCCGCGCTCTTCCAGACCATGGCGCTGTCGACGGCCCGGCTCGGCACGCTCACCGAGCCGTCCTTCACGGGCCTGCCGCCCTTCCAGGCCGCCACCGAGGCCTCGTCCGGGATCATGGTGCTGGAGTACGTGGCGCACTCCGCCCTGGCCGACGTCCGCCGCTACGCGACCCCGGCCGCCCTCGGCGGGGCGGTGCTGTCGCGGGGGGTGGAGGAGCACGCGGGCTTCTCCACGCAGTCGGCCCGCGCGACGACCGACGCCCTCGCCGCGTACCGCATCGGGCTCGGCTGCGAACTCGTCGCCGCCGCCCGGGCCCTGCGCATGCAGGGCAGGACGCCCTCCGGCGGGCCCTTGAAGGCCGCCCACGACCTGGCCACGGGAGTCCTCGATCCGCGGATGGAGGACCGGCCGCTGGACGCCGACATCGCCGTGGCGGCCGACCTGCTGCCCCACCTGGCCCGCCTCCTCGCCTAGCACTCGGAAATTTCGCGAGCGGCGCTCAGCCGGTGGAGGCGCGGACGCGCAGGGTGGGCTCGCGGACGACGCGGCGGTGGCGCGGGGTGCCGTCGATGACCTCGACGACCAGCCGGACGGCGGCGGCCACGATGCCGTCGATGTCCCAGTCGACGGTGGTCAGCGGCGGCGTGAGCAGGGCCGACATCGGATGGTTGTCGTACCCGCAGACCGCCACGTCGCCGGGGACGGCGAGCCCCAGCTCGCGGGTCGCCGCGTAGACCCCGTAGGCGATCGAGTCGGAGAAGCAGAAGACCGCGGAGGGCCGGTCGCGGCCGGCCAGCACGCGGGTCGCCACCTCGGTCGCCGCCGGCAGGCTCTGCGGGGCGACGATGAGGTCGACGTGCAGGCCCAGCCGGTCGGCCTCGGCGTTGACGTGCACGTCGGCGGGACGGTCAGGGGTGCTGGCGAGGGTGGGGCTGAAGACGGCGACGCGCCGGTGGCCGAGCGAGTGCAGGTGCTCCAGGGCGAGCGTGACGCCGCGCCGGTTGTCGAAGACGACCTCGCCCTGGGAGTGGTCGCCGCGCAGCGCGTCGCCGATCGACACGACCGGGGTCGACTCGGCCAGCTCGGCCCAGAGCTCGGCGGACGGGTCGAGCGGCTGGACGATCAGCCCGTCCACCCGCTGGTCGCGCAGCTGGCGGGCCAGGGCCAGCTCGCGGGCGGGGTCGCCGCCCGCGTCGACGATCAGCGCGTAGCGGTCGCGGGCGAGGAGCTCGCGGCCGATGCCCACGGCCAGGGACTGCTGCCAGTAGTCGCCCAGCGAGCCGCAGAGCAGGCCCACCATGCCGGTGCGCCCGCTGGCGAGGGCGCGGGCGATCGGATGCGCCTCGTAGCCGAGCTCCCGCGCCGCCGCGCGGACCCGTTCCTGGGTCTCCTCCGAGGTCTGGATGCCGCGCAGGGCATACGACACGGCGGCAGGCGACAACCCCGTCGCCTGCGCCACTTCCCTGATGGTCGCGCGCTTGCGCCTGCTCGGCACTCCACAACCCTATGGGTTCGGGCCGACGTTTCCAGGAGACACGACTTGACGCGCCGGGTACTGAACCGGTTCACTGAAACGGTTAACTGATGCGGTTCAGTAACCCCTTCCAGGAGCTATGCGACACATCGACGTGCACCAGCATCTGTGGAGCGCCCCGTTCGTCGAGGCCCTCCGCGATCGTCGCACGCCCCCGTACCTGGACGGCTGGACGCTCCATCTGGACGGCGAGCCGCCCTTCGAGGTGAATCCGGCCGACCACGACACCGCCGTCCGGGCCGGCCGGGCCGAGGCCGACGGGCTCGACCTCGCGCTGGTCTCGCTCTCGTCGCCGCTCGGCATCGAATACCTTCCGGCCGACGAGGGCCGGCCGCTGCTGGACGCCTACCACGCCGGGGCGCTGACGCTGCCCCACCCGTTCGGTTCGTGGGCCGCCGCGTCCGTACGGGAGATCGACGCCCGGCAGCTCGCCGCCGACCTCGACAACGCCTTCGCCGGGCTCCAGCTCCCGGCCACCGCGCTCGCCGACGCCGCCGGATACGAACGGTGCGGGCCGCTGCTCGACGTCCTCGAACAGCGCGGCCTGCCGCTCTTCGTCCACCCCGGCCCCGCGCCCGGCTCCACCGGCGCACCCGCGTGGTGGCCGGCGCTGGTGCCGTACGTCCAGCAGATGCACGCCGCCTGGTTCGCCTTCCGCGCGTTCGGCCGGGCCGGTCATCCTCGCCTCCGCGTGTGCTTCGCCATGCTCGCGGGGCTCGCGCCCCTGCACGGCGAGCGCCTGACCGCCCGTGGCGGCGGCCGCGGCGAGGTCGACCCCGGCGCATACGTCGACACCTCGTCGTACGGGCCGCGCGCCGCCGACGCCGCCGTCCGCGCGCTCGGCATCGACGTGATCGTCCACGGCACGGACCGGCCCTACGCCGGGCCCGCCGACCTCGCGCTCGGCGACGCCGCGCACCACGCGTTGCGCGTGACCAACCCCCACCGCCTCCTGACCCCGCCGCCCGGCTGAACACCGCCCGACTGAACGAAAGGAGCCGACCGATGCCGCCTGAGGTCACGACCTGCGTCCGCGACACCGCCACGCGTCTCGACGACCC
Source organism: Spirillospora sp. NPDC048911 (assembly GCF_043198015.1). Lineage (NCBI taxonomy): Bacteria > Bacillati > Actinomycetota > Actinomycetes > Streptosporangiales > Thermomonosporaceae > Spirillospora > Spirillospora sp. NPDC048911. The sequence continues at coordinate 239,746 of NZ_JBICUD010000002.1, read as the reverse complement.
GGGTTTCGACGACCTCCCCGACCGGCCGCTCGACCGCCGCGAGCTGCGCGCCCTCGTGGACGGGCTCGCCGAGCGGCCCGAACTCTGGCGGCAGCACGTCGCCTTCTCCGCCGGCCGGCGCCACTACGCCTCGCTGCACCGCGACGAGTACGTGGACGTCTGGCTGCTCTGCTGGACCCCCGAGAACGACACCGGCTGGCACGACCACGACATCTCCTCGGGAGCCGTACGGGTCGTCGCGGGCGCCCTGGAGGAGTGCAACCCGCGGATCGGCGGCGCCCACGTCAGGACCGTCATCCCCGAGGGGGCGTCGTTCTCGTTCGGCTCCGACCACATCCACCGGCTCGTCGGGGTGGACGCGGCGAGCGTCTCGATCCACGCGTACTCACCGCCGCTCTGGCGGCTCGGGCAGTACTCCATCGACGACGACGGCCTGATGCGCCGCGTCTCGGTGAGCTACGCGGACGAGCTGCGTCCCCTGGCCGAGCCGGAGTCCGCCGCCTAGGGGCCCTGGCGCCTGGCCACAACCGAGTACCGACCGCTAGCGTGAGCGGGCGGGGTGATCGGACGGGGTCGGCCAGACGGGAGGCCCGGATGCCGGAAGAGCCGGACCGGCGCGTTCGCCTCATCAACGCCTTCGTCAGGGTGGCCGCCGGGCAGGGTGTCGCCCGGACCACCGCCGCCGCCGTGGCCGCCGAGGCCCGGCTCACCGAGCGGGACTTCCACGCCTGCTTCGGCGGCCTGGAGGACTGCTTCCTCGCCGCGTACGAGCACGGCTGCGGCGTCCTCCACACCCAGGTCAGCCGCGCCTACCGGGCCGAGCCGTCCTGGCACGACGGGATCCGGGCCGGCCTGCGCGTCATGTTCGAGGTCATGGCGAGCGCTCCGGCCCTCACCCGGGTGTCCGTCGTCGAGGCCACCTCGGCCGGGCCCCGGGCCCGCCGCGCCCGGCTCCGGGTGATGTCGGGCTACCGCCCGTTCCTGGACCGTCCGGGCCACCCGCGCGTCCCGGACGCGATCCACGACGCGATCATCGGCGGCGTCTACGGCACGATCTTCGACTACGTCGACACCGGCCGGACGGCGGAGCTGCCCGAGCTGCTCCCGGCGATGACCTGCTTCACGCTGCTGCCCTACACCGACCTCGGCGACGCCTTCAAGGAGCTTGGCCCATCCGCGCCAGCTCCCGGGCCGCCCCTTGCTTTCCCAGCAGGGGAAGCAGCACGAAATACGTGAGCGAGGAGGCCAGTTCGGGCAGTTCCGCCGTCCGGCCGGCCTCGACCTTCATGTAGATGGCGCTGAAGACGCCGCCGATGACCGCGTCCGCCACCGCCTCCGGGACGCCCGCCACGCCGGGCTCGGGGTCGGTCAGCAACGTGCGGAAACCCTCCAGGTACCGCGCCCGCCCGCGCCGCACCGGGGGCGACGCCGAGTTGATCTCGACGACCGACACCCGTGCGAACCGCGGCTGCCCGGCCAGGACGTCCAGCAGCGTCCGCATCCCCGCCAGCACGCCGTCCGGCCAGGACCCGGCGCCCTTCCGGGCCTCCTCGACCCGGGCCACGATCAGGTCGGTGCCCTGCTCGCAGGCGGCGCGGAAACACTCCTCGCGGTCGGCGAAATGGTCGTAGAACGCCTTCTTGGTCACCCCGGCCGCCTGGGTGATGCGGCTGATCGTGGCCTGCGGGTACCCGTGTTCGGCCACGACCTCGACGAACGCGTCGACCAGCCGGTCGCGCTGGATCTCCGCCACCGTCTCCGGGGCCAGGCCATGGCGGCCTCGTTTGATGCCCCGGCCGGGCTCGCGGGCCGACCGGGACCCGGGCAGCACCACGTCCGCGATGACGGCCTCCGTCCACTGGGCCACGGAACCAGCCTATGACGCCGGCCAGGCGGCACGCCGCCCGCCCGCGACCGGACCAGGCCATTCGCGCGTGGCGCCCGCGTCCCGCCGCCTACCCGTTGGTGAACGCGGCGGGCCAGCGGTCGTTGCTGCCGACGCCCCACACCGTGCCGGCGCCGGGGACGGCGTCGATGTCGGAGACGGAGGTCGTGGAGGGAACGGGCACCTGCTCCCACGCGCCGGTGTAGCGGTACAGCCGGTAGCGGAGCCCGTCCGCCGTGTTCGACATGACGACCCACGGGGTCCCGGCGCCGTCCACGACCACGTTCTTCAGTTCCGCCGTCGTCTCCGGGACGGGGATCACGGTCCAGGAGCCTCCGTTCCAGTGGATGAGGGACTTGAACGTGATGGCCCAGACGTCGTCGGGGCCGGCGGGGGCGACCTTGAGGACGCGTTCGGTGGCGGCGGGCTCCTGCGTGGGCGCCGGGACGCTCGTCCACGACGTGCCGTTCCAGTGGGCGATCGCGGGGACGTCCTCGACGCCGTACGTGGCGTGGTCGGGGTAGGTCTGGCCCACCGCCCACACGTCGTCGGCGGTGCGGGCCTGGAGGTCGCCGATGTACTTGAGGGAGGCGGGCACCTCCGAGGGTGTCCAGCCGGTGCCCGTACGGCGGAAGAGGTGGTCCACGGCGGCGGACGTCGTGGACGCCCACGTTCCGGCCGCCCCGGCGCGCAGCAGGCCCAGCTCACCGGATCCCGGCGGGGCGGCGGGCACGAACGCCGAGCCGTCGAACTTCGCCAGGTACTGGCCGGTGGTGAACGAGTAGCCCCGTGCCCAGACCTCTCCCCCGCCGGCCGCGACCCGCTGCATGCGGCCCTGCCCGGACCAGCCGTTGACCGGGTACTCCGTCCAGCCCGACCCGTTCCAGCGCCGGACCACGGGGTTGCCGTCGCTGGAGGCGGCGCACGGCGTCATCGGGAACCACTGGATGCAGAACGAACCCTGGCCGCCCGCGACCCAGACCTTGTCGGCGGCCTCCGCCTCGACGTCCGCCAGGTGGGCGTTCGGCCAGAAGAAGGGGAGGGGCACGGTGTGCCATGGACCGGCGGCGGAGGCCGGCTGAGCGAACGCGGAGACGGTCAGTGCGGAGAGGGCGGCGCAGCCGATCGCGGCGGCCCGGGCGAGCGCTGGGGTCATGCGCTCACTATCCATCGCCACCGATCCCGGGGGCTTGTCACTTCTCTATGAATTCCAGCAATCACTGGCAAGGTTGTCCGGTGTAGGGGATATCTAGGACGTGGCGGAACATATCGGGCAACAATGATCGCCGGAGACCTCGCGTTAGGTCCGCGTTATGCGGCGCCTCGGTAAGATGCGGCGACGCCTTCCCGGAATCACTTGGTGGTCCTTCCATGTCATCTCGCCGCGCCCGCCGCGGCGCGGCGATCCTGTCGCTGTGCCTCGGTCTCCTCCCGGCGACCGCGTGCGGCGAGTTCGGCGGCGCACCGGTCAAGCGCGAGGCGTCGCAGGCACGGGGCGGCTCGGGGGCGGGCACGCCGGCCGCCCCGGTCGTGATGATCCTCGGCGACAGCTACACCGTCGGCGAACGCGGCAGCCAGCCCGAGACCACCTACGCCCCGGCGGCGGCACGGCTGCTGGGCTGGCAGGTCGTCGCAGCGGGCAAGGCGGGCACCGGCTTCGTCGCCACCGGCACGCGGCGCAAGAACGCCGACACGGTCAAGCCCGCGGGCCAGGCGTTCCTGGGCCTGTTCGAGAGCCAGCTCGGCTGGCGGCCCGCACCCGACCTGCTGATCGTCTCCGGCGGCCACAACGACCGCAAGTACCCCGCCGTGCAGACCGGCCAGGCCGCGCGTGACCTGCTGAGCCGCGCCAAGCAGCGCTGGCCCGGCACGCCGATGGTGCTGATCGGGCCCATCTGGGGGAACGAGACGCCCCCGCAGACCGCGCTGGCGATCCGCGACGTGCTGCGCGGCGTCGCGCAGGAGCTGAAGATACCGTTCATCGACCCGATCGCCGAACGCTGGATCACCGGCAACCGCGCCGCCCACACCGGCAACGCGCCGGTGTACATCCGCCCGGACGGGGTGCACCCGACCATCGAGGGCCACCGCTACCTGGCCACCCGGCTGGTCGACGACATCAAGCGCCTCGGCCTGGCGCACCCGGCCCGCAAGGACTAAGGGCCAGGGCACGCCTCAGGCGGGCCGCGCGAGGGAGAGCGAGAAGTCCCCCGCGTCGTCGGTCCAGAACTCGGCGAGCTTGAGCCCGGCCGCGTCCAGCTCGGCCTCCATGCGCTCGGGCCGGAACTTCGCGGAGATCTCCGTGCGCATCTCCTCCCCGGCGGCGAACGCGACCTCCAGATCGAGCCCGCCCACCCGGACGGCCTGGTCGCGGGTGGAACGGAGCCGCATCTCGATCCACTCCTCGGCCGTGTTCCAGTACGCGACGTGCTCGAACGCGCCCGGCACGAAGCCGGCGTCGAGCTCACGGTTGATCACATGCAGCACGTTGCGATTGAACTCCGCGGTCACGCCGTCCGCGTCGTCGTAGGCCCGGACGAGCCGGCCGGTGTCCTTGACGAGGTCGGCGCCGATCAGCAGCGCGTCGTGCTCGCCCATCGTGGCGCGCACGCCGCCGAGGAACCCGACGCGCGTCGCCGGCGGCATGTTGCCGATCGTGCCGCCGAGGAACGCGATCAGGCGGCGGTCGCCGCCGGGCAGCAGGTGCAGGTGCTGCTCGTAGTCGGCGACGACGGGCCGGACGGCCAGCCCCGGATGGTCGGCGGCGATCTGCCCGGCGGCCTCGGTGAGGAAGTCGCCGCTCACGTCCACCGGCACGTACGAGCGGAGCGTGGGGCTCAGGGCGGCCAGCAGCAGCCGGGTCTTCTCCCCCGAACCCGCGCCCAGTTCCAGCAGGGTCTCCGCGCCCGTCACCCGGGCGATCTCCGTCGCGCGGGTGACGAGGATCTCGCGCTCGCGCCGGGTCGGGTAGTACTCGTCGAGCCGTGTGATGTCCTCGAAGAGCGCGCTGCCCCGCTCGTCGTAGAACCACTTGGGCGGCAGCGTCTTCGGCGTGCCGGTGAGGCCCTCCCGTACGTCCTGGCGAAGCGTCTTGGCAAGGTCGTCAGCGGTCAGATACTGATCCACAGGTTCCTTTCTTTGTGGGGGAGACACCCCCACACCCCCCGAACGGGGCACAGACGGTCAGAACGGGTCTATGCGGACGCCGGACGCGAAGTCGGCGGTCACGAGCGAACGGTCGGGCACGGGCTCCCAGCCGGCCTCCTCGGTGATCGGTTCGGAGGCGAGCCAGATCACCTCCGGGGTCGTCCGGACGAAGAGCGAGTCGCCCCAGGTCGTGGCCGCCAGCGCGGTGCCGTCGGCGGCGAGCAGGTTGTAGCGGCCCGGCGCCAGCGCGGACACCGAACGCACCACCTCGGCGAGGCCGTCGCCGAGGGACGCGCCGTCGCGCCACAGCCGGGCGGCGTGGGCGAACAGCAGCGCCGAGTCGACCGGCGCCCGCGCGTCCGGCACCTCGGCCAGATCGCCCGCCAGCTCGCGGAGCTCGCTCTCGACTCCGGCGAACCCCTCGACCTTGCCGTTGTGGCTGAACAGCCGCGTCCCGGCACGGAACGGCTGGGCGCACGACTCGTCCACCGGGAATCCCGAGGTCGCCGACCGGAGCGCGGCCACCGCGCAGCCCGCCCGGACGACGCCGGCGATCTCGCGGAATGAGACGTCCGTCCAGATCGGCTGGGCCCGCCGGAACCGCCTGGCCCCGCCGTCGTCCTCGTACCAGCCGATGCCGAAGCCGTCGGCGTTGAGCAGGTTGCCCTGGGTCATGCGCGGCGCGTACGACTGCTGCTCCATCGAGTGCTCCCCGTCGTAGAGGAGCGAGCTCAGCGTGCGCGCCGGTCCCAGGTAACCGAGGTGACGGCACATCAGCCCTCACCCACCGAGCGAGCGCAGCCCTGCTTCCCGAGGGGGGACGACCCCCCACGCCCCCCGGATCGCAAGATCGGCGGCTCCGCCGTCGATCTTGCGCAGCGGAAGCCGGTGAAGATCTGGCGCCGGATCGGATAGTCCCAGTTGCGGAACGTCCCCCGGACTGCCAGCGGATGCGTCGCCCAGGAGCCGCCGCGCAGCACCTTGTAGTCCGGCCCGAAGAAGACCTCCGAGTACTCCTTGTACGGGAACGAGCGGAAGCCCGGGTAGCCGTGGAAGTCCGAGGACGTCCATTCCCACACGTCTCCGATCATCTGCCGGACGCCGTACGCCGAGGCGCCCTTCTCGTACGACCCGGCCTCCGAGGGCCTGAGCATGCGCTGCCCGAGGTTGGCCCGGTCGTCCTCGTACACGTCACCCCATGGGTAGCGGCGGGAACGGCCGGCGACCGGGTCCCAGCACGCGGCCTTCTCCCACTCGGCCTCGGTCGGCAGGCGCTTGCCCGCCCACCGCGCGTACGCGTCCGCCTCGTACCAGGAGACGTGCTGAACCGGCTCAGCGGGCGGCACCGGCTCGGTGCGGCCGAAGCGGCGCCGCACCCATCCCGTTCCCTCGCGCGACCAGAACGCGGGGGCGTGCTTGTTCCCGGTGGTCCGCCATTCCCAGCCCTTCGGGTCCCACCAGCGCGGGTCGTCGTAGCCGCCCGCCTCCATGAACGCGAGGTACGCGGCGTTCGTGACCGGCTCGGCGTCGATGTGGTACGACGGCAGATCGACGGTGTGCCCGGGGCGTTCGTTGTCGTACGCCCAGGGGTCGTCAGACGTGCCCATCTGGAACGGCCCTGCCTCGACCAGCACCTCGCCCCCGGTGGGCGACGGCCGCAACGCCTCGCCGGTCGGTTCGAGGAGGGCCGGGCCTCCCTTGCGGAGCTGATGGGTGGCGAGCATGGTCTCGTCGTGCATGTGCTCGTGCTGCACGACCATCCCGTACACGAACCCGCCCGACGTGAGCGGCGCGCCGGTGTCGAACCGCACCGACGACAGCGAGTCGAGCACCTTGGCGCGCACGGTCTCGATGTACGCGCGCGCCTCGCGCGGCTGCAACAGCGGAAGCGAAGGACGTTCGGCGCGCGGATGCTCGAACGCGTCGTACAGCGTGTCGATCTCCGGCCGCATCGGCTCGACGCCCGCCGCCTCGCGCAGCAACCACAGCTCCTCGTAGTTGCCGACGTGCGCCAGATCCCACACCAGCGGCGACATCAGCGGCGAGACCTGGCCGACCAGCTCGGCCTCGTCGAGCACGTCGGTGGTCAGCCCCAGGCTGCGGTCCCGGACGCGGCCCAGCTCGTCGGCGATCAGCTCCTTGAGCGCGTGCTCGTCCATCGTGTCCAGTGGCTTCATCGGGGCCACGTCAGGTTCTCCTCGGCTCGTGAACGGTCATCGGCTCGGGACAGGTGATCGTCGGCGGGGCTGCGGCCCCGGTCGGCGTAGCGGTCGGCGTACGCGGCCACCAGCGGCACCAAACCCGGAGCGCCCAGCCTGGGCAGCGCCTCCAGCGCGGCGGCGAAGCACGCGCGCGCGGCCCGCGCCAGCGGCGGGTCGGCCAGGCCGCACCGGGCCGCCTCGGCCCAGCGGTCCGCCACCGGCTCGGTCGCCGCCTCCGCCGCCGCGGCGGCCCGCGGGTCGTCGAGGAGCGCGGTCGCGACGGCGACGGGCACCGGCCAGTACGGCTCGGGCAGGGCGTCGATCATGCGCAGTTCCAGCCAGCCGCGCGGCCGGACCGGCGGGAAGAGCGTGGACAGGTGGTACTCCAGGTCGGCCAGGCCCGGCTCGCCCTTGTCGAGCCATTCACGGAACGTCATCCCGGGGTCGGCGAGCCAGCCGCCGTCCGGGGTGCGCATGACCATGACCCGCGCGTCCAGCGCGTACCGCGCCCACGCGTCGGCCGGGTCGTCCCCCACCGGCGCGGCGGTCCGGCACGGGTCGAGGCCGGCCCAGATGGCCTGCCGGGTCGAGCGCATCCCGGTGCGGCGCCCCGCCCGCAGCGGCGAGTTGGCGAACGCGGCGACCAGCACCGGCCCGAGCGCGTGCGCGAGCCGCCACCGCCGCACCGCGTCGGCGGGATCGGCGCCGATGTCCACGCACACCTGGACGGAGGCCGTCGAGCACATCATCGCCATGCCGACCTCCTCGAACTCCTGGGCGAAGTAGCCCCTCATGCACTCGTAGCGCGGATGGTCCGCCTGGAAGAACGGCGTCCGCTCCGGATCGACGCCGTGGCCGGTGAGCGCGAGCCCGGCGGCGGCGAGCGCCTCGGTGACGTGCGCGAGGTCGGCGGACAACCCCTCGTGCAGGGGCGCCAGGCCGGGGAAGGGCGCCGAGCTGAGCTCCAGCTGCCCGCCCGGCTCGTATGTGACCTTGCTCTCGTTCGGCGGCGGACCGGCCGCCGCCACAACAGCCTGCAGCCGGCTCACCGGGACGTGGGCGCCCGGCGCCGCGACGTCCTCGACGAACCATTCCGTCTCCGCGCCGACCGTGCCGGGAGGCCCGTTCTTGAAACAGACCCCGCGTATGTACTGGTGGACGTCGTCCTCGGACACCCGGTTCCGGTTCACCCGAACCCCCTCGTTCGACAACAGTTTCGAGTTTCCCTGGTGAACCGGATCAGTAATCAAGTAATCCGGAGCAAAAGACATGAACTGACTGTGAACGTGATCAAACTCATCGGATTCGGTACCCCGGGTGAGTGTGACTAGCCCACCGTGACCGCGCTTCGCACGGGTGGCCGGGTTCCACTACAGTCCCAATTCCACCGGTTTGCCCAAGAACCGATCGCCCGGAACTCGGACACCACGGAGGTCAGCATGCGCGGGGACCCGGGGACCCTCTACGACGCGCACGCCGCCCGCCTGTACGCCTACTGCTGGTCGCTGGTCGGCGACGACGCGGCGGCGGCGGTCACGGACACCTTCGCGGCGACGGTCCAGCATCCGCCGCGCGGGGACGGTGTGCTCTGGATGTACGCCCTCGCCCGGTCGACCTGCGTCGAACGCGGCGCCCTCGACCGCGGCTTCGCCCTCGCCTCGGCCGCGTCCGCCGCCGACCCGGTGCTCCGCGCGGCCGGCTCGCTGCGCGCCGACCACCGCGAGATGCTGCTGCTGCACGACGGCGAGTGGCTGGAGATCGACGACATCGCCCGTGTCCTCGGCATCGCGCCCGACACCGCCCGCCAGTTGCTGAACGTCGCGCGCCAGCGGTTCGAGCGCGCCGTGCTCGACGTCCTCATGCGCGAGACCGGGCCGCAGAGCCTGGAGATCATCGCCGCGTTCGAGAAGGGCACGCTGCCGCGGCTGCTCGCCCGCCGCGCGCCGGACCAGCCGCCCGCCTGGCTGCGCGAGCACGTCCTCACCGCGTTCGAGGGCGAGCTGACCGGTCCCCTGCCCGGCATCGCCACGTCCAACCCGGTCGTCGTGATCGGGTCCGAGGCCGCGTCGAAGGGCCGCACCCGGCGCCGGGCCAAGAGCATCACCGCGATCACTGGCGTCGCCGCGTCCGCGGCGGCCGCCGCGGGCCTGCTCGTCTCGTGGCCGGCGGCCGGGGACGGCGCCTCGTCGCTGGTGCCGACCGAGGGAAGCGGCAACACCGACTCGACGAGCAGCCTCCCCGCCACGCACCCGAACCAGACCGGCACGAGCAGCCCCAGTTCGACCGGCACCCCCCGCGACACCGGCGGTGGTGTCAGCGGCGCCCCGGACCAGGGCGCCGCGCCGCTCCCCTCGGCCGGCGGTGGCGGCGGCACCCCGTCGCAGCCGGTCCCCACCAGCGAGCCGGGCACCACCCCGCCGCCGGACGAGGGCAAGCCCAAGCCGCCCGAGGACTCGCCTTCGCCGCCGGAGGCGACGCCGACACCACCGCCGGAGGAGACTCCGACGGAGCCGGCGCCGACGCCGACGCCGCCGACCGAGGAGCCGGGCACGCCCGACCCGGCGCCGACCGAGCCCACGGACAATCCGCCGACACCGCCCACGCAGGAGCCGAGCCCGAGCCCGTCGAACAACCCGGCTCCGACTCCCGACCAGGGCTGACGTCCGCTAGACCTCGGCGAGCGCGGGCGGCCGCGGTGCGCCGCGGCGCTCGCGGCGGAACAGCAGGGCGCCCACGACGGCTCCGGCGAGCATCGCGACGACGTGGCCGACCGCGGCGACGTCGAGGACGAGCAGGCCCTCGAAGAGGAACGGGGCGAGCGCGCACCAGCCGGCGAGCGCGAGCAGGCGCGGCCACCGGCCCGGCCCGTACAGGACGGTGGCGACGAGGGCGGCCGACAGCACGTACGAGGGCCCGACGTCGGGCATCGTGCGGATGGAGTCCGACAAGTGCCCCAGTTGCAGCTGGACGAACGCGATCCCCTGGCTGACCACGGTGCCGAGGACGTGGGCGACGGCGATGAGGACCATGGTCCGCAGGTTGCCGAAGCGGCGCGCGACGGGGAAGATCCCGATGGCCAGCACCACCATCAGCACGGCGTGCGCCTCCTCGGCCACGAAGGCGGAGGCCACGATCGTGCCGATCGGGTTGACCGACAGGTTCGAGAGGTTGGTGCTCGCCCAGCCGACCAGGCCGGCGCTGGCGTCCGGCGACAACATCGCCTGCACGAGCCACACCAGGCCGAACACGCTCAGGAAGGCCAACGGCACCGGATACCGCCGCAGAAACTCGCCCATCACCCCGGCAGACTATGCGTTGCGGAAATACATTCGAGGCGATACCCCGAAGGCCCGGCGGAAAACGGCAACGAACGCACTTGGTGTTACATAACCGACACGGCGGGCCACCGTCGTCACGGGGACCCCTTCCGCCAGCAGTTCGAGGGCGGCGCGCATGCGGGCCAGCGTCCGCCAGCGCCCGAAGCTCATCCCGGTCTCCGCGTCGAACAACCGCGCCAGGGTGCGGCTGCTCGCCCCGACCTCCCGGCCCCACGCGTCCAGGGTGCGGCCGTCCGCCGGGTCGGCGAGCAGGGCCTCGGCGAGGCGCCGGGCGCGCTCGTCGGCGGGCATCGGCACCTCGATGGTCGTGACCTCGACCGGTTCGAGCAGGTCGTACACCACCGCCTCGGCGCGGGCCCTGGCGTCGTTCGCCAGCTTCGGCGACGCCAGGTGAACGATCAGCTCGCGCAGCAGCGGCGGGACGTCGACGACCGTTGGCTCGTTCCAATCCACCGGACTCGCCTCAGGCCGGAGATACGGGCTCCACACCACGTCATGGGCGGCCGTCGTGTGCGGCACCCCGGCCGGGATCCACAGGGCCCGGACCGGCGGCAGCACCCACGTACGCCCCGGGGTCCCGATGGTGACCACGCCCTCGGCCGCCCACGCGAGCTGGTGCCAGCGGTGCCGGTGGCCCTGCCGCACCGGCGTCGCGAAGCCGCCGATCGCCAGGCCGCCGAGCCCGACCCCGGCGAACGAACCGTCCGGCCCGGCCAGATCACCCGAGTGTCCGGAACGCGACATCACCTGTCTCGCCACCTCATATCCGACATCGCTGTCCGAGCCTAGCGCCGGATATGCCAATGAACCGTTTCACCAGGAGCTCTGCAAGTCCTAGTCGTCTTGCCGGGAGGCGTCGCACGCTGGTGGTACCCGGAAAACGGGCCGCCACCGGCCCGGGGTCAGGCCGGTGGCGGGATCGCCGGTCGTGATCAGACGGCGGCGGCGCCCTCGACGGGGGTCTCACCGCGCTTGACCAGGAGGGCCACGAAGATCGCTGCCGCGGCCACGGCGCCCGCGACGGTCATGGAGGTCTGCCAGCCGTCCATGAACGCCAGGTGGCTGGCGGTGGTGATGGCGTCGGCGGTGTCCGGGGACGTGCCCGGCGGCACGGGGGCGACGCCCTGGGAGACCAGGCCCGAGCCCTGGCCGGCGATCTGCCCGGCGGCCGGGCCCGGCACGCCCGCGTCGGTCAGGTGCCCGTACAGCACGTCACCGACCTTGGTGGAGAGCAGGACGCCGAGCACGGAGGTGCCGAGCACGCCGCCGATCTGCGAGGCGGTCTGCTGGAGCCCGCCCGCGACGCCCGCCAGCTGGGGCGGGGCGTTGCCGACGATCGCCTCGGTCCCGGCGACCAGGACGAGGCCGAACGCGAGGCCCACCAGGACGAACCACGGCCACAGCTGGACGTACGGCGCGTCCACGCCGACCCGGGAGAGGCCGAAGAGCGCGGCCGCGGTGAAGGCCATGCCGAGCATGAGCGGCACGCGCGGGCCGAAGCGGCTCGTGAGGGCACCGGCGATCGGTGACGCCACGATGAAGACGGCGGTCATCGGCAGCATGCGCACGCCCGCGTCGACCGGGCTCATGCCGTGCACCTGCTGGAGGTAGAGCGTGATGAAGAAGATCGTGCCGAACATCGCGAAGAAGCCCAGCACGATGAGGCCGGTCGCCGCGGAGAGCGAGACCGACTTGAACAGGCCGAGGGGCAGCAGCGGGTGTTCGGCGCGGAGCTCGTTCACCACGAAGACGGCGCCGATGACGATCGCGGCGGCGAACGACCAGAGCGGGACGGCGTCGCCGAAGCCGTTCTCGCCCGCCTTGATGAGCCCCCAGACGAGGGCGAAGAGCGCTCCGCTCAGCAGGACGACGCCGGGGATGTCGAACGAGCCGCGCGCCTCCTCGTCCTTGGACTCGCGGATCACCCAGAGCCCGACGGCGAGCGCGATGACGCCCAGCGGCGCGTTGAGGAAGAAGACCGACTCCCAGTTGACGTTCTCGACCAGCAGGCCGGCCACGATCGGGCCGCCGGCGATCGAGATGCCGACCGTGGCGCCCCAGATGCCGATGGCGGCGTTGAGCTTGTCGGCGGGGAAGGTGTTGCGCAGGATGGCGAGGCTGGCGGGTTGCAGGAGCGCCCCCGCGAAGCCCTGCACCACGCGCCAGAAGATGACCATCCCGAGGCCGCCCGACAGGCCGATCAGCACGGACGCGATGGCGAAGCCGATCACGCCGGCGATGAACGTGCCCTTGCGGCCGAACCGGTCGGCGATCTTGCCGGCCGGGATCAGCGTGACGGCGATGGTGAGCATGTAGGCGTTGGTGACCCATTGGAGGCCGGACAGGTCGGCGCCGAGGTCCTTGGCGATCGCAGGGTTGGCGATCGACACGACGGTGGCGTCGAGGCCGACCATCATCACGCCGAGCGCGACGGCGATCAGGGTCAGCCAGGGATGGCCGTGCCCGGCCCTGGACGAGCGGCCGCGGGAGCTGTCCCGGGGCTTGCGTGGTTGTGCTTCGAGCACATCGGTGCCCGCGGATGGGGACATGGAGCTGCCTCCGTTGGACGGCTGGTGGGTGCTGCGATCTCCTAAATTGTCATAGGATGACAGTTGTCGTCAAACGCCGAGTTTCATAGAGAGACATGATTCAGATCACGACAATATTCTTCGTCTGCCAGTTGGCTGAGGATCATCGGACCGTTACACTTCGTCCATGACCGCGACCGCCCCCGAGGCCCACCCCGCGGGCCGCGACCCCCAGCCCCCGGGCCGGCGCGAACGCAAGAAGCAGCGCACCCGCGAGGCGCTGATCGACGCCGCGTTCGAGCTCTTCGCCGAGAAGGGCTTCGACGCCACGACCGTCGAGGAGATCGCCGACGCCGTCGACGTCTCGTCCCGGACGTTCTTCCGCTACTTCGCCTCCAAGGAAGAGGTCGCCCTGACCTTCCAGGAGGAGCAGCAACGGGCCGTGCTGGCCGCGCTCGCCGCCCGGCCGCCGGACGAGCCGGTCGTGACCGCCCTGCGCCACGCGGTCGTCGGCATCGTCCAGGCCGCCGAACGCGGCGAGCTCGGCTTCGACCCCGACCGCCTGACCTGCATGATGGACCTCATGAACAACAGCCCCGCGCTGCTCGCGGGCAGCCTGGAGCACGCGCAGAAGAAGCAGGCCTCGATGACGCGCGTCATCGCCGAGCGCATGGGCGTCGACCCCGCCGGCGACCTGCGTCCCCACGTGGTGGCGGCCACCGCGGCCTGCGCGTTCCGGGCGACGGCCGACATGATCCAGGAATACCGCGACGCCTGCGACGGCATCCCGCTGTCGGAGGCGATCGACCAGGCCTTCGCCATCGTCGAGAACGGGCTCAACTTCCCGTCGGTCCCGCCCGCCGGCTGATCCGCCCGCTCGGTGACGGTGTGGGCCGCTACGATCGCCCGCCATGACGACAGATCGCCATGAGGTGGACGAAGCCGCCGTCAAGACGGCCCTCGACGCCGTTCCCGACCAGCTCGACAAGGACGCGTCGCGGGCCGAGTACGGCGGCTCGTTCGGCATCGAGATGCTCAGCGACATGCTGCTCGACTACGTGGCGGCGCGTTCGGCGGAGATCGACCCGCGGTTCGAGAGCCGCGAGTCGTGGACGGCGCTGAACAGCGCGGCCGAGCTCGCGGCCGACTACGTCGCCGCGCTGAACACTCCGGTCGGCGAGGTGGCACGGGCCTGGGTCGACTATCTGGGGATCGGCTTCGGCTTCACCCAGGCCGACGAGGAGAGCGTCACCACGACCGACTGGATCCACGCCTTCCAGCTGGCGCTGATCTGCCGCGACGGGGCGAAGCTCGTCCGGCTCTACCGGCTGCTTCAGGACCTGCCCGACGGCCCGAAGAAGATCTACGCCACGGCGCTGGGGATCCGCTGGGCGGACGCCGCCGGGCTCATCGAGCGGGACGAGGACGAGGCGCACGGGTCCGACGGCTCCCCCGGCCCGGTCAGGACGCCCCATCCGGTGCGGCTCGACGGCGCCGAGTCGCCCGGCGACGAGGTCGCGCTGCTCCGTGCGCTCGTCGACGGCACCGATTTCCAGCAGGCCCTGACGGAGGCGCTCGCCGCGCACCGGGAACGAGCGGGTGACGGCCGGGTCCGCGACCTGATCGCCTGGGGCCCGCTCGCCCTCGCCGCGCTGGCCCACGACAGCGGCGTGCCCGTCGAGGTCGAGTCGGGCTACCTCCCGGCGCGGCTGGTCACCGCGGCCGGGCCCCGGACGGCGGAGGCGGGCGAACCCGTCCCGCGGCCCGAGGTCCCGGCGGAGTACGCGGCCAGGCGCGTCGAGCGCTGGCAGAAGGACGCGGCGGAGGACGTCGAGTACCTTTTCGCGTCCAACATCCGGCTCGGCTACCGGAGCTCGGTCTTCCAGGACTTCGCCCGCGAGCGGCTCTGGACGTACGCCTGCCTGTCGTGCCTCGACCCCACGGCCGCCGACCCGCGCCAGTGGACCGAGCTGGTCCTGGCGAGCGAGGCCGCGTGCGCCGCGTTCCGGGTCGCCGCCGCTCCCCGGGAGACCGAGGTGGAGCTCACGGTCGCCGGCCGGACCGGGACGGTCCCGGCCCCCGGCCCGAACAGCGAAAGCGGTCCCGGGAACTACGCCAGGGCGGTCGCCCTGGCGCTCATCGCCCGGTCGGCCGACGACCTGGCGTTCCTCGGCGGCGTGACCGACGAGGTCTTCGCCGAGAACCGGAGCGCCGGATCCGACATCCCGGCCTACGCTCTCGCCCTGCGCGCCTTCCTGACCGGCGGCGACGCACGGCCCCAGCTGGACGTCGCGCTGGCCAAGACGAGCGGCGACGACACCTGGGAGTGCCTGCGCAGGCCGCGGATCCTCATGCTCGACCGCCTGGTCGCCGGCGACCAGGCGGGCTTCGACGGGGCGCTGACCCAGGGCCTGGACCTCCACCGGCAGTACTACTCGGTGGGCGACCGCGAGAACGATCCCGAGGGGCTGGTCTGCGCCGACGCGCTGGGCCTGGCCTGCGCGGCACACGACCGGGGGTGGCCGGTCGGGGTCGTGTCGGACTACCTGCCGCGCCGGATCGTCGAGGGCGCCTGGGTGGGCACTCCCCCGGACCTGGGCCTCTTCAGCTGACGCCGAGGACCAGGCCGCTGGTGGGCACGCCGGTGCCGGCCGTGACGAGCACGTTGCGCACGTCCGGCACCTGGTTCACCGAGGTGCCGCGGACTTGGCGGACCCCCTCGGCGATGCCGTTCATGCCGTGGATGTACGCCTCACCCAGCTGACCCCCGTTCGGGTTGACCGGAAGCCGACCGTCGATCTCAATGCCGCCGTCCTTGATGAAGTCGCGTGCCTCGCCGCGTCCGCAGAAGCCCAGCTCCTCCAGCTGGATCAGCACGAACGGCGTGAAGTGGTCGTACAGGATCGCCGTCTGGACGTCCGCCGGGGTCAGCCCTGACTGCTCCCACAACCGGCCGCCGACGTTGCCCAGCGCGGGCAGCGCGGCCAGGTCGCCGCTGTAGTAACTGAACATCATCATCTGGTCGGGCCCGGTGCCCTGCGCCGCCGCGTTGATGACGACGGGCGGGTTCGGGAGGTCGCGGGCCCGTTCCACGCTGGTCACGACGATGGCCACGCCGCCGTCGGACTCCTGGCAGCAGTCCAGCAGGTGCAGCGGGTCGACGATCCACCGGGACGCCTGGTGCTCGTCGAGGGTGATCGGCCGTTCGTGGAACCACGCCTTGGGGTTGGTGGCGGCGTGCCGCCGCATCGCGACCGCGACACGGCCGAAGTCCTCGCTGGTCGCGCCGTACTCGTGCATGTAGCGGCGGGCCTGCATCGCCACCCAGGCCGCCGGGGTGGCGAAGCCGTACGGCAGGTGCCAGGAGAACTCCAGCCCGGTCGAGTCCACCCGCGTCGAACGGTTGGCCTGGCCGAAGCGATGACCCGAGCGTTCGTTGAACGCGCGGTAGCACACCACCACGTCGGCCTGCCCGGTCGCGACGGCCATCGCCGCGTGCGCGACGGTGCCGCACGCCGCACCGCCGCCGTACTCGACCCGGGAGAAGAACCGCAGCTCCGGGATACCGAGTTCGCGCTGCACGGCGATCTCGGCGTTGGCGTCCGCCGCGAACGTGACGAGGCCGTCCACGTCCGACGGCTTGAGACCGGCGTCCCGGATCGCGTCCAGGCACGCCTCGGCGGCGAGTTGCAGCTCCGACCGCCCGGACTCCTTGGAGAACTCCGTCGCCCCGATGCCCGCGATCGCTGCCTTGCCCGACAGGCTCACTCGTTCTCCTTGATCCGTACGGTGGCGGTCACGTGATCGCCCAGGCTCACCGCGCCGCGCACCTTGAGCGTCGTCGTGTCGACCCGCTCGGTGAAGATCCGCAGCGTGTCGCCGGCGTAGGCGGGAACGCCGAGCCGGACGGAGATGCTCTCCAGGACCGCGCCGGGCTCGGCTTTGAGCGCGGCGCGCTGCACGAGGCCGATGGACGTGAGGATGTTGAGGAAGATGTCCTTGGTCCCCTGGGCGCGGGCCAGTTCGGTGTCGTGATGGACGGGGGTGAAGTCCCGCGTGGCCAGCGCCGTCGCGATGACGAACGTCGGGGTCAGCGGGATCTCCAGGTCGGCGGGCGGCTCGTCCGCGACGGGCTCCGGCGCCTCGGCCTGTGCGTCGGCCGGGGTCCACTGCGGAAGGGTGAGGTCGTCGTCCACGCGCTCGAACGTGACCTTCACGGGCATGCCGACCGTCACGTCCTCGGGCGGGCAGCCGTTGATGTTGCCGACGACCCGCACGCCCTCGGCGAGGTCGATCACCGCCACCACGTACGGCGGGGTCTTGCCGGGGACGGGCGGATGGTGATGCACGACGTAGCTGTGCACCGAGCCACGGCCGCTCGCGACCACGTGGTCGCGCTTGGCCGAGTGGCAGTTCGGGCACATCGGTCCCGGTGGATGGCGGAGCGTCCCGCAGTCGGCGCAGCGCTGGATGCGCAGCTCGCCTTCCTTTGCGCCCTCCCAGTAGAACGCGGTGTCCAGCCCGATCGCGGGCTTGATCGGCCCGCCCTTGGATCGGGCCCCGCTCCGCTTGCGCGGCTGGAACTTGAGGACGCGGAAGAGCATCTCGGCGACGCGCTCGTCGTTCTCGTCGTACCAGCTCTGGTACCACGTGACGAAGTAGCCCTCACCCATCCCGGTCTTCTTCGGCCCGGCGATCCCGCCGAACCGCATCGTCGACCGGAGCTGCTCGCCGACCTTCACGTAGCGGTCGTAGGTCTGCTCGCAGTTGGTCGCGACGACCCCGGTGTAGCCCGTCTCGTTCAGCAGCCGGAGGATCTCGTCGGCCGCCGACGCGCCCTTCTGCGCGACCAGGCCCGGCATCGACCAGACCTGGATCATCGCGGGCGGCGCGACCTGCGCCCAGTCGCCGGGGTCGTTCAGGGCCTGCGCCCAGTTGCGGATCATCGCGCCGTTGACCGGGTCGAGGCAGGGCGCCCCGTCCCGCTCGCCCGCCGCCGTGAGCTCGGCGGCGAGGTCCTGGAGGCGGTCGTGGACGCCGGTCACCGCGGCGCCCGGGGCAGGCCGAGGCCGATCATGGCGATCAGCTCGCGCTGGATCTCGTTGACGCCGCCGCCGAAGGTGAGCACGATCGCGCCCTTCACGCCGTGGTCGAGCCGGTCGATGAAGTCGGCCGTCACGGGGTCGCCGGGGTCGCCGTACCGGGCGAGCGCGTCGCCCACGATCCGGCCGACCTCCTGCATGCGCTCCGAACCGTAGATCTTGGTGGCGGACGCGTCGGCGGCGCCGAGCCAGCCGAGGTCCATGTTCGCCGCGACCTGCCAGTTGAGGAACTCGTTGACGCGCAGGTAGGCGTACACCTGGGCGACCGCGCGGCGGACGGCGGGCTCGTTGATGAGCGGCTCGCCGTCCCGGCCGGTCGCCGTGCGCGCCCAGCGCTCGAACCGGTCGTAGGTGTGGCCGATGTTGCCCGCCGGGCCCAGCGTCACGCGCTCGTGGTTGAGCTGGTTGACGATGAGGTCCCAGCCCTTGTGCTCCTCGCCGATGAGCATGTCCACCGGCACCCGGATGTCCTGGTAGTACGTGGAGTTGGTGTGATGCCGGCCGTCCATGGTCACGATCGGCGTCCAGGAGAAGCCCGGGTCCTTGCAGTCGACGATGAGCATCGAGATGCCCTTGTGCTTCTTGGCGTCCGGGTCGGTGCGCGCGGCCAGCCAGACGTAGTCGCTGTAGTGGGCGCCCGACGTGAAGATCTTCTGCCCGTTGACGACGTAGTGGTCGCCGTCCTTGACCGCGGTGGTCCGCAGCGACGCCAGGTCGGTGCCCGCGCCCGGCTCGCTGTAGCCGATCGCGAAGTGGCACTCGCCCGCGAGGATCTTCGGCAGGAAGAACGACTTCTGCTCGTCCGTGCCGTACTGCAGGATCGTCGGCGCCACCGAGTTGAGCGTGATGATCGGGTACGGCACCTCGGCGCGCGCGATCTCGTTGGCGAAGATCTGCTGCTCCATCGGGCCGTAGCCGCGCCCGCCGTACTCCTTGGGCAGCGCGACGCCGAGCATTCCGTCGCGGCCGAGACGCTTGCAGTGCTCCATGTAGTGCCCGCCGAACGGATCGTTCGCGATCTGGGCACGCTGCTCGGTGGTCAGGCAGTTCCGGAAGTAGTCGCGCAGCTCGGCGCGCAGCTTCTTCTGGTCGTCGGTCAGATCGATGAACACTTACGCCTCCCGGGCGGCGACAAGGACGCCGAGCGTGTCGAGCTGGTCTTCGGCCCCGCCGAGCAGATGCCCGGAGTGCTTGGCCCAGGCGAAGTACCGGTGCAGCGGGTAGGTCACGTCCAGCCCGATGCCGCCGTGCAGGTGCTGGCAGGTGTACAGCGCCTTGATCACCGGGTCGGCGGCGTTGAACGAGGCGATCGCCAGAACCTCGTCGATATCGTCGGCTTCCTCGGCGAGCCGCCATGCGCCTGCCCAGACGGCCACGTCCAGGGCGCGCTTGGCGATGTAGACGTCGCCGATCTGCATGGTCACGGCCTGGAACTGCGCGAGCGGCCGCTCGAACTGCTCCCGCGTCTTCACGTACTCGGTGGTCAGGTTGAGCGCGCCCTCGATCACGCCGGACGACAACGCCACGGCCCCGGCGACCGCCGAACGCCGCAGCGTCTCCCAGGCCGCGCCGTCCGCGACCCCGCCGAGCAGTGCGTCCGCGCCGACCCGCACGCCGTCGAGCTCGACCCGCGCCAGCGGCTCGGTCGTCGCGGACGGCTGCGGCGTGATGCTCACCGCGGACGGCTCGACGAGGAAGACTCCGACGCCCTCCCCTTCGACCCGCGCGGGGATGAGGACGCGGGAGGCCTCCGCCGCGTACGGCACGAAGGTCTTGACGCCGGTCAGGACGAACGCGTCGCCATCGCGCCGGGCCGTCGTGTTGATCACTCCGGCGGGGCCGATCTCGCGGTACGCGCCGGTGAGAACGGTCTCGCCCTCGTTCAGCGGGGCGAGGAGGGACTTCTGCTCGGCGGTCCCGTGCCGCGCGATCGGCACCGCGGCCAGCGCGAGCGAGGCGTACCCGGGGACGGGCGCCACGCGGGCGCCGATCTCGCGCAGGATCACGGTCAGCTCGACCGGGCCGAGCCCGGCGCCGCCCTGCTCCTCCGGCAGGCAGATCCCCAGCAGCCCGGCCTGGGCGAGCGCCTTCCAGATCCCCACCTCGTACGGGGCTCCGCTCTTCTCGAAGGCCTCCAAGCGCTCCCGCGTGGCCTCGCGCGCGAGGAGGTCGGCGGCGAGTCCCCGCAGCTCTTGCTGGGTCTCGTCGAGATTGAAGTCCACTCAATGTCCCCTTTCTAGGAGATCGGGCGACCGCAGCGAGCTCTACGAGTGAGGATCGCCCGATCGACTCTGCGGGGGTCCGGGGGTCGCCCCCCGGTCGAGCACGTGGAGGCGGCCGCGCTGTTCGAACTCGGTCGCGAGCGCGGCCACGTCTTGCGGGGTCATCCGGCGGTAGGCGAGGTCCCGTCCGGGCCGCCACCACACCGGGTCGTCGGTGCGCCAGCCGTCCTGGACGAGCCGGCGCTTGAGGATCTTGTTGGAGGCGGTCGCGGGCAGCTCCCGCGTCACCCGCACGTACCGGGGCGGCCACTTGGGACCGAGGTCCTCCCGTCCGCGCAGGTACGCGGCGAACGCCTCGGGATCGAAGTCGTCGGTGGCCAGCGCCAGCATCACCTGGTCGCCCGCCGCCGCGTCCGGGACGCCGTACACCGCGAGCTGCCGGACGCCGGGAAGCTCGGCCAGCGCCCGCTCGACCTGGGCGGCGCCGAAGTTCTCGCCGTCCACGCGAAGGCGGTCGGCGGTACGGCCGGCGAAGAACACGTAACCGTTCTCGTCGGCGTAGGCGTGGTCACCGCTCCAGAACATTCCGTCCCGCAGCCGGTCGGGGGCGTCCTCGTTGTAATACCCGTCGAAGAGCCCGAGACCGGTCGTGTTGACGAGTTCGCCGATGGCCTCGTCCCCGTTCAGCAGGCGCCCGGCCGCGTCGAACCGTCCCGGCGGGCACTCCCGGCCGGTCTCGGGGTCGAGCACCTTGACGCCCTCGGTCAGCTTGCCGAGCGCGCCGGGCGGGCCGAACGGGTCGGGTGAGAGCGCGATCGCGGTCTCGGTCGAGCCGTAGCCGTCGATCACGAAGCAGCCGAAGCGCTCGCCGAAGGCCTTCTGTTCGAGCGGCGCGGCCTCGTTGCCGAAGGCGAACTTCAGCGGGTTGTCGTTGTCGTCGTCCTTGGCGGGCGTCGCGAGCACGTACGACAGCGCCTTGCCGACGTAGTGGAGGTAGGTGCAGCCATGTTGGCGTACATCGGAGAGCATGCCCGAGGCAGAGAAACGCCCGCGCACGACGAGTTCGGCCCCTGCGGCGACCGCCGGCGCGTACGCCGCCATGATGGCGCCGGAGTGGAACAGCGGCATCGGGCAGTAGACGACCGATTCGGCGTTCAGCATGCGCCCGGCCAGGTTCTCGCCCGGCACGACCACCTTGCGGTGGGTGACGCGGACGGCGCGGGGCTGCCCGGAGGTGCCCGAGGTGAAGATCAGCATCAGCAACGTCTGCTCGCCGATCCCGTCGGCCGCCGGAAGGGCGGCCCCTTCATAAGGAGCCAGCGACGCGGCGTACTCGGCGCTCTCGATCTCGAGGACGGGCCCGCCGATGGCCTTGGCCAGATCGGCGTGCCGGGACTGGGTGACGATCAGGTCGCAGTCGGCGCGACCCGCGTCCCCGGCGAGCTCGGTGGCGCTGCGCGAGTGGTTGAGCGCGACGAGCACCGACCCCGACAGGGCCGCGCCGCCGAGCAGGAACACCAGCTCAGGGACGTTGTCGAGCAGCACACCGACATGGACGGGACGGTCCGGTGTGCGCCGGGCCTCCATCCAGGCCGCGCGGACGGCGCACTCGCGCACGACCTCGCGCCAGGTCCAGGCCCGGCCGTCGTCGGCGCTCCGCAGGCCCGGCCGGTCGTCGCCGGCCCGCGCCCTCAGCATCGCTGCCACCGTCATGGCGCAAAAACTAGAACAGATTCTAGTCTGTGTCCAGAGGCGTGATCACTACCTCGCCGAGGGCGATTCGCCACGCATGTCACGGTTAACCGCTCCAGTGAACGGTGGCTCGCCGGAGACGGCGCGGACCGATTCAGATAACACGTTCTTGCCATGGCTGTACGCTAGGGGCCGGGGGAACGACCCGCGGGCCCACCACCCGCTCAGCGAGAGGCGAGACCGTGACCGCAGAGCCGGCTGCGACCAGCCAGGAGGAGGCGGCCGACCAGGCCGTCCAGCAGGGCGTGCGCTCGCGCAGCCAGCACCAGCGGCGCAAGCGCATCGTCCAGGCGGCCGCCGCGCTCGCCTCCCGGGGCGGCGTCGAGGCCATGCAGATGCGCACCGTGGCCGAACGGGCCGGGGTCGCGCTGGGCACCCTCTACCGCTACTTCCCGTCCAAGATGGACCTGGTCGTCGCGGTCGTCAGCGAGGAGCTCGACCTCCTCGAAGGCAGCATCGACCGGCGCCCGCCGCGCACCAGCAACCCGCCGCAACGCGCGGTCGAGGTGCTGATGCGCGCCACCCGCGGCCTCATGCGCGAGCCGGAGCTGGCCGAGGCCCTGATCCGCTCGCTGCTGCTGTCGGACGTCAAGACCGAGTTCGGCGACCGGATGTCCCGGCTGCTGCTGCGCGCCGCGGTCGGCCCCGAGCACGACCTGCCCGCCGACGACCCGCGCCGCGTCCTCGTCCGCTCGCTGGCCAGCGTCTGGACGATGGAGATGATCGAGATGCTGCGCGGGCACGCGAGCGCCGACGAGATCCAGGCCAAGCTGGAAATCGCCGCCGCCCGCCTGCTCGAGGACTTCTAGGCGAGAGACGCCCTAGGGTCGCTGCCCCGCCTGGTTCACCACGCCGACCGAGACGACCCGCATGTTGAGGCCGGAGGGCGGGATGCCGCACCCCTTCTCCAGCACCTCCGCGGGGTCACGGGTGAAGGTCGACCGCTGCCCGGCGTACCGGTAGGTCCGGGCGTCGAAGAGCACCTCGTTCAGCCGCCAGCCGTCCATGGGCCGCCCGAGCGCGACCATCCCGTCCACCTCGTGCACGACCACGCCGGGCACCTTCTTCATCGCCCGGTAGACGGCGGCCTCCACCTTCGGCGGCAGCAGGTTGGCGCCCAGGATCTCGAGCAGGGTGTTGAACGCGAACTCCGCCCGGTCGTCGGGGGACATGCAGTCCGTGACGCCCGGCGGCGGGGAGCTCTTCTCCTCCGGCGGCCCGAGGTGCCGGTAGACCAGCGCCAGCAGCGCCTCGGGATCATCCGGGAGCCGCGCCAGCCCGGCGTAGTCGGGCGGCGGCCAGGTCGGCTGCTGCTCCCGTGTCACGTCGTTGAACCACAGTTTCCCACCCTCGAGAACGGCCGACCGCAGCCCGTCGGCCCGCTGCCACTGCTCCTCGAAGATCATCTCTTCGCCGGGTCCCCCGTCGCCGCCCGGCAGGCTCCAGCGCTGCTTCACGGGCACGTTCCGGTAGTGCGTGTAGATCCACTGATCAGGCCGGGGCGGTGCCCACTCCCGCCGCTCGGCCTCGCCGGCCGCCCGGTCGAGCGTGAAGGCGGCGCTCACCGCATCGGGCGGGTCCCGGTCGCCTGCGGCCGCCCACCGCCGTCGCTCACCCGCACGGTGGCGATGCCGCCCGCGACCGCCGCCGCCACCAGCACCCCGGTCACCGCCGCCCCGACCCGCGTACGGGTCACCCGCCGCCTGACGTCCACGGGGGGCGCCGCGTCCGTCAGGAGCACCGCGTCCGTCAGGGGCCCGGCGGCCACGGCTGCCACGGCTGACGGCGCCGTCCGCGGGGACTTCCTTCGAGGCGGCGGCTCGGTCCAGGAGGGTGGCGCGGGCGGCCGCGCGGGCTTCGGGGCCGGGGGGTGATGTCCCAGGAGTCGCGCAGGAGGTCGAGGTCGTTCATCGGTCGGTGTCCTCTCCGAGGGAAGTGGGGTCGGTCTCGCCCAGCGCGGCGCGCAGCCTCTTGCGGGCCCGGTGCAGGCGGGATCGGGCGGTGCCCGCCGGGATGCCGCGTCGTAGTAGCGGTCGAAAACGGCGGCGAAGCTCTCCGGGTCGTCCTGCGACGCCCGGATGATGTCGGCGTCGGAACGCGTGGTCACCGCGGCCAAGTCCGGCTCTCTGGGGTCATGATCTGCCTTCCGCAGTGTGGGTGGTCACCCCTCCTTCGCCGATCGCCCGGTGTGTGTTCTCGGGCCTTCGACGCCAATGGAATCAACAGTGAAAAACCGTACGCCGACGATTCATTGCCGTGTCACGGGCATCCGCATACATTCCGCCGGAGGGCGCCCCTCCTCCCCTCTCCCCCGTACCCCCCCAGGAGAGTCACATGGCTCGCACACACCTCCTGCTGGGGATCGCCGCCTCGACCGGACTGGTCGCGGCACTGGCGGTCCCCGCGGTGGCGAGTACCGGCGCAAGCTCCCCCACCAGGCCGAGCGCGCAGGCCGCCCCTGTCGCACCGGCACCCTCGGACGACCGGGCGACCCGGATCCAGAAGAACCTTCGCATGGCCCTCGGCAAGAAGTTCGCCGGGGCGTGGGTCGCGGCCGACGGCCGGACCGTCACCGTCGCGTCCACCGACGCCGCCTCCGCCGCCGCGATCCGCAAGGCGGGCGCGACGCCGAAGACCGTCGCCCGGAGCGAGGCCGGTCTCGCCTCCGCTCAGTCGGCGCTCAACCGCAAGGCCCGCTCGGCGGGCACGTCCGTCAGCTCCTGGTACGTGGACGCGAAGACCAACAGTGTCGTGATCGAGACGCGGTCCGTCGCGGCCGCGAAGAAGTTCGTGCGGGCCAGCGGCGTGAACGCGCAGGCGGTACGGATCGTCCAGTCGAACGCCAGGCCGCGTCCGCTGTACGACATCGTCGGCGGCGAGCGCTACTGGACGACGCAGTACGGCTGCTCGGTCGCGTTCTCGGTGACCGGCGGCTTCATCACCGCCGGGCACTGCGGCGGCACGGGCGAGACCACCAGCGGCTCGAACCAGGTGGCCCAGGGCACGTTCGGCGGCTCCTCGTTCCCCGGCGACGACTACGCCTGGGTGAACACCAACAGCCAGTGGACGCCCACGCCCAAGGTCAACAAGTGGAACGGCACGTACGAGACCGTGCGCGGCGCGACCGCAGCCCCCGTCGGGACGCGCGTCTGCCGATCCGGCGGCACGACCAGCACGCGCCTGTGGTGCGGCACCATCCAGCAGCTCAACGCCACCGTGAACTACGAGGAAGGCTCGGTGTACGGGCTGATCCGCACCAACATCTGCGCCGACCCCGGTGACTCGGGCGGCGCGCTCATCACCGAGACCGGCGGGCAGGCCCAGGGCATCACGTCCGGCGGCTCGGGCACCTGCAACGACGGCCAGGGCAGCGGCGACTCGACCTACTTCCAGCCGGTCACCGAACCGCTGCAGATCCTCGCCGGGCAGGGACGCCAGCTCGTCACCGAGGGCGGCGGCCCCGGCCCCGGCGGCTACTGCGACGGCTACACCACCAAGGTCACCGGCTCCCTCGCCAGCGGCGCCAGCCAGTACCAGCCGAGCGGCAACTACACGTCCTCGGCCTCCGGCACCCACGGCGGCTGCGTGGACGGCCCCGACGGCGTCGACTTCGACCTCTACCTGCAGAAGCTGAACGGCGGCACGTGGTCCACCGTGGCCAGCTCGACGAGCCCCGGCCCGGACGAGAAGGTCAGCTACAACGGCACGGCGGGCACCTACCGCTACCGAGTCCACGCGTACAGCGGATCCGGCTCCTACACGGTCGGCTACACCAAGCCGTAACCGCTGCGGACGCTGTACGGACCGGGTCCCCGGCCGCCCCCTCCCCGGGGCGGCCGGGGATCACTCGGCTCCGCCCGCGCGGCGATCCGCCCGGCACTAACCTGGAGGCCGACCCCCAGCAGCGGAACGGAGCAGGTGTGTCAGTGAGCGAGCAGGAGCCGATCCTCAGCGACGGCGTCATCATCGAGTTCATCGACGGCAAGGACGTCCCGGTGGGCCACAAGGACTTCGGCGAGCGCGCCGTGGTCATGCGCGACGCCAAGAACCCCGAGGGCCCGATCCTCTACTTCACCGAGGCCGAATGGGACGCGTTCATCGCCGGCGTCAAGGACGGCGAGTTCGACGACCTCCTCGACGAGGAGCCTCCCGCGGACCTGTGACATCCGGACCGTGACGACGATCGGGAGGGCCGCGGCCCTCCCGATCGTTTCGTGTCCGGACGTCGGCGTTCTCACCCCACTCGCTGGAGCGCCTTCTCACGCCGTTCGGCGACGCTCGAACCCGACTCCCGCCGCGCCATCCGCCGCAGCACCACCGGCGCGACGAGCAGCCCGAGCACGGCCCAGGCGCCGAGCACGCCGACCGTCTCCGCGTGCCGCCACGAGTCGCCGATCTCGATGGTCACCGCGCTGCCGGGCAGCAGCGCCGACCGCATGCCGAGGCCGAGCCAGTAGATCGGCGTCAGCTGGGCGATCCACTGCAGCCAGTCCGGCATCGAGGTGATCGGATAGAAGATGCCGGAGACCGCGATCATGCCGATGACCGGCAGCTGGATCAGTCCCTGGCTTCTCGTGCTGGTGAAGACCGAGCCCAGGATCGCGCCGATGGGCAGCGTCGCCACCATCCCGAGCACCAGCACCCACGCCAGGGTCGCCCATGACCCCGTGCCGGTCGCCAGCCCGGCCACGATGAACATGCCCGGGACCAGCAGGATCATCAGATCCGCCAGCAGCCCGCCGGACACCGAGACGATCTTGCCGATCAGATAGCCCCGCATCCCGTTCGGCGTCGCCTTGGCCCGCAGCAGCGTGCCGTCCTCGCGGTCGGCGGTGAGGTGCTGGCTCATGCTGACCATGCCCATCGCCGCGTTCATCCCCACGATGCTCGGCAGCGCCAGTGTTCCCAGCACGAAGCCGCTCGACCCGAAGTCCCGGTCGCGCATGAACCACAGGACGACCAGCATCAGCACCGGCCACAGGAAGTGCGACACCAGATCACCGGGATTGGTGAACGACTGCCGGAGCTCGATCAGCCCGCGCGAAAGGCCCGCCCTCATCGGTCCGTCCCCTCGTGCTCGCGCACCAGCGCGAGATAGGTGTCCTCCAGCGAGGCCCGCCGGACCTCCAGCTCGCGGACGTCCTCCCCGTGGCGGCCGAACAGCTCCCGCACGAACGCGGTCGAATCGCCGGTGGAGACCACATGGCGCTCCCCGCCGCAGACCCAGCGCACCTCGTCCTCGCCCGCGATCCGCCGCGCCAGCGCCGCCGCCGGCCCGTCCGCGATGATCCGGCCACCGGCCAGGATCACGATGCGGTCGGCGAGCTTCTCCGCCTCCCCCAGATCATGAGTGGTCAGCAGGATCGTGGTGGCGTCATCCGCGAGCCGCCGCACGAGCCCGTGGAAGTCCTGCCGCGCCTGCGGGTCGAAGCCCACGGTCGGCTCGTCCAGGAACAGGACGTCGGGCCGCCCCACGATGCCGATCGCCACGTCCAGCCTGCGCCGCTGCCCACCGGACAGCGCCTTGATCTTCTTGTCCGCGTGCCCGGTCAGCCCGACCGTCTCGATGAGCTCGTCGGTGCCCCACGGCCGCGTGTAGTAGGAACCGAGATGGCCGAGCAGCTCCCTCACCCGCCATTTGCCGTGGTCCCGCCACGACTGCAGCACGACACCGACCCGGTCGCGCCACCGTTCGTCACCGTGCGCCGGATCGGCCCCGAGCACCTCCACCCGCCCCGCCGACCGCATCCGGAAACCCTCCAGGATCTCGATCGTCGTGGTCTTGCCGGCTCCGTTGGGCCCCAGCAAGGCGACCACCTCGCCCTGCCGCACCTGGAAGGCCACCCCGTTCAGAACATCAGCGGCCCCGTACCGCATCCGCAGCCCATCGACCTCGACATGGTTCAATGCAACCTCCTTTCAACGCCTTGAAAGCTACGTTGCGTTTCAACCCCCTTCAACAAAATTCTCGCTTCATCCGCCCGGAAACCCAGGCCAAAAGCCATACAATTGCAACAGCGCTGACCGCGAACGCAACACCCGAACAACCAAGTGTTGCAATGACCTAGGTGAACGCACCACGGGAGCAGGAATGCCAGGAGGACGGCTGACCCACCAGGACCGCCGGCGCATCGCCACCGGGCTGGCCGACGGCCTCGGCTACGCCGAGATCGCCCGGCAACTGGACCGCCCCACCTCGACCATCAGCCGAGAAGTGGCCCGCAACGGCGGCCCCGAGCTCTACCGCGCGGACCACGCCCACCTCGCCACCGGACGGCGCGCCCGCCGCGACGCCCCGGCCGCACCCCCCACCGTGCCCACCGACGAGTACGGACGTGACATCGCCAAGGTGCGCGACTTCGTCGAACGCTTCGCGTCCGTCATGGTCGAGGCCGGGCTACCGAAGATGGCGGCCCGCGTGCTCGCCTGCCTCGTCACCACCGACGCGGGCGCCCTGTCCGCGGCCGAGCTGGTCCAGCGCCTCAGGGTGAGCCCCGCCTCGGTCTCCAAGGCGATCGCCTACCTGGAGGCCCTGGACGTGGTCCGGCGCGAACACGGCCGCCGCGGCCGCCAGCGCTACCTGATCGACGACGACGTCTGGCTCCAGACCTGGCTCACCCGCGCTCGGACGCACGGCGTATGGGCGGACACCGCCGAAGAGGGCACGACCCTCTTCGGCGCCGACACCCCCGCGGGCGCCCGCCTGCACGCGATGAGCCACTTCTTCTCAAAACTGAGCGCGGACATGGCCAGCGCCCCCACCGAAGACTCACTCAAAGACGCGGTCACCGTCTTCGCCGCGCTTCTCCACGCGGGCCGTCCCCTCACCTCGGACCAGCTGGCCACCGCCCTGGACTGGCCCGCCGCCCGCACGACCACCGCCCTGACCGACGCCGAACGACTGGCAGCCGTCACCGACCCGCTCATGGTCCACCGCCCCACCCCGACCACCTACACAGTGGCCGCGGCCCCCGACGCCCTGACCCCCACCCAACGCCAGGCCCTAGAAGACCTGGCCCGGGGCGGGGCCGGTTAGTTCGCGGATGGCTGTGGGGGCGTGGGAGGGGTGGGTTGCCAGTTCTTCGAACTCGGTCACGCCGGCGATGTCGGTGCCGCTCATCGAGATGTTGGTGACGCGTTCGAGGATGGCTTCGACGACTACGGGGACGCGGTGTTCGGCGGCTAGTTTCTTGGCCTCTTCGAAGGCTGGGAGGAGGGCCTCGGGGGTGCGGACGCGGAGGGCCTTGCAGCCCAGGCCTTCGGCGACCTTGACGTGGTCGACGCCGTAGACGCCCAGTTCGGGGCTGTTGATGTTCTCGAATTCGAGGTTGACCTGGAAGTCGATGTCGAAGGCGCGCTGGGCCTGGCGGATCAGGCCGAGGTAGGAGTTGTTCACGACGACGTGGATGTAGGGGATGTTGTGCTGGGCGCCGACCGCCAGTTCTTCGATCATGAATTGGAAGTCGTAGTCGCCGGAGAGGGCGACTACCGGGGTGTCCGGGTCGGCGGTCGCCACGCCCAGGGCCGCGGGGATCGTCCAGCCCAGGGGGCCCGCCTGGCCGCAGTTGATCCAGTGGCGGGGGCGGTAGACGTGCAGCATCTGGGCGCCCGCGATCTGGGACAGGCCGATGGTGGTGACGTAGCGGGTCTCCGGGCCGAACGCCCGGTTCATCTCCTCGTAGACGCGCTGGGGTTTGAGGGGCACGTTGTCGAAGTGGGTGCGGCGCTGGAGGGTGGCGCGGCGTTCTTGGGTGGACGCGGCCCAGGTGCGGCGGTCGGGGAGTTCCTGGTCGCGGGCCACCTCGATGAAGAGTTCCAGGGCTGCCCTGGCGTCGGAGGCCATGCCGTAATGGGGCATGAAGATCTTGCCGATCTGGGTCGGCTCGACGTCGACGTGCACGAACGTGCGGCCCTCGGTGTAGACGTCCAGCTTGCCGGTGTGGCGGTTGGCCCAGCGATTGCCGATGCCGAGGACGAAGTCCGACTCCAGGAACGTGGCGTTGCCGTAGCGGTGCGAGGTTTGCAGGCCGACCATCCCCGCGTTCAAGGGGTGGTCGTCGGGGATCGTGCCCCAGCCCATCAGGGTCGGGATGACCGGGACGTTGGTGAGCTCGGCGAATTCGATCAGGAGGTCACCGGCGTCGATGGCGCCGCCGCCCGCGATGATGAGGGGGCGTTCTGCCGCGTTGAGGAGGGCGATGGCCTTCTCGGCTTGGGCGCGGGTTGCCTTCGGCTTGAAGACCGGGAGCGGCTCGTAGGTGCCGGGGTCGAACTCGATCTCGGTCAGCTGGACGTCGAGCGGCAGGTCGATGAGGACCGGGCCGGGGCGGCCGGAGCGCATGACGTGGAACGCCTTCTGGAAGACACCCGGGACCTGCGCCGCTTCGAGGACGGTGACCGCCATCTTGGTGACCGGCGTGGCGATCGAGGCGATGTCGACGGCCTGGAAGTCCTCCTTGTGGATCACCGCGGTCGGCGCCTGGCCCGTGATGCACAGGATCGGGATCGAGTCGCCGAGGGCGGAGTAGAGGCCGGTGATCATGTCGGTGCCGGCCGGGCCCGAGGTGCCGACGCAGACGCCGATGTTGCCGGCGTGCGTGCGGGTGTAGCCCTCGGCCATGTGCGAGGCGCCCTCGACGTGCCGGGCGAGGACGTGGGCGATGCCGCCGGAGGTTTTGAGGGCGGCGTAGAACGGGTTGATCGCCGCGCCGGGCACGCCGAACGCGGTGCCGACGCCTTCGCGTTTCAGGATTTCGACCGCGGCGCGGGCGGCTGTCATTCGAGGCATGTCGGGCTCCTCAGGGGTCGCTGAATACGTGGCTCGGCATTGCCGGCCACGCGATGTCTGGTTGTCGTTAGGCGAGTTCCCGCCAGCGGGCCGTGAGGGCCTGCTCGCCGTCGGGGGTGAGGTCGCCTAGGAGCCGGAGGCGCGCGATGCCTCCGCAGGGATAGATGTCCACGCGTACGTGGGTCACTTCGTGGGAGTCGGCTAGGCGAAAGCGGTGCCTGCCGTCGGGCTGGAGGCGGGTGCGTTCCAGGAGAACCGACCATGCGGCTGCGTCGTCCAGCGACGCGGATCGCGCGTCGATGCCGGAGAGCGAGGCCGCGGCGGGGGCGTTGAACTTGAGATTGGTCGTGTCGATCTCGGCCAGCTTGACGACGCCGGGGGCCGCGAGCTGGACGATCGCCCACTCGTTGCCCGGGTCGCGGCGGCGCGCCGTCTCCCAGCCCTCGGCCTGGTTGCGGGCGAGACCGGGGGCCAGCATGTTGTCCGGACGCGAGTAGAACATGTTGGAGCAGCCCGTCACCCGCGCGCCGTTCTCCAGCGCGGCGAGATCCACGGTGAGGCCGGTGAGCAGCGCCGGGTCCGCGACGACCTCGCCGTGCACGCGAAGGCGGGCGATGCCGCCGTCGGGGAACATGTTCAGCCGGACGTGGGTGAAGCGGCGGTTGAACGACACGTCGAACGCGTGCTCGGCATCGCCCTTGAGGGGGCTCTTCGGCACGATCTCGATCCAGTCGGCGTCCGCGAGCTCCGCGGCGGCGGGGTACCCGTCCACTGCGCACGCCTCGACGGACGCGTGCGGCGGGAAGTTGCCCTTGAACCAGGCGGTGTCGATGATGACGCCGCGGATCACGCCGGGCAGGCCGAGCCGGACGACGGCCCAGTCGTGGCCCAGCTCGCCGTTCTCGTCGGGGCGGCGGCGCGCGGTCTCCCAGCCGTCGTACTCCTGGCCCTTGGTGCCGAACGTCTCCGGCTGGAACTCCGGCTTCCACGGGTTGATCAGGTTCTCCTTCTCCTCGAACGACTCGTCGCTGGCGGCGAGGACCGAGCCGCCGAACGAGCGGAGCGCGAGGTCGGGAAGGGCGGTGAAGTCAGTCATCAGAAACGTCTCTTTCGTTCAGCCACGTCGGAGGAGCTCGCCGCGCGGGGTGTCGCCGGCCGCTTCGCCCCGCAGCCAGGTCGCCTTCACGACGCCGCTGAGGGCCCGGCCCGCGTACGGGGTCACGGGATGACGATGGTGCAGGCCGGCGGGGTCGACGACGAACGTCTCGTCAGGGGCGAACGCGACCAGGTCGGCGTCGTTGCCGATCGCGATCCGGCCCTTGGCGGGGAGACCGGCGAGGTCGGCGGGCCCCTCGGCCATCCAGCGCACGACCGCGCCGAGGCCGTGGCCCCGGGCGCGGGCGGCGCTCCAGACGGCGGGCAGCCCCAGCTGGACGGACGCGATCCCGCCCCAGGCGGAGGCGAAGTCGCCGCGCTTCAGCTCGGGCGTGCACGGCGAATGGTCGGTGACGACGCAGGAGATCACGCCGTCGGCGAGGCCGCGCCACAGCTCCTCGCGATTGCCCGCGTCGCGGATGGGCGGGCAGCACTTGTACGAGGTGGACGGAAGACCCTCGCCGGGCACGGGCGCGGGCACGTCGGCGGCCGACAGGGTCAGATAGTGCGGGCAGGTCTCGGCGGTCACCGGGAGGCCGCGCGTCCGCGCCTTGGCCAGCGGTTCCAGGCAGTCGGCGGCCGACAGGTGCAGGATGTGCGCCCGCACTCCGGTCCGCTCGGCGAGCCGGATGACCTGCTCGACCGCGGCGCGCTCGGCGCTGGGCGGACGCGACGCGAGGAACGCCGGGTAGCCGCCGTCGGCTGGCGCCGCCAGCACCGCCGGGTCCTCGGCGTGGACGATGACCAGGCCGCCGAATGAGGCGATCTCGCGGAACGCCTCGTCCATCTCCTCATACGACAGCGGCGGAAACTCCGGCACGCCCGAGTCGGCGGTGAAGCACTTGAACCCGAAGACACCGTCCTCGTGCAGGGTACGCAGCGCGGGCACGTTGCCGGGGATCGCGCCGCCCCAGAAACCCACGTCCACGAAGACCTGGCCTTCGGCGACGTCACGCTTGATGGCCAGGGCCGACGGCAGGGTGGTCGGCGGGAGGGAGTTCAGCGGCATGTCGACGAGCGTGGTCACCCCTCCGGCCGCGGCGGCGCGGGTCGCCGTGGCGAAGCCCTCCCACTCGGTGCGGCCGGGCTCGTTGATGTGGACGTGCGTGTCCACGAGCCCGGGGAGCAGCGCGGTGTCGCCGAGATCGATCTCCGCGTGGGCGGAGGAGGACAGCGCGGCGCCTTCATCCTCGATGGCCGCGATCCTGCCGTCCTTGACGGCGACCGCCGCGGGCCGCTCTCCGCCGGGCAGTACCGCGCGCCGGGACCGGATGACCAGGTCATACGCGTTCACGCTGCTCCTCCCATGGGTGCGGGCTCGGTCAGCCACGCATGGACGATCTCCTCCGCCAGCCGTTCCAGCAGCGGGCCCGCCTCGGCCATGCACCGCTCCGGGTCGGATTCGATGTCCGTGAGGGCGTAGGCGTGCTGCAGGCGTGCCTTGCGGAGTTGCTCACCGGTCAGCGCGCGCCGTCCGGTGACCGCGATGGCGGGCACGGCCGCCTTGGCGGCCGCGCGGGCCACGCCGATGGGCGCCTTGCCGCGCAGCGACTGCCGGTCCAGCGACCCCTCACCGGTGATGACGAGCCGGGCGCCCTTCACCCGCTCGGCGAAGCCCAGGAGCTCCAGCAGGTAGGCGATGCCGGGCCGGACGGTCGCGCCCAGGAAGACCATCGCGCCGAAGCCGACACCGCCCGCGGCACCCGCGCCGGGGCCCGCCGGAGCGAAGGCGCCCAGATCTCGCCGGGCGATCACTTCCAGGCGGGCCAGCCCGTTCTCCAGCGTCCGGACCTGCCCCGGCGAGGCGCCCTTCTGCGGGCCGAAGATCGCGGCGGCACCATCAGGGCCGAGCAGCGGGCTGTCGACGTCGTTCGCCACGATCACGGTCACCTCGCGCAGCCGATCGGCGAGTCCACCGACGTCTATCGAGGCCAGCGACCGCAGCGCCGCGCCTCCCGGAGGCAACGGCTCGCCGTCGGCGTCCAGGAAACGCGCCCCGAGGGCGGCGGCCATGCCGCTGCCGCCGTCCGTGCAGGCGCTGCCGCCCAGACCGAGGACGATCCGCCGCGCGCCGCCGCGGATCGCCGCGTCGATGAGTTCGCCGGTGCCGTGGCTGGACGCGGTCAGCGGGGCGGGTTCGCCGCCGGGGAGCCGCCGGAGCCCGGAGGCCTCGGCGAGTTCGATCACCGCCGTGCCGTCCCGGACGGCGTAGGACGCGGTGACCGGCTCGCCGGTGGGGCCGGTGACGGAGGTCCGCAGCCGGGCGAATCCGCACGCGACCGCGGCGTCCACCGTCCCGTCGCCGCCGTCCGCGACCGGCAGGGTGACGAGCGGCAGGTCCGGGCGGACGCGGCGCAGGCCGGCGGCCACATGCCGGGCCACCTCGACGGCGGTGAGCGAGCCCTTGAACTTGTCCGGGGCGATCACCACCTGCCCCCGCTGAGAATTAGCCATGATTGTCACCATTCTCCCCCGCTGAACGTTTCATCGGCCCGACAGGTCCTCGACGATCTTCAGCAGCGCGGAGTGGTCGAGGGAGCCGTAGCCCTTGGCCCGCGCGGCGGCGATGAGCTGGGCGACCAGGGCGGTCATCGGCAGCGAGACCCCGGCGGACCGGGCGGCGGCGGACGCGATGCCCATGTCCTTGTGGTGCAGGTCGATGCGGAACCCCGGCTCGAACCGGCGGGCCAGCATCGTGTCGCGCTTGATCTCGAGGATCCGGCTGGCGGCCAGCCCGCCCGCGATCACGTCGAGCCCCGCCTTGGCGTCCACCCCGGCGGCCTCCATCAGCACGATGGCCTCGGCGACGAGGGCGTACGTACCGCCGACGATCAGCTGGTTGGCGGCCTTGACGTACTGGCCCGCCCCGCTGTCACCGACGCGCTCGAACGTCTTGCCGACCACCTCGAAGATCGGCTTGGCGGCCTCGAAATCCTCCCTCGGGCCGCCGACCATGATCGACAGCACCGCGTCCACGGCGCCCTTCTCGCCGCCGCTGACCGGGGCGTCCAGTACCCGCAGGCCCAGCTCGCGGCCCGCCGTGGCCACCTTGATCGACGTCTCCGGCCTGATGGTGGAGAAGTCGATGAGCAGCACGCCCGGCTTGGCGTGGCGCAGGACGCCGCCGTCCCCACCGCCGTCGGCGCCGAAGACGACGGCCTCGACGTGCTCGTCCTGCGGCAGCATGGTGATGACGATCTCGGCTTCCGCGACCGCCTCGGCGACGCTCGCCGCGCCTGTGCCTCCCGCCGCCACCAGGCGGTCGACGCCCGCCTGGACGACGTCGTAGCCGGTCACCTCGTGGCCGGCCCTGACCAGGTGACCCGCCATCGGGCCGCCCATGATGCCCAGTCCGATAAAAGCGATCTTGCTCATGAGGCGAAGTCCTCCATCCACGCGAAGTCGGTGGCGCCCGCGGGCTTGTACTCGAGGGCGATCGGGCCGGTGTAGCCGATCGCCTCCAGGACGCCGACGAGCGCCGCGAAGTCGATGCCGCCGGTGCCGGGGTGATCCCGGCCGGGCGCGTCGGCGATCTGCACGTGGCCGATCTCGGCGGCGTGGGCGCGCGCGACCTTCTCCAGTTCCTCGCCGTTGCTGGCGAGGTGGAAGGCGTCGAAGAGGAATCTGACGTTCGCCGCCCCCTCCGCGCGGACGCGCTCGACGACGGCGATCGCGTCGGCGGCGGTCTCCAGCGGGTACGCCCCGTTCAGGCCGCGGGCCAGAGGCTCGATGAGCACGGTCCCGCCGAGCTCGCCGACCCGCCGCGCCGCGTACGCGATGTTCTGCGTGGCCACGCGGTCCTGCTCGGCGGCTGAGACGCCCGGCACGCGCTGCCCGTAGAGCGCGTTGAACGCCTTCACGCCGGTGCGCTCGGCGATGCGCAGGAGCACACCGACGCTGTCACGGAACTCCAGCGAACGCGCCGGGTCGGAGAGCACGCCGCGCTCCCCCGCAGGCATGTCGCCCGCGTAGAAGTTGAGCCCGGTGAGCTGGACGTGAGCGTCGTCAATCGCCCGGCAGAACGCGTCCACCTCGTCCTCGGCGGGCACGGCCACGCCGGGCCAGGGCCACCAGAACTCGACCTGGCCGAACCCCGCCGCCTTCGCCGCCGCCGGACGCTCCAGCAGCGGCAGCTCGCCGAACAGGATCGAGCAGTTGACCACGTACCGTTCGGCCGGCCACGCAGACGTCGTCACGCCGCCTCCTTCGCCTTCTTGTAGTCGGTCCAGCTGCCGTGCTCACTGATGTCGGTCAGCCGGGCGTACGAGGTGCACGGCCGCCGCAACACCATCGCCAGGGACGAGGTGCCGTCGGCAAGCTCGATGACGCCGAGCTCCAATTCCGGCGGCTCGGCAGGCAGAAGTTTGTCGCGCAGCACGTCCATCGGCACGTCGTAGACCTCGCCGTGCACCTCGGTGCCGCCGTGGGCGACGGGCGAGAGCGCCGGGCACTGGTCCCCCACCGAGTAGAAGCGGTAGCGCGCGGCCGTGGTGGTCTCCGCGACCAGCGGCGCACCGTCGAGCAGATGGTGGAGCGGCCCGCCGCGCATGGCGCCGCCGTTCAGGAAGATCAGTGGCATCGGTCCTCGATTTCGCTGAGCGAAATAATCCTGTCGCTTCGTGAAATTCACGGTAGGTGCGGCCTTCAGGCCCGTCAAGGAACGCTGTGGGGTTCTACGACGTCACGCCCCATGCCGGGCGGGCCGGTTGTAGGAACGACTCAGGCCACGCCTGCGGCAGTGGTCGTGTCGCGGTGAATCGGCCCGTCGGTCTGCCGGAGCGGCACCGCGGAGCCGCCACGGCGCAGCGCCACGAACTCGGCCGCGATGGCCAGCGCGGTCTCCTCGGGCGTGCGCGCGCCGAGGTCCAGTCCGATCGGCGAATGCAGGCGAGCCAACTCGACGTCGCTCAGCCCGGCTTCCCTTAGGCGGCGCAGGCGGTCATCGTGGGTACGCCGGGATCCCATGGCTCCGACGTACGCGACGGGGAGACGCAGGGCGATGTCGAGGAGCGGAACGTCGAACTTGGCGTCATGCGTCAGGACGCAGATGACCGTGCGACCGTCGATCTGTCCCTGCTCGGCCTGTTCGTTCAGGTAGCGGTGCGGCCAGTCGACGACGATCTCGTCCCCGTCCGGGAAACGCGCGGGGGTGGCGAAGACCGGGCGAGCGTCGCACACGGTCACCCGGTAGCCGAGGAAGGCGCCCATCCTCGCGACGGCCGCCGCGTAGTCGATCGCGCCGAAGACCAGCAGGCGCGGTGCGGGCGCGTACGACCGCACGAAGACGTCCAGCCCTGCACGGCAGCGCACCGACCGGATGCCGGTGGCGCCGCCGTCGAGCATCGCGCGGGCCTCGCCGACGACGACCTGGTCGACGTCGGCGAGGCCCGAGCTTCCGGCATGGCGATCGGGCCACACCACGAAGGTGGCGCCCTGCTCGTCCATCAGGTGGGCGACGGCCACCTGGTCGTCGCGTGAGATCGCCGTCAGGGCATGCTCCGGTACCGGACCCGGCTGGACGAACACCTCGATGGTTCCGCCGCAGGTCAGACCCACGGCGAACGCGTCGTCGTCGCTGTAGCCGAAGCTCTCCCGGATCGCCTTCCCGGTCTGGAGCGCCTCCCGGCACAGCTCGTACACCGCGCCCTCGACGCAGCCGCCCGAAACGCTGCCGACCGCCTCGCCCGTCTCGGACACCGCCATCGCGGCGCCCGGCCCCCGTGGGGCGCTGCCCCCGACGGAGATGACGGTGGCGAGGGCATAGCCCGTCCCCGCGTCATGCCAGGCGGCGAGGCGGCCAGCGATCTCACGCATGCGGAACCTCCTAGTTGATCCCCAAGGCCTGCTCGATCGGACGCAGCGCGAAGTAGGCGAGGAAGACCGCCGACAGCACGTACAGCAGCCAGTGGATCTCGGTGAACCTGCCGCGCGCGGCCTTGAGCAGGGTGAACGCGAGCACGCCGGCGGCGACGCCGACCGTGATCGAGTAGGTGAACGGCATGAGGACGATGGTGAGGAACGCCGGGATCGCGACCTCCAGGTCCGCCCAGTCGATCTTGCGGGCGTGCGTCATCATCAGCGCGCCCACGATCACCAGCGCGGGGGCCGCGGCGCCGATCGGGACCACCCCGGCCAGCGGGGTGAGGAAGATCAGCGCGGTGAGCAGCCCGCCGGTGACCACGCTGGCCAGGCCGGTCCGCGCGCCCTCGGCGACGCCCGCCGCCGACTCCACGACCGCGGTGTTGGCCGAGCCGTTGACACCCCCGCCGATGATCGCGCCGAAGCCGTCCACGGTAAGGATCTTGCTGAGCCCGGGCATCCTGCCCTTCTCGTCGAGCATCCCGGCCTCTTCGCCGACGCCCAGGATCGTGCCCATCGCGTCGAAGAAGCCGGACAGCACCAGCGTGAAGAGCACCACCGAGGCCGTGACGGCCCCGGCCCGTTCGAAGCCGCCGAACAGATCGACGTCGAACAGCAGATCGAACCGCGGCGTCGCGACGATCGAGTCCGGCAGCTTCGGCTCGACCGGCCCCCACAGCTTCGGGTCGATCGTGAACGCCGCGTTGACGCCGATCGCCAGCGCCGTCGCGGCCACGATGCCGATCAGCATCGCGCCCGGTACACGCCGGATGAACAGCACCAGCATCAGCGCCAGCCCGGCGCAGAACACCGCCACCGGCCAGCCCGCGAGCTTGCCGAAGACGCCCAGCGTGACCGGGGTCGAGGAGCTCTCGTGGTGGCCGACGAAACCGGCGTCCACCAGGCCGATCAGCGCGATGAACGCGCCGATGCCGACGCCGATCGCCTGCTTGAGGACCAGCGGGATGGCGTCCATGATCAGCGTCCGGACGCCCGTCAGCGCGAAGAGCACGATGACGACGCCCTCCAGGACGACGAGCCCCATGGCCTGCGGCCAGGTCATGTGCGGCGCCGCCTGGAAGACCACGATCGGGGTGACGCCGAGTCCCGCGGCCATCGCCAGCGGGGCGTTGCCGACCAGGCCCATGAGGACGGTGGTCAGCCCGGCCGACAGCGCCACCATGGTGGTGAGCTGGGCCGCGTCGAGCTGCGCTCCGGTGACGTCCTTGGCGTCACCGATGATCAGGGGGATGAGGACGACCAGGTAGGCCATCGCGACGAACGTGGTGACGCCGCCGCGCACCTCGCGGGCGACGGTCGTCCCGCGGCCCCTCAGATCGAAGAACCGATCCAGGGCCGAGCCCGGTCCGGGGGTGGGAGACGGAGATTTCGGGGGTCGTGCTTGGGTCTCGGTCACGGTTCGGTGCCCTCCTTCAGAGCATGATCGACCGCCGGGCGGTCCCGGACCCTTCGGTCCGGGCGCCGTCCGTTCGTCTCGATCAGTGCGGTTGTGGAGTCTCTCCGGGCGCCGTCCCCCAAGTCCACGGCGCGGGCTGCCCCTGTTGATCAATCGCTTGAACCGGGCACCGCGGCTTTCTTGTCAGCCGATGATGTGCTCCGGGCGAACCGGCACTCGGGTGAGTGCTTTTCCGGTGGCGTCGCGGATGGCCGCGACGATCGCCGGTGTGGAGGAGAGCGTGGGTGGCTCTCCGGCCCCCCGCAGCCCGTATGGGGCGTGGGGGTCGGGGTTCTCGAGGATGTCCAGCCGCATCGGCGGCATGTCGAGGATGGTCGGGATGAGGTAGTCGGTGAACGACGGGTTGCGGACGAGACCGCCGGAGACGACGATCTCCTCCATCACCGCCAGGCCGAGGCCCTGGGCGGACCCGCCGTGGATCTGCCCCTCCAGGGACAGCAGGTTGAGGATCTTGCCGACGTCCTGCACGGCCGACAGTTCCACGACCTTGACCAGGCCGAGGTCGACGTCCACGTCCACCACCGCGCGGTGCACGCACAGCGCGAGCTGGGTGTGGCTGTCGCCCTGGCCGGTCACCGGGTCCATGTGGGTGGTCGGACGGTGGCGGAACTCGCGGGTCTCCTCGATCGCGTCGTCGCCGAGGACCTCCTCGATGGAGGCGAGGACGCCCTCCGTCCGCGACATGATCTTGCCGCCGGCCACGTTCAGGTCGCCCGGGCTCCTGCCGAGGCTGCGTTCCGCCATGGCCAGCAGCTCGGCGCGGACCGCCTCGCAGGCGGTCTTGACCGCGCCGCCGGTCATGTACGACTGGCGCGAGGCGCTGGACGAGCCGGCGTCGCCGACCTGGTTGTCCGCCGGGTGGATGGTGACCCGCTGGACGCCCAGCTCGGTGCGGGCGATCTGCGCTTCGAGGGTGACCAGGCCCTGGCCGACCTCGGCGGCCGCCGTGTGGACGAGGGCCGTGGGCTCGCCGCCGATGACCTCCAGCCGCACGCGGGCCGTGGAGTAGTCGTCGAAGCCTTCGGAGAAGCAGATGTTCTTGATGCCGACGCCGTAGCCCACGCCGCGGACGACGCCCTCGCCATGCGTGGTCTGGGAGGCGCCGCCGGGCAGGTCGCGGATGTCAGCCGGGTCGAGCGGGGCGGGCATCGGCATCGCCTCAAGGCGCTCCAGCATCTCCGCCAGCGGCGCGGGCGAGTCGATGACCTGGCCGGTCGCGAGCTTCGAGCCCTGGCTGACGGCGTTGATCTGCCGGACCCGGACCGGGCCGATCCCGCAGGCCGCGGCCAGCTTGTCCATCATCGACTCGTACGCGAAGCACGCCTGCACGGCGCCGAAGCCGCGCATCGCGCCGCACGGCGGGTTGTTGGTGTAGACGCCCCACGCGTCGATCTTGATGTTGGGGATCTCGTACGGGCCCACGCCGAGCGAGGCCGCGTTGCCGGTCACGTTGACCGTGGCCGAGGTGTACGCGCCGCCGTCGAGGATGATCTCGACGTCGGCGTAGAGCAGCCTGCCCTCCGCCGTCGCGCCGAACTCGTACCGCATCTCCGCCGGGTGGCGGTGCACGTGCCCGAAGAACGACTCGTACCGGTTGTAGGACATCTTGACCGGCTTGCCGGTGTGCAGCGCGAGCATGCCCGCGTGGATCTGCATCGACAGATCCTCGCGGCCGCCGAACGCGCCGCCGACGCCGGCCAGCGTCATCCGGATCTGGTCCTCGTCGAGCCCGAGGCAGGGCGCGATCTGCTTGAGGTCGTTGTGCATCCACTGGGTCGACACGTACATGTCGAGCCCGCCGTCCTCACCGGGCACGGCGAGGCCGGACTCCGGGCCGAGGAACGCCTGGTCCTGGATGCCGACGCTGTAGTCGCCCGACACGACGACGGCCGCCTGCGCCTTGGCCCGCGCGACGTCGCCGACCCGTACGGGCTGGTGGCGGACGATGCCACCGCGGTCCTGCACCCTGTACCGGTCCGGGTCGGCGATCACGGCGCGGGCGTCGGTGATCGGCTCCAGCACCTCCCACTCGATGGCGATCTTCTCCATCGCGCGGCGGGCGGTCTCGGGATGGTCGGCGGCGACGAGCGCGACCGGCTCGCCCTGGTGGCGGACCTCGCCGATGGCGAGTACCGGCTGGTCCTCGGTGTGGTCGAGGCCGTACAACTTGCGGCCCGGCACGTCCTCGTGGGTGAGGACGGCGTGCACGCCGGGCATCGCCAGCGCGGGGCCGAGGTCGATGGAGAGGATCTTCGCGCGGGGGTGCGGGCTGCGCAGCGTGGCGCCCCACACCATCCCGTCGATCCACAGGTCCGAGGCGTACGCGAAGTCGCCGGAGACCTTGAGCGTGCCGTCCGGCCGCAGCGGGCTGTCGCCGACGCCGCCCCTCCCGGGCGCCGCCACGGCTCCTGGAGACCTGGTCGGTCCGGGTGACTTCACCGGGGATGCCATCAGAGAACCTCCTCCGCGAGCTTCATGAGGCGGCGATGGGCGCCGGCGCCGCGGCGGGCCACCTCGTCCTGCGGGACGCTGACCAGCTCTTCGTCGCGGACGATCGTCCGCCCGTTGACGATCAGCCGGGCCAGCGGCGGGGTCTGCCCGTAGGCGAACGCCGTCACCGGGTCGTCGACCGCGGCGTAGAAGCCGTCCACCCGCCAGAGCGCGATGTCGGCGAGCTTGCCGGGCTCCAGCGAGCCGATCTCGGCGTCCCGCCCGAGGACCCGCGCGCCGCCGATCGTGCCGAGGGCGAGGGCCTGGCGCGCGGTGAGCGCGGTCGGACCGTACCGGGCGCGCTGCATGTACATGGCCTGCTTCACCTCGCCGGCCATCGGCACCATCTCGGCGGACGCGGCGCCGTCGACGCCGAGCCCGACCGGGACGCCGGCCGCGAGCATGTCGGCGACGCGGGCGATGCCGGCGCCGAGGCGGGCGTTGGAGCTGGGGCAGTGCGCGGCGCCGGTGCCGGTCGCGGCCATCTTCTTGATGTCGGCGTCCTGCAGGTGGACCGCGTGGGCGTACCAGACGTCGTCGCCCAGCCAGCCCACGGTCTCCATGTAGTCGACCGGGGACATGCCGAACTGCTCGCGGCAGTGCTCCTCCTCGTCGAGCGTCTCGCACAGGTGGGTGTGCAGGCGGACGC
Organism: Spirillospora sp. NPDC048911; assembly: GCF_043198015.1. Taxonomy (NCBI): domain Bacteria; kingdom Bacillati; phylum Actinomycetota; class Actinomycetes; order Streptosporangiales; family Thermomonosporaceae; genus Spirillospora; species Spirillospora sp. NPDC048911. The sequence continues at coordinate 197,153 of NZ_JBICUD010000002.1, read as the reverse complement.
CCTTGGCCCGCGCGAGCTCGGCCGACTGGACCAGCAGATCGCGGCTGACGGAGAACGGCGAGCAGGGCGCCACGGCGATCCGCAGCATGGAGCCGGGCGAGCCGTCGTGGTAGCGGTCGATCGCGGCCTCGGTCTCGGCCATGATCGTCTCCAGGTCCTCGACCACCTCGTCCGGCGGCAGCCCGCCGTCGGACTGGCCGCGGTCCATGGAGCCGCGGCACGGGTGGAACCGGATGCCCAGCTCGGCGGCCGCCTCGATCTCGGCGGCGAACAGGTCACCCCGCCCGCTGGGGAAGACGTAGTGGTGGTCGGTCGAGGTGGTGGTGCCCGACAGGGCCAGCCAGCCGAGCCCGGCGCTCGCGGCGCCGCGGACGACCTCGGCGTCCATCTTCGACCACGGCTTGTAGAGGGCCACCAGCCACTCGAAGAGGGTGTTGTCCTTGGCCAGGCCCTGGCTCGCCCACTGGTAGAGGTGATGGTGCGTGTTGACGAGCCCGGGGGTGGCCAGGCAGCCGCGCGCGTCGATCCGTTCGGCCGGGCCTTCGACGGACGGGGCCGGGCCGGGGCCGACCGCCGTGATCGTGTTGCCGTCGATCACGATGTGGCCGGACGGGTGCTCCTCGCCGGTCACGGTGACGACGTACGCGTTCTCGATGATCGTCCTGGTCACTGGGCTGCTCACTGGGCGGCCGCCGCTGCCTTGCGGGACGCCGCGAGCCGCACGGCGTCGAGGATCTTCTCGTAGCCGGTGCAGCGGCACAGGTTGCCCGCGAGCGCCTCGCGGATCTCGGCGTCGGTGGGGTCGGGATTGCGGGCGATCAGGTCGTGCGACTGGACGATGAGGCCCGGCGTGCAGAAGCCGCACTGGACCGCGCCCGCCTCGACGAACGCCTCCTGCACCGGATCGAGCTTCGCGTCCGCGCCGGTCGAGCCCAGGCCCTCGACCGTGACGACCTCACGACCCTCGACCTGACCGGCCGCCACCAGGCACGAACACGCCGGGACGCCGTCGAGGTAGACCGTGCAGGAGCCACATTCGCCTTGTTCACAGGCATTCTTGGAGCCCGGGAGACCCATCCGTTCCCGGAGCATGTAGAGCAGGCTCTCGCCCTCCCACACGTCGTCGACGGTCTCCTCGGCACCGTTCACGGTGAAGCTGACGCGCATCACGAGGCCTCCCTTCCACTTCCGGCGATCCTGTCGGCCCGGTAGTCGTTCCATGCCCAGGTCAGCGTCCGCCTCGCCATGACGGACAGGGCATGTTTCCGGTAGTCGGCGGTGCCGCGGACGTCGTCGATCGGTGACGCCGCCTCCTTGACCAGCTCGCCGAAGCGCTGCGCGGCCGAGACCGTGAACGGTGTGCGGCCGTCCCAGTCGAGCTCGTTCGACAGGAACTCCTCGGCGGCGGTGGCGCGGCGCGGCGTCGGGGCGGCCGAACCGACCCCGGTGCCCACACGACGTTCCTCCGGGTGCAGGGCGATCGCGAACGAGCAGACCGCGATGACCATCGCGTTCCGGGTGCCGATCTTGGAGAAGTACTGGGCGCCGGTCGCGGGCGCGGTCCAGAACGCGCGGATCAGCTCGTCCGGCTCCAGGGCGTTGCGCTTGACGCCGAGGTAGAACTCGGTCGCCGGGATCATGCGGACGCCGCGGGCGGCGGACTCGACCTCGATGACCGCGTCCCCCGCCAGCAGCGGCGGATGGCTGTCGCCCGCGGGCGAGGCGGCGCCGAGGTTGCCGCCGACCGAGCCGCGGTTGCGGATCTGCGGCGAGCCGACCGTGCGGGACGCCTGGGCCAGGCCCGGCAGCCGGTCGCCCAGCTCGTCGATCAGCCGGACGTACGGGACGGCGGCGCCGACGCGCAGGCGCCCATCGTCGGCGGTGTCGTAGGTGGCCAGCTCCGTGACCGGGTTGAGGTCCAGGAGCGCCGGCGGCCGGTGGACGTCGAAGTTGAGCTCGACCATGACGTCCGTGCCGCCCGCGATGGGCAGCGCGTCCGGGTGCTCCGCCTTGGCGGCCAGCGCGTCCGCCCAGGTCACAGGGCGCAAGAAGTCCATATCTCTAGCATCCCCCTCTCTTTGGAATTCCTCAGTTCCAGGCGGACCCGGCGTCGGGTGCGTCGTCGGTGAGCACGGAACCCTCGATCAGGCCGTACGGACGGTCCGCTGCGAAGAAGACCTCGTTGTCGTTGTCCATGCCGAACGGCTCCAGGTCGACGAGGAAATGGTGCTTGTTCGGCATGGTCAGGCGCACCTCGCAGACCTCCTTACGGGTGTCCAGTACCCGGCGGCCCATCTGGTAGAGGGTCTGCTGGAGGGAGAGGCTGTGGGTCTCGGCGAACGCGTCGAGCAGTGCCTGACGGGCCTCGGCGTAGGAATCGGCGTAGGACGAGTCGAAGGCGGAGTCGTCGCCGCGGTGCCGCCACTGGGCGGAGACCTCGGTGGCGAGGATCCGGTCGGTGGTCGGCTTGAGGGTCGTGTACTCGTCCTGGACGTAGCCGTGGAACTCACTGCCTGTTGAATTGAGGACGACCAGATCCTTCAAGCCCGACACGACGGTGGTGCCCTCGTCCTGGTCGTGATGCACGACGCAGGTCCGCACCTCGCGGCCGCTGCGGACGAAGGAGTGCTGCTGGTCGCGCAGGCCGAGGTTCGGCCCCTCCTTGACCGGGATGCGGTCCCAGAAATACTCCTCGATCTCCACGCGGGCGTGGTGGATCGAGGGCTGGGAGTCCACGTAGTGGCGGGCGAGGAGGAGCGCGAAGTCCTCGATCTGGTCGACGCCGTACTTCTTGGCGAAGGCGTACGCGGTGTTCTTCTGCGTGTCGGTCGGCAGCACGTTGCCGTTGTCGCCGGTCAGATGGACCGCTTCCATGTCGCCCGACAGCGCGGAGCCGACGTTGATGTCCTTGATGTGGTGCGTGCCGCCCTCGCGGACGACACGGACGACACGGGTCTCCGCCTTGCCGTAGCGGTTGGGCCCGAGAACGATGGCCATCTGGTCTAGCTCCCTCGGTAGGTCGAGTAGGCGAACGGGCTGAGCAGCAGCGGCACATGGTGGTGCCGCGCCGGGTCGGCGATCGTGAAGGCCACCGTGACCTCGGGATAGAAGTCGGAGAGCCCGGCGGTGTCGAAGGTCAGCCGGTAGGTTCCGGCGCCCGGCACGCGTCCCCAGTCCTTGATCCGCCCGTCGGCGTCCGTGCGGCGTTCGGCGACCGGCGTCCAGGTACCGGCGGCGTCGCGCTCGTCCAGCCGGACGGCCAGGCCGGGCGCGGGGAGCCCCTTCGCCGCGTCGAGGACATGGGTGGAGAGCGTCATGCGGAGCCCTCGTCCGTCGCGCGCGGCTCGTCGAGGAGCTTGGCGAGCCGCAGCTCGACGATCTTGGCCAGCTCGTCGCGCACGACGGCCTGTTCGGTGGTGTCGTCGTTCTTCAGCCTGGCCCGGAGGTGTTCCAGCATCTCGGCGGCGCTCCGGCCGGTCGCGCAGATGAGGAAGACGTGGTCGAAGCGCGCCTCGTACGCCCGGTTGCCCTCGATCATCGCGGCCCGCAGTTCCTCGGCCGCGGCGTCCATGCCGGACTGCTCGCCGCGCGACCAGGCGGACTCGCGGTCCTCCCCCGCCACCCGGTCGCCGATCCGCGGGTGGGCGTTCAGCGCCTCCAGGACGTCCCGCCAGTCCAGCCCGGCCAGCTCCGCGGCCGCGGCCGCCAGCAGCGCGGCCGGGTCGCCGAAGGGCCGCCCGCCGGCGACCCCGGCCGCCCAGCGCCGCGAGGCGCAGCAGGTGAGCAGCTCGGACTCGGCGGCCCGCACCGGCAGCGCGTTGAACCGCTCCAGGTTCTCGCGCGCCGCGGCCGGTCCTGTCGTCACTGGCACGTTCCGCCTCCTTGTCGATGGGTTGTCCTGAAGTACACACAGCCGGCCGGGGGAAGGTGAAGAGACAGGAAGTCCGAAGTGTGACCGCGCTCACCGGGTTGTTTTCGTGCGTTGCTCCAAGAGAGGCGCCTTGGCGCCACAAGTCCGCCCCTGTCGAGGAGCATGCCCGGGACGGCGATAAATAATGGTCAGGCGAAAGGGGGACGATCATGAGGCTGCGGACCCTGCTCGACATGCCCGACCTGCGGCTGGAGATCGTCACGGGAGACGACCAGCTCGACCGGGTGATCCGGTGGGTCGTCACCACCGACATGCTCGACCCGAGCCGCTACCTGAGCGGGCGCGAGCTCGTTCTCAGCGGGCTGGTCTGGCGGTCGAACCCCGAAGACTCCGAGATCTTCGTCCAGGGGCTGGCCAAGGCCGGAGTGTCGGCGCTGGCCGCCTGGGACGCCGACGCGGGGACGATCCCGGACGACCTCGTCGAGGCCTGCCGCAGGCACCGGCTGCCACTCTTCCGCGTTCCCGAGGACGTCGCGTTCGCGACGGTCACCGAGGAGGTCGTCCGGCATCTGTCCACCGCCCGCGCCGCCGACCTGACCGCCGTGCTGGACCGCCACCGCCGCCTGGTCGCGGGCGCCACCGAGGGCGCGGGGCTGGGGCCCGTCCTGGAGCTGGTGGGCCGTGATCTCGGCATGCGCTGCTGGGTGCTGACCCCGACCGGACGCGTCGTGGCGGGCTCCCACCCGCTCCCCGCCGGCATCGATCCCGCCGGCGTCGCCCGTGTCTTCCTGACCGCGCCGCGCCTGCCGCACCGGCTCCGCTCCCCCGGTCTGTCGATCTTCCCGGTGGCGGCCGACACGACCTCCCGCGTGGCCGACTGGTTCATCGTGTGCGAGGGCGACTGGGAGGAGTGGCCCGCCGAGCGCCGCGCCCTGACCGGCGAACTCGCCGCGATCGTGGCGCTCGAACGCGTCCGCTCCGACGACCGGCTCAGCGTCGAGGGACGGCTGGCGCAGGAGCTCATCCGCCTGATCGTCGCGGCGGCCGGGACGGACGAGATCCTGCCCCGGCTGGAGCTCAGCGGCCTCGACGTGCTCTCGTCCTTCGTGGCCGTCGCCGCCACGGCCCGGGGCACCGGCCTCCGCCCCGGCGAGCTGCGCACCCTCCTGGGCGAGATCCTCCCCGGCCCGCGCCCGGTGGCCGGCCTGCTGGACGAGGAGGTGATCGCCCTTCTGCCCGTCGCCGAGGGCGAGCATGACGTCGCGCGCGACCTCCACCGGGTCCTCCAGACGCTCGCGCCGGGCCTCGCCGACAGCGGCCTGGCCGCCGGGGTGAGCGACGTGGTGGCCGCGGGCGAGCTGCGCGGAGCCGTCGAAGAGGCCCGCTACGCCCGCCGCCTCGCCGCCGGACGCACCGACCCCGTCTGCGTCGTGGGCCATGACGAGCTGGCCACTCACGTCCTGCTCCTGGCGAGCGTCCCCGACGACGTGCGGCACATGTTCCGGGTCCGCCTCCTCGACCCTCTCCGCAAGTACGACGAGGTGCACAAGGCCGACCTCATCCGCACCCTTGAGACGTTCCTCCAGAACTCCGGATCCTGGACGCGGTGCGCCGAGCAGCTCCACCTCCACGTCAACTCCGTGCGTTACCGCATCCAGCGCATAGAAGAACTGACCGGCCGCAACCTCTCCCGCCTGGAAGACCGCGTGGACTTCTTCCTGGCCCTCCGTCTCGGTTAGTCGAGCACGGCGGTGGCCTCGACCTCGACCAGCAGATCAGGCGCTACCTGACCGATGCCACATCGCTGAAGCTCGAAGGCAGCCCACTGGAAAACGCCCAGCAATTGGTCGAGTACGCACTCGCCGCCGGCGGTCACGACAACGTGACGGCGTTGGTCATCAGGCGATAAGCATCCTGAAGTGCCGACCGCCGAGCAGGGTCGATGAGAACACCCATATTGTCGACCCACTGCTCCAGGGACCCGACTCCCGCCGGAAGCCGAGCGACCTCCGGATCAGTGATCTCGGCGAGAAGCCGCGCCGAGACCCGATCGTCAATGCCGCGGTAGGGACGATCCCAGAACGGACCCGTCGCCGATGACGCCGCGGAAAAGCGTTCACGCTGGAGATCCAGCAAAGCCCCAGCAGACGTCACCACAGCGTCCTCCCGCTCACGCCAACTGGACGCGGTGGCTACATCAACCAGAGGAAGCTCAACCGGCAGGGCCTTGAAAACGGTGCCGCGCCATTTGGCGTACGGGGGCCACCGCCGGCAAAGGACGAACGCCAACCACATAAGGTCTTCGGCCAAGCGCGCGCTCAAAAGAAGCGAGCCCAGCTCATCCCCACGTCCAGCGGTCCGTCCCACCATCGGCATCCGTTCGGAGATACGACTCCACGATGCGGCGAGTACGTAACGTTCGATGTCGGGCGGATACCAACCGAGCGATTCACGCACTTCACCGAGTCCCACCGCATCATGAAAAACGGGACCCGCCGTGACCTCCAGGACGCTCTGGCCAGGCATGACCAGCCAGTCGAGGACCGAGAGCCCGCCCGTCGGATCGACGCCCAGGCGGCTGACAACGAAGTCCCGAACCGTGGCGACCTCGACCTTGTGCGTGAACGTCCGGTCCCAGGTGACCGGAAACCGGACCGGATGCTCGCCATACCGTTCAGGCAGCCGCCGTTCGAGCGACTCCTTAACCTCAGCGACCAGCCCGGCGTCATCCACCAGCAACGTCAGCCGGCAGCCCCAGTCATGGTCACGGCTCATCCCGTCGTCGAGCCCGAGAACATCCGACCCAGAGCCAAGCCGCGCGGCCGCGTACCGCAACCCAGGCGGCAAGAGCGGCTTCACGACATCGACATAGAACCTCTCAGACAGCTCCGCACCCCGCATGAAGCCAGCCCATCACATCTCGCCCGCGCCGGGTCTGGGTCGTGCAGCAGCGAGCGGGCACCCGCTGATCAAGTCCTCGAAGCGGACTCTGGTTGAGAATCCTCCAATATCTTGGCCACTGCGACGACATCGGCGCGGCAGGGGACTCAGGAGGCCGGCGGGCGGCCAGCTTGGCGCTGATCGCGCTGGACGGTTCGACCAATTCCTCGGTGGAAAGAGTCGAGAGATCGACCTTTATCAAACTCACCCCACCATGCCAACGGCCGTAGCTGAACAGCAACACATCGTTATATTGGCTGGTAGTGGCCGCATCTGGTCTCTTCAACGGAGCCTGGAGCGGACGGTCGGGGTCAGGCGGAGGAGGCTGGGGATGGGCTGCGGGTCGGGGGCGCGGCGCAGGATCACTGTGATCGGGTCGGTGCGGACGGGGAGGCGCGGGAAGTTGTTCTCCGCGTTCAGAGGCGTCAGCACGGCCAGGGCCGTGTCGTCCACCTTTGGATCGGTGGTGAGTTCGGCGGTCACGTAGCCGTCCGGGGTGGTGGGGATCGACCAGTGCGACGGGCTGAGCAGGCGGGCGTTGGTCGAGTCCAGCATGGTCGCGTTGGCCGCCGGGCCGTGCTCGGCCCAGACCGGGCCGCCGTAGAAGGTCGTCAGTGCCCTTTTGCGGGTGGGCATGTCCCGGAAGCCGCGCAGCCAGACGAAACGGTCGGGGTCGTCGAGGTCCCGGAAGGTGCCGAGGATGGTCATGCCCGCGGCTTCCTGGGGTTCGATCAGTTCGCGTTCGAACAGGTCGATGAGCTCGTCCCGGCGGCCGGGGCGGAGGGTGTACTGGCGCAGTTCGATCACGGTGAGGTCCACGTGAACAAGGGTCGCGATGGAGGGGGCGTACCGCGAGTGGCAAGGTTGCCGGGCTTCGTCGAAAAACTGCCAAGATCGGAACGTGGGCATCTCCGTGGCGCTGGCCGTGACCGACGACATCCCTGACCTTGAGCTGGCCGTCGCCTGCGAGGTGTTCGGGACCCGTCGCGACGACCTCGCCCCCTGGTACGACTTCCGGCTGTGCGTGGCGGAGCCTGGGGTGACCCGTACGCAGAACGGGATGAGGCCTGACACGCGTTATGGCCTGGAAAATCTGCGGTACGCGGACACCGTGGTCGTTCCGGCGCTGCCGAACGGGTATCCGCTGGAAGGGTCTCTCGATCCTCGTTTGGTCGAGGCGCTCAAGGGTGTGGGCGGCCGGGTGGTTTCGCTGTGCACAGGTGCGTTCGCGTTGGCCGAGGCGGGGTTGCTGGACGGCAGGCGGGCCACGACGCATTGGCTGTACACCGATGTGCTCGCCGAGCGGTATCCCAAGGTCACCGTGGATGCCGATGTCTTGTACGTGGACGAAGGGGACGTCCTGACCAGCGCGGGCCGAACCGCTGGGCTTGACCTCTGTCTGCATGTCGTACGTACGGACTTCGGCGCGCGGGTCGCCAACCAGTTGGCGCGGCGGATGGTCGCGCCGCCGCATCGATCGGGCGGCCAGGCACAGTACGTGGAGAAGCCGATGCCCCGGGCCGAGGGCCTTTCCGAGCTGCTCGAATGGGCGTCGGAACGGCTGGACCGCAGGCTCACCATCGACGACCTGGCCAAACGGGCAGGTATGAGCACGCGTTCGCTGATCCGGCGGTTCCATGAGACGACCGGGACGACGCCTATGCGGTGGCTCCATGGCCAGCGGCTGGCTCGCGCCCGTGAACTGCTGGAGTCGACGGATCTGCCGGTCGAGGAGGTCGGGCAGCGGTGCGGCATGGGCGCCGCGGCCAACCTGCGGCATCACTTCACCCGCGCCGTCGGCGTCACCCCGACCGCCTATCGCCGCACGTTCCGCGCGTGAGCCCAGGGAACGGGATCCTTCCCCTTCTTCACGATCATCTTCTTGCCGTCGCGGGTGATCAGCTTGTAGCCGTTCTTCTTCCCCTGCGCCGGGTCGTAGCGCGTGACTTGGAGGCCGGTCTGCAGCTTCGCCCCTGCCGCCTGCACGGTACTGATCACCACCGGGGTCGCCTTCGCCCCGGCCAGCGTCGTCGTCGAGGGCTCTCCGGCCCCTGTCACGGCCAGGCCGCCCAGCGCGACGGTGGCCCCGCAAGAGGCCGTCGCCAACGCGAAGTACTTGGGTTTGAACATCGTGTTCTCCCTGCGTGCTCGAACAAATCGATGCAGCGGCGCATGGGAGACGTTAGGGATTGCAGGGGGCCCACCAGATAGGGCCGATGGGCCCGGAACCGCACGTTCTCGGGCCCCAACGCCAAAAGGCCCGCCTCCCGGAGGAGGCGGGCCCGAACGAGGGATCAGTGGTCCGTGCGCGCCTGCTTGGGGAGGAAGAACCCGATCACGATGGCCAGCAGGGCCAGCCCGGCGGCGATCAGGGTGACCTGCTCGGCTCCGGCCAGCGCGTTGGCGGCGGGCTCGCCGGGGACGGTGAACCGGTCGAAGAAGACGGTGCCGAGGACCGCGACGCCCAGGGCGGCGGCGAGCTGCTGGATCGACTCCAGCGCGCCGGAGGCCGAGCCGACCTCGTGGTCGGCGATCTCGCCCATGATGATGCCGAACAGCGGGACGAAGATCATGCCCATTCCGATACCGAAGACCAGCAGCGGCGCGGCCAAGTGCCAGCCGCCCAGCTCGACGCCGGCCGTCCGGAAGACCAGGTACACACCGCCCATGCCCGCGGTCATCACGACCAGGCCGATGTGCAGGATCTTGCGGCCCAGCGCGGGGGCCAGCATGCCGCCGCCGGCCGAGCCGATGAACGCGCCCACCGCCATGGTGGCCATCGCGACGCTGGCGCCGATCGGGCTGTAGTGCAGGCCGAGCTGGAGCAGGAAGCCCAGCGCCAGCGAGAAGCCGATGATCGCGATGAAGAAGGCGATGACGAAGACGACGCCGGAGGTGTACGAGCGGCGGGCGAAGACGCTGAGCTGGACGAGCGGGGTCTTGCCCAGCGCGGACCGGCGCAGCTGGTGGATCACGAACCCGGCGAGGACGGCGATCGAACCGGCGAGGACGGCCCAGATCCACATCGGCCAGCCCTGCTCACGGCCCTGCACCAGCGGGTAGACCAGCAGCCCCATGCCGGTGGCGCCGATCAGCGCACCCGTCACGTCCAGCCCGCCGGACCGGTCACCGCGGGAGGAGGGCAGCGCCTTGAGGCCGGCGACGATGGTGAACGCGCCGAGCGGAAGGTTGATCGCGAAGATCATGCGCCAGTCGGTGCCGAACAGGTCGAGCTTGATCAGCAGGCCGGCCACGATCGGGCCGAGGATGCTGGCCAGGCCGATCGCCGGGCCCATCACTCCCCACGCCTTGGCCTGGTCCGGGCCGGGGAACAGGTCCCGGATCAGCCCGAAGCCCTGCGGGATCATGACCGCGCCGAACAGGCCCTGGGCGACCCGCGCGGCGATCAGCGTCTCGGGCGAGAACGCGAGCGCGCACAGCAGCGACGCCGCCACGAACCCGGTGGCCCCGATGAGGAGCATCCGCTTGCGGCCGAACATGTCGCCGAGCCGTCCGCCGATCAGCAGCCCCGCCGCCAGCGCCAGCGTGTAGCTCGCCGCGATCCACTGGAGCGCCGCGTACGACCCGCCGATGTCGCCCTGGATCACCGGCAGCGCCACGTTCACGATGCTGGCGTCCAGCAGGTTCAGCAGGGTCGCGGTGAGGATCGCGAACAGTCCGAGCCACCGCCCGGGGACTGGCCGCGCTTCGGCTTGGACGGCCACCGGGGCTTCGAGTGTTGCGGTCATCGGACTTCTCCCTCTCCGTTGGGGAACGGATCGCTTCGTTCTGCTTCTACTCTAACAGAACGGAACGCTTCATTCCACAAAATGAAGACAGAGATCTCCCGGGGTTTCTGAGGGCCCCGAGCGGGGCGGCTACCAGTCGGCGGCGCCGGCGAAGGAGGTCGGCTTGGGGTCGTAGCCGAGCACGTCGCGGGCGGCGGTGATGTCGAGCGTGCGCTCCACCGCGAGGTGACTCACGGCATACCGGGTGAGCCGCGGAGGGTTGGGGCGGCGGGTCAGAAGGAAGGCCCCCTCGACAACCGCGGCGAGTACTGGACGCCCCCTACGGGAGGGGGTCGAGCCGCCTCAACCACTTGGCGAACTTCTCCAGGGTGGCGAGCTGGCGGTCACTCAGGGGCTCGGGGCGGAAGTGCATGACCTCGTTCCGGGTGTCCTTCACCACCTTCAGGTCCGCCAAGAAGACCGACTGCTCGATGTCCCACCCCAGCCGCTTCCAGATGTCGGCGTTCGACAAGACCTGCCGACACTGCCCGAAGGTCAGACCATGCACTGACTCAAGACCGGTCAAAGGCTTGGTCGGGTTGAAGCTACCCGCGCTCTTGATGTCCTCCAGGGAGCAGACCTTGTCGATCTGGCGACGAACGCGACGTTCGATCTCGCTGATCAGCAGGAACGGGCCGGCCAGTTGGGCAAACTGATGTGAAAGGTCAGCGGTTGTAATAATGCCCGCCAACGCGTCGTGGTCGACGACGAAGGCGAAGCCGTTGCGGCTGATCTCGGGGATCTTGTCGAGCAGCTTGTCCCTGGGATGCAGCACCTCAGGCATCTCGCTCATCATGGCATGGCGCAACTCCGGCCCAATGCCAGAGATCTTCGCGGCCGAGATCGATTCCCAGGTGACCGCTCCGCGCAGGACGCTGCCGTCCAGGACGGCGAGCTGGGAGTAGTCGTGCCGCATCATCAAGGTTTGGGCGTACTGCAGAGAGTCCGCGATCCCCACCGACTCCACGCCGCGGCAGGCACTGGGGATCTCTCCGACACACAGCGATACCGGAGGGAAGCTCGACTCCAGGTCGGCGTCCGTGCCCTCCCCGCTCGGCGGAGGTCCGGGTTCGGTCTGCGAAGGGCCAGGGGCGGGCTCCGAGGCCTTGAGAACAACGCTCACCTGCTGACGCATGTCGGGCACGTCGTCGAAATAAGGAACGGTCGTCAGTCCTGCCTCAGCAAGCGCGGCACCTATCTGGGCGACAGCGCCGGGGCCCCGTGAGGCATAGCCCCAGATGTCGAGCAGCGCCTGGATGGATATCTTCACGACCCGATCGGGACCTCGGGACGCGGCGTCGGCCAGAAACTCCTCAGGGGTCACGCCTGCGCCTCCTCCTCGGCGCGCACCGCGCGCTGGCCCATCACATGCTCGATGAGGGCGACCAGTTCGTTCGTCCGGTGCTGGAAGAACGCTTCGAAGTCGTTCGCGCGCAGCAGGCGCGGCTCGATCAGGTGCGTGAGCACAGCGTCGTCGAGCCAATTGGCCTGGATACCGGACTCGCGTTCCAGCACCTGAAGGTATGCGGTGGGAGGACGGGTCCCGACTGCGCGTCCCGCTCTGTGTGATAGCAGGGTCTTGTTGACCACGCTGTTCTGCTGCTGAGGGTCGATACCGTTCTTCCCGCACCACTGCTTGGGGAAGATCCGATAGATCTCGACCTTGTAGTCCTCGAGCAGGTTCCCATCGAGGGGCTTGTCGAGGTAGAACCAGTCGGTGCAGTCCTGCTGGAGCAGCAGAGCGAAGACACCCTTGTAGGCAGCGCTGTTGCGCGTCTGCATGGAGAGCAAGCGCGTCTCGACGAACCGCGCCTCCTGCACGGATTCGGGGACCCGTCCGCCCCGGATCCACGTGACCATCTGCTCCAGGTCACGCGGGAAACGACTGTCAGCGGTGCCGCCGTACTGCTCACCAAAGACGCCGCACCAGTACCAACGAGCGAGCTTGGCTCTCGCCTCCTCCGTATCGGTCTCCGGACCGAGCACGGTGCGGATGGCCGCAAGGGGCGGCAACTGAGTCCGGTACGGGAGGTCCTGGGCACGGAAGACGCACTGCTCGGCCAGGAACCGGCCGGCCCAGTGCAAGGCATCGGCGATCTTCGGCGCCCAGGTGAGGTACTCCTCCAGCTCAAGGTCCAGCATGTTGCGGCGCTTGCAGCCGACGGGCACTCCCTCCCGGTGATAGGTGGAGGCCAGGCAGACCGCCTGGAGGAAGTCGGTGTTGCTCAACTCGTCCAACACCGGATGTGTTGTGACCAGTTCGTTCCGAGTCTTCTCCCAGTGCTCCGGCAGATGGAAGTCGTATCCGTGCCGCTCGGAGAACGTGGCGTCTCCGGCGAACGTCGCGGTCAACAACTCGAAAACGTTGAGGACCACGCCTCCGGTATTGACCTTCTCGAAGACCGTGCAAACGGCCTCCTTCGGAGTCTCCTTGGTCAGCCGGATGGTCGGCACCTGATACTTCAGCACGTTGTTGACCACGGATTCCTGGAACCTCGTCCAGATCTCCTCCCCGCCGGCCGCCTCTCGCGAGTAGCTGAAAAGCCACGCCATCATCGCGCTGTTGTTGAAGATCAGATTGAGCGGGAAGTACCCCGCGGCACGTTCCAGCTCGGGAGTACTCAGGTCCAGGTCGATACGGCGCCCGAACTGCGAGCGGATCACACGGTCCTCGGGAACCGAGATGATCGCTTTCTCCCGGTCTCCGTTCTCCTCGACCGCCGTCTCGACGTGGATGTAGTACCACCTGCGCAGGTCGTTGCCACGAAGGTCGCGGGTCTCGACCGGGCGTCCCGACCGAAGCGCCTGGAACAGCGAGGTCATCCGCTGCTGTCCGTCCAGGAGCAGTTCCTGCTCGATGCCGCGGTACTCTCGCTCGGCCCCCACGACTCCCGCGAGGGGACGGGCCTTGAACCCCGCTCCCTGCCCCCCGGTCTCCAGAGTCATGATCACGCCCATCGGGTAGCCCATGGTGACCGTGGCGAGGATCGACACCACTCGCTCGTCGTCCCATTTCCATTCCCGCTGGAAATCCGGCAACTGGATCTGCCCTGCGGCGACACGGTCCAGGAGGGCGTCGAGCTGGGGGCTGTCCAGGGCCACTACTGCCTCCGGGATTTGACGAAGGGCTCCGGGGTTCGAAACATTACCGAGTCAAGCGCTTCCTATGTGTACCTTTTATCCGAGGGTTCCACTTGGCGTCATAAGTCGATTGTTGCGGGAGCGCCTGACCGGACGGGTACTACGGGTGCCGCCCGCGGCCGTAAGCTGTCGGCCACGAGACGGGTGTGCTGTACGGGGCTTGAGCTGCACGGCAGGACGGGACAGAGCTAGAAGAGGTGGCACGGGGTGTCCAACCGCTGGTGGGGGCCGCGATCAGACTTCACCTGGGAGGAGGACGCTCTCAAGCATGTCCGTGACCAGATGCCGGCCGCCGAACCCTACCGCGCCTGGCAGACCTTCTCGTTCACGGCCCAGTCCGGCCATGTGCCCCAGGTCGACCTGCTCATCGCGACCCGCGCCGGGCTGTTCCTGGTGGAGATCAAAAGCCATCCGGGCCGAGCGATCAACAACGGGAGCACCTGGATCTTCCAGGCGGACGACAGGACGCGGTCGTTCGAGAACCCCCTCCACCTGACCGACCTGAAGTGCAAGCAGCTCCGCCAGCAGCTGGAGTGGGCGCGCAATCAGCTTCCCGGGCTGAAGCACCTGCGCATCCCCTACATCCGGCCGGCGATTTTTCTGTCAGCGCCGGATCTGCGGTGCGAATTCGATGACGTGCAGAAGCTGAACGTCTTCGGCAGGGACGGCCTCGAAGCCCAGACCGGGCTTCCCGGGATCTGGACCGGTCTCCTCGGCGCACCGCCGCGAAGCAGCCGGGACATCGTGGAGCCCGCGCTGTCCAAGCAGCTGCACAAGCTCCTCAACAAGGCCGGGATCTCCGGGCTGCGCAAGCACCGCAAGATCGGCCCCTTCGAGCTGGCGCCCCAGTCGTTCGACGCGGGTCCCACCTGGGAGGACTATCTCGCCGAGAACACCGGCCTCCCCGGAGACCAGCCCCGCCGGATCCGTCTCTACCTGTCGAACCTGGGCGCCACCAAGGAAGAACGCGACTCGACTCGCCGGGCGGCCCGCCGCGAGTACCTCGCCTTGCAGGGCATCTCACACGAGGGCATCGTCCAGGCCGAGCAGTACAGCGACGAGCATGAGGCCGGACCGTCCGTCATCTTCCGGCACGGCGCCGACTGGGTCCGTCTCGATCACTTCATCGCGGAGCAGGGCGAAGACCTGCCGATCGAGACCCGGATCGAGATGGTGCGGCAGCTCGCCGAAGCCCTTGACCACGCACATCGCCGGCATCTCTACCATCGCGCGCTGGCCGCGCGGAGCGTCTACGTCGAGATGGACGGCCGTTATCCACGACTGCGCATCTGCGACTGGCAGGTGTCGGCCAGGCCCGGCTCCGGTTCGTCCGGCCGCCCGTCCGCGCTCGCCGACTCTGGCAAAGGAACGTCACTCGCCGCCCATATCGAAGGCTCGGCAGGCGCCTACCTGGCTCCCGAATTCGGGCACGCCGAAGCTGAGGGCGTTCAGCTGGACGTGTTCGGACTGGGCGCGATCACACACCTAATTCTCACCGCTCAGCCTCCCGCCAAGGACAGGGCCATACTGGCGAGCCGGCTCTCGGCTCAGCAGGCGCTGGTGCCGTCCGCGGTCTGCGACGACATGACGCCCTCGATGGACCACCTCGTGCAGGGCGCCACAGCCGTCCAACCGTCGGACCGGCACGAGTCGGTGCGCGCCTTCCTCGACTGGCTCGAACAGGTCGAGGAGGAGATCACCGCCCCGGACGAGGAAGAGATCCCCGACCTGCTGGAGGCGACGAGGGGGGCCATCGTCCAGGGCTGGCGGGTGACCCGCGTTCTGGGCAAGGGCTCGACGGCACGGGCACTGCTGGTCGAACGGGACGGCCACGAGCAGGTACTCAAGGTCGCGCTGAACGAGGCGGGCCGCGAGCGTCTGGTCCACGAGGCGGCACAGCTCCGCGGCATCCATGACTCCCACATCGTCCGGCTCATCTCAGGACCGCAGGACTTCGGGCAACGGCACGCCCTCGTGCTCGAACAGGCCGGTCAGCAGACCCTGTCGCACTTCCTGCGCAGCCAGGGCCGCCTCACCATCGACGACCTGCAGAACCTCGGCGACCACCTCTTCCAGGCGGTGACCTATCTGGAGGACGAGGGGATCTGGCACCGCGATATCAAGCCCGACAACCTGGCCATCAAGGAGCTGCCGAAGAAGGGGCGGCGCCTGGTCCTGTTCGACTTCTCCCTGGCGGGCGCGACCGACCGTGACACCGGCGTGGGCACCCCGCCTTATCTGGACCCGTTCCTGGGATCCGAACGTCGCCCCATTTACGATGCGGCCGCCGAGCGTTATGCGGTGGCCGTGACCCTGCACGAGATGGCCAGCACCGAGCTGCCATCGTGGGGCGACGGGGTGGCCGCTCCACACCTGCTGGACGCGAGTGAGCAGATCCCCCAGCTCGCCGAGGACAGCTTCGACCCCCTGCTGCGTGAGCGCCTGGCGGATTTCTTCCGCAAGGCCCTGCACCGGGACGCGACCAAACGGCATTCATCGCTCCAGGAGATGAAGGTCGCCTGGCTGAACCTGTTCCAAGGCCTCGACGAGACGCTTCCGGCGACCACCCCCACGACCGTTCACCAGCAGTCCACCGATCCCGAGCAGGCTCGCGAGCAAGCCGCCACGACCGTGTCGGCCGACACACCACTGATCGCCGCGGGCCTGACCGCCCGCGCCTTGTCGATCACGCTGCAGCAGCTCGAGGTCTCCACCGTCGGCGAGCTGATCAAGGTCCCGGCCGCGCGGATCCAGCGACTCCGCGGGGTGGGCCTCGGCCCGCGGAACGAACTCGTCCAGCGGGCGCGCGAGTGGCGGCAGCAACTCGCGGTCAGCGAGAAGGCCGGAGCCTCCGAGCGCACCCATACGGAGGCGCGCGAGCTCAACCGGCTCAGCCTCGACGCGATCGCCGAGCGGCTGGTCCCCAGCGACAGAGGTAGCAACGGCACTGAGGTACGTGTTATCCAGGCCGTGCTGGGCCTGCCCGACAACGACGGCGATCCGGCTCCTCTCCCGTCCTGGTCGTCCCAGACATCCGTGGCCGAGGCCCTCGAACTCAGCCAATCGCACGTCAATCGGCTTCTGGGTGCGGCGCGAGCGCGCTGGACCAAGAGTGTCCCGGCCGTCACCGCGCTGCGCGCCACCGTGCTGGAACTTCTTCACGCGCACGGCCGGGTGATGGAGGCGCGCAGGCTCGCCTCGGCGTTGCTGGCCGCCCGCGGCGCGGAAATCGACGACCCTGCCGGCCGCCGTGCGGTGGCCGATGCCTGCGTCCGAGCCGCGGTCGAAACCGAAGAACACCTCGAAAACCCACGCCTGGCCCGGCGCCGCGTGGGCGGCCGCATTCTGATCGCGGCCGTGGCCGAGGACGACCCCACCGCCCCAGTAGAAGAGGAACTCCTCGACTACGCCGCAGATCTGGGGCGCCAGGCTGACAAACTCGTGGACCTCTCAGAGACCAGCCCTCTCCCAGGAGCCGCGACCGTACGCACCGAGCTGAACGCCGTTCCGCGCCCGGAAGGCATGCCGCCCCTCTCGGACCTCGACCTGGTGTCCCTCGCCGCCGACGCCTCCCAGAACGCCGCCATGACGGCGCGGCTGGAGCTGTACCCGCGAGACCTGGACCCCCGTAAGGCCCTGCAACTCGCACAGGCCGCCAGCTATCTGGGCCCTCCGGGCCTCACTCCGGACGAGCTCCGCAACCGCGTCCTGGCCCGCTTCCCAGAACTCACGGCACTCCCCCAACCCGACGAGCTGCGCACACTCCTCCAGAAGCAACTGAACGTCACGATCAACGTGACCGATGGACGGTTCGTCCTCCCAAGCCGCCCGCTGCTCACATCCCTGGTCTCCCGTGGCCGCCCCGGCCTCCAGACCAGACTCGGTGCGATCTCCCCGAGCGCGGAAACCTGGGACCGCCTCGCGTCCGCCGCCGAACGCGGCGGCTTCCTCGCCGTCAAGTCCTGGCTGGACGAGTCGTCATCCGTCCTCGACGTCCTCCTCACCATGGAGGGCATCACTCCCATCCATGTGGCGCAGACCTTCCTGCGAACCCTGCGCGACATCGTGACCGAGCGCGGCAAGCCCCGTTGGGAGACCGTCCTGGCCGCGGACTCCCCCGACGCCTCCCCCGCCGCCCGCATCGGCTTCCAACGCCTGGTCGACGAGGTCTGGGAACGCCTGGAGCAACAGATTCAGAAGGCCGAAGGCACCGTCCTCCTGCACGACGCAACCCCCCTGGCCCGCTACACCGGCGGCTCCGAGCTGTTGACCCGCCTCAAGATCGCGGCCCAGGACTCCGGCCACGGCCCGCACGGCCTCTGGTTGTTCTGCCCGATGGCCGACCCGAACGGTGAAGCCTCACTGGACCACCAGGTCGTCCGAGCCATGGGCGAGAATGAGCAACTCGCCGTCCCTGGTGGCTTCGCCCTGCAAGACACAAGGAGCGTTTCGTGATCGACCCCACTGCCTTGCTGAACGACCTGAAGCCACAGGTGCGGGCACTGGAGACCGACCTACGAGAACGAGCCGCCGAACCCCCGTTCAAACCATCCCTAGAAGCCGAATGGCGGAACGCCGTCGACCGCGAGCGCACAGCGGCGACCTACGACACCTGGCTCGAAGGCCAGCTCACCCAGTCCGCTGTGGCCTGGACCCTAAGCACGGTCTTCTTGCGCTTCTGTGAAGACAACCACCTAATCGACGAGGTCTTCCTCAGCGGCCCAGGCGACCGCCTCGAACTGGCCAAAGAACGGCAGCAGGCGTTCTTTGAGCACCCGGAGAACGTCGCCAAGACCGACCGCGAGTGGATCGAAGAAGGCGTCAAGGCCATGGCCAAGGCCTCTCCAGTCGCCGCCGGCCTCTTCGACCCCGACCACAACCCCATGTGGCGGATCACGCCATCCCTCGAAGCCGCCAAGGCTCTGATCACCTTCTGGCGCCAGACCCGCCCCGATGGCGAGACCCTGATCCCCATCCACCACTTCGAAGACTCAACCTGGAACACCCGCTTCCTAGGCGATCTCTACCAAGAGCTCTCCGAGCACGCCAAGAAAACCTACGCCCTGCTCCAAACCCCCGAGTTTGTCGAAGAACTCATCCTCGACCTGACCCTCGACCCCGCCATTGAGGAGTTCGGCCTCGACCCCGAGCCCCCCGAAGCCTGCCCCGCCGAGTTGAACCTCCCGCGCGGCATCCGCGTGATCGACCCCACCTGCGGCTCCGGCCACTTTCTCCTGGGCGCCTTCCACCGCATCCTTGATCGCTGGCAGCGCCAAGCCCCCGCCGCCGACAAGTGGGACCTGATCCACCGCACCCTCTACTCGGTCCACGGCGTGGACAAGAACCCCTTCGCCGTAGCCATCGCCCGTTTCCGCCTTCTCATAGCCGCCATGAAAGCGGGCGACG
This sequence comes from Spirillospora sp. NPDC048911, assembly GCF_043198015.1. Taxonomy (NCBI): domain Bacteria; kingdom Bacillati; phylum Actinomycetota; class Actinomycetes; order Streptosporangiales; family Thermomonosporaceae; genus Spirillospora; species Spirillospora sp. NPDC048911. The sequence goes on along the minus strand of NZ_JBICUD010000002.1, from coordinate 178,007 downwards.
TCAACACCCTGCGAGAAACTCCGGATTTCGCCCTCAACATCGCCGTAGGTGACTCCCTCATCCACGGCCGCGGCGGCCCTCAGTTGGACCAGGGTGCCTGGACCTTTTCCAGTGACGGCAGGCTAGTCGAAACAGAGCCCTTCATCTTCTCTACTGAGGATGTCAGCGACTACATCAAGTCCGTGGACATGCTGGGCATTAGCGGCTATCACGTGGTATTTGGCAACCCGCCGTACATCACCGTAAAGGACAAGGCGGAGAACCGCAGCTACCGCTACTACCAGAGCTGTTCCGGAGCCTACGCCCTTTCCGTCCCTTTCATTGAAAGATTTTTCCACCTCGCCGTTCGAGGAGGCAGGGAGCGCAAGAAGTCCGGCTACGTCGGACAGATCACAGCCAACTCTTTTATGAAACGGGAGTTCGGAAAGAAACTAGTCGAAGAATTCCTTCGAACCATAAAACTCTCTCACGTGATCGACACTTCTGGCGCCTATATTCCCGGACATGGAACTCCCACGGTAATTCTGGCCGGGCGACGAATTACACCGCACGGCGAACCAGTTCGCGCCATCCTTGGCATTCGCGGCGAGGCTGGCCAGCCGACCAGCCCACGCAATGGAAAAGTATGGCTAGCTATTGAACGAGCAGTCAAGAAAGCCGAGACAGACAACGAGTGGGTCGGCCTAGCGCTCCTGCCTCAGGAAAACTTCCATTCCCACCCCTGGAGCCTTGGCGGTGGTGGAGCTGGCGAGCTCCAGGAATCCCTTACCAGTGCCTCGAACAGTTCCTTGAAAGATTACGCAAAGGATATCGGATTCGGCGCGGTTACTCGCGAAGATAGTGCCTATATGCTAGGAGAGGGAGCCCTTCGACGCCTCGGCGTCCCAGATGGACAACAACTCGCTCTAGTTGAGGGCGAAGCTACGCGTGACTGGATTATCACCAATCCCACCGCCTCCTTGTGGCCATACGACCCGGAGTCGTTGCAGGCATCGGCTGACGAGGCTACTGTTCGCGTACTCTGGCCCAATCGCACCATTCTGCGTGAGCGCATTGCATATGGAAAGTCTCAACTCGAACGTGGACTCACTTGGTTCGAATTCTCCATGTTCTTTAAGAGGAGATTCAAAGCACAGCCATCCATAGCATTTGCATTCGTAGCCACACACAATCACTTCGTATTGGATCGCGGCGGAAAGGTGTTCAATCGATCGACGCCTGTGATCAAGCTTTCAGAAGGGACAAATGAGAGCGACTTTCTGGGAATACTGGGCTTGCTAAACAGCTCCACCGCATGCTTCTGGCTGAAACAAGTCAGTCAGTCAAAGGGTGGCAGTGGAATCGGGCGAGGCGTACAGGATGAGGCCTGGGAGAATCGCTACGAATTCACTGTGACCAAACTTGAAAAGTTTCCGATCCCGAATGGCCAGCTAGACACCTGGTGTAACCAGCTGGACGACATAGCGCTCAAGCTAGCGAAAACAACCCCTGATCAGGTCTGCTCTCATTCTGTTCCAAGCAAGGACAGACTCGACCTTAGCCATAATGAGCACCAGGCACTACGCAGCGAGATGATTGCCCTCCAAGAGGAGTTGGACTGGGAGGTCTACTGCCTCTACGGACTGCTGACAACTGAGGAGGCGGCTGAGCTAGGGACCGTCCCAGAGACGGTGCCAGGGATCAAGCCGGGTGAGCGGGCGTTCGAGATTGTGTTGGCGCGAAAAATAGCCGTGGGTCAAGTCGAGACGCAATGGTTCGCACGGCATGGCTCCTCGCCGATCACTGAGGTACCTGCGCACTGGCCGGAGGAGTATCGGCGGGTGGTGGAGAAGCGGATTGAGATCATTGAGTCTCGGCCGCAGACGATCGGATTGATCGAACGGCCGGAGTACAAGCGGCGGTGGGCTACGGAGCCGTGGGAAAAGAAGGAGAAGGCGGCTCTCCGGAACTGGCTGCTTGATCGGTGTGAGGCGCGGGAGCTGTGGTTCGCGCCGGACGAGACCGGAGTTGAGCAGCCGCGCATGATGACGATCGCTCGGCTGGCCGATCGGCTGCGGGACGATGAAGACTTTGTCTCGGTGGCCCGCTTGTACGCGGGGGACGACGCCGACTTGATCGATGTGCTGACCGAGATCATGGATTCCGAGCATGTCCCGTTCCTTGCAGCCTTGCGGTACAAGGACTCGGGGATGCGCAAGAGGTCGCAATGGGAACGTACGTGGGAGATGCAGCGTGAGGAGGACGCGACCGGCAAGGATCTTTCGATCCCGCTCCCGCCGAAGTACGCTAGCGCGGATTTTCTCAAGAACTCCTACTGGCGCAATCGCGGAAAGCTGGACGTTCCGAAGGAGCGGTTTATTTCGCACCCGGGTGCCAGTCCAGATGGTGACAGATCTCTGCTGGTGGGGTGGGCTGGATGGGATCATCGGCGGCAGGCGCATGCGTTGATGACGCTTATTGAAGAGCGCACCACTCGGGATGGGTGGGAGGTTGAGCGGCTGATCCCGTTGCTCGCGGGGCTCGCCGAGGTCATGCCGTGGGTGGAGCAGTGGCACGGTGACGTCGATCCTGCGTTCGGCATCAGTCCGGCCGCCGCCTATGGCGGCTACTTCGAGCAGCAGATGGAGCGTCACGGCCTGACCGAGGAGAACCTGCGTAGCTGGCGTCCTCCGAAGGGCAGGCGTGGTCGCGCTCCAAAGAAGAGTGAGGGTTAGGCAGCGGCGCCTCGCTTCGTGTTGCTTCTAGTAGGCGTTCGCGGAGGATGATTCCACTGCTTGCTCTGATGAAGAGCGTGTCACCGCGTACGGCCATCCACACTGGTCGGCGGAGGTCGGCCACGATGCCGATGGTCGGGAACTCCGCTCGAAGCTGAGCTAGGTACTCGGCCGGGTTTGGACACCAGGCTCCGCTGTCGGACGCTCTCATTCGGGCACGCCCAGGTAGCGCGTGATGATCAAAGATGCGTCGATGATGTTGTTTGCTTCGGCGATCGGCTGCTGCCATGACGTGAAGAACCAGTACCGTCCTCCGTCTTCCTGGTTGGGGCCGCAGGTGATCGTGTCAGCGGGTGTGGGTTGGCCTGCGCAGCATCCGGCCGCGCCAGGGTTGCGGACTCTCAGACCTCCGGCATCAACTCTGTTGTGAAGCCGACTCCTTCGAGGTTCGCACGGAGGACACTCAGCCGCTCCTGTGTCTCTGGTGAGCAGTGGGCCCTCATGATCGAGCCCTCATCTTCTCGGCCGCCGCGACGCGTTCCGCCAATCGTGCTTGAGCATCGCAGAGCAGCCACAGTTCGCCGTCGGTCTGTGCAGTGACCTCTACCAGACAGCCGTTCAGCAGCTGGTAGTCGGTGAGCGGGCCGAGCCGGCGAGCGACAAGGCACCGATTCTTTTGCTCGTTATGCCACCCTGGCACGTAGATCGCCATTTTGCACTTCCTGGTGATTTTTGGACATACTCCCTCAATACCCTCAGGTGAGATATCGGGTGGCATCAGAATCACAGGAGTGGTCTACTCTCGAAAAGGAACCGGCGACCACCATTGCTCAATCCGGTCAGAGATCAACTAAACCCAACCGCGCGGTTAACTCCCCTCGGAGATCATCATGGCGGACAATGACAACCCCGCTCGCACGTTCTTCGGCACTGAGCTGCGGCGGATGCGCGAGGCGGGTGGCCTCACCGGTAAAGAGCTGGCCGACGCTCTAGGCTGCACTCCTCAATGGATCAGCACCATGGAGGCCGGTCGCAAGATCTCCGAGCAGAGCGCTCTGGACCTGGACACGTTCTTCAGAACAGACGGCCATTTCCACCGCCTATGGAAGCTGGCGGGAGACATCGAGCTTACCTCTGCGCTACCACCTGGCTTTCCTGAATATGCTCAACGCGAAAAGAAGGCTTCAACGGTTCGAATATTTTGTGGTCTTCTGATCAACGGCCTGTTTCAGACGAACGGGTACGCGACCGCAATTATGGGCGCGATCGAAGGTCCAAGAACGGCCGACCTGGTGTCGAAGCGGATGGAACGGCAGGCGATAATTTCTGGTGATAACCCGCCTCGAGTCTGGCTGGTGATCGACGAGTTCGTTCTGCGGCGAGTGATCGGCTCTCCGGCCATCATGCACGAGCAATTCGGCGTTCTCCTCGAAGCCTCACACCGGCCTAACACCATGGTCCAGATCGTGCCGACCTCCGCCGGATACCACACCGGCCTCGAAGGCAGCTTCACGATCCTTGGTTTCGACGACGAGCCAGACATCGCCTACACCGAGTCAGCAGGTGAGGGGCAGCTCATCGAGCGAGCCGCGAGAGTGAAGGACAAGGTCGTACGCTGGGATCTACTTCGCGGTCACGCACTCTCCGTCGACGAGACGCGAGTCGTGATCAAAGCTGCGATGGAGGGTCCATGAAAGAAGCGTCAACGGTTCGGTGGCGAAAAAGCAGTTACAGCGGCCATAGCGGTGGCGACTGCGTGGAACTTGCCAAGTCCAACTTCATGATCGCCGTGAGGGATTCCAAAGACCCCGCCGGATCGGTACTGAACTTCAGCACTGCTGGCTGGACGACGTTCGCGCGTCGTATCAAGCACAGCGAATACGACTTGGATTGACCCGGGTCTCGGTTCTCTTGGATCAGAAGCCTCGTTGTGTTTCGTTCGGTGGGTTCAGGATCAGCTCGGCGAGGCGCCAGACGTTGGTCGAGGGGTTCTGGAGGAGGTCGTCCGCGTCGCCGGAGAGGGGGCGGGCGCGTTGGCAGGCGTCCTGTACCCCCTTCTTGAAGTCTGCGAATCTCGTCGTCGTCTCGGACCAGCCTGGCAACACCTGCGCCAGCTTCTTCTTGGCCTGCTCCGCGGACTGGAACGGGGCTGCGCAGACCTCGTGATGCAGGATCAGCCAGACTTCGAAGCACGGTGACGACAGGGCCAGTTTGACGCCACCGGCGCATGCCTCGCGAACGATCTCGGTGACCAATGCTTCATCGAGCTCGGTGTCGAGCACACACCACACTTCGTCATACTCGTCGGTCCTCCGGGCGATCGCCTCTCTGACCACGCCCAAGTGGTCTCGGTCGGGAGCGTCGACGGCGAGTTGGGGGCCCCGGCGCGTCCGCATGCCTGTGAAGTAGAGCTTCTCGGTCTTGCCCTCGCAGAGGATGAGGAAGCTCGTCTGTTCGACTCGGGAGCCGCCGGGACGGCGCGCGAGGTCGGTACACGAATCGAAGGGTTTGTCGCGGACCCGGCGTCCGCTGGGTTTAGGAGTCCTCGGAGACATCAGAGTCCTCGCGGGCCGCGATCGCGGCGACGAACAACTCGTCGTTGATCACCGGCACCGCCCCGTAGCGGCCGGCCAGGTAGCGCCGTTCGCGATTCTCGTCCTTGCGCGGTTTGAACTCCGACAGTGGGAAGAGCTCCGTAGCCCCCGAGTCGTCCTTCTCTGTGAACCACACGTGGTCGCGCTGAAGGATGCCCTGACCTTGGATCCTGCCGAGCAGCGACACATCGTGGCTGGTGAAAATCAGCTGCGCGCCACGCGGATTGGTCGCCGGATCACGGAAGAGTCCGATCAACTGTGCCGTGAGGAACGGATGCAGGCTGGAGTCCAGTTCGTCGACGACGAGCAGGGTGCCTTTGTCAAGCGCAGAAAAGGCCGGAACGCTCAATCCGTACAGAGTCTGAGTACCGAGCGACTGGTCTCTCGGCCTCAACATGACGTCCCCTGCCGCCCCCCGGTGCCGAAAGACCAGCCGTTTCCTACGCGGAGGCGTCCGTTCGAGCGTCTTCGGGTAATTCGCGATGCGCGCCGTGAACTCTTCTTCCGTCTCATCGATGAGTTCCAGGGCTTCGATCCCTGTATCCGCCGCTCGAAGAAGGGTGGAGAGGCGTTTCAGCTCCGAGGGTGACATGAAATCGTCGATCACTCGATGGCGGTACGGCCGCTGCGGGGAGAGATACCGGATGTTGGAGAACCATGCATATACCGGCCGTAGGATGTCCTGCTTTGACCGCACGGCAACGGAGAGGAACAGCACATTGGGTTCCGTCAGCTGCTCTACTTGGCGGAGTCCCTCCGGAGAGTGTTCTCCGTAGGTATAGTCGTCGCCTTTCCGATGGAAGATCGTGCGCTTCCGCTTGTTCGGATAGCTGTACATCCACTCCTCGATGATCCTCACGTCATCAAGAGCGAAGCCATAGGTATATCTGATCTTGTCGAGCTCCACGTCCACGACGAAGGTGGACGGCTCCTCACTCAGTCCCGGATCGAGTGCGAACGGATGGCGTTCTACTCCGCCGCCCGGTTCGCTCTCGCGGAAGGAGCCGTGCACCATGTCCGCCATGTACTGGAGAGCGTCGATCACGTTCGACTTGCCCGAGGCGTTGGGGCCGAAGATGCCCGCGACCGTCAGTGCTTCCCATGGGGTATCGGCGGGTGCGGCGGGCTCGTAGGCAGGCGTTAGCAGCAACTGCTGTTCATCGCGCAGCGACCGATGGTTCGCCGCGCGGAAACTTAGCAGCATGGCACCTCTAACCTCCCCTACAGAAGGCTTCCCCGCCTAGTTTGCAGGAAAACCACACGGAACGGCACTAGTAACTTTATGTAATCACAGTGGTGGGGCCGGTGTCGGGGCAACCCGCTGATCGATGCCTGATGCGGACGCTTGATTCCTGCCGGCAGAAGGGGATCCGAGCCCGCCCCCCTCCTATAGCCTGACTGACGCCGTGTCCTAGGACGGTTGTCCTGGGACAATCTGCGGCAAGTGACGGAACGGAGTGTGGACGGGACCACGATGACGGCTCAACTGCTGCGCGACCTGATCAAGATCCCGGAACGTGTGCATGCCGGGGACTTCGTCCTCAAGCTCTCCCAGGGCGTGGGCGAGGGCTCGACGCTCGACGACTACGTGGTCACCGATCAGCTCAAGGGCTGCTTTGAGTCGGCACTCAGCGTCATCGAGTCGGCGGTGCAGGGGCGTCAATCGCGTGCCGTGTACCTGGACGGCTCGTTCGGGTCCGGTAAGAGCCACTTCATGGCCGTTCTTCACGCTGTCCTACGACACCAGCCGGAAGCTCTGGAGAAAGAGGGCCTGCGGGAGGTCGTCGGCAAGCATCGGGATTGGCTGAAAGACCGGCGCTTCCTTCTCGTTCCGTATCACATGATCGAGGCCGTCTCTCTGGAGTCGGCGGTGCTCGGTGGCTACGTACGGCACGTGCGCGAACTGCATCCAGACGCTCCCCTGCCCGCGGTCTACAGGGATGAGGGCCTCCTCGCGGACGCTCGTGAGCTCCGCGTCACGCTCGGGGACGAGGCGTTCATCGCGGGGATGACCCCTGCTACCGCCGGGGACGAGGAATGGGACGCGGCCACCTGGGATTCGTCCACCCTCGACGCCGCACTGGCAGCCCTGCCAGGGGACAAAGAACGCCAGCGGCTGGTCAGCGACCTGCTCGGAAGCCATTTCAAGAGATACGCGCAGGCGGTGAGCGGCACCGACGCGTTCATCGATCTCGACCGGGGTTTGTCTGAGATCAGTCGGCACGCCAAGAACGTCCTCGGCTACGACGCCATCGTGCTTCTACTGGACGAGCTGGTGTTGTGGCTGTCTGGATACATCGGAAAGATCGAGCGCGTTCAGGCCGAGGCGCAGAAGGTGTCCAAGCTCGTCGAGTCCGCCGAGCATGACCGGCCCGCGCCCATCGTCAGCTTCGTCCCGCGGCAGCGGGACCTCCGGGATCTCGTGGGCCGGGACGTGGCGGGAGCCACGACCGCGAGCCTTTTCGACACCCTCAAATACTGGGACGGCCGCTTCGACCTGATCAAGTTGGAGGACCGCAACCTCCCCGCGATCGTCAAGGTCCGGCTGCTCCAGCGCAACCCCGACACTCCCGGTGCGGAGGGCGAGCTGAACGCCGCGTTCGAGCGCACGACCGCCACCCGGCCCGAAGTGTGGGACGTGCTGCTCGACGCACAGGGCGGCGCTTCGGACGTCGAGGCGTTCCGTGCCACCTATCCGTTCAGTCCCGCCTTCCTGCATGCGATGGTGGACATCTCCTCGGCCCTGCAAAGGCAGCGCACCGCGCTGAAGCTGATGCAGCAACTGCTGGTCAACTACCGCGACGTCCTTCCGGTGGGTCAGCTGATGCCGATCGGCGCCATCTATGACGTGCTGGCGGCCGGCGGTGACCGTCCGTTCACCGACAAGCTGCGCTCGGAGTTCGAACAGGCCAAGAACTTCTACAACGGCCGGTTGCTCCCCTACCTGCTCGCCAAGCACAAGTTGACCGTCGAGCAGTTGCCGGATCTGCCGTCACGGCACGCCTTCCGGGCCGACGACCTGGTGATCAAAACACTGCTGCTCGCCGCGCTGGTACCGAACGTGCCCGCGTTGCGGTCGCTGACGGCCGGACGGCTGGCGGCGTTGAACCACGGCTCCATCGCGACCATGCTCCCCGGACAGGACCGGTCGGTCGTGTCCAAGACCCTTCGGGACCTGGCCGGTGAGTTCGGCGAGTTCCAGGTGTCGGGCGGAGATGACCCGGTGGTCGAGGTCTCGCTCATCCGGGTGGACACCGCCGGAATCCTGCGGAGTGTCGTCAACGTCGATGACGACGCGGCCAAGCGCCGTCTGATCAAGAACCTCCTGTGGAAGGAGTTCGAGGCCCAGGAACGCGGCGAGTTCGTCACCACCCGGCCGATGGTGTGGAAGGGCACCGATCGCACGATCGAGCTCGTCTTCGACAACATTCGCGATCGCGACCGGCTCGCTGACGGGCAGTTCGTTCCCGAGTTCCCCGGCGCCGTGCGCGTCGTTGTCGACTACCCCTTCGACGAGGGCGACCACGGCCCGGCCGAGGACCGTCTGCGGTTGCGAGAGCTCCAGGAGAAGCTTGACCGGCCACTGACGTTGGCCTGGGTTCCTTCGTTCCTGTCCAAGGCGCGGATGATCGAGCTCGGTGACCTGGTCCGGATCAACTATCTGCTGGAACGCCGCGACCGGCTGGACGAGCTGACGGCCATGCTGACGGCCGACGACCGGCACCACGCCCGCACCCAGTTGCAGGCCCGCCAATCCGCCCTCACCACCAAACTGGTGGAGGCGCTGCGGCGGGCTTATGGCCTCGCCAGCCCGGACGACGCCGATCTCGGGGCCCGATCGGACGATCCGATCATCGCGATGGACTCGCGCCTGGAGTTGCGCCCGCCTGCGGGCCTGCAATTCGGCGATGCTCTCCAGCGCCTCTGCGCGCAGTTGCTCGACCACGCCTACCCCAAGCATCCCGACTTCGACCCGATGGGCCGTCGTCAGGTGATCCGAAAGAGCGAGCTGACCACCGTGCTCCGTGCCGTGGAGCAGGCGTCCCAGACCCGTACCGGACGCCTGGAGGTGCCTCGGGCCGACGTCGCGGTACTCAAACGCATCGCCGCACCGGCTGGTATCGCCGACGTCACCGAGGTCTTCGTCCTGAAGGACGAATGGAAGATGACGCTGGCGCGGCGAGCGGGTCAGGCCGGTCGTTCCACGCTCGAAGTCAAGGTCGGCGACGCCCGGCGCTGGGTCCTGGACGAGCAGCCTGGCCTTCCTCCACTGGTGGTCGACCTTGTCGTCGCCTGTTACGCGCTCCAGGACAACCGTTCCTGGCTTCGCGCCGGGCGGCCGATCCCGCCGCAGGAGCCGGGCCAGATCGAGTCCGACATGGTGCTGCGCCGCCAGGAGCTCCCCAGCGAAGAGGAGTTCGAACGGGCCGACGAGCGCGCCGCCGCGATCTTCAAGGCGGCACGGCAGCCGGTCAACACGGCTCGTGCCGTCCAGGCCGTGGCGAGCGTGATCCGCACCCAGAGCGGCGACCTTGTCACCACGGCGGAGACGCTGGTGAGGCTCCTGGAGGAACATCAGGACACACTGGGCCTGGACAATGACGCGCCCCGGCTGGTCACCGCTCGATCCTGTGCGAAGCTGCTCAACCAGCTCGCGGGTACCACCGATCCGACCAAGCTGCTCAAGGCTCTGGCCGGAGCCGACCTGCATGCGGACGGCGACATCTACCGGGTCGCGCTTGAAAGTGCTCGCGATCTGGTGGCCGTGATCCCCTCGCTGCGATGGCGCATTCTCGATCGCCTTCCGGCCGTGGCCGAAGGCACCGATCCGAGGAAGGACCAGGCGGTCGCGCTGCTGGAGCAACTGCACAGCGCCGCTCGGCACGACGAGTACAGCGTGCCGCTCAAAAAGAAGCTCATCGAAATCCAGGACGGTGCGGAAAGACTTCTTATCGAGACCGATCCGGGCCCGCAGCCGCCTCCCCCGCTGCCGCCGGATCCCGGTCCCAGACCGGGACCCGCGTTGGTGACCCGTACGGTCGCGGCCGGTGACGTCGCCGCGGTGCTCGACGAACTGCGCCGCAGTGCCGACGATCATGATGGAGCCACCTTTGAGATCAGTTGGCGGATCGTGGCGCGATGAGTCAGCGATCCACCGTCCAGAGCTCCCTTCCCGAAGCCAACAAAGGCGTGGTGGAGGGCGCGCTTCGGCATGCGCTCCGCAAAGCGGCCATGCACCGCGAGAAATACGGGGAGACCACCGGCCAGGAGCGGGTGCTCTTGCTGAGGGCCGCACCCAACTGGCGGGGCCCGCGAGAGATCGCTGTCCGTCCGGGCAAGGATGACAAGGACGTGACGGCGGTCGTACGGGCTTGTCCGACCGTGCTTTCCGTCCTCGACGCGCTCGACGAGCCCCAGGATCTCGACACGTTCCTAGTCGTCCTCACTCCCTGGGAAGGCCGTGAACTGGGCGACTCCGTATTGGCTCAGGCGCTCGGCAACGAAGTCCGCTCGATCAACCGGTGGGACCTGGTAGCGGAGGCCTTCGGAACGCGGCGTCTCGATCCGCGGCTCAGCACGAAGGAATTCCGCTGGATGGCTGAAGCGCTTCTCGACGCTCAACCAGCGGCAGGATGGAAGCGAGTCAACAGCCCCGTCCTGCAACTCGATGCCGTTCTACGCAAGCTGGCCGCCGTGCGGCTCGGCAAGGATGAGGACGAACGGCTGGACGCGGCCGCCCTGCTGGAGTGGAGCCGCGACGAGCTGCGAGTCAGTCGCTTCCTCGCCCTGTCTGAGCAGGAGCGCGTCGGACTCGCCAGCTCTCTGGAGTCATCCATCGGGCCCGTGGCGCGAGTCGTGTTCCGATTGCTCGGAAGTGGACAGGTAGGCGATGCCGTGCCCTTCGGGCTGGCGGCAGCGGAGCTCTATGCGCCGACCGCCAGGCGCCGGAAAATCGTTCACGAGGCCCGGGTCCGGGCCGAAGAACGATATTTCGGTGGTGACGCCCCGGGTGAAGCAACCCTGCTGGCCTTCGCCGAGGCCGCCGAGTCACTCACCCTTCGCTGGAACGACAACGGCCACGAGAACGAGGCTCGATCAGCCTGTGTCCGGGCAGAGCAGATCCTCGCCGAACTCCGGGCCGTCGATCTCGCGGGTGGCAGCAAGGTGCTCGACGCGGGTCTCGATGCGCGGCTGGCCGTCCTGGCGACGAAACTGCTGGCCGTACTCCCCGCGCCTCGTACGATCGACCTCCGCGAGGTCGAGACGGCGCTGGAGGCGCTCCACGAGCACCGCCGGGCGGGTGGCCGAGCGGCTGAGATCGAAACGGCTGAGGCTGCGGTACGGCTCGTTCGATGGCTCGCCAGCCCCGAAGTACCACCGGCAACTGTCGCGGAGGGGGCGTCCCGATACATCCGCCAATGGAGTTGGGTGGATCGCGCCTCCGCGACCGTGTTCAGTCCCGATACCAGCCGAGTGCTGATGGCCGAGGCCGCTTACACCGCGGCCTTCCAGGCGGTGCGAGCGCGGAGAGCGGAACTCGACCGGGTGTTCGCGGATCGGCTGGCCGCCTGGACGTCCGCGTCCGCCGCCCCCGAACGCCTGCTGCTGGTCGAGAACCTGCTCGCACAGATCGCCAGACCGGTCGCCGAGCGCGGGGCCCCACTGATCATCGTTCTCGATGGCATGAGCGGCGCCGACGCCTGTGCGCTGGCCGAAGAAATCTCTGCTCACCGTCAGTGGCGCGAAGTGGGACGGGAAACGGACGGGCGAGAGCCCGCGATCGTCACCATCCCGTCCACGACCGTATTCTCACGAGCCAGTCTCCTCTGCGGGAAACTCACGTCCGGCGGCCAATCGCATGAGCGCAGTGGATTCTCGGCTCTCTGGAGGGGCCGGCAGAGTGCGCTGTTCCATAAGGCAGGGCTGGGCACCGGACCGGGCGCTGATCTGAACGCCGAACTGCAGGCTTCCCTGCAGGATACGAGCGTGGTCGTCGGTGTCGTTTTGAACACCATTGACGACGCTCTGAGCGACGACCACCGCGTCAACGCACCGACATGGCGGCTCCATCAGATCGACTACCTTCCGAGGTTGCTCAGTGCGGCAGCAGCGGCCCGTCGACCGGTGATCCTCACTTCCGACCACGGGCATGTCCGGGATTTCGGCGACGGCAACCGTCTCATGGAGGCCGAATCGGCACGGTTCCGCTCCGGTGATCCAGGCGAGGGAGAGCTGCGGATTCAGGGCCCGCGTGTCTTGGCCACGGGAAAGGAGGTCACCGTGCCGTGGGACGAGCGAATCCGCTATGTGCCGCGGCGTGCCGGTTATCACGGCGGAGCGTCACCTGCCGAGATGGTCGTTCCTGTTCTGGTCTTCATGCCCTCTGACGTTCCAGCGCCGAAAGGCTGGTTCGAGTACGACAATGCGGGCTTGCACGAACCGCTCTGGTGGAATCCGCTACCCGCACAGGCCGCTCCCGCCCAGTCGCTGCCGCTGCAAGCAGAACCGGCATCAGCCACCGACGACGGAGCGTTGTTCAGCATCGGAGAAGCGTCGGCGGCCGCATCTGGAACAGGCACCAGGGTGGTCCAATCCGATCTGTACGCCGCGCAGAAACAATTCGTCAGGAAACCGCCCGCCGACGAGATCGTGGCCACCTTGATCGACGCACTGGCGGAGGCCGGGGGGAAGCTGCCCACCACGGCAGCCGCCGCCTTGATCGGCCAACCGTCGTTCAGGATGGCCGGTTTCCTGTCCGCCGTCGGCAGGCTTCTCAACGTCGACGGCTATCAGGTGATCGCCGAAGGTGACGCCGGACGTACCGTGGAGCTGGATGTCCGGCTACTGTCGCTGCAGTTCTTGGGATCGTCATGAGCCCTGCGCAGGTCAGCGCCGCCCGGCGCCGCGAGGTCATCGACGCGCTGCGGCGTGGCACGGTGCCGCAGGCCGGGCTGGACCTGTTCGCAGTGGGCCTGGAGCGCTTCGAAAACGCTCTGGACGAGGAGTTGACGACCGTCGCCGGGGGCGGCGCTGTTTTCAAAGCGGTGCGCGGAGAATATGGCTCAGGCAAGACGTTCTTCTCCCGTTGGCTCGCTGAGCGCGTAAAACGGCAAGGATTCGCTGTAACGGAGATACAGATCTCCGAGGCCGAGACTCCTCTGCACCGGCTGGAGACCGTTTACCGGCGGCTGGTCGAGCGGCTCTCCACATCCTCGCATCGGCCGAGCGCCCTCCGGGAAATCATCAACGGCTGGTTCTACACGCTGGAGGAGGACGTTCTCGCATCCGGAACAGTCCCAGCTGATGCGCAGGGCATGCCTGATCCCGTCGCTCTTCAGCAAGGTGTGGACGATCTCCTCGAACAACGTCTGACCACCGTCGCCCGGACGACCCCGGCCTTCGCCGCCGCACTCCGTGCCTATCGCAGGGCGAGGCTGGCCGAAGACACCGCCATCGCCGAGGGCCTGATCGCATGGATCGGAGGCCAGCCCAACGTGGCCGCCGCGGCCAAACGGGCCGCCGGGGTGAAGGGCGATCTTGATCATTTCGGCGCTCTGGGTTTCCTTCAAGGCCTGCTGACCGTCCTCCGGGACTCCGGCCATCCCGGGCTGTTGCTGGTCCTGGATGAGATCGAGACCCTGCAGCGTGTTCGCAGTGACGTCCGGGAGAAGGGGCTGAACTCTCTGCGGCAGCTAATCGACGAAATCGACGGCGGCCGCTTTCCCGGGCTCTACCTGATGATCACCGGAACCCCGGCCTTCTATGAGGGACGCCAGGGCGTGCAACGACTGGCTCCTCTGGCTCAGCGGCTGGCAAGCGATTTCGGCGATCCGCGATTCGACAACCCGCGAGCGGCGCAGATTCGCCTGACCGGTTTCGACCTGGCCAAACTGGTGCGGCTGGGGCTCGTCGTCCGTGACCTCTACGGTTCGGGCGCGAGTCCCCGAGTCAGGTCAACGGTCGACGATCAGTACGTGGAACAACTGGCGCTCGCCGTCACCGGCGAACTCGGGGGACAGATCGGAATCGCGCCGAGAATCTTCCTCCGAAAGCTCGTCGAACAGGTCCTGGATCGTGTGGACCAGTTCGACGACTTCGACCCCCGCGAGCACTACGCTCTGACACTGACCACGGCGGAGTTGACCGAAGTCGAGCGTAACGCTTGGAGCCAGCGGGCCACCGACGCCGACGCCATCACGCTGGACCTCGACGGGCCATGACGATCGACGCACTCCATCCCTCCCTGGCGCACCACATCGTCAACTCGCTGGGATGGAGTCGGCTCCGCCCACTTCAGGAGACCGCTGTCGAGCCTCTCATCGCCGGTGAGGACGCGCTCCTGCTCGCGCCGACCGCAGGCGGTAAGACCGAGGCCGCCGTCTTCCCGCTGTTGACCCGGATGTCAGCGGGCGGATGGGGTGCGCCTTCGCTGCTCTACCTGGCACCGCTGAAGGCCCTGCTCAACAACTTGTTGCCACGTCTCGAGACGTACACCGGCTGGGTCGGGCGTCGTGCCGCGGTCTGGCACGGAGACGTGACCTCCGGCGGCCGTGTACACCTCCTACGGGACCCACCTGATCTGTTGCTCACGACCCCGGAGTCCCTGGAGTCGATGCTGGTGAGCACGAAAGTCGATCACCGCCGCTGGTTCTCGGCCCTGCGGGCCGTCGTGGTCGATGAGGTGCACGCTTTCGCGGCCGACGATCGTGGCTGGCACATGCTGGGTGTGCTCGAACGGGTGACGCGAATCTCCGGGAGGCCTCTCCAACGAGTCGGCCTGTCCGCAACGGTGGGCAATCCCACCGAACTGATGGCCTGGCTCGAAGGCTCGGCCGTGTCCTCCAGAACAGGTCGTATCCTCGCGCCAGGTCTCTCCGTCACAGCCAACCCGACCAGTCATCCCATCGTCGCTGAGTTGCCTTCCGCAGCCTCACCGTCGGGAGACGTACAGCTCGACCATGTCGGATCCGTTGCCAATGCGGCCAAGGTGATCGCCGCATTGCACCAAGGTGAGAAACGGCTGGTCTTCTGCGATTCCAAGAAGCTCGTCGAGGAGCTCGGCGCCGCGTTGAGAGCGCGGGGGGTCACGACCTTTCTTTCACACGCGTCCCTCGCCGTAGATGAGCGTCGTCGGGCGGAAGAGGCGTTCGCCGAAGCACGGGACTGCGTCATCGTTTCGACCAGCACGCTGGAACTCGGTATCGATGTGGGCGACCTCGACCGGGTGATCCAGATCAACGCGCCAAGGTCGGTCGCTTCGTTTCTCCAGCGATTCGGCCGTGCTGGACGGCGTCCCGGCGCCGTGCGCAACTGTCTCTTCCTCGCTCTGGACGAAGGCGGGTTCCTTCAGTCGGCAGGGTTGCTCTTGCTTTGGGCTCGAGGGTGGGTGGAGCCGGTCATCCCGCCACCAGATCCTCGCCATATCGTTGCTCAGCAGGTCCTGGCGTTGGCCCTTCAGGAGCAGAGAGTCGGCACAAACCTGTGGCCGCAGTGGTGGGGGGAGTTCGGCCCGTTCGGCAAGCCGGCAACGCCGATCGTCGAACACCTCGTTGCGCAAGGCTTTCTCGACTCGGACAACGGCCTGCTTTTTGTCGGACCCGAGGCAGAGAAACGGTTCGGCCGCCGCCACTTCATGGAACTCACCACGGCTTTTACCGTGCCTCCCGAGTTCACTGTCCTAGCGGGTCGTGAGGAGATAGGTCGTACTGATCCTGCTCTGCTGACCGAGAAGGTCGATGGTCCTCGACTTCTCCTCCTGGCGGGACGGAGCTGGCGTGTCGGCTGGATCGATTGGAAACGGCGCAGATGTTACGTTGACCCTGCCGATGGAGGCGGAAAGGCACGCTGGATCGTCCCGGGATTGAGCGGCGTGTCCTTCGCGCTGGCCCGTGCAGTTCGTGAGGTTCTCCTTGGATCGGATCCCCCGGTCCGCATGACACGAAGGGCTGAACTGCTGCTTTCCTCCGTCCGCGAAGACGCCCTCGACACAATCGATCCAGTGGGCACAGTGATCGTCCGGTCGGGAGGTGACCTTCGCTGGTGGACCTGGGCCGGGTACCGAGCAAACGCCACCCTCAAGACCACCCTGAGCTCAGTCACTGACCCTGGGCAACGCGTCGAGGACTTTTCGATCCGCCTTCACAGCGAGTTGAACCGAGCGGATTGGGAAGCTGCGCTCGAGGGTGCTCGCGATCATCCATGCCTGCCTCATGCAGAGGACGCCGCCTTGGAAGGACTGAAGTTCAGCGCAGCGCTGCCACGTCACCTCGCTGAATACACGATCTCGGCACGGATCGCCGACCTACCGGGGGCCCAGCTCGTTTTGGCGGAGCCGCACCGCTTCCTGTCGAATCCGTGAGCGGGGGCGGCTACCAGTCGGCGGCGCCGGCGAAGGAGGTCGGCTTGGGGTCGTAGCCGAGCACGTCGCGGGCGGCGGTGATGTCGAGCGTGCGCTCCACCGCGAGGTGACTCACGGCGTAGCGCGTGAGGCGCGGCGGGTGGGGCCGGCGGGTCAGGAGGAAGGCGCCCTCCACCGCCGTCGCGAGGGGACGGACGGCGCGGGCGGGCAGGAAGATCGGGCGGGCCTTGATGTTCCGTTCGGCGAGGATCTCGCGGAGCGCGTCGCGGAGGGCGACCGGCTCGGCGTCGGTCACGTTGTAGACGCCGGTGCCGGCCGGGCCGCAGGCCGCGAGGAGACAGGCGTCGACGAGGTTGCCGATCGAGGTGAGGCTGACCAGGTTCCCGCCGCGCCCGGTGGCGGGCAGGACCGGGCCGCGCACGGAGGAGAGGACGCGGGGCAGGAGCGTGGTGTCGCCAGGACCGTAGACGGCGTGCGGGCGCAGGATGATCGCCTCGCGGCGGGGGCGGCCGCGCCCCCAGGGAGCCGGGCCATGGCCCCGCATGACGGAGAAAACGGCGCGTTCCGCCGCCATCTTGGACGCGCCGTACGCGTTGAGATACCGGATCTCCGGCGGCGGAGCCGCCTCCCTCCCGCTCCGGGGGGTGTGGGGGGTCGTCCCCCCTCGGACAGCAGAGCGGCCGGCCGGAGGCGCTTCGGCTTCGGTGGCCATGATGGTGGGGCGGTTCGGGTCGTAGACGCTGGCCGTGCTCACGTGGACGAAGCGGGCGCCGGGGAAGGTCCGGAGGGCATTGCGGGTGCCGCCGAGGTTGGTCGCGAAGAATTCGGCGGCCGGCCCCCAGTCGGTGACGGTTCCCGCACAGTGGATCACCGCGTCGACCTCGGGGGCGTCGGGAAGCTCGCCTTTGGTGAGGTCCCACGAACGGTAGGCGGCGCCGCCCAGGTGGCCGGGCGCGACCTCGGGGCGGCGGCCGAAGGCCAGCGTCTCGATGCCTTGGTCCGTCAGCGCCCGGCATACCGCTCCCCCGACGAAGCCGGAGGCCCCCGTCACAGCGACCTTCACGCTTTTCCTCCTCGTGCCAGCTCCCGCAGCAGGTCCCGGTCGAGCTTGCGGCCTCGGCCCGACCGAGGCAAATCGGGCAGGACGAGGATGCGGTCCGGCAGGGCGTCGTGGTCGATCACGTTGGGGAGCCGCCGCCGCAGGCGGTCGGCGATGCCGGGGGCGCCCACCACGGCCAAGATCACCTGTTCGTCGCCGGTCTCGGGGTCGGGCAGGCCGATGATCGCCGCGTCGGTCACTCCGTCGAGGGCGGCGATGGCGGGCTCGTACAGCCCCGGGTAGAGGTTGAACTTGCCGCGGATCAGCATGTCCTTCTTGCGGCCCATGAGTACGAGGCCTCGTTCGTCGAGGCGGGCCAGGTCTCCGGTCGGGAGTTCCTTGAGGGGTTCGTCGCCCAGGTAGCCGCTGCAGAGGTTGGGCCCGGAGAGCAGGAGCTCGCCGTCCTCGGCGATCGAGATTTCCACTCCGGGGAGCGGGGCGCCCAGGAGGTCTCCGTCGGCGCCTGACTCGGTGTGGGCCAGCTTCTCCGCTGCTGACGCGATCGCTACTGGAAGGATTTCTGTCATCGCGTAGACGGATAGGACCTCGGCGGTAGGTGCCGCCGAGACCGCGCGCCGCAATACTCCGGCGGGCGCGGGGGCCGCCCCCAGGAGGACGTATCGTAGGGATTCGGGAAGCTCGGGCGCCTCGTCCAGCACCTCCGCCAGATGGACGGGGACGCAGAACGTGTGCGTGGCGCCTCGTTCATGGAGCTGGCGGGCGAAGTCGGCGGCCGAGCAGAAGAGCGGCGGCATCGACCATCGCGCGCCCGAGATCAGGGTCGGCAGCCCGAGCATGAGCTGGTCGGTGTGGACGATGTCGCCGGGGCCCAGCGGCAGCCGGGCGCGGAAGAGCTCCAGCGCGGCGGCCAGTGATGATTGTGTGTGGACGACGGCACGGGGGTTCGCGGTGGTACCTGAAGTGAAGATCACCGCGGCTGGGGCGTCTGGATCGTCCGGGAGGTCGACGGCGGGTGCGTTCCCTTGGATGAGGGTGGTGAACGAGAGCGCGCTCCGCGGCACGCCTGGGAGGCGGCGGCCTACGTAGAGGTGGCGCATGGGGAGGTCGGCTAGCTTCGGCAGGAGGAGTCCTCGGTGGCGCGCGTACGCACGTACTGGGCGAAGCCTGCTCGCCGCGTACAGCAGAGACTCCGCCGCCGACCAACGCGGACGCGCCAGTCGCAGGCGCGCCTCGAACATCTCCGAGCCCGCGCCCGGGTCGGCGAAGACCACGACGCCGCCCGCCGCGACCACGCCCAGAGCGAGCACGAGCGACTCGGGCGAGGGCCGCACCGAGAACAACATCCCGTCGCCAGGCTCCAGCCCGTTCGCCAGCAGTCCATGACGGACGGCGAGCACCTGGCGGCGCACCTCGCCGTAGGTGAGTTCAGTGCCGTCCCCTGCCACGAGTGCCACGGCCTCGGGTGTGCGCTCCGCCTGGTCCAGCAGTTGCCGTACGAGGGTCACGCCGCCTCCCGGACGACGAAGCGGCGGTACGTCGGGATGAGCACGCCGCGCGCCGCCTCCCGCCGCGTGATCTCCAGCGGCCCGGCGGCCAGCAGCGCACGGACGACTGCGCGTATCTCGGCCATGGCCAGCGGATAGCCCAGGCAGAAGTGCGGCCCGGCACCGAACCACAGTCGCCGCAGTTCGGGCGGATGCGGGCGGTCGAGGTCGAACGGGCCGTACGCGCGGCAGCAGTTGTGCGTGGCGATCAGCACTCGATCGCCTGGGCGAACGGCGACGCCGCCAAGCTGGACGGATCCGTGCACGCTTCGCAACATCACCGGCGTCGGCGTGGTCACGCGCATCGCCTCGTCGATGGCACGGTCGAGCAGCTTCGGCTCGGCGGCGACGCGGGACAGGGAGCCGGAGTCGTGCAGGAGCGCGACCAGGCGCGGCACCAGCGTGGCGACGGTCTCGGTGCCGGTCAGGAAGAACGCCCCGGCGGCTCCGCGCGCCTCGTCCTCCGACAGGCCGAGGGCACGCATCCGGCCCATCACCGTGCTGTCGTCCCCCGCCGCGTACGCCTTGGCGGCGATGTCCCCGAGCGGGTCGAGCACCGCCTTCGCCCGTTCGAGCTGCGCGGGTGAGAAGCGCCGCGTCCGCAACGAGACCATCGAGACGATCTCCTCGCCCTGCTCGAAGAGGCCCCGGTAGTCGTCGTCCGACGTCGCCTCCAGGCCGATGACCTCCCCGATCACCGTGCCCGCCATGACCCGCATGGTGTCGACGAGGTCGACCTCGCCGCCTTCAGCGAGCCGATCGGTCAGACGCGCGAGCGGCCCGGCGAGGATCCGGGCGCACAGGCCGTCGACGTACGACGGCGTGAAGAGGCCGGTGAGGCGGCGCCGCAGCGCCCGGTGGCCCTCGCCCTCCATGTTGAGCAGGACGGACGGCCCGAGGATCGGCGTCCACAGGTCACCCGGCGAGCCCGGCCCGTCCTTGCGGAACGTCTCGCCGTCCATGAGGACGTCGCGGGCGAGGCGCGCGTCGTTCACCACGACTCCCAGCCGCGGCACCCGGACGACGGGGCCGCGCCGCGCCAGCCCGCGCAGCAGCGGGTAGGCGAACGGATGCGCGGTGAGGTAGAGCCTCCGCTCCCAGTTCATCGGATGTCCACCACGTCCGGCTTATACCGGTGGTCGGCGTACCAGCCGAGCGTCCCGACCAGGCCGTACGCGCGCAGCCGCCGCACCGACCCGTACACCGTCATGTCCTTGCGCAGCCCGTAGGCCGTGGTCAGCTCGCGCACCCGGTTGACCAGCGCGCGGTCCTCGTGCACGTCCTCGATCCTCGTGCGCGGGAAGCCCCCGGCCCGCTCGTACAGGTCGGCGCTGATCGCGACGTTGCAGCCGGGCATCATCACGTACGGCCCGAGGTACAGGGGGTCCTGGTTGCCGGGCCGGAACCGGCCGAACCTCGCGGCCAGCCCGACCACGGCGGGCAGCAGCCGCCGCTCCCAGAACTTCAGGGCGAACTCGTCCGTGCGCGGCCGCAGCGGCCCGCTGATCATTTCCAGTCCCTCGTCGAACGCCCGCTTCACCGCCGCGATCCAGTCATGATCCGGCAGGCAGTCGGCGTCGGTGCGGGCGATATGGGTCGCGCCGGCGGCGATGGCGTGCCGGATGCCGGAGTCGGCCGCCGCGCCCGTCCCCTTCTCCGGTTCGTGGACGATCCGCAGGTCGAGTTTGGGGTGTTCGTCGCCGAACGCCCGGACGACCGCCGCCGTGCCGTCCGTGCTGGCGTTGTCGACGACCACGAGGGTGAAGTCGGCGTCGGTCTGCTCGCTGAGGCGCCGCAGCGTGGCGCCGATCGAGCGCTCCTCGTCGTACGCGGGGATGACCACCCAGAGATCCATGGTCACAGCTCCGCGAAGGTCACGCCGAGGCTGACGCCGCCCGCCAGCCCGATGAGCGCCACCCGGTCGCCCGGCCCGCACCGGCCCTCCTCCAGCGCCGTGGCGAGTTGCAACGGCAGCGTCACGGACGCGACGTTTCCATGCTCAGGCAGCGTGACCACCAGCTTCTCCGCCGGGATGCCGAGGACGCTCCGGAGCACCTCCAGATAGGGCAGCGTCACCTGATGAACGGCGATGATGGCGAAGTCGTCCCAGGTCAGGCCGTTCTTCTCCAGCGCGGTCTCGAAGAGCTCCGGCCCGTGGTCGAGGAACGCGTCCTTGAGGCGCCGCCCGTCCCCGCTGAAGTAGGAGAACTCCGGGTCGCGCGGATGCATCGACCCGCCCGCCGGCAGCGTGCCGATGTCCCAGGCCGTGGAGACGGCGGCGAAGTCGCGGTAGAAGATCCCCCCGTCCGGCGCGGCCTCGACGAGCATCGCGGCGCCGCCGTCCGACAGCGTGTAACCGGCGAAGGCGTCCACGAACTGCGCCCGGTCGCGCACGTTCCAGCGGATCGCCCGCGATGGCGTCTCGCCGCCGCAGACCAGCACCCGTTCGTGCTGGCCGGTGCGGATGAGCGCGTCGGCCATCTGCAGCGCGTTGAGGAAGCTGTTGCAGGCGTTCTTCACGTCGAAGACCGGGCACGTCGCGCCGAGCTTGGCCGCGACGATGTGCGCCGTGGCGGGCTCGATGAGGTCCTGCGACGCCGAGCCGAAGATCAGCAGATCGAGGTCGCGCGGCGTCGCGCCCCGGCCGGCGAGCAGCTCGCGCGCGGCCTCGACCGCGAGGTCGGACGCCTGCTGGTCGTCGCGCATGACGTGCCGCGTGCGGATCCCCGTCATCCGCTCGACGATCGTGGGCAGCGGCCGGAACCCGCCGCTCTCGGCCGCGACGCGCGCCTCCACCTCGGCGCTGGTGACCGTGCGTTCCGGCAGGTACGCCGTAACGCCGGCGATACGGGCTCTCATGGGCTGATGTCCCCCGGAGGTAAAGATCGGCATTTCCGTGATGTCGGGATTCAGCCTCACCGACCACGCCCCCCGCCGACGAGGGAGACCCTACGGAACCCGGGGTGAGTACCACCACTCATACCGATTGAGTGATATCTCCCATTCGATCGCCCTTGCCGGGACCAGCACAATCATCGTGTGACCAGCATGAAGATCAACAACGGCAGGGCCGCGGCGCGGCATGAGGCTCGGCTGTTGTGGGCCGGCAACCGGGGGCTCTACGCGCTCCTCCAGGCGGCCCGGCAGACCGGCCCGATCGCGCGCGTGCCACGGCTCGGCTGGGTGGTGACCGACCCCCTGCTGGCCCGCCGTGTGCTGAACGATCACACCTGCTTCGGCATGGCCGGCGAGGGCGGCGTCGGGCACCTCTGGACCCAGCTCTTCGGCCCGGACATGGCGCAGTTCTTCGGCGGCGCCCGGCACGCCGAGATGCGGACCCGCGCCCGCGGCCTCTTCACCGAGGACAGCGCCCGCACGCTGGTCGAACGTTCCCAGGGCGCGCACTACCGGGCGTTGGGCGCGCGGCTCGCCACGGGCGAGACCGTCGACGTCGCCGACGCGACCCGCGTCCTCGCCGGGCGCCTGGTCGCCGACCTGCTCGGGCTGCCGGGCGAGCACCGGACGGACGACTCGTACCGCCGGCTCTTCGCCGCCGGGGAGCGCCTGGCCGGGCTCGCCATGGGCACGACGGCCTCCACCCATCTCGCGTCCGAGATCATCGACGAGGCGCGGACGATCGTCGGCGAGATCACGATCGGTGTCGACGACGCCTACCGCACCGCCGGGCCGGACACGATCCTCGGCCGCTGCCGTGACATGGACCTCGGGCTGCCGCTCACCCGCGGCCTGGCCACCCTCCTGGCCATCGCGGGCACCGAGACCGGCGCGTCCGGCACGTCCCGTACGGTCGCGCTACTGCACGACACCGGCCAGCAGGAACTCCTGCTCGCCGACCCGGCGCTCATGGCGAACGCCGTCCGCGAGGGCCTCCGCGTCGCCACCCCCGCTCCCGTCATCGGACGCCACGTCGCCCGGGACGTCACGGTCGGCGGACGCGACCTCCGCGCGGGCGACCGCGTCCTCCTGCTCACCTACCTGGCCGACAACGGCGCGGGCCCGTTCGACATCCGGCGGGAGTACGTCCCGGAGACCCGGCAGCTGTGGTTCGGCGCGGGCCGCCATCTGTGCCTGGGCGCCGCGGTCGCGCGCACGCAGGTGACCCGGATGCTGGAGACGCTGCTCGGCACGGGCCGCCCCTACCGCGTCGTCTCCCGCCAGGCCGCCCGCCGCGTGCTCGTCCCCACGTACGCGAGCCTCAACGTCACCACCAGCTAGATCCGTCACCACCGGCTAGACCGGCTGCACCCGGCCGCAGCCCCCGTCGAACTCCGGCGCCCTGGACATGTCGTACGGGTCCTCGGGCGCGCCGCTCGGCTGCACGTCCTCCGCCCTCCGGTCGGCCGGGTAGGACGGGTGGATGTAGCCGTCCTTGGAGTCGCATTCGGCCGGTGCCGGGCTGCGTCCGGACTCGTACTGCCAGAACGTGACCTTGGCGCCCTCGCGATAGACGAAGATCTCGTGGGTCCGGCGGACGATCACGCGTATGAGGGTGTCGGGCTTGCCCGGCTTCTGGACGGCGTAGACGAAGTTGTGGTCCGACTTGACCAGCACACCCTTGTTGCCCTGCCGCGTGGCCTTTTCAGCCTTGACGGCGCCGTGCACCTTGATGACGGTGCCGACCTGCTCGGCGGTGCCGGGGGCGAACATGTTCATCCACGCCCGCAGGTTGCCGTCGCCCTTGCGCTTCAGGCTCTTGAGGACGTCGTCACGCTGGTCGGGCTGGAGGGGCTTGGTGAACGGGCCCGTCTCGTTCCCGAAGAGGACGCGCGGATCGAGGTTCGCGGCGACGATCGTCTGCTTGACGAAGCCGTAGGCGAGCCCCAGGTCGTCCGCCGACAGGCCGTTCATCGCCTTGGGGACGGGCATGACGATGCCCGCGTCGCCGTCGGCGTAGCTCGCGGCGGGCGTCCCGGCGAACGGATCGGCCGGGTTCACCGAGGGCCGGTCGCTCGGCAACGGGTCCATGTCGGTGATCGTGATGTTCGGCTCGCCCCCGCCGCCGTCGCCCTTCAGGGTCTGCTCCCAGACCGCGCCGCCGATCACCGCCACGAGCACCGCGCCGATCAGGACGTACGCGGCGATCCTCGTCCGGCCGCTCGCGCGGTAGCCGGCCCCGGACGCGTAGCCGGCTCCCGCCGATCCGCCGTACAGCAGCTTCTCGGTCTTGCGCTCCGCCCGCCGCGCCCGCCGGGCCCGGCGCCGGTCCCGCCGCCGCTCCAGGCGGCCCGGTGCCCGGCCGCGCTCCCGGGCGGAGGGCTCGGTGAAGGAGGCGCCCTTGACGAAGTCCTCGTCGAATACCGGCTGGTCAGGATCGGGAGACATGCCACATAGACGCGCAACCCCCCTGAACGGATCACAGGCCGCCGCCGGAAATCTGGACTTCTTCATGAAACTAGAACACGTTATAGTCATCGGTGAATCACGTTCTAGAAGGAGACCGCATGGGCACCCCGGTGATCGTCGAGGCGGTACGCACTCCGCTCGGCAAACGTAATGGCTGGCTGGCGGGACTCAAGGCGCAGGCCGTCCTCGCGCATGCCATGAGTTCGCTGCTGGACCGGGCCGGCACCGACCCCGCCGAAGTGGAACAGGTTTTCGCCGGGTGCGTCACGCAGGCGGGCGAGCAGGGCGGCCACGTAGGGCGGTACGCGTGGCTGTACGCGGGTCTCCCCTGGCAGACCGGCGTCACCACGATCGACGCCCAGTGCGGCTCCGCCCAGCAGGCCGTCCACCTGGCCGCGTCCCAGATCGCCGCCGGCGCGGTGGACGTCGCGATCGGCTGTGGCGTCGAGGTGATGAGCCGGGCGCCGCTGGGCAGCAACGTCCTGCCGGCCAAGCCCCGGCCGGACGACTGGTCGATCGACATGCCCAACCAGTTCGAGGCCGCCGAGCGGATCGCCCAGCGGCGCGGCCTCACCCGCGACGACCTCGACGCGTTCGGCGCCCGCTCGCAGCAGCTGGCCGCCAAGGCGTGGGCCGACGGCCGGTTCGAGCGCGAGATCGCCCCCATCGACGCGCCCGTGCTGGACGGGGAGGACGCGCCCACCGGCGAGACCCGGACCGTCACCCGCGACCAGGGCCTGCGCGAGACCACCAAGGAGGGCCTCGCCAAGCTCAAGGCCGTGATGGGCGAGAACGGCCTGCACACGGCCGGCACCTCGTCGCAGATCTCCGACGGCGCCGCCGCCGTTCTCGTGATGTCCGAGGAGAAGGCCCGCGAGCTCGGTCTGCGCCCGCGCGCCCGCATCCGTGCCCAGGCCCTCGTCGGCTCCGAGCCGTACTACCACCTGGACGGCCCGATCCAGTCGACCGAACGCGTCCTCGCCCGCGCCGGGATGACGATGGACGACATCGACATCACCGAGATCAACGAGGCGTTCGCGTCCGTCGTGCTCTCCTGGGCGTCCGTCCACACCCCCGACATGGACAAGGTGAACGTCAACGGCGGCGCCATCGCGCTCGGCCACCCGGTCGGCGCCACCGGCGCCCGCCTGATCACCACGGCCCTGCACGAGCTCGAACGCCGCGACGCGAACACCGCGCTGGTCACGATGTGCTGCGGCGGTGCCCTGTCCACGGCGACGATCCTTGAGCGCGCGTGAATTCTCCGGTACCTGAGGATCTCGGCGGGGGGATCTGGAGCGTCCCGGTCCCGATCCCCGGCAATCCGCTCGCGTACACACTGGTCTACGCGCTGGAGAGCCCCCGCGGGCCGGTGCTCGTGGACGCGGGCTGGGAGCACGAGGACGCCTGGACGGCGCTGCGCGACGGGCTCGCCACCTTCGGCATGGACGTGGCGGACGTGTCCGGCGTGGTGGTCACGCACTACCACCCCGACCACGCGGGGCTCGCGGGCCGCGTGCGCGAGACGTCCGGCGCGTGGGTCGCCATGCACCACGCCGACGCCGAGATCATCCGGCTCTTCCGCGGCATGGTCGAGCAGGACGCCGAGCGCGGCTGGGTGCGCGGGACGCTCGCCCGCGCCGGGGCCGAGGAGGAGGATCTCGCCTCCCACTCGGCGCGCGAGCACGTCGACCCGCCCGCCGAGCCGGATCGCGAGCTCGCGGACGGCGAGCTGGTGGACCTTCCCGGCCGCAAGCTCCGGGTGGTGTGGACGCCGGGACATTCGCCCGGCCACATCTGCCTGCATCTGGAGGACGGCGACCGGATCTTCACCGGCGACCACGTCCTGCCGCGGATCACCCCGCACATCGGGCTCTACCCGTACGACCTGCCGGACGTGGATCCGCTGGGCGACTTCCTCGGCTCGCTCGACCGGGTCGCCGGCCTCGCGGCGGGCGAGGTGCTGCCCGCCCACCAGCACCGTTTCCACGGCCTCGCCGAACGCGCGCACGCCATCATCGGGCACCACGAGGAGCGGCTCACCGAGGTCACCAAGCTGCTCTCGCCCGAGCCCGCCACGCTCTGGCGGCTCGCCGCGGGCATGCGCTGGCGCCACGGCTGGGACGCGATGGACCTCACCGCCCGCCAGATGGCCGCGGGCGAGGCGGCCGCGCACCTGCGCGTCCTGGAACGGCGCGGCGTGGCCCGCCGGGACGGCACCGGGGACCCGATCCGCTTCAGCCTCGGCTAGGCCGGATCGCACCGTCCGCAAACCCCCGGGAGCCGACTGCGACGCATGTCACTCTCACGTCTAGACCCTTGATGAGACTGGAGTCTCATGTTAGAACTCGTTCTATAGAAGATCGACCAAGCAAGCGCTCAATTCACGACCTGACCACCGGTTATCCGGCGAGCACGTGGCGCGACGTGCCCGCCCTCCAGAGGGGAGACCAGTGAGCCGAGAGGGAGTGGGCCTGGCGGGCAGGGTGGCGATCGTCACCGGTGCCGGCGCCGGGCTCGGGCGGGCCGAGGCCCTCGCGCTGGCCGCGGCCGGGGCCCGCGTGGTGCTGAACGATCTGCACGCCGACGCCGTCCAGGCCGTCGCGGCGGAGATCGGCGCCGCGGGCGGGGAGGCCACCGCGCATCCCGGCGACATCGCCGACTGGGCCACGGGCGAGGGGCTGCTCAAGACCGCGCTCACCGAGTACGGCTCGCTGGACGTCGTCGTCAACAACGCGGGGTTCACGCGGGACCGGATGCTCTTCAACATGTCCGAGGAGGAATGGGACGCGGTCGTCCGCGTCCACCTCAAGGGGCACTTCGTGACCTCGCAGCACGCCGCCGCGTACTGGCGGAGCAGGTCGAAGGAGACGGGCGGGCCGGTCTACGCCCGCATCATCAACACCGCCTCCGAGGCGTTCCTGCTGGGAGCCCCCGGCCAGCCGAACTACGCCGCGGCCAAGGGCGGCATCGCCGCGCTGACCCTGTCGACCGCGCAGGCCTGCGGGCGGTACGGGGTGCGCGCCAACGCGATCTGCCCGCGCGCCCGGACGGACATGACCGCGAACGTGTTCGGCCCGCCGCCCGAGGACGGGCCCGACCCGCTCTCGGTGGACCACGTGGCGCCGCTGGTCGCCTACCTGGCCTCGCCCGCCGCCGAGCAGGTCACCGGCCAGGTGTTCGTGGCGTACGGCGGCCGGGTCGCGGTCATGGCGCCGCCCTCGGTGGCGCACCAGGTCACGACCGACGGCGTCTGGACGGCCGCCGGGCTGGCCGAGGCGCTCGGCCCGAAGATCTCGACCGGCTCGGCGGGCTTCAGCGCCGCCGCGGCCCTGAAGTTCGACTGACCCCCGTTCCTCGCCACCGCCCCGTCCCACCTCCCTTGGATGGATCCCTCATGGCCGCAGCGTCTGGTTCCCCTGCCCCCGCCCTGCCGACTCCGGTAATCGACATCATCGACCCGAGCATCTATGAGCAGGGAGGCATCCCGCACGAGCAGTTCACCTGGTTGCGGGACAACGACCCGGTCCACTGGCATCGCGACCTGAACGAGGGCGTGCCCGGCTTCTGGGCGGTCACCCGCCACGAGGACGTGGTCACCGTCTCGCGCAACTCCCAGCTGTACTCCAGCCATGTGCGCACCTCGATGTACGAGGAGTTCACCGATGACGAGGTCCTGCTCTACGGGATGATGATGCTGTTCCAGGACCCGCCGGACCACACCCGGAACCGGTCCAAGGTCAACCGCGGCTTCACGCCCCGGATGATCAAGCAGCTCGAGGGCCATATCCGCGACATCTGCAACGAGCTGATCGACGACGTGGTGGACAAGGGCGAGGCCGACTTCGTCGAGGACATCGCCGCGCACCTGCCCGCGTACGTCATCTGCGAGATGCTGGGCGCCTCGGTGGACGACCGGCAGAAGATCTGCGACTGGTCCAACTACATCATCGGGTTCGCCGACCCGGAGCTCGCCGGGGCCAAGGAGAAGGCCAAGGTCTTCGCGGGCGAGCTCATGGACTACGCCGGCAAGCTGGCCGAGGAGCGCCTGGCCGAGCCGCGCGACGACATCGCCACCACGCTGCTCCAGCCGGACGAGAACGGCGAGCGGCTCAGCATCGAGGAGTTCCAGCTCTTCCTGCTGATGCTGATCATCGCGGGCCACGAGACCACCCGGAACGGCTCGGTGGGCGGCATGCTCGCCTTCTTCGAGCACCCCGACCAGTGGGAGCGGCTCAAGGCCGACCGGTCGCTGCTGCGCACCGCGCCCGACGAGATCGTGCGCTGGACGAGCCCCATCAACCAGTTCCGCCGCACCGCCACGGCGGACACCGTGCTGGGCGGCCAGGAGATCAAGAAGGGCGACAAGGTCGTCATCTTCTACGGCTCCGCCAACCGCGACGAGCGCGTGATCGAGGACCCGTTCACGTTCGACATCGGCCGCGACCCGAACCCGCATGTGGGCTTCGGCGGCGGCGGCGCGCACTTCTGCCTGGGCACCCACCTGGCCCGGCTGGAGCTCTCGGTCCTCTTCGAGGCGATCCTCGACCGGATGCCGGACATCGCGCCGGCCGGCGAGCCCCGCCGCCTGCGGTCCAACTTCGTGAACGGCGTCAAGGAGATGCGCGTCCGCTTCACGCCCTCCGCGCCGCACGGCAAGCGCGGCTAGGCATAAGCAACGAGAAGGAGGGAGCGGCAACTCCGCTCCCTCCTGTTTCTCACGATTCAGCTTTCTCGCACTTCAGCGCGGGGTGCTGGCCGGGAACTCCACCCGCATCTCCTTGATGCCGTTGATGAAGTTGGAGCGGAGCCGCCGCGGCTCGGCGGCCAGCCGGATGTCGGGCATCCGGTCCATGATGGCCTCGAAGAGGACGCTCAGCTCCAGGCGGGCCAGGTGGGTGCCCAGGCAGAAGTGCGGGCCTCCCCCGCCGAACCCGATGTGCGGGTTGGGGTCGCGGGCGATGTCGAACGTGAACGGGTCGTCGATCGCCCGCTCGTCACGGTTGGCCGACGGGTAGAAGACGACGACCTTGTCCCCCTGCTTGAGCTGCTTGCCGCCCAGTTCGGTGTCCGCCGTGACGGTGCGCCGGAACAGGTTGAGCGGGCTCGACCAGCGCACGATCTCGTCCGGCGCGGTCCGGAGCAGCGACCGGTCGGCCTTGAGCCGCTCCCACTGGCCGGGGTGCTGGAAGAACGTGAGCATGCCGCCCGACGACGCGTTGCGGGTCGTCTCGGTCCCGGCGACGAGCAGGATCAGCACGAAGAGCGCGAACTCCTCGTCGCTGAGGGCGTAGCCGGACGAATCCGGCTGCAGCAGCTTGGACGCGATGTCGTCGCACGGGTCGGCCCGGCGCCGCGCCGCCAGTTCACCCGCGTACGCGAAGATCTCGGCGGCCGTCTGCCTGCCGACATCGCGTGACCCCGCGAGCTCGGGATCGTCGAAGGCGATCATCTTGTCGGCCCAGTGGTAGACCTGCTCGCGGTCCTCGACCGGCGCGCCGAGCAGCTCGCAGATCACGTACGCGGGCAGCGGCGCGGCGATGTCCTCGACGAAGTCGGCCTCGCCCTTGGCCGCCACGGCGTCGATCAGCTGGTGGCTGATGTCGCGGACGTGCCCCTCCAGCTGCTTGATCATCCGAGGGGTGAAGCCGCGGTTGACCATGCTGCGCCGCTGGGTGTGGTCGGGCGGATCCATGTAGAGGATCATCATCCGGTAGAGCGCGAGATCCTCGGGCTCCGTCTCGGTGAACATCGCGCCCCGTGCGGCCGACGAGAACAGGTCCGCACGCCGCGACACCTCCACCACGTCCGCGTGCCGGGTGACCGCCCAGAACCCGGGCACGGTCTCGCTCGGATCGGCGTGCCAGTGCACCGGATCGTTGTCCCGCAGCCACGCGAACTGATCGTGCGGGATGCCCCCGCGCTCGTAGAGATCGGGGTCGATGATGTCGATGTGCGGGCGGGACGGGCCGGACCGGCCGTACTGGGGCGCCATGCGAGGTCCTCTCGGACCGGCGGGGCGCCCGGTGCCGGCCCGGGCACCCGACCGATCGCTTGCTCGGCTCTCTGCCTAGAACGGGTTCTAGCATGAGACCCCAGTCTCATCAAGAGTCGAACATCACCACCTGCCGCAGCGCCGTGCCGTTCTTGAGCGCCGCGACGGCGTCGTTGAGGTCCTCGAACGCGATCCGGTCGGAGATGACGCCGGCCAGATCGAGGCGGTCACGCCGCCACAGGTCCGTCCAGCGGCGGGTGTCGCGCTCGATGTCGGCCGTCCCGTACATCGAGCTGAGCACGTTCTTGCCGAGGAAGAGCAGCGAGAACATGTCGACCGACCACTGGTCGTCGACCGCCCCGGCGCCCACCAGCACCACGTCGCCGCCGCGCCGGGTCGCGTCCCAGGCCGCGGTCAGCGTCGCCGAGCGGCCGACCGCCTCGAAGGCGTAGTCGAAACCGCGGCCCGCGGTGAGCTCGGCCTGGAGCGCGGCGAGCCCGTCGGGCGTCGTCGCGTGCGTCGCGCCGAAGCGCAGGGCCGTCTCGTGCTTGGCCTCCAGCGGGTCGACCGCGACGATGGTGGCGGCTCCGGCGATCCTCGCGCCCTGGACGACCGCCAGCCCGACGCCGCCCGCGCCGATCACCACGACGCTGGAGCCGGGCTCGACCTTCGCGGTGTTGAGCGCCGCCCCTACCCCGGTGGTGATGCCGCAGCTCATCATGGCGGCGAGGTCGAACGGCACGTCCGGGTCGACCTTGATGGCGGCGCTCTCGGGCACCACCGTCTCCTCGGCCCACGCCCCGCAGCCCGCCATCCGGAACACGTCGGTCTCGCCGTACTTGAACGGCGCCTTGCCGAAGGCGTCGCCGATGCCCGACATGCACAGGTAGGGCTGGCCGCCCAGGCAGTCGGGGCAGTGCCGGCAGGCCGGCACGAAGCTGATCAGGACGTGGTCGCCCGGTGCGACCGTGGTCACGCCCGCGCCCACCTCGACGACCTCGCCGGCCGCCTCGTGCCCGAGCACGGCGGGCACGGACGTCGGCAGGATGCCCGCGATCGCCGACACGTCGGAATGGCAGACGCCCGCGGCCCGGATCCGGATGCGGACCTCGCCGGCGTCCGGCCCGGCGAGCACCAGGTCGTCGCGGAGGTCGAGCTTGGCGTCGCCGCCAGGGGTGTGCAGTACCGCACCTCGCATCAGAGTGTCTCGCTCTCTCGAATCAGACCCGCTGTGATCGGACGCGCCCGCGATCGCACCCCGCCCAGGTGCGCTACCCAAGCGCTTGCTTGGCGAATGAATGTAACACGTTCCAGCAGGCGCCCTCTAGATTCGGGACCAACGAATCCAGCTCGGCGAATAAGTGAATTAGGCCACGCCCGTGCCGCGGCCATAAAAATCTAGAACGGGTTATATTTTGGGAGGTCGGCCACCGGACGCCACCGGCGCCGGGCGGCCCGGCCGCGCCCGGCGGGCAAGGGCGGCCCTGCCCCACATTCAAACCGTCCGGTAACATCAATGGGCTGAATCTCAACTTCAGTAACGGCACGCACGAGATGCAGGTTGGCCCCGGAGGTCACACCAGGCACCGGTCCCGAAGAGGTGGTTCGTGAGCAGGTCCGAGGACGACGCACACCGTGATCGCTTGCGGATCGCCCTGCTCTCCTACCGGAGCAAGCCGCACTGCGGCGGCCAGGGAGTCTACCTGCGGCATCTCAGCCGTGAACTGGTCGACCTCGGGCACACGGTCGAGGTGCTCTCCGGCCAGCCCTATCCCGAGCTCGACCGCGACGAGATCGAGCTCACCAAGATCCCGAGCCTGGACCTCTACCGCGACGAGGACCCCTTCCGGACCCCCGCGCTGCGCGAGTTCCGCGACTGGATCGACGTGCTGGAGTTCGCCCACATGAAGACCGGCGGCTTCCCCGAGCCGCTGACGTTCTCCATCCGGGTGCTCCGCGAGCTGCGGCGCCGCCGCCGCGACTTCGACATCGTCCACGACAACCAGGTGCTGGGCCTCGGTAACCTGGGCATCGCCCGCCTCGACCTGCCGCTGGTGACCAGCATCCACCACCCCATCAGCGTCGACCGGCGGATCGAACTGGAGGCCGCCGAGGGCATCAAGCAGCGCCTCGGCAAGCGCCGCTGGTACGGCTTCGTGGGCATGCAGTCCCAGGTCGCGCGGCGGATCGGCCCGGTGCTCACGGTCTCCTCGTCGTCCAAGGTCGACATCGTCAAGGACTTCAAGGTCGACCCCCGCGACATCGAGATCCTGCCGCTGGGCGTCGACACCCAGATCTTCCATCCGCGCGGCCCCCACACCGGCCGGGTGCCCGGCCGGATCGTGGCGATGGCCAGCGCCGACGCCCCGATCAAGGGCGTCGACGTGCTGCTGCGCGCCGTCGCGAAGGTCGCCACCGAACGCGACGTCCACGTGATCGTGGTGAGCCGTCCCCAGAAGGACGGGCCCACCGCGCGCCTCATCCGCGAGCTGGCCCTCGGCGAGCGGGTGCGGTTCGTCAGCGGCATCAGCGACGACGAGCTGGGCGAGCTGATGGCCTCCGCCGAGATCGCCGTCGTGCCGTCCCGCTACGAGGGCTTCTCGCTGCCGGCCGTCGAGCACATGGCCTCCGGCTCGCCGCTGGTCGCCAGCCGCGCGGGTGCGCTGCCCGAGGTGGTCGGCGAGGCCGCGGTGCTCGTCGAGCCCGGCGACGTCGAAGAGCTGGCCGCCACGCTGCGCCGCCTGCACGACTCCCCCGAGGAGCGGGCACGGCTCGGGGCCGCGGGCCTGGCCAGGGTGCAGGAACGGTACGCCTGGCCAGCCGTGGCACAGGCCACGGTGAAGCACTACCGTGCCGCGATCGCCCAGCAGCAGTACGTGCGGCGCGCCGCAAGCAAGCACTGAGGAGCGTCCGGTGCGACGTCTCCCGTAAGGAAGGAGCACGACCCTGCTGACCGTGGATTTCCAGCGGTTCCGCGTCACCCCCGGTGAGCGTGTCCTCGACATGGGGTGCGGTGCCGGACGGCATGCCTTCGAGCTGTACCGGCGGGGTGCGAACGTCGTGGCCTTCGACCTGGACGCCGACGAGCTGGCCGGCGTGGAGAAGATGTTCGGGGCCATGCGCCTGGAGGGCGAGGTCCCCGAGGCCGCGGCCGCCGAGACGGTCCAGGGCGACGCGCTCGCGCTGCCGTTCCCCGACGACCACTTCGACAAGATCGTCGCGTCCGAGGTGCTCGAGCACATCCCCGACGACATGAAGGCCATGACCGAGCTGCTGCGGGTGCTGAGGCCCGGCGGGCGGCTGGCCGTGACCGTGCCGTCCTGGCTGCCCGAGCGGGTCTGCTGGGCGCTGTCGGAGGACTACCACACCGCCCCCGGCGGCCACGTGCGCATCTACACCCGCGCCGAGCTGGAGGCCAAGCTCAAGTTCACCGGCTTCCGGGTGAACGGCCACCACCACGCGCACGGGCTGCACGCGCCCTACTGGTGGATCAAGTGCGCGGTCGGCGTCGACAACGACGACCATCCGCTCGCCAAGGCCTACCACCAGGTGCTCGTGTGGGACATCATGAAGCGCCCGCTGGCCACCCGGCTGGCCGAGCGCGTGATGAACCCGCTCATCGGCAAGAGCGTGGTCGTCTACTTCACCAAGCCCGCCACCCGCGGCGAGCCGGCCGGCGAGCGGGAGACGGCCGATGCGGTCTGACGGCCCGGTCCATGCCCGGCCGCCCGCCGTCCCCGGTGTGGTGACCTCCGACGACGTCCTGGCCACGGCGCGCAGCATCGTGGCGCAGCAGGAGGACTCGGGGGCCATCCCGTGGTTCGCGCCTGTCGAGGGCGTGCCCGGCCACGTCGACGCCTGGAACCACGTCGAGGCCGCCATGGCGCTCACGATCGCGGGGCTCAACGCCCCGGCCCGCCGCGCCTACGAGTGGCTGCGCTCCGTCCAGCGGCCCGACGGCTCGTGGCCCGCCAAATGGATCCTCGGCGAGGTGACCGAGCCCGGCGGCGAGTCCAACCACGCCGCGTACATCGCGGTGGGCGTCTGGCACGAGCTGCTGATGACCGGCGACGAGGCGTTCGCCCGCGCGATGTGGCCTGCCGTCCGGCGCGCGGTCGACTACGTCCTCACCCTCCAGACCCGCCGCGGCGAGATCCTCTGGATCCGGCACGAGACCGGGAAGGACGCCGACCACGCGCTCCTCACGGGCTGCTCGTCCATCTACCAGGCGCTGCGCTGCGCCGTCGCGCTTGCCGAGCACCTGGGCGAGCCGCAGCCCGACTGGGAGCTCGCCGCCGACCAGCTCGGCCATGTCGTGGCCGCCCATCCGGAGGCGTTCGCCGACAAGAGCCGCTGGTCGATGGACTGGTACTACCCGGTCCTCGCCGGGCCCGTCCGGGGCGAGGCCGCCGCCCGCCGGCTGGCCGGCGGCTGGGACACGTTCGTGGTGGAGGGCCTCGGCTGCCGCTGCGTCAGCGACCAGCCGTGGGTGACCGCCGCCGAGAGCTGCGAGCTGGTGATGGCCCTGGACGCCGCCGGCGACCGTGACCGCGCGCTGGAGCTCTTCCGCACGATCCAGCACCTGCGCCACGACGACGGCTCGTACTGGACGGGCTGGCAGTTCGAGAACCAGCGGCACTTCCCGGGCGACCGCTCCACCTACACCGCCGCGGCCGTCATCCTGGCCGCCGACGCGCTGGAGGGCGCCTCCCCCGGCGCGAACCTCTTCAAGGAGATCGCGGGGCGCCCGCTCGGGCCGTCCGAGGCCGCCGACCCGGACGCCTGCGGCTGCGCGCTGGTCTCGATCGCCAACCCCGTCCGCACCCGCCTCTGACGCCCGTCAGGCGCGGGTCAGGGGGTCGTTGTCGTTGACGCGTTCCAGGACCCGCAGCGAGCCCTCCACGCGGCGTTCCTCGAACGCGCCGCTCGCCAGCGCGCGCAGGTAGAGCCGGTACGGCGCCTGACCGCCGTCGGCGGGGTCGGGGAACACGTCGTGGATCACCAGCGCGCCGCCGGTCGCCACCCACGGGGCCCAGCCCTCGTAGTCGGCCTGGGCGTGCTCCTCGGCGTGGCCGCCGTCGATGAAGAGCAGGGCGAGGGGCGTCCGCCAGAAGCGGGCCACGGTGCGCGACTGGCCCACGATGGCGACGATGACGTCCTCCAGGCCCGCGGCGCCGATGTTCTTCCGGAAGGTGGGGAGGGTGTCCATCCGGCCCGTGCAGGGGTCGACCAGGGACGGGTCGTGGTGCTCCCAGCCCGCCTGGTTCTCCTCGGAGCCGTGGTGGTGGTCGACGGTGACGACGGTCGCGCCGGTCTGCCGGGCGGCGGCGCCGAGATAGATCGCCGACTTGCCGCAGTAGCTGCCGACCTCCAGGAGCGTGCCGGCCTCACCGTGCCGCGCCCCGTACTCCACGGCGGTCTCGAACAGCGCCTCGCCCTCGGGCAGCGGCATGAAGCCCTTGGCGGACTTCGCCGACCGCAGCAGGTCCGGGGGCATGCTCGGAGCGGGCGCGGGCATCGCGGGAGTGGTCGTCCCCGCGGGGGTGGACGCCATGGTCTCAGTCATTGATCTCCTCCGCCGCGCACTTTATCCGCACTTGTGTTCTTCGCTCCACGCGTCCCCCCACCGGCGGCCCCGCACGCTCACCCGGCCGTGCCATCTTGATCGCTCCACTGCGACGATCACCTTGCCGGAGCATACTGAAACGTGTTCTACTTTTCGACGAAATGGGCCGGTCATCGAGATCCGGACGGGCCGGACGGTGGCCGAGCCGAACCGGGTTCGGTAGCGTCGCGTGGTGGGACCACCGGAAGCTCGCCGGCGACTGAACGGAGACAACGACGATGCCGAGAGTCCAAGTCGACCCGCTCGTGTGCGAGGCCAACGCCGTCTGCGTGGGGCTGGCGCCGGAGGTCTTCGACCTCAACGACGACGACGAGCTCACCATCCTGCTTCCGGAGCCGCCGGCGGACCAGCTCGACCGCGTCCGGCACGCGGTGCGCTCCTGTCCCAAGGCCGCGCTCATCCTGGACGAATAGCGCTCTACCTGGACGAAGAGGAGGCAGCCATGGCACGTGCCGCGGTCCTGCACGCGGTCGGCGACAAGGAACTCGACCTGCGCGACGACGTCACGACCGTCGATCCGGGTCCCGACCACGTCAAGGTGAAGATCAAGGCGACCGGCGTCTGCCACTCCGACCTGTCGGTCATGACCGGGGTCCTGCCGATGCCGATCCCGGTGGTGATCGGCCACGAGGGCGCCGGGGTGGTGACCGAGGTCGGCGCCCACGTGACCAACGTCGCGCCGGGCGACCACGTGGTGATCAACTGGAGTCCCGACTGCGGCACCTGCCCGGAGTGCCTGCGCGGCGAGCCGTTCCTCTGCATGACGTTCATCGGCGCGACGTTCACCGAGCCCCGGTTCCAGAACGAGGCGGGGCCCGTCTTCGGCATGGCGGGCTGCGGCACCTGGGCCGAGGAGATCGTGGTGCCCTTCCAGGGCGTCGTCAAGGTCGCCGAGGACGTTCCGTTCGAGTACGCGGCGCTGCT
Organism: Spirillospora sp. NPDC048911; assembly: GCF_043198015.1. Lineage (NCBI taxonomy): Bacteria > Bacillati > Actinomycetota > Actinomycetes > Streptosporangiales > Thermomonosporaceae > Spirillospora > Spirillospora sp. NPDC048911. The sequence goes on along the minus strand of NZ_JBICUD010000002.1, from coordinate 140,827 downwards.
CGGGTGCGGCATCCCGACCGGCGTCGGGGCCGTCATCAACACCGCGCGCGTCCGGCCGGGCTCCAAGGTCGCCGTCGTGGGCGCGGGCGGGGTCGGCCTGTCGGTCATCCAGGGCGTCAGGATCGCCGGAGCGTCCGCCATCCTGGCGATCGACCCGAACGAGGCCAAGCACCGCATCGCCAAGCAGTTCGGCGCCACGCACACCGCGACGCTGGAGAACCTCGACGAGACCAAGGGCCTGCTGACCGCCGGTCAGGGCTTCGACTACGTCTTCGAGGTGGTCGGCAAGTCGGCCGCGATCCAGACGGCGTGGGCGGCGACCCGGCGCGGCGGCGACGTCATCGTGGTCGGCGCGGGCGCGGCCGACGACGACTGGCGGCAGAGCGCGTTCTCGCTGCTGTTCGAGGGCAAGAGCCTCAAGGCGTCCCTGTACGGCGGATGCGATCTCAAGCGCGACATCCCGCTCTTCGTCGACCTGTGGCGGGCCGGCAAGCTCGACATCGACAACCTCATCACGCGGCGCATCGGTTTCGAGGACCTCAACGACGCCGTGCAGGCGCTCAACAACGGCGACGTCATCCGCCAGGTCGTCCTGTTCGATTAGGGAAGCGGGCCGCGATTGATCTGTCCGGTGCCGCGCATCGGGCCGGAATGGGCCCCGTGCGCGGCACCGGAAGCGTGCCCGGCGTGGGATCCTGCTGCGGTGTTCAATGGGACTCTGACGTTCCGGGCGTTCACGGCCGGAACGGTGCTCGCGTTGCCCCTCGCCCTCCTGCCCCCGCACGCCGTCCCGCCCGCGCACTCCGCCGTGGCCGGCCAGCGCGTCAGGGACGTCCAGGGCGCCGGCCACGAGTCTCCGCTCACCGGACGGACGGTGACCGGCGTCCCGGGCGTCGTGACCGCCGTGACCGGCAACGGCTTCTGGATGCAGGACCCGCGTCCCGACGGCAGGGAGGCGACGTCGGAGGGCGTCTTCGTCTTCACGCGGACGCGTCCTGCCGCCGTGGCCGGCGACTCGGTCCGGGTCGACGGCAAGGTGAGCGAGTTCCGCCCGGGCGGGGCGTCCTCGGCCAACCTGAGCCGCACCGAGATCGACGCCACCCGCACCACGGTGGCCGGGCACGGCGCTCCGCTGCCGGCGCCGGTGACCCTCGGCCCCAAGGGCCGGCGCGCGCCCGGCGCGATCAAGGGCGCCACCGACACGTTCGACCCCCGCCGTGACGCGCTCGACTTCTACGAGGCGCTCGAAGGCATGCGCGTCCGCGTGCAGGACGCGGTGGCGGTCGGCCCCTCCGGCGACGGCGAGATCCCCGTGCTGCCCGCCGGCGGCGAGGGCGCGGGCCTGCGCACCAAGCGCGGCGGCCTCGTGCTGCGGGAGGGCGACGCCAACCCCGAACGGGTGATCCTCGACGACGCGCTCGCCGCCCTCCCCGCCATGAACGTCGGCGACCGGCTGCCCGGCCCCACCGACGGCGTGCTCGACTACGGCTACGGCGACTTCACGTTCCTGCCGACCGCCACCCCGCAGGCCCGGAGCGGCGGTCTCGCGCGCGAGAGGACCCGCCCGGCGCGGCCCGGCGAACTGTCGGTCGCCACCGCGTCCATGGACGGCCTCAGCCCCGACACGCCCCCCGCCCGGGTCGCGGCGCTGGCGGCGGACATCGTCGACGGCCTCCAGTCCCCCGACCTCGTCACCGTGTCCGGGATCCAGGACAACAGCGGCACCAAGGACGACGGCGTCGTCGTCGCCGACCAGACCATGGCCGAGCTCATCACGGCCATCAGCGCCGCGGGCGGGCCCGCCTACGACTGGCGCGCGGTCTCGCCGCGCGACAACGCCGACGGCGGCGACAGCGGCGGCAACAACCGCGTCGGCTTCCTGTTCCGCACCGACCGCGGGCTGGCGTTCGTCGACCGGCCCGCGCTCGGCGCGGACCCGGAACCGGCCGCGGCGGGCACCGGCCCGGACCTGGCCGCCACCGCCACCCGCGTGCTCGCCGAGAAGGGCCGGGCCCGGCTGACGCTCAGCCCGGGCCGGATCTCGCCCAAGGACACCGCGTGGAGCGGGACGCGCAAGCCGCTCGCCGCCGAGGTGACCTGGCGGGGCAGGCGCCTCATCGTCGTCGCCAACCACTGGACGCCGCAGCTCGGTGACGACCAGCCGCTGTTCGGCCGCCGGCAACCGCCGACGCGGCCGAGCGAGTGGCGGCGCGAGGCGCAGGCGCGCGTCGTGGCGCGCTTCGTCACGTCGGCGCGCGCCGCCGACAAGAACGCCGGCGTCATCGTCGCGGGCAACCTCAACGAGCGCGACTTCGCGGCCCCGCCCAAGGTGCTCACCGGGGACGCCGGGCTGACCGACCTGCCCGCGGCCGTGCCGCAGAACGAGCGCTACACCGCGATCGTCGGCGGCAACGCGCAGGCGCTCGACCACATCATGCTGAGCCCGGCGCTCAAGCGCGGCAAGCACGAGTTCGACATCGTGCACCGGGCGTCGGAGTTCGCCGATCGCGAGGGCGATCGCGACCCCACGATCGTCCGGCTCCAGCTGCCCCCGGCCAAGTGATCGCTTCCTAAACACGCCCCGGATTTGGGCGGGACCTATAGATCGACACGGAACCGCACCGAAAGACGCCGGTGTTTCCTTCCCGCGGCCCCGGGCACCGCCCGGGCGTCAGTCAGCACCTTGGAAGGAGACGCCTCATGGCGTACCGATATCGCAGCCGGGGCATCGGCCTGGTCGGCCTGATCTACCTCATCATCGGCATCTTCGTGGCGTGGGACCGGGGCTACATCTACCCCGACCTCCTGCGCCGCATCCTCAGCGCCCTGCTGGCCATATTCCTGTGGTTCCTCGTCCTGCTGGGCGTCGACCTGCACATCCATACGTGACCGTGACCACGCGCGACCGGAACGTCGCGTCTCAGCCATAGCCCCGATATCTACCCGGAGGTACGTTCCGTCCATGGCACAAGGTGGATGCAGTTGTGGACACGGCGGCGGTTGCTCTTGCCCGAAGGGTTGCTCCTGCGGCTGCAACGGCTGATCGCTCAGGACGGTCAGGGCGCCGCCGTGCGCCACAATGTCGGCGACTCGCCACGGTGGTCGGCCGTGACGCCCACCGCGACGAGTTCGGAACCGTGCGCGACGAGCCCGGCGAGCCGCTGGTCGCCGGGCCCGTCCAGGCCCGTTCCCCGCGCCGGCGTCGGCTGCCATGCCGCCCCGTCCGGGGACGTCCACAGCACGACGTCCTGCCGGCTCGGCGCGCCGGTGACCCCCGCCAGCACGAAGCCCTTCGCCGTGGCGGTGACCGCCGTCAGCGTCGTGGCTCCGGCGGGGACGGCCATGCGCCACGTGCGCCCGCCGTCGGCCGAGACGCCGGTGAAGCTCTGCGACCGCCCCGACTGGTCACTGGTGCCCAGCGCGACCAGCTGACCACCGCGAACGGCCACCTGCGTCAGCACGCCCGCGGTGAGACCTGAGGGCAGCGCGGGCGCCGGGGCCGCGGTCCACTTCGCCCCGTCCGCCGAGGTCCAGACGGCGGGCTGGCTGCCGCCGCCCCGGGCGTTCTGACGGCCGCCCACCGCCACATAGCCCGTGGACGTGGCCACCACGTCCCGCATCCACGTGCGTCCCTCCATGCCGGCGATGGCGGCGGAACGCGTCCAGGTCTTGAGGTCGGACGACCGCCAGGCCGTCGCGGCGGCTCCCGCCACGCCGACCACCACGTAGCCCTGGGGGCCTGAGGCGACGGCGCCGAGCGCCCCGTCCGCGGTGACCGTGACCGGCGCCCACGCCCTGCCGTCCGGCGAGGTCACGGTCAGTGCCTTCTCCCGGTCGGTCCGGCCGATCGCGACCCAGCCCCTGGGCCCGTACGCGACGTCGGTCAGCCGCCCCTTGCCGAGCCCGGTCCGCGTCCAGCCGCCGGCACCGGACCAGACCGCCGCCTCGTAGTTGGAGCTGCCGACGGCGACCATGCCGCCGTCCGGCGCGATCGCCGTCACGGCCCGTTCCGGACGCACCGCGCCCGGCACCTTGGTGAGATCGACGGCCTGCCCGGACACCGCCAGGTAGGAGTCCTCGGCCCGCCGCCCCACCACGACGGGGACACCGCCCTCCGCCACGGTCAGCCCGTTCGCGGTCGCCCGCGTCTCCCCCGCGGGCTGCCAGGCCTTGCCGTCGGCGCTCCGCATCAGCCGCCCGCCGGCGAGCACGGTCAGCCCCGAAGCGGAGCCTCCCAGCCGGGTGATCCGGCCGTTGACCCGGCCGTAGGGGGACCACACCGAACCGTCGGCCGAACCGAAGACCATCCCGAAGCGCTCGGTCTTGCGCCGCTTCTTCGGCCCGGTGACCCGCTTGCCGTCCCGGTACACGAAGAAGCCGCCCGGCCCCGCGGCCAGGCCGGAGGCGGGCCCGAAGGAGCCCTGCCCCTGCCGGATGTCGACCGGCTTCCAGGTGCGGCCGCCGTCGGCCGACCGCCAGAACCCCAGCCCGCGCACGGTCGTGGTGACCTTGCGCTTCTTCTTTTTCCTGGTGACCTCGCGGCTGAACGCGCCGTGCGCGACGACCACGTCCCCCATGGCGGCCACCCGGTCGAACGCCGTCGCCCCGGCCACGTTCACCCGGTCGTCGCGCTGCCAGGTCTTGCCGTCGGCCGAGGTCCAGACGACGGCGCGGCCGCCCGAACTGCCCACGGCGACGAAACCGGAGCCCGTCCGCGCGAGGCCGTCCACGCGGTCCTTGGCCGTGAGCGGCCCGCCCGCCTGGCGCGTCCAGGTCTGCGCGTCCTGGCTGGTCCATACCGTGCCCGGGCCCAGCGCGACCCAGGCGCCCTGGCCGCCGGCGACGAACCGCGGCCGGTCGCCGAACGCCGGCTCGGCCCCGTCGCCGTCCCGCACCTGGGCGAGGCGCCACGTCCGGCCCGCGTCGCCGGACACGAGGAACTCGGCTCGGGTCTTCTCGGGACGGCCGTCACCCTCCGTCCCCACCGCGACGACGGTCGCCCCGGCCGCGGTCACCGCGGCGATGTCCTGCACGAGCCCGTCAGGCTTCGCCGGGTCGGCCGCGAAGAACCGGTCGGCGAGCACCGCGCCGGGGATCGCCGAGGCTCGCCCCTCCTCCTCGCCGCCGCTGAGCGCGTACACGCCGCCCGCCGCCACGACCACGACCGCGGCGGCCGCCCCTGCCACCCGCAAGGACGCTCGCCGCGCCCCACCGCGCCGGACAGGCGCCGCGGGCGGAGCCACGACGGGATCCGCCACCGGAGGCGGAGCGGCCGTCTGAGCGCCGTTCACGGCGGGAGCCTCAGGCTCGGCGGGCCGTGCCGCCGCGGCCTCAGCCACCCCCACACCAGAACTCTTGACCGCGGCTGCCTTGCGCTCAGCGGCCTTGGGCGCGGCCGCCTTGGGCGCGGCGGCCTTGGGCGCGCTCGCTTCGACGGCCTTCGGCGCCGTGACGGGCTCGGCCACGGGCGCGGCCACGGGCGCGGGTTTGGCGGGGCGCGAGGACTTGGCCTTGCGCTGGCGCGGAAGCTTGGTCGGGCCGTAGTCGCCGGACCAGGACAGGTCGGCGGTACGCCAGGCCTCGTACGCCTGTTGCCAGGCCGAGCCCTCTCCCGTCGCCCGCTGGGGGTCGGCCGTCAGCCGCCGCCGGATCTCCCGGGAGCCTTGCGGGCCCGAAAGGTCGCTCGCCGTCACTCGCGCTCCATTCGCCTGTGCGATGACACACCATCAAACCGCGCCGCATCCGGTTTCGGGCGGACATCGGTGGGATAGGCAGCCGATCAGGCTGCGGGAGCGTTCATATCACCTCATGAACGTCCATGGCGGACGCGGTGATCTTTTGCCGCGATGTGTCCTTTGTAGGCGAAACCCCGGACGTGGACGACGGGGGCGGCGGGCGAGGCCGCGCCGTGGAGTTCGGTGGAGACGCCGATGCCGGAGATCTCCACCCGCGCGCCGGGTGGAACGATGATCTCGACGGCGGACTTGTAGGCGATCACGCTGATGGTGGTGATGGGGCCGGTCAGCTCGGCGTCCCGCAGGTCCAGCAGGCAGCCGCCCTTGTAGGCCAGGGCCGTGTACCGGTCGGGGACGCGCCACCGGCCGGCGCGCCGGATGCTGCTCTTCCAGGCCATCTGGACGCGACCGCCGACTCCGGTGCGCGGCCCCGAGGTGGTGATGGCCTCCTCCGGGCCCTGCCAGGTGGGCAGGTCGGCGGCCAGCCGGTCCAGTTCGCCGTGCGTGCGCGCCGCCAGGACCAGGTCGATGCGCTCGTCCAGTTCCGCCTCGGTGAGCCTGCCTTCGGCGTACGCGGTGTGCAGCCGGACGAGCACCTCGTCCCTGTCGTGGTCCGCGGCGCGCAGGGCGGGATCGGTCCCCATACGTCCCTCCTTTGTCCGCCTCCGAGCCTGCACCCTGCCGCCAGGGGAAGGTCAAGGCAGAACGAGATGTATCTTAACCCTCCCTCCCTCGCATATCGAGAGAAACGGCCCATCTCGGTCAACTCGCCATTCGCACCTACCGCCCCGACCAGGCCTTTTCCACTAGATTCGACCCGTGAGCAGCACCGTCGGCCACCCGCACGGCCCGTACACGCTCTATGACCTGGACGCCATGCCGGAGGACGGCAGGCGGTACGAGCTCGCCGACGGCTGGCTCACCGAACTGCCCGGCGACCTCTGGCACGACCATGCCGCCGAGCGGCTCAAGGAGATCCTCAAGGAGGCGGCTCGGCACGCGGACGCGGACATGCACGTCGCGGGCATCCCGCAGGACGTCACCACGCCCGCCGGGGTGCGCAAGCCCGACGTCTTCGTGGTCAGCCGCGACGTGGCGCGGACCGCGCTGGAGAGCCGCACCCACCGCACCTACTACGGGCCCGACCTGCTGCTGGCCGCCGAGATCGTCTCGCCCCGCACGGGCAGCGAGGTGCACGACCGGGTGACCAAGGTGACCGAGTACGCGGCGATCGGGATCCCGCACTACTGGCTCGTCGACCTGGAGCCGCGCCCCAAGCTGACGGTCCTGCAGCTCGCCGGCTCCGGCTACCGGCTGGTCCGCAAGGTGAAGGCGGGCGAGGCGTTCACGACCGACGAGCCGTTCCCGGTCGGCTTCGATCCGGCCCGGCTGTCGGAGATGGAGTGACTCGCCGGTAAGGATCCAGCCTTGGCCGGATCCTTGCGGTTAATGGCGATCCGGCCGCTGGCAGGCCCCGGTCCGCCGCGCCAGGCTGAGGGCATGACCAATCGCATGCGCGCCATCAGTCAGGACGTCCTGGGCGGCCCGGACGTCCTCAAAGAGATCGAAGTCGACCGTCCCGAGCCCGGCCCGACCGAGGTGCTCGTCCGCGTCCACGCCGCCGGGGTCAACCCGACCGACTGGAAGCACCGCGCGACCGGCGGCCTGCTGGGCGAGCCGCCTTTCGTCCTCGGCTGGGACGTCTCCGGTGTGGTGGAGAAGGTCGGCTTCGGCGTGGCGCTCCTCGAACCGGGCGACGAGGTCTTCGGCATGCTCAAGTACCCGTTCGGTCACGGTTCCCATGCCGAGTACGTGGCGGCGCCCTCGCGTTACTTCGCCCGCAAGCCGCCGAACGTCGACCACGTCCAGGCGGGCGCCGTCCCCCTGGCCGCGCTGACCGCGTGGCAGGCCCTGGTGGACGTCGCGGACGTGCAGCCGGGTCAGCGTGTCCTCATCCACGCGGCGGCGGGCGGCGTCGGGCATCTGGCGGTCCAGATCGCCAAGGCGCGCGGCGCGTACGTCATCGGCACCGCGAGCGCGCCCAAGCACGACTTCCTGCGCGGCCTGGGCATCGACGAGGCGATCGACTACCGCACGACCGACTTCGCCGAGGCGGTACGGGACATCGACGTCGTCATCGACACCATCGGCGGCGACTACGGCCCCCGTTCCGTCCGGACGATCCGGCCCGGCGGGCTGCTCGTCTCCCTGGTGCTGACCAGGCTGGAAGAGTTCGACGCGGGTGAGGTCCGCACGGCGGGGCTGCTCGTCGAGCCCGATCACCACTCCATGAAGGAGATCGCCGCGCTCGTCGCGGCCGGGCGCCTCCGCGCCGAGATCGACACGGTGGTCCCGCTCGCCGAGGCGGCCAAGGCCCACGCGCGCGGGGAGACCAACGCCGCCACGGGCAAGATCGTGCTCACCGTCGCGGGCGGATAAAACGGGCTACACCCGGATCAATAAGCTCGTCTATGTGCTTTTGCTGACAACTCTGGAAACGTGGCAGGCCGACGACGATCCCCGCTTCGTCCTGGACGAGGCGGGGGCCGTCTGGGCGCCCGACGATCCCGACGGCGCGCTGGCCGTCGCCGATGACGTCTTCACCTCGGGCCAGATCATCGCGGTGGCCCTGGAGTCGCCGCCACGCGGCACGATCGACCGCACGGCGGCCTCCGGTGTCCGTTATCTCCGCCGCGCGCCCGACGGCCGCCACACGGCCCTCCTGGACCGTCCGGCGACCGCCGAGGCGCTCGATCTCCTGCCCCATCCCGAGGGCGGCTGGTTCCGCGAGACGTGGAAGACCGCGCCGCGCTTCACTCCCGGCGGCTATCCCGGCGAACGGGCCAGCGCGACCGGCATCTACTTCCTCCTGCCGCCCGGCGAGGAGTCGATGTGGCACGCCGTGCGGTCGGACGAGGTCTGGCTGTGGCATCGCGGCGGCCCGCTGACGCTCCTCCTCGGCGGCAACGGCGAACGCCCCGCCGAGGAGACCGCCATCAGCCTCGGCGGCGACCTGACGTCCGGAGAGGTTCCGCAGGCCATCGTCCCCGCCGGGGTGTGGCAGGCCGCCCGGCCCGCCACCGCCGAAGAGGTCCTGGTGAGCTGCGTCGTCTCCCCCGGTTTCGACTTCGCCGACTTCCGCGTCTGAGCCGCCTTCCGGGCTGAGCGGCCGCGAACCGAGCTAGTCGCCGCCTCCGAAGGCCGCGTCGAACGACGTGGCCGGAGGGCTGATGGAGTTGAGGGCACGAACGTAGGCCAGGGCCTCGGGCGCGCCCTGGAGGCGGTCCATGCCGGCGTCCTCCCATTCGACGGAGATCGGGCCGTCGTAACCGATGGCGTTGAGCGCGCGGAAGCAGTCCTCCCATGGGACGTCGCCGCGTCCCGTGGAGACGAAGTCCCACGAACGACGCAGGTCGGCCCACGGCAGATGCGAGGAGAGACGGCCACGGCGGCCGTCACGGGTGCGGAGCTTCGTGTCCTTGCAGTCCACGTGGTAGATGCGGTTGCTGAAATCGGCCAGGAAGTTCACCGGGTCGATGTCCTGCCACACCATGTGGGAGGGGTCCCAGTTGAGGCCGAACGCGGGCCGGTGGCCGATCGCCTCCAGCGTCCGGACGGTGGTGTGGTGGTCGTAGGCGATCTCGCTCGGATGCACCTCATGGGCGAACCGGACGCCCTCCGCGTCGAAGACGTCGAGGATCGGGTTCCACCGCGCGGCGAAGTCCTCGTACCCGCGGTCGATCATGCCCTCCGTGACCGGCGGGAACATCGCCAGCAGATGCCAGATCGACGACCCGGTGAAGCCGACGACCGTGCTGACGCCCAGCCGCGCGGCGGCCCGCGCGGTGTCCTTCATCTCCTCCGCCGCTCGCCGCCGGACGCCCTCCGGCTCCCCGTCGCCCCAGATCCGGGACGGCAGGATCGCCTGGTGCCGCTCGTCGATCGGGTTGTCGCACACCGCCTGGCCGACGAGGTGGTTGGAGATCGTCCAGACGTTCAGGTCGTGCTTGCGCAGGGTCTCCAGCTTGCGCGGGACGTACGAGTCGTCCGCGAGGGCCTTGTCGACCTCGAAGTGGTCGCCCCAGCAGGCGATCTCCAGCCCGTCGTACCCCCAGTCGGCCGCCAGGCGGCAGACCTCCTCGAACGGCAGGTCCGCCCACTGGCCGGTGAAGAGGGTGACCGGCCGGGTCGTCGTCGGTTCGGTCATCACGCGTTCCCTTCGACAGATGTCCATCCGCTGCCGCGCGCGGCGCTGTCCTCCACCGCCGCCAGCACCCGCTGCACCTGGAGCCCGTCGGCGAACGACGGCCGCGGGTCGGTGCCCTCGCCGATCGCCGCCAGCAGGTCGGCGAACTCGTGGGTGAAGGTGTGCTCGTACCCGAGCACGTGCCCGGGCGGCCACCAGGCACCGGCGTACGGGTGATCGGGCTCGGTGACGAGGATCCGGCGGAAGCCCGCCGTCTCCCCGCCGTCGGTCCCGTCGTGGAACCACAGCTCGTTCAGCGACTCCAGGTCGAAGGCCAGGCTGCCCTTCGAGCCGTTGATCTCGATGCGGAGCGAGTTCTTGCGCCCGGCGGCCACGCGCGTCGCCTCGAACGACGCGGTGGCGCCCCGGCTCGTCCGCCCGATGAACAGCGCCGCGTCGTCCACCGTCACCCGGCCGGTGCCGCCGCCGTCCGGATAGGGCCGCTCGGCGACGAAGGTCTCGGTCAGCGCCGACACCCCGACGAGCGTGTCACCGGTGATGAACTGCGTGGTGTCGATGATGTGCGCGCCGATGTCGCCGAGCGCGCCCGACCCGGCCCGGCCGCGGTCCATGCGCCACGTCCACGGCGACTCCGGGTCGGTCAGCCAATCTTGGAGGTACTGCGCCCGGATGTGGCGCACGGTGCCGATCCGTCCCTCGGCCACCAGCTTGTGGGCGAGGGTGACGGCGGGCACGCGCCGGTAGTTGAACCCGACCATCGACCGCACGCCGCGCGCCTGCGCCCGCTCCGCCGCCGCCACCATGGCCTCGGCCTCCGCGACGGTGTTGGCGAGCGGCTTCTCGCACAGCACGTGCTTGCCCGCGTCCAGCGCCGCGACCGCGATCTCGGCGTGGCCGTCGCCCGGCGTGCAGATGTCGATCAGGCCGATGTCGTCGCGGCGGAGCAGTTCCTTCCAGTCCGTCTCGATCGACGCCCAGCCGAGCTCCGCCGCCGCGGCGCGCAGTTTCTCCTCCGTCCGGCCCGCCAGCGCGACCATCACGGGCCGCACCGGCGGGTCGAAGAACGGCCCGACGCTTCGCCACGCCTGGGAGTGTGCGCGCCCCATGAACGCGTACCCCACCATCCCGACCCCGACCGTGGTCATACGTCTCCCTTCTCCGGTTCGCCGCGTATCAGGACTCGAAGCCGAGCGGCAGATAGCGGTCCACGTTCTCCTTGGTGATCGTCTCGGACGCCAAGGTGATCGACTGCGGTACCTGGAGCTCGACGAGGTCTCCCATGCCGCGGCCCTGGGCCAGCAGCCGGGCGACCTTGATCGCCGAGCCGGCCATGGTCGGACTGTAGGTGACGGTCGCCTCCAGCTGCCCACCGGCCTTGATCTCGCGCATGGCGTTGGCGGAGCCCGCGCCGCCGACCATGAAGAACTCCTTGCGGCCCGCCTGCTTGATGGCGGCCAGCACGCCCACGCCCTGGTCGTCGTCGTGGTTCCAGAGGGCGTCGATCTTCTTGTGCGCCTGGAGCAGGTTGCTGGCGACCTGGTTGCCGCTCTCCACCGTGAACTTGGCGTCCTGCTTGGCGGTCACGCTGAAGCCGTAGGTCTTGAGCGCGTCGGCGAAGCCCTTGCTGCGGTCCTGCGTCAGGGGCAGCGTCGCGATGCCCTGGATCTCGACGATGACCGGCTTGGCCACGCCCTTCTCCTTGAGCCGCTTGCCGACGTAGTGCCCGGCCGCCACGCCCATGCCGTAGTTGTCGCCGCCGATCCACGTCCGGTACGACAGCTTGTCGGGGAAGACGCGGTCGAGGTTGACCACCGGGATGCCCGCGTCCGAGGCCTTGCGCGCCACCTGGTTGAGCTGCTCGCCGTCGTTGGGCAGCAGCACCAGCACGTTGACCTTCGCCGAGATCAGCGACTCGACCGCGGAGATCTGCTGGTTGATGTCGTTGGTGGGCTCGACCGGCTTGAACGTGACGTCGGAGTACTGCTTGGCCGTCGCCGCCGCGTTCTTGGCGATGGCCGCGATCCAGCCGTGGTCGGCCGCCGGGGCGGAGAACCCGATGGTCACGGCCTTGCCCGGCTTGTCGTTGTCCCCGCCGTTGTTGGCGGTCTGCGCGACGGGCGCGGGGTCCTTCTCGTCGTTGCTGGTGCAGGCGGTCGCGAGGGCGCCCGCACCGATCACCGCGCCGCCGAACAACACTCCGCGGCGGCTTGGACGGCTGTGCTCAGTCATGACTGCTCCAAGGGGGGTGGTAAGCGCGGGGGGACGTCTGGGGGTGCGCGAAGGGACTACGTCGGGGTGCGCAAGCCGCGACGCTGCAGCAGGACGGCGATCACGATGATCACGCCCTTGGCGATGAGCTGGTCGCTCGTCTGCAGGCCGTTGAGGATGAACAGGTTGGTGATGAGGGTGAAGACGAGGACGCCGAGGATCGAGCCCAGCAGCGTGCCGCGTCCCCCGGTGAGCAGCGTCCCGCCGATGATGACGGCGGCGATCGCGTCCAGCTCGTACAGGTCTCCGTGGGTGCTGGAGCCGGTGGTGGTGCGGGCCATGATGATGATCGCGGCGATGCCGCAGCACAGCCCCGACAGCGCGTAGAGCGCCAGGGTGTGCCGCCGGATGTTGATGCCGGCCAGCCGCGCGGCCTCGGGGTTGCCGCCGACCGCGAACGTGCGGCGGCCGAACGTGGTGCGATTGAGCAGCACCCAGCCCGCCACGGCGACCGCCGCGAAGATGTACACCACCAGGGGCAGGCCGAGGAGCTTGGTCGTCGACAGCGACTCGATGGCGTCGTTCTCGGGACGGATCAGCTGGGTCTTGCGGTCGGACATCCGCTGCGCGAGGCCGCGGGCGGCGACGAGCATGGCGAGGGTCGCGATGAACGGCACCAGCCGCCCGTAGGAGATGAGCAGGCCGTTGACCAGCCCGGCGCCGGTGCCGACCAGGATCGCGCAGAGCGCCATCACCCACGGCCCGTACGACTGGGTGGCGACCGTGGTCGCCCACACCGAGGCCAGCGCCATCAGGGCGCCGACCGACAGGTCGATGCCGCCGCCGATGATGACGAACGTCATGCCGACCGTGATGACGCCGATCGTGGCCGCCAGGGCGAGGATGCCGACCACGTTGCCGGACGTCGCGAAGTTGTCGGGCTCGGTGATCAGGCCGACGATCGCGAGCAGCACGAGCGCCGCGACCAGGCCGAGATGCCGGACCTCGCCCACGCGGCCCTGCCATGGCCGGTTCCCCTTGGTGGGGAGGGGCTTGTTGAGGGAGGTGGCGTCGTTCACAGTGCGCTGCCTTCCATGATCATTTCGAGGACCCGGCCTTCGTCGAGGTCGCTGGTGGCCGCCTCGTGGATGAGGTGGCCCTCGCGGATCACCAGGACGCGGTCCGCGAGGCCGAGGACCTCGGGGACCTCGCTGGAGACGAGCAGCACCGCGATGCCCTCGTCGGCCAGCCGCCGGATGACGCCGTAAAGTTCCGCGCGGGCGCCGACATCCACGCCGCGGGTTGGTTCGTCGAGAATGAGAAGGCGTAGATCGGCGGAGCCGCCCCATCGCCGCGGGGGGCGCGGGGGGTCGTCCCCCCTCGGGGAAGCAGGGTTGCGGCCGTTGAGGAGCCAGCGGGCGAGGATGACCTTCTGCTGGTTGCCGCCGGACAGGGTGGCGACGGAGCGGCGCGGGTCGTTCGGGCGGATGTCGAGCGCCTTGATCTGGCTGTGCGCGTCGGCCTGCTCGCGGCGCCGGTCGAGCCAGCCCGCCTTGGCGTACCGTTCGAGGCCCGCCAGGCTGATGTTCGCGGCGACCGTCTCGTTCATCAGGAGCGCCTGGCTCTTGCGCTCCTCGGGCGCCAGGCCCATGCCGCGCCGGACGGCGGCGCCGGTGTCGCCGGGGCGGACGGGGCGGCCCTCCATGAACACCCGGCCCGAGGTGGCGCGGCGGGCCCCGTAGATGGTCTCCAGGATCTCCGACCGGCCCGAGCCGACCAGGCCCGCGAGCCCGACGATCTCCCCGGCGCGGACGCTGAACGAGACGTTCTCGAACGCGCCGCTCAGCGTGAGGTCCTCGACCTTGAGCACCTCGGGGCGGTCGTCGTCCGGGAGGGTGTCCGCGGGGGGCGGGAAGGCGTGCTCGACGTCGCGGCCGGTCATGAGGGAGACGACGTGCGAGGTGGACGTCTCGCGCGCGGGCAGGTTGCCGGCGACCGAACGGCCGTCCTTGATGACGGTGACGCGGTCGCCGATCTCGCGGATCTCGGCCAGCCGGTGCGAGATGTAGACGACGGCGACGCCGGCCGAGGTCAGCTCGCGGATGATGCGGAAGAGGTTGTCCACCTCGTCGTGCGCGAGGGCGGCGGACGGCTCGTCCATGACGATCAGCCGGGCGTCGTGGGAGAGCGCGCGGGCCATGCTCACCACCTGCTGCCCGGCCGCCGGGAGCCGGCCCACCTCGCGGCGCGGCGGGATCTCCGGGTGGCCGAGCCGGGCGACCAGGTCGCGGGCGCGCTTCTCTGCCTCGCCGCGCCGGGTGAAGCCGAGCTTGGCGCGCTCGTGCCCGAGGAAGATGTTGTCGGCCACCGAGAGCCCGGCGACCAGGTCCAGCTCCTGGTAGATGGTCGCGATCCCGGCGCGCATCGCGGCGGTCGGGTCGGCGAACCGCTGCGGCTCGCCGGCCAGCTCGATCTCGCCCTCGTCCGGCCGGTGGGCGCCGGCCAGCACCTTGATGAGGGTCGACTTGCCGGCGCCGTTCTGCCCGAGCAGGCAGTGCACCTCGCCGGCGCGCACCTCGAGGTCGACGCCGTCCAGCGCTCGCACGCCGGGGAACTGCTTGACGATTCCGCGCATCCGCAACAACGGAGCCGGGGTGGCCTCGTCCATGGGGGGCTCCTCTGTCAGGCGGTGGAGAAGACGTGGTCGCTGATCAGGCGGGTGGCGCCGATGACCCCGGCGGTACCCGGGATCTCCGACAGCACGATCGGGAGGTTGCCGGTCGCCAGCGGGAGCGACCGGCGGTAGACGACACTGCGGATCTCGGCGAGCAGCGTGTGGCCGAGCCCGGCGACGCCGCCCGCGATGATGACCAGACCGGGGTTGAAGAAGCTGACCAGCGAGGCGAGGACCTGCCCGACATGGCGGCCGCCCTCGCGGATGAGCCGGACCGCGTCGGGGTCGCCCGCGGCGGCCGCCTCGGCGACGTCACGGGCGGTGATCTCGGCGCCGTCCGCCAGGAGCTGCGCGAGGTAGGGCGAGCGGCCGGAGCGCGCGGCGGCGAGCGCGTCCCGGGTGAGCGCGGCGCCGCCGAAGTAGGCCTCCAGGCAGCCCGCGTTTCCGCAGGCGCACATGGGGCCGCCGTCGTTGATCCGGATGTGCCCGATGTCGCCGGCGCTGCCGGAGACGCCGCGGTAGATGGTGCCGTCGACGACGATGCCGCAGCCGATACCGGTGCCGATCTTGACGAGCAGGAAGTCGTCCACCGAGCGGGCCAGCCCGGCGTGCAGCTCGCCGAGGGCCATGATGTTCACGTCGTTGTCGACCAGCACCGGGCAGCCGAGCTCCTGGCCGATCGCGTCCCGGACCGGGAAGCGGTCCCAGCCGGTCATGATCGGCGGCACCACCGGCATGCCCTCGCGGAAGCTGACCGGGCCGGGCACCCCGATGCCGGTGCCGTGCACCTGCGGGATCAGGCCCTCGTCGCGCAGCTTGCCGAGCAGGTCGAGCGCCCGGTCCAGCACGGCGGTGGCGCCCTGCCGGACGTCGCACGACTCGGTGACGTGGCCGAGGATCTCCAGTTCGCCGTTGGTGACCGCGACGTCGATCGAGGTGGCTCCTATGTCGAACGCCACGAACCGCAGGTTGGGCGAGAGCCGGACGATGCCCGAGCGCCGCCCGCCGCGCGAGGCGGCCAGGCCCGCCGTCTCGACGAGTCCCGACTCGACCAGCCGGTCGAGCTCCTGGGCCAGCTTCGACCGCGACAGCTGGACGACGTCGCCCAGCTCGGCGCGGGACCGCGGGCCCTCATCGCGCAGGAGCCGCAGCAGGCGTGCCTGATGCGCGTTCTCTGGCCGAGCCGTCATGCGCATCACGCCGTCCTTCCGCGGGGTCGTGGCGAGAACGTAACGCGCTTTCGCTCACTTGAGAAGACCTTTTTCCCAATCGTGTCCAACTTTCTCCACTCACAGAACAAAGTCGGACACGAAAACGCCGGCCCCGCGCAACGCGGGACCGGCGTCCGGCCTGCTGGAGGCCGAGAGCGTCAGTAGCTGACGGCGCTCGAGTCGCGACGGCCGCTCATCGTGCGCATGATGTGCTCGACGAGCGAGATGAGCACCTGCTTGGCCGACTCGCGGTCGCGCACGTCGCAGTTGATGACCGGGATGTCGGACGGCAGGTCGAGCGCGTCGCGGACCTGGTCCGGCGAGTGCAGCCCGGCGCCGTCGAACCGGTTGACCGCGATGATGAACGGCAGCCCGCGCCGTTCGAAGTAGTCGACCGACTGGAAGCAGTCGGCCAGCCGGCGGGTGTCGACCAGCACGACCGCGCCCAGCGCGCCCTTGGCCAGCTCGTCCCACATGAACCAGAACCGGTCCTGCCCGGGGGTGCCGAAGACGAACAGCACCAGCCCGTTCGGCAGGGTGATCCGGCCGAAGTCCATCGCCACCGTCGTGGTCGTCTTGTTGGCCACGGCGCTGGTGTCGTCGATGCCGATGCTCTTCTCGGTGAGAGCCTCCTCGGTGCGCAGCGGCCGGATCTCGCTGACCGCGCTCACCAGGGTGGTCTTGCCGACACCGAAGCCGCCGGCCACCAGGATCTTGACGGTCAGCGCGGACTCGCCCGGCTGGCCGCCCCCGGCGGACTCGCCGGCGGGAGCACGGCCCCCCGCGCCCCCCGGACCGCCTTCGTCGGTGTTATAGCGCACGTATTCCATCGATCACTTCCTTGAGTACGCGCTCGCTGGGGAACTGTGCCACCGGCGCTGGACGTCGAACGAGGATGAGCGAGCGGTCGAGCAGATCGCCGAGCAGGACCCGGACGACCCCGAGGGGGAGTTCGAGCTCCGACGCGACCTCCACGACCGAGAGCGGACTGCGGCAGAGTTCCAAGATCATCTCATGTTCCGGGTCCGGCGCCCACCGGTTCGGCCGGGCGCCGACCGGGCCCGGCCGGTCCGGCTCCTCGGTGCCGGCGTCGTCCCGCGTGACGATCAGCGCCACCAGGTCGAACTCGACGCCTTCGTAGTGCGTGCGCCCGCCCGTCAGGGCGTACGGCCGGACCACCGGGCCCGCCTCGTCGTCGAACCACGCCGAGGCGCCCGGCCCGGGCCGCTCGCCCGGCTCGGGACCGTCCGTCGGAGTCATCTCGGGCGGCACCTCAGACGCCACCCGGCTCCGCCGTGACCACCCGCGGGTCGGCGGACAGATGCTGCCCGACGCGGGTGACCAGCATGGCCATCTCGTAGGCGATGACGCCGAGGTCTGCGTCCGCGTCCGCCAGGACCGCCAGGCACGCGCCGCGCCCGGCCGCCGTCACGAACAGGAACGCGTTCTCCATCTCGACGATGGTCTGCCGGACCGCGCCGCCGCCGAACGACTCGCCCGCGCCGCGCGCGAGGCTCTGGAAGCTGGCGGCCACGGCGGACAGGTGGTCGGACTCCTCCCGGCCCAGCCCCCGCGAGGCCGCGATGCGCAGCCCGTCGCTCGACAGGACCGCCGCGTTCTGCACCTGCGCGACCCGCTGGACCAGGCTGTCGAGGAGCCAGTTCAACTCCCCGCCGGGCGCCGCGGTCTCCAGACCGATCTCCTGAGCTTCCGTCATGGCCTCTCGTCCTCCTGCTCCGCTTGGGTCCGGTCGGCGGCGTCGGCCTGTGCGGCCTCGTCCCGGCCGCGCTGCCAGCCTCGCTGCATGGCAGCCATCATCGATCGCATGGCTTCGGGGGTTCGTGCCGGATCTTCGGCGGACGGTGCCGGAGGCGGCACCGGGGCCGCCAGCGGCATCGCCGGTGCGGACATGCCGTTCGCCTCCCTCTCGGCGGCGAGGTCGGCGTCCACCCGTGCCTTGAGCTGCGGCGCCAGGTGGGACTGCCGCCGCCGGCGAGGCAGGTCTCCGTCCGCCTGGGGAGCGGGCGGTGCGGGCGGTACCGGTTCGGGTGCGGGTGGCGGAGTCTCCTCGGGCAGGGGCGGCGGTGCGGTGCGCACGTTCGGCCGCTCTCGCGCCGGCCAGGCGCGCGGCGGCTCGGCGACCAGGCGGACGACCCCGTTGGCGGGCTCGTCCCCCGTCGGCGTGGCGGCGTTGTGGGGCAGGGCGCGCATCGGACCGGTCGCGGGGCCGGCCTGCGGGACGGCCGGCTCGGGTTCGTCGATCGCGACGATGAGGGCGCTGGGAATGAGGACGATCGCGGTGGTGCCGCCGTAGGGCGACGGGCGCAGCGTCACCGCGATGTCGTGCCGGCGGGCCAGCCGCGCGACGACGAAGAGACCGAGCTGCGCGCTGTCGGCCGGGTCGAACTCGGGCGGTTCGAGCAGCCGCGCGTTGGCGGCCTCGACCTGGTCGGGCGACATGCCGAGCCCGCGGTCCTCGACCTCGATGACGAAGCCGCTCGCGACCGGATGGCCCGCGACGAGGACGGGCGCCGTCGGCGGCGAGTAGGCGGTCGCGTTCTCGACGATCTCGGCGAGCAGATGGATGACGTCGGCCACCGCCGCGCCGCGCAGGGCGAGCCGGGGCATCGGCTCGACCCGGACGCGGGTGTAGTCCTCGACCTCGGCGACCGCGCCGCGGATCACGTCGACCAGCGGCACCGGCCGGCGCCAGGACCGGCCGGCGGACTTGCCCGCCAGGATGACCAGGCCCTCGGCGTGCCGCCGCATGCGGGTGGCGAGGTGGTCGAGGCGGAACAGGTCGCTCAGCTCCGACGGCTCCTCGGTGCGGCGCTCCATCGTGTCGAGCAGTTTGAGCTGGCGGTGCAGCAGGGCCTGGTTGCGCCGGGCCAGGTTGACGAAGACCTCGCTGATGCCCTGGCGGGCGGCGACCTCGCCGTTGGCCGCGACGAGCACGGCGTCGCGGGCCCGGTTGAACGAGTCGGCGATCTGCCGGATCTCGTTGATGCGGTAGTCGTATTCGGGGAGGTCTTCGGCGAGCTCGGCGGGCTCGCCGTCGCGCACCTGCTGGGCCATGTCCGGCAGCCGCCGCTGGGTGAAGTCGACGACGCGGGCCGCGAGCGTGCGGCATTCGCGCAGCAGCCGCCGGGCGATGCGGAACGCGATGTAGGTGGAGACGACGATCGCGATCAGCCCGAGCCCGCCCGCGACCAGCAGCCGCAGGAACACCCCGATCGCGACGTCGGTGGCGCGCTTGGTGACGACGTCGAGCTGCTCGTTCTCGAACTCGAACAGCTTGGCGCTGACCGCGTCGGCCGCGGTGCGCCAGGCGGCGGGATCGACGGGAGCGAAGGTGCGCGCCGGGCCGTCGATCCGGCCGTTGGTGCGGTTGCCGGCGCCCGCGCCGTTGCCGGTGTTCGCGCCATTGCCATTGCCGTTGCCATTGCCGCGACCGGCCCCGTCGCCGTTGCCGCCGGTGCGTCCGCCGCCCGCCTGTTCGGCCGGGTCGGAGCTGCGGATCGCCTGGTCCTCCAGCGTGCGCAGCTGGGCGAACTGCGGCGACTCGGTGACCCGCCGGTACCGGACGAGGTCGGCGGCGGGCAGCTGGGGCGTGGTGTCGAAGTACAGGTACCGCTGCGCGCCGACCATCTGCGCGAAGGTGGCGCGCTCGGTCGCGGTGAACCGGCCCGCCGCGAGCGCGCCGGTGAGCAGCGCGTCCTCGCGCGACATGATCTCCCGTGCCCGGCCGAGCGTGGTGAGGGTGCGCGCGTCCATCGCGATGTCGACGTCGCCCGGCGCCACCGACGAATAGATCGCGAACCCCGCGTCGATCATCCCCGCGAACTCGTCCAGCGTCCGGGTGCGCTCGGCGACGTTGGCGTCGATCGTCCGCCGCACCGCGTCGAGCGCGCCCATCCGGAGCACGAACGCGTCGATGCGCGCCACGACGGGGACCTGGAGGCCGTCGCGCAGCCCGGAGTCCTTGCTGTTGCGCTGGACCTTTTCCCGCGCCCGGTCGGTGAGCCGCCGCTGCGCGTCCAGCGCGGTGCGGTCGGCCGGCCGGGCGCCGCCGTTGCCGATCTGCCACAGCGACAGGCGCCGCTCCTTCTGCAGGGCGTTGATGAGGTCCTGCGTGGGCAGCACGGTCTTGTCCTGGAACTCCTTGCCGACGATGAGCTGGCGCGCGTCGCCGTACGTGATGTCGGTGACGAACGCCCAGAGCCCGACGAGGGCGAGCAGCGGCACGAGGACCAGAAGCGTGATCCTCATCCGGATCGATGATGCGATGCGCCGGAACATCACCGCTCGCACCCCGGTCGCGCGCACGCGGTCGTGGGCGGTCGGTGGAACGCCATGCGGGGAAACCTCCCGGAACGGGGGAAACGACGGAGGTCTACGGATCTGCCGGAGCCTACTACCCTGCGGGGGCTGCCGCGCCCGCAGGACCCGGCTCGGTCTCCGACCATGACAGAACGTGTTCGACGAGCGAGATCAGCACCTCCTTCGACGACTCGCGCTGCCTGACGTCGCACAGCAGGACCGGGACGCCGGGGTCGAGGTCGAGCGCGATCGCGATGTCCTCGGCCCGGTGCCGGTCGGCGCCGTCGAAGCAGTTCACCGCCACGACGAACGGCGTGCCGCGCCGCTCGAAATAGTCGATGGACGGGAACGAGTCGGTGAGGCGCCGGGTGTCGGCGATCACGACGGCGCCGAGCGCGCCGAGCGCCAGCTCGTCCCACATGAACCAGAACCGTTCCTGGCCAGGTGTGCCGAACAGGTAGAGCACCAGCCGGTCGGTCAGCGTGATGCGCCCGAAGTCCATCGCGACCGTGGTCGTGGACTTGCGCTCCACGCCCGACACGTCGTCGACGCCGACGCCGCGGTCGGTCAGCGGCTCCTCGGTCCGCAACGGCCGGATCTCGCTGATCGACCCCACCATGGTCGTCTTGCCGACGCCGAAGCCGCCCGCGATGAGGATCTTCGTGGTGACCAGCGGCGGTTTCCCTGGCTCAGAGTGCCCGAAGGCCATTGAGCACCTCCCTCAGCACGCCCACGTTGGGGCGGTCCCCCGCGGGTTCGATCGTGGCGACGACGGCGAGCAGGCCCTCGTCGCGCAGGTCGCCGAGCAGCACCCGCACCACGCCGAGCGGCAGCCCGATCTCCGAGGCCAGGTCGACCACCGAGACCGGGTCCGCGCAGCGGCGCAGGATCCGCGTGTGTTCCGGGCTGTAGCGCAGCCGGTCGCCCGGCCGCTCACCGGTCGCCGCGACCACGGCGATGAGATCGAAGCTCTCACCGCGCGGGCGCGTCCGCCCGCGGACCATGGCGTACGGCCGCACGACCGGACCGGCCTCCCGGTCCAGCCAGCGATCACCCCGCGAGTTCATGACGGGTCAGTTTCCGCCGAATCCCGCACCACCGGGCTGCGGCGCGGCACCCCCGCCCGCCCCCGGAGCGAAGCGCGGATGGGCCTGCAGGTGCTGGCCGACCCGCTTGACCAGCACCGCCATCTCGTAGGCGATGAGCCCGGCGTCGGCGTCCGCTTCGCTCAGCACGGCGAGGCAGGTGCCGTCACCGGCCGCCGTCACGAACAGCAGGACGGCGTCCATCTCGATGATGGTCTGCCGCACGTTCCCGCCGTTGAAATGACGGCCCGCGCCGCGCGCCAGGCTCTGCACACCGGCCGCCAGCGCCGACAAGTGCTCGGCGTCCTCACGTCCCAGCTCCTGCGACGCCGCGATCGCCAGCCCGTCGCGGGAGAGGATCACGGCCTGGCGCACCGCCGGGACCCGCCCGGCGAAATCGTTGAGCAGCCAGTTCAGTTCACCGGTCGCGGTGGTGTTGTGCATCATCGGTCTTCCTCCCCGTTCACATCCGAGCCACTCTCTTCGTCCGGATCGCTCGAATCCGTGGTCCGCCCGCGCCGCCATCCCTTCTGGATGGACGACATCAGCGAGCGGGCCTCCTCCGGTGAGCGCGCGACCACACCGTGCGCGCTGTCGCCGACCGCCGGAGGCAACGGCTGGCGGTTCTCGGCACGAAGCTGGGGGGCCAGGTTCTCCTGGCGGCGCCGGCGCGGGAGCCCCGCATGGGTCTCGACCGGCTTCGCGGCGTCCTTGCCGGACGGTTTCGGGGTGCCGTTGCCGTTCCCGTTGGGAGCGTCGGGCTGTGGTGGTACGGCGGCCAAGCGCTGCGGCCCCTTCACTTCGTCGAACCAGGGGTTGCCGGCGCTGGATTCGCCGGTCCCCTCCGTTGTCGCGTTCCCATCCGGCGCGCCCCACGGGTCGTCCGCCGCCGCGGGCTCCTCGGACGCCTGCGCGGCGGCCGGCGGAGCGGGCGGGACGGCCGCCGGAGCGGCCGGCGGCCGCTCGAACGTCACCGCGGGCGGGACGAGAGGCGCGGGCGGCGCGGGCGGATCGGGATCGAAGACCGGAGCGGCCGGGGTGGCCGGCGGCGCCGGTGACGCTGGCGATGCCGAGGGAATGGAGTCGGGCTGCTGCGGGGCGTTCACCGTTTCCCAGGGCGCGTCGTACAGGCCGCCGCCGGGCGAGGACACGGGCGAAGGCGGGGACGAAGGCGGGGGCACGGGCATGGGCTCGGCCTCCGGCGCCGGGTTGGCCCGCCGGAGGGCCCCGACGTCGCGCAGCGGCACGACGCCCGCGTCCGGCCGCGCATCCACCTGCGGCTCCTCGGCCGGCGGCTCCTTGTCGAAGTCCTCCACCGGCACCACGAGCTCGTGCGGCAGCAGGACGATCGCCGTCGTCCCGCCGTAGGGCGACGGGCGCAGCGAGACCTTGATGTTCTGCCGGGCGGCCAGCCTCGCGACCACGAACAACCCGAGCTGGTCGGTGTCGACGAGGTCGAACTCCGGCGGGGTGGCGAGCCGCTGGTTGATCCGGTCGAGCAGCTCGGGCCGGAGCCCGAGGCCGCGGTCCTCGACCTCGACGACGAAGCCGGTGCCCACCCGTTCGGCCATGACCCGCACCTCGGTGCTGGGCGGCGAGAACGAGCAGGCGTTCTCCACGAGCTCGGCGAACAGGTGGATCACGTCCGTGACGGCCGCGCCGAGCAGGCCGTCCTCGGACTCGGTCATCACCGTGACGCGGGTGTAGTCCTCGACCTCGGCGACGGCGCCGCGCAGCACGTCCACGATGCGCACCGGCTGCCGCCAGCCGCGGCCCGGGGTCGCGCCCGACAGGATGATGAGGCTCTCCGCGTGCCGCCGCATGCGGGTCGTCAGATGGTCGAGCCGGAACAGGTCGTCGAGGTCGTCGGCCTCCGCCCGGCTCTCCAGGGAGTCGAGCATCGCCAGCTGCCGGTGCAGCAGCGACTGGTTGCGGCGCGCGATGTTGAGGAAGATGCGGCTGACGCCGTTGCGCAGGTCGGCCTGGCCGACCGAGGCCTGGATCGCGGTGCGCTGCACGGTGCCGAACGCCTCGGCGACCGCGGCGATCTCCGCGGTGCGGCCGGCCGGGATCGGCGGCGCCTCCGCCGCGACGTCGATGCGCTCACCGCGGACGAGCCGCGCGACCACGTCCGGGAGCCGCCGCCCGGCCAGGTCCTGCGCGGCGGCGCGCAGGCCGACCAGCTCGCGCACCAGGCCGCGGCCGAACCGCACCGACAGCAGGATCGAGCCGATCACCGCGACCAGCCCGAGCCCGCCGGCGACGATGAGCCGGGTGAGGATGCCCTGGCTGACCGAGTCCTGGTCGGCGGCGAGCTGCCTGCTGTCCGAGAGCGCGGCCTGGGTGAACGCGGCCAGCAGCGCCTTGGTGTTGGTGTCCCACTGCGCGATGTTGACCTGGATCTTGCCGGTGGTGCCGGCGACGTCCTCCTCCATCGTCTTGAAGCCGGTGTAGGGGGCGGACGAGAAGAGCGGCGCCCAGGACTTCGCGTAGATCTTCGGCTCGAGGCCGGCGCGCTGCTCGGCCCAGAAGGCCTGCTGCTGCGCGACGAGCCCGGCGAAGTGCCGGTGCTCGGCCGCGTTCATCCGGCCGCCGGTGATGGCGGCCCCGGACACCAGCGCGCTCTCGCGCATGACCATGTCCATGGCGCGCGAGCCCGCGACGAGGCTGGACGACCAGTAGAACAGGCGCGCGTCACCGGTCGGCGTCTGCTTGGCGGAGAAGTCGAACAGCGCGTCGATCATGGTGCTGTACGACTCGAGCGCGCGGACGCGGGTCGCCGAGTGCGTCTCCACCGAGGTCCGCGTCGTCGGCAGCGTCTCCAGCTGCTTGAGTGCCTCGCGCAGCAGCCTGATCCGCTGCGAGTCGGGATCGCTCGCCTCGTCGGTCTCCTTCTTGGCGAGCCTGCGCAACTCGGCCAGCGCGCTGTCGGTGCGCCCCTTCACGGCGTCGAAGGGCTGCAGCGGCGCCGACGTGCCCGCGCTCAGGATGGAGACAGCCGTGTGCCGCTCCATCTCCAGCGTGTAGGTGGCGGCCTGCAACGGCCTGGTCAGCCGCGACGTCGACGACTCGCCCCGGCGGTGCTCCAGGGCGTCGCCCAGCGTGAGACTGGCCGCGAAGGCCCACAGCGCCACCAGCGACAGCAGCGGGACCAGCAGCAACACGACGGTTCTCGACCGAATCGAGCGCGTGCGAGGACTCATGACACCTCGTGGCAGTACGACCCCCCGTACAACACATATCCGCCCGATCATAGGGCCTTCGTCACATCTCAACGGCAAGTTCCCGACAATTCAGGCGCACTCACCCCATGGTCATCGCACCCGCGCCGGGCTCAGAGGGCGCGAAGACCATCGAGGACCTCCCTCAGCACGCCCAGGTTGGGCCGGTCACTGGACCGGTCGATCGTCGCGACCACCTGGATCAGGCCCTCGTCGCGCAGGTCGCCGAGCACCACCCGCACCACGCCGAGCGGCAGCCCGACGTCCGAGGCCAGGTCGACCACGGACACCGGCGTGCCGCACCGCCGCAGGATCCGCTGGTGCTCGGGGCTGTACCGCAGCCGCTCCCCCGCCGGCTCGCCCGTCGCCGCCACCACCGCGATCAGGTCGAACGTCGCGCCGCTCGGCCGCGTCCGCCCCTGGGTCATGGCGTACGGGCGAACGAGCGGGCCCGCCTCCCGGTCCAGCCACCGGTCGCGTGCGCGGCTCATCACGGCGCGGGCCTCGGACCCGCCTGCAGGTGCCTGCCGACGCGCTTGACCAGGACTGCCATCTCGTACGCGACGAGACCGGCGTCCGCGCCCGCCGAGGCGAGCACGGCCAGGCAGGTGCCGTCGCCCGCCGCGGTCACGAACAGCAGGACGGCGTCCATCTCGATGATGGTCTGCCGCACGTTCCCGCCGTTGAAATGACGGCCCGCGCCGCGCGCCAGACTCTGCACACCGGCCGCCAGCGCCGACAGGTGCTCGGCGTCCTCGCGCCCCAGTTCCTTCGAGGCCGCGACGGCGAGCCCGTCGCGGGAGAGGATGACCGCCTGCCGGACGTCGGACACGCGGCCGGCGAAGTCGTTCAGGAGCCAATTCAGTTCACCGGTCACCGTGTTGTGCGTCATCACTCGTCCTCATTCTCACCGTCGAGGTCCGACGCGCGGCCGCGTCGCCACCCTTGCTGCATCGAGGCCATCAGCGAGCGCGCCTCCTCGGGAGAGCGCGCGACCGGGCCGGTGGCGAGGTCGGGCGCCGCGGCCCGCTCCTCGCGCAATTGCGGGGCGAGGTTCTCCTGGCGGACGCGGCGCGGCAGTCCCGCGTGCGTGCCCAGGGTCTCGCCGTTCGCGGGTCCTTCCCCGTTCGCCCGCGCGGGCGCCGGGGGCTGGACCGGTGACGGCGCCGGGTCCGGGGCGTGTTGCGGAAGCTCCGGAGCGTCGTCGAACCAGGGGTTCCCCATCGGCCTCGAAGGCGGAGGCGGTGGGGGCGGTGTCGGTGCGGCCGGTGGTGGTGCGGCCGGTGGTGGTGCGGGCGCGGCCACCGGCGGCGCCGCGGGCCCGGGAACCAGAGTCGGGCCAGAGATCGGAGCGGGGGCGGGCCCCGGCCTCCCCCACGGGCCCTCATGCGGGGTCGCGGCCACGGGCTCCTGCGCTTGGGCGGCCCTGTTCTCCTGCTCCTCCTCGGCGGCCGCCACGGCTGCGGCCATGTTCTCCGACGCCACGACGAGTTCGTGCGGCAGCAGGACGATGGCCGTGGTGCCGCCGTACGGGGACGGGTTCAGCGAGACCTTGATGTTGTGCCGGGCGGCCAGCCTCGCGACCACGAACAACCCGAGCTGGTCGGTGTCGACGAGGTCGAACTCCGGCGGCGTGGCGAGCCGCGCGTTGATGCTCGCGAGCAGCTCGGGCTGGACGCCGAGACCGCGGTCCTCGATCTCGACGACGAAGCCGCTGCCGACCCGTTCGGCGAGCACGCGCACGTCGGTGTTGGGCGGCGAGAAGGCGACCGCGTTCTCCACCAGCTCGGCGAGCAGGTGCACGACGTCGGTGACGGCGGCGCCGACGAGCCCGTCCTCGGACTCGGTCATCACCTTCGCGCGGGTGTACTCCTCGATCTCGGCGACGGCGCCGCGCAGCACGTCCACGATCCGCTGCGGCTGGCGCCAGCCGCGGCCCGGGGTGGCACCCGACAGGATGATGAGGCTCTCCGCGTGCCGCCGCATGCGCGTGGTCAGGTGGTCGAGCCGGAACAGGTCGTCGAGGTCGTCGGCCTCCGCCCGGCTCTCCAGCGTGTCCAGCATCGTCAGCTGGCGGTGCAGCAGCGACTGGTTGCGGCGCGCGATGTTGAGGAAGATCCGGGCGACGCCGCGGCGCAGCTCGGCCTGGCCCACGGCGGCGTCGACGGCGGTGCGCTGCACCGACGCGAACGCCTCCGCGACCTTGACGACCTCATTGATCCTTCCTCGGGTCGCCAGCGCCGGCACCTCGGCGGCCACGTCCACGCTCTCGTTGCGGCGCAGCCGGTCGACGACGCCGGGCAGCCGCTGCTCGGCCATCTCCTGGGCGGACCGGCGCAGGCCGACCAGCTCGCGGCCGAGGCCGCGGCCGAACCGCAGCGACAGCAGCACCGACACGATGACCGCGAGCAGACCGACACCACCGACGACGCCCACCCGGATGTAGGCCGTCCGGCCGAGGTCGTCGGCGTGCTCGCCCGCGCGCTTGGAGTTGCCCAGCACCATCTTGTTGATGTTGAGCACCAGCGGCTGCGCCGTCGCCTGCCATTCGGACGCCGACACCGGCAGCGCGCCGCGGGCAGCACTCCCCGAGGGGGGACGACCCCCCGCACCCCCCGACGCGGCTTCGCCGCGCGTTTGGTCGGCGATCCGATCCTCCATCGACTTGAACACCTGATACTGCTGCGAGGCGAAGACCTGCGCCGTGCCGGTGTTGTAGATGGCCGGGTCGAGCAGCGAGCGTTGCTTGACCCATTGCTGGCGCTGCTCGCCGACCGCCTCCACGAACATCCGGTGCTCGGCGGGGGTCAGCTGGTTCTTGGTGACGAACGCGCCGGCCACGAGCGCGTTCTCGCGCTGGATCAGCTCCAGCGCCCGGCCGGCGGCACGAGTCGAGAGCGTCCAGTTGTAGAGGGACGAGTCGTCGATGACGACCAGGGCGTCGTACGCGCGGTGCATGGCGTCGACCATGCGGTTGTAGCCCTCGATGGACTCCAGCCGGTCGACCGTCCGCCCGTCCACGGCCGCACGCGACTTGCGCAGCCCGTCCAGTTCGGCGAGCACGTCGGCGACCCGCTGCTTCATGGCGTCGCTCGTGGCGCCGCGAGCCTCGTCGCTGCCGGCCTCCTTACGGAAGAAGGCCACGGCCGCGTCGACCTTGGCGCGCTGCGCGCGCAGCGAGGCGGGCACGGCGGGCGCGGCCGACGCGGGCGTGCTGAGGAAGATGGCCGACGCCAGGCGTTCCTTGCCCAGCTCGATCAGCACTCCCTGGCCGCTCGGCGCGAACTTGCGGTCCAGCGTGTGATAGCGGCGCTGGGACAGCGCGTCGCCGACCGTCGCGCTCGCGGCGTAGCCCCAGAGGGCGATGAGGGAGAGCAGCGGTACGAACAGAAGAACGGCGATCTCAGCTCGGATCGACCGTGTGCGGGGGGATTTCAAATGAACCTCGAACGTTCGGACTCCTGGTGTCCTGCACCCGGCCCCGGGCACCCGCGGGACCAAGGCTCTGCATCATAAAGGCCGCCCCGAATGTCGTTACAACCCCCCCTCGCCGTATTTCGAGACCCTGGTCGTTATTCAGGCTGGTTGGAATGGGTCCGACCGAAACGGTTGGCTCTTAGTGATCATGGAATTCGCAATCCGTGGTGTGGACCACACGGACGAATCAGCAGGTTCCCCCTGCCGCGGGCCCGTGGCGTGCGCCATACTCGGCCTCCTTGATCACCTTTGGGCGGAGGCGTCGGAACGTTGAGCACGGACACGGCCGGACGGCCCATCGAGCGGGCCCCGTCGATCGAGCGAGCGCCGTCGATCGAGCGGGCACTGGCGGCGGACACGCTCTGCGAGGCGTACCAGGCGACCGCCGCCGGACGACCGGACCAGTTCGCGGTGCGCAGCCATGACGGGACCGTGGAGCTGACCCACGCGGCGCTCGGCGCGCGGGTCCGGGCACTGGGCGCCGGACTGGCCGCGCTCGGCCTCGGGCACGGCGACCGCGTCGCCCTCATGCTCACCAACCGGCCGGAGTTCCATCTGGTCGACACCGCCGCGATGCACCTCGGCGCGGTCCCGTTCTCCGTCTACAACACCAACGCGCCCGCGCAGATCGCGCACGTCCTGGCCGACGCCGCGCCGCACGTCGTCGTCACCGAGCGCATGTTCGCGGACGCGATCAGGGCCGCCGGGGTGCCCGTCCCGCACCTGGTGATCGTGGACGGCGACGGCGACGGCGACGGCGAGGGCGCGCTGAGCCTGGCCGACGTCGAGGCCGCCGGAACGGCGGAGTTCGACTTCGACGCCGCCTGGAAGGCGGTGCGGCCCGACGACGTGCTCACGCTCATCTACACCTCCGGCACGACCGGCCCGCCCAAGGGCGTCGAGATCACGCACGCGGCGATGATGGCCGAGATCCGCGGGCTGCAGGAGGTCATGCCGGTGACGCCCGGCGGCCGGCTCATCTCCTACCTGCCCTCGGCGCACGTGGCCGACCGCTGGACCTCGCACTATTCGGGCCTCATGACGTGGGGCCTGACCATCACCACGTGCCCCGACCCGAAGGCGCTGATCGGGCTGGCCGCGCAGCTCCGCCCGACGTTCTTCGGCGGGGTGCCGCGCATCTGGGAGAAGCTCAAGGCCGCGCTGGAGCTGCTGTTCCCGGCCGAGCTCGCCGCCGGCGAACACCAGAAGATCAAGGACGCGATCGGGCTGGACCAGGCCGAGTACTTCCTCACCGGCGCGGCCCCCACCCCGCCCGACGTGCACGCCTTCTTCGCCGGGATCGGCATCCCGCTCCTGGAGGGCTGGGGCATGAGCGAGACCAGCGGGTTCGCGGTGGTCAACCGGCCGGGGGATCCGCGTCCCGGCTCGGTCGGACGGCCGCTGCCCGGCGTCGAGGTGAGGCTCGCGGCCGACGGCGAGCTGCTCTGCCGCGGCCCGGTCGTGATGCGCGGCTACCGCGGCCGGCCCGACCTGACCGCCGAGGCGGTGGACGCCGAGGGCTGGCTGCACACCGGCGACGTCGCCGCCATCGACGAGGACGGCCACGTCACCATCGTCGACCGCAAGAAAGAAATGATCATCAACGCGGCCGGCAAGAACATGTCCCCCGCGAACATCGAGAACACGATCAAGGCCGAGAGCCCGCTCATCGCGCACGTGGTGTGCATCGGCGACCGCCGGCCGTACAATGTCGCCCTCGTCGTGCTCGACCCCGAGACGAACCGCTCACCCGGCGATCCGGCGACGCCGGCCGAGATCGGAGCGGCGGTCGAACGCGCGAACGCCCGGCTCTCCCGGGTCGAACAGATCAAGAAGTTCACCGTGATCGCCGACGACTGGGCACCCGGCGGCGACGAGCTGACACCGACCATGAAACTGAAGCGCAAGCCGATCGCGGCGCGGTACGAGAAGGAGATCGAAGATCTCTACCAGCAGTGAGGGGACCGAGGATCAGGGCTCCGGACCTCCCGGCGCGCCCAGGAGCGTTAACATTCCGGCCGTGAGTCCCGAAAGCCAGGCATCCGAGGCACTTCCGTCGCGACGCCGCCGAACCCCCCGAGGCGGGCGGCACCGCGGCGCTGAATCCTACTTGCTGCCCCCCGGCTCCCCCGCCCTCATCCTCGCCGCCCCCGGCCCGGCCAACGCTCCCGGCGGCGCCGTCGCGACCGAGCTCGCGCGGCTCGTCGAGATCGAGCAGACCGGCCAGCCCGCGCTGGTCGGCCACCTCGAAGGCGCCGAGCGACATCTCGGCGCGGTCCTCGCCGGGCTGCGCGCCGAGCGGCCCGACGAGCCGGCCGCCGTCGTCGTGCCGCTGACCACCGGCCCCGATCCGGAGGTGGAGGCCGCGGTCCGCAAGATCGTGGCCGGTGCCCCGGCGGTGGCGGCCGAGCCCCTCGGCCCGCACCCGCTGATCGCCGAGGCGCTGCACGAGCGGCTCGCCGAGGCCGGGCTGGCCCGCGCCGACCGGGTCCGGATGATGACCATGGTCACCGCCGCCAGCGGCGTCGTGGTCGTCACGCCCGGCGACCAGGAGGCCGTCCGCCAGGCCGAGGTCACCAGCGTGCTCCTCGCGGCCCGGCTGGCCGCGCCGGTCTTCACCGCCTCCCTCAACGACGAGGGCGCCATCGCGGCGGCCGCCGCGCAACTGCGCGCGTCCGGCGCCACCCGGCTCGCGCTGGCGCCGCACCTGATCGGCCCGGAGACCACCGCCGAGCGCCTCGCCGCCGCCGCCGCGGCCGCGGGCGGCCAGCACGCCGCCCCCATCGGCGCGCACCCGGCCCTGGCCGAGGTGGCCGCCCTCCGCTACGTAGAGGCCCTGGCCACCGCCCTGGCCGACTAGCGGCGCCTCGCTCCCCACCGCCGGAAACGCCTCCACCGCCCGGCGGTGCTCAGTCGCGCCACGCTCTGGAGCACGGCCGGCGCCGGTCAGGGGGTGATGAGGGTGGCGCGGAGTTGGGTGAGGGTGGTGTCGGGGACACCCAAGGTGCGCAGGAGGCTGGGCATGTCGCCGTGGCGGGCGCGCAGATCCGCGATGAGCTCGGCCATGGTGGCGGTCTCGGCGGTCCTGGCGTCACGCGGCACGTAGGCGTAGGTCTTGTCGTAGGCGGCGTGGCGCTCCAGACGGGCCTGGATGCCGGCCATGTTGCGGCCGGTCAGGGCGTAGTCGGCCACGACGTCCTCGTCCGCGACGCCGAGGGCGCCGAGCACGGCGGCGCTCACCATCCCGGTGCGGTCCTTGCCCGCGGCGCAGTGGAAGACGGCCGCGCCCGGCGCCCGCGCGATGGCGGTGACCGCGTCGGCCAGCGCGGTGCCGGTGGACTCCATGATCAGGGCATAGCGCCGCGCGAGCGAGAGCGAGGTGTCGGCCATGACGTGCCCGTTGTCCTCGTTGATGATCGGCGCGTGGACGAGCTCCAGGGCGGCGAGCGGGTGCGGGCCGCCGTCGTGGGCGCGTTCGAAGCCGGACCGCAGGTCGATCACCGTGGTCACGCCGAGGTCCAGGACGGTCCGCACGTCTGATTCGGTCAGCTCGTGCAGTGCGTCGCTGCGGAAGAGCCTGCGCCACCGGACGAGCCCGCCGTCGGCGGCATAGCCGCCGAGGTCCCGGAAGTTGACGCAGCCCTCCAGGACGATCTCCCGTTCCACCGGGGGGCCTCCTGCTAGCGGTTCTTGAACGTCGGGGGGCGCCTCTCCATCGTGGCCGTCATGCCCTCGACGAGATCCTCGGTGAAGAACGCCATGGTCTGGACGCCGGTCTCGGCCGCGAGCTGGCGGCGGAGACCGGGGGCGTCCAGCGACATGTTGAGGAGCTCCTTGGTGCGGCGGAGCCCGTAGGGGGATTTGGCGAGGAGCTCTCCGGCGAGTGCGAGGGCGCCTTCGAGGTCGGCGCTCTCCGGGGCGAGCTCGGTGATGAGGCCGAGCTCGTCCGCCTGCTCGACGGTCAGGCGCTGGGCCCGGTAGAGGATCTCGGCGGCCTTGGCCGGGCCGACCAGCCGCGGCAGCAGCCACGAGAGGCCGCAGTCGCCCGCCGACAGCCCGAGGTCGACGAACGGCACCACGAATCTGGTGGTCGGGTCGGCCACCCGCAGGTCGCAGGCCAGCGCCCACGAGACGCCCATGCCCGCGACCGGGCCGTGCAGCGCGGCGATGACCGGCTGCGGGATCTCCCGGAGCCGGGCCGTCACCTCGCCGCCGCGCGCGATCCCCCGGTAGATCCGCTGCACGCGGCCCTCGTCGCCGCCGCCCGGGTCGCCGCCCTGGAGGTCCATGCCGGAGCAGAATCCGCGTCCCTCACCGGTGAGGATCACCACCCGGGTGTCGGGGTCGCGCATGAGCTCGTTGAGGACGTCGAGCATCTCCTCGGTGACCGACGCGGTGACGGCGTTGAGCCGCTCCGGGCGGGACAGGGTGATGGTGAGCACCCCGTCCCGCCGGTCGAGCCGTAGGTCTCCCATGGTGCGTCAGGAGGTCAGCTGCTGGATCAGGGGGCCCATCTGCTCGCCCACGTTCTTGAAGACGGTCAGCGGGGAGTCGGCGTTGATCGCGGCCCAGTTGTCGCGCACGGCCTCGACCGTCAGCGTCTCCTTCTGGCCGTAGCCCGGCCCCTCGGCGACGAAGATCTTGGCGATCCGGCCGCCGCCGACGGTGTAGACCTCGCCGGAGTCGGCGTTGCTCTCGTGCGCCAGAAAGGCCACCAGCGGGGTGACCTGGTCGACGCCCAGCTTGTCGGCGAAGTCGGCGGGGAGCAGGTCCTCGGTCATGCGGGTCCACGCGACGGGGGCGATCGCGTTGGCCTTGATGTTGTACTTGGCGCCCTCGTGGGCGAGCGTCTTGGTGAAGCCGACCAGGCCCATCTTGGCGGTGGCGTAATTGGCCTGGCCGAAGTTGCCGAACAGGCCGGCGGGGGACGAGGTGTTGACGATGCGGCCGTAGCCCTGCTCGCGCAGCGTCGACCAGGCGGCGGAGGCCACCAGGAACGAGCCGCGCAGGTGGACGGCGATGACCGAGTCGAACTCCTCGGCGCTCATGTTCTTGAACGACCGGTCGCGCAGGATGCCCGCGTTGTTGATGACGATGTCGACCTTGCCGAACGTGTCGAGCGCGGTCTGGATGATCGCCTGGGCGCCCTCGGGGGTGGCGACGTTGTCCGGGTTGGCGACGGCCTCGCCGCCGTTCTTGGTGATCTCCTCGACGACCTCCTGGGCCGGGCCGGCGGAGGCGCCCGCGCCGGTGCGGTCACCGCCGAGGTCGTTCACCACGACCTTGGCGCCGCGCGACGCCAGCTCCAGCGCGTGCTGCCGGCCGAGGCCGTGCCCCGCCCCGGTGACGACCGCGACCCGACCGTCGTAGCGCAGTTCCGACATCCTGTCTCCTCACATCGCACCGACTGCCACCTCCCGGTGAACAACCCGGGGGTTACTTAGTACCACGTCGACCGAACGCCGCTCGGATTCGCCCCCGCGGTACCGCGCCGGGCTCAGAGACGGGTGGACTCGGAGTCGGCCGCCGCCTCGACCGCGGCCTCCTCGGCCGCCTCGCGGCGGTGCTTGCGGACGCTCCAGACGATCAGCGCGACGATCACGACCGCGCCGAGCGCGATGGCCAGCCCGCGGCTCGCCTGCTTGGCGACGTGCTCGAACGCCTCGCCCGCGAAGAAGCCGCCCAGCGTGAAGACGACCACCCAGACCAGGCCGCCGATGAAGTTGAACAGCAGGAACTTCTGGTACGGCATGCGCGAGCTGCCCACCAGCGCGGGCATCAGGGCGCGCAGCAGCGCGGTGAAGCGGCCGATGAACACGGCGAACGCGCCGCGCCGGCGGATGAGGTCCTGGGCCTTGCCCACCTTGGCCTGGTGTTTGGACATCGCCCGGGTCGCCAGCAGCCGCGGCCCGTACCGCCGCCCGATCTCGTAGCCCACCGAGTCGCCGACCACCGCCGCGACCACCGAGATGACCAGCAGCAGCGGGAGGGAGAGGGTGTCCTGGCTGGCCATGACGCCGCCGACCACGATCGCGGTCTCGCCCGGGAACACGAACCCGAAGAACAGCGCCGCCTCGGCGAACACCAGCGCCGCGATGACCAGGTAGATCAGCGCCGGCGGCAGCCCGTCCACCAGGGCGTTGAAGTGCTCCAGCATGGGTCCCCCGTCGCCTTGTCGCCGTCGCGCGCGGACACTGCCGCGCGCCGCCGACATATCGTAGCCATCGGGGGCGCCCCGCCGGATCCCTCGCGGGGACGATGGTCCGGCCCACCCGAGGAGGGATGACAATGGTCACCCGGGAGATGACGGACGGCCGGTTCGTCCGGCAGCCCAACCGGTTCACCGGCACGATCACCGCCGACGGCTCCAGCGGCTATCCGGCCGAATCGGGCCGCTACCGGCTCTTGGTCTCCTACGCCTGCCCGTGGGCCCACAGGTCGCTGATCGTGCGCGCGCTGCTGGGCCTGGACGAGGTGATCGGCCTCGGCGTCGTCGATCCCCTCCGCGACGAGCGGGGCTGGCGTTTCACCGACCGCGACCCCGTCACCGGCGCGACCTTCCTCTCCGAGCTCTACCTGGCGTCGGACGCCTCGTACGAGGGCCGCTACACCG
The DNA here is from genome assembly GCF_043198015.1 of Spirillospora sp. NPDC048911. NCBI lineage: Bacteria > Bacillati > Actinomycetota > Actinomycetes > Streptosporangiales > Thermomonosporaceae > Spirillospora > Spirillospora sp. NPDC048911. The sequence continues at coordinate 106,076 of NZ_JBICUD010000002.1, read as the reverse complement.
TGCCCTGCGTCTGGGACACCGTGACCGGGCGCCTGGTGACCAACGACTTCCCGGCGATCACGACCATGTTCGAGACGCAGTTCACCGACTACCACCCCACCGGCGCGCCCGATCTCTATCCGGTGGAGCTGCGGGCCGGCATCGACGAGCTGAACGAGCTGATCTACGCCACGGTCAACAACGGCGTCTACCGCGCGGGCTTCGCCACCGGGCAGGGCGCGTACGAGGAGGCCGTGGACGCCCTCTTCGCCACGCTCGACCGGCTGGAGGAGCGTCTCGGCGCCCACCGCTACCTCTTCGGCGACCGGGTCACCGAAGCAGACGTCCGCCTCTATCCCACGCTGGCCCGGTTCGACGCGGTCTACCACGGCCATTTCAAATGCAACCTGCGGCGGTTGACGGACTACCCCAACCTCTGGGCGTACGCGCGGGACCTCTACCAGCAGCCCGCTTTCGGCGACACGACCGATTTCGACCAGATCAAGCGGCACTACTACATGACCCAGGGCAACATCAATCCGTCCGGCGTCGTCCCCAAGGGGCCGCTGGTCGACTGGACCGAACCCCACGGCCGCGACGCGCTCACATCGAGCTGAGCAAGATGAAGAGAGACCCCAGCAGCAGAAGCGCCATGCCCACGTAGGCCATGACTCCGCCCAGCCGCCAGCGGAGCTCGTCGTCCCGTTCCGGCGGCACGGGCAACGCCGTCGTCCCTGCGCCTCCGGGCCACTCCGCCACGGGCGACCCGGCCGCCGCGGCCGTGGGCCACTCCGCCGCGACGGCCGCGTCGTCGATGCCGCCGCCGGTGGCCTGGGGAGGGACCACCGGCGGCGGCTGTGGAAGGCGATCCTCACTGATCGCCAGGAGAACGGCCTCGGCCACCCCGATCGGCATGCGCTCCCGGGGGTCCTTGCGGAGCAGGCCTTCGAGGACGGGCCGGAGGGCCTGCGCCTGGGGCGGGATGGTCGCCTCCTCGTTGAGGACGGCGCCGAACACCGCCACCGGATCGTCGCGGTGGAAGGGCGGGCGGCCGAATGTGGCCGCGTACAGCGTCGCGCCCAGCGCCCACAGGTCGGAGGCGGGCAGCGCACGCTCGCCCAGGAACCGTTCGGGCGCGATGTAGGCCGGCGAGCCGAGCACTCCGCCGGCCTGGGTCAGGGTGACGTCGCCCTCGATGACCGCGATGCCGAAGTCGCTGAGGACGGCTCGGTCGCCCTTGGCCAGCAGGACGTTCCCCGGCTTGACGTCGCGGTGCAGGATGCCCACCCGGTGCGCGGCGCCCAGCGCGGACAGGAGCTGGCGGCCGACCCGGGCCACCCGCTCCGGCGGCAGCGGGCCGTCCTGCTTGATCACGTCCTGCAGCGAACGCGCCTCGACGTACTCCATCACCACCCAGGGCCGCCCGTCCTCCTCGACCACGTCGAAGACCTTGACGACGGACGGATGCGACAGCCGGGCGGCCGACCGCGCCTCGCGGACGGCCCGGCGCGCCGCGTCGTCGGAGGGGCTCATCACCTCCTTGACGGCGACCTCCCTGCCGAGGACAGTGTCCTCCGCCCGCCATACGATTCCCATACCGCCCCGGCCGAGTTCGGCCAGCAGACGGTAGCGTTCGGCGATCACCCGATCCGTGCGCATCACAAGGGTGATTCGTCGGCGGGAACCGTCTGGATTGCTCCGGGCGTCCATTACTTCGGACGGTTCGGGCTCGGTCGGACCAAGACCCGGGCTGACCCGCCACTATGCTGGCGGGCTTCACTGACGAACATTCTCCTGAGAGACGAGAAAGGCCCTCCGATGCTGCGCAGTCAGTTCTTCGGCAACCTGGAGCAGGGGCAGGTCCCCGGTCACTTCACCCTGCAGAATTCCAAGATGCTCCGGGTGCACCTGAACGGCGAGGTCCTCGCCCGCCAGGGCTCCATGGTGGCCTTCCAGGGCCAGATGGAGTTCGACTACGAGGGCTCGGGAGGAATGGGCAAGTTCCTCAAGAAGGCCGTCACCGGCGAGGGCGTCCCGCTGATGCGGGTGCGCGGGCAGGGCCTGCTCTTCACCGCCAACAACGCCGACGACATCCACCTGTTCTACCTGGACAACGACGGGATCACCGTCAACGGCACCAACATCCTCGCGTTCGACCCCCAGCTCCAGTGGGACATCCAGCGGGTGCAGGGCGCGGGCGTCGCGGCCGGCGGGCTGTTCAACACCACCCTGACGGGCACCGGCTGGGTGGCGCTGACCAGCCACGGCACGCCGGTGATGCTCGACTGCGGCCGGGCCCCGACGTTCGCCGACGGCCAGTCCGCGATCGCCTGGAGCACCAGCCTCCAGGTGGGCGTCAACCGCACGTTCAAGGCCGGCGCGCTGATCGGGCGCGGCAGCGGCGAGGCCATGCAGCTGGCCTACCAGGGCCAGGGCTTCGTGCTCGTCCAGGCGAGCGAGGGCCCGCCCGTGATCGGCGAGGGCGGCAAGGGCGGCCTCGGCGGCCTTCTGAGCGGCTGACACCCTGGCGTCCGCGGCGCGTTCTCCGCACCGGCCGATCTTGACGAAACCGGCACCCGGAACTGGGCAAGATCGGCCGGATTGGGGTGTGGCGGGCGGTGGAAGGCGCACCGCTTGCATCTGCGACACACAAGTGCGAGTAGCCTTGACTCGTCTCAGAACTCACCTGCGAGCTGCGGAAGAGGGCGATCTCCGCCGTGTCGACAGAGTCGTCGCATACAAGTGCCGACCCCAAGCACACAGATTTCGGCGCCAACGAGTGGCTGGTCGACGAGCTGTACCAGAAGTACCTCGAAGACCCGAACTCCGTTGACGAAGCCTGGTGGAATTTCTTCGCGGACTACCAGCCGGACACCCGGCCGTCCGCGACTCCGGGAGTGACCCCGGCCACCGACGGGCAGGCCTCCCGTTCCGCCTCTCCGGGGGCACCACGGGCTGCCAACGGCACGGCAGCCGCCCCGCCGACAGCACCGCCGACACCGGCCCCGGCCAAGCCCGCCCCCGCGGCGAAGGCGCCGGCCAAGGCCGACTCGAAGCCTGACGCGAAGCCGGCGGCACAGCCGGCCGCGAGCAAGCCCGCGCCGCCCCCGGTGCCCGCCGGCGCCGAGGAGGTCCGGCTGCGCGGCGTGGCCGCCCGGACGGCCACCAACATGGAGGCCAGCCTCACGGTCCCGACCGCGACGAGCGTGCGGGCCGTGCCGGCCAAGCTGTTGATCGACAACCGCATTGTGATCAACAACCACCTCAAGCGCGGCCGCGGCGGCAAGGTGTCGTTCACGCACCTGATCGGCTACGCCATCGTCAAGGCGCTGGCCTCGATGCCGGAGATGAACGCCGCGTACACCGAGGTCGATGGCAAGCCGGTGCTGGTCAAGCCCGAGCACGTCAACTTCGGCCTGGCGATCGACCTGCAGAAGGGCGACGGCCAGCGCCAGCTGGTGGTGCCGAGCATCAAGGCCGCCGACACCCTCGACTTCCGCCAGTTCTGGGCGGCCTACGAGGAGATCGTCCGCAAGGCGCGCAACAACAAGCTCACCCTGGACGACTTCCAGGGCACCACGATCAGCCTGACCAACCCCGGCACGATCGGCACCGTGCACTCGGTGCCGCGCCTGATGCCGGGCCAGGGCACGATCATCGGCGTGGGCGCCATGGAGTACCCGGCCGAGTTCGCCGGCGCCTCCGACGAGGCCGTGGCGCGCATGGGGATCAGCAAGATCATGACGCTGACCTCCACGTACGACCACCGCATCATCCAGGGCGCGCAGTCCGGTGACTTCCTCCGCCGCATCCACCAGCTGCTGCTGGGCGAAGAGGGCTTCTACGACGACATCTTCGAGGCGCTGCGCATCCCGTACGAGCCGGTGCGCTGGGTCAAGGACATCTCGGCCAGCCATGAGGACGACGTCGCCAAGGTCGCGCGTGTCCACGAGCTGATCCACGCCTACCGGGTCCGCGGCCACCTGATGGCCGACACCGACCCGCTGGAGTACAAGCAGCGCCGCCACCCCGACCTCGACATCCTCAAGCACGGCCTCACCCTGTGGGACCTCGAGCGCGAGTTCGCGACCGGCGGGTTCGGCGGCGAGCCGACCATGAAGCTGCGCGACATTCTCGGCGTGCTGCGCATGGCCTACTGCCGCACGGTCGGCATCGAGTACATGCACATGCAGGACCCTGAGGAGCGCGCCTGGATCCAGGAACGCGTCGAGGTCCCCCACGAGAAGCCGTCGCGCGACGAGCAGTTGCACGTGCTGCGCCGCCTCAACAGCGCCGAGGCGTTCGAGACGTTCCTGCAGACGAAGTTCGTCGGCCAGAAGCGGTTCTCGCTGGAGGGCGGCGAGTCCGTCATCCCGCTGCTCGACTCGGTGATCTCCTCCGCCGCCAAGGCGAACCTCGACGAGGTCGTCATCGGCATGGCGCACCGCGGCCGGCTCAACGTGCTGGCCAACATCGTCGGCAAGTCCTACGCGCAGATCTTCGGCGAGTTCGAGGGCAACCTCGACCCGCGCAGCGCGCAGGGCTCCGGCGACGTGAAGTACCACCTGGGCGCCGAGGGCGACTTCGTCGCCGACGACGGCTCCAAGATCCGCACCGAGCTGGTCGCCAACCCCTCCCACCTGGAGACGGTCGACCCGGTGCTGGAGGGCGTCGTCCGCGCCAAGCAGGACATCCTGGACGTCGGCGAGGCGGGCTTCACCGTGCTGCCGGTCCTGATCCACGGCGACGCCGCGTTCGCCGGGCAGGGCGTGGTGGCCGAGACCCTCAACCTGTCGCAGCTGCGCGGCTACCGCACCGGCGGCACCGTGCACGTGATCATCAACAACCAGGTGGGCTTCACCACCGCGCCGGAGTACTCGCGCTCCAGCGTCTACGCCACCGACGTGGCCCGGATGATCCAGGCGCCGATCTTCCACGTGAACGGCGACGACCCCGAGGCCTGCGCCCGGGTCGCGCGGCTGGCGTTCGAGTACCGCCAGACGTTCAAGAAGGACGTCGTCGTCGACATGGTCTGCTACCGGCGCCGGGGCCACAACGAGGGCGAGAACCCCTCGTTCACCCAGCCGCTGATGTACGACCTGATCGACGCCAAGCGGTCGGTGCGCAAGCTCTACACCGAGGCGCTGATCGGCCGTGGCGACATCACGGTCGAAGAGGCCGAGGCCGCGCTCCGCGACTACCAGGAGCAGCTCGAACGCGCCTTCACCGAGACCCGCGAGGCGGTCAAGCAGCCGCCCGCGCCCGGCTCGGTCGTCAAGCCCGACGTCGAGGAGCGCATCCCGATCGACCACGCCTCGGCGGGCACGGCGATCCCGCAGGAGGTCGTCAAGCGGATCATCGAGACGCAGGTCAGCCTGCCGGAGGGCTTCACCGTCCACCCGCGGCTCCAGCCGATCGTGCAGCGCCGCGTGCAGTCCATCGAGGACGACGCGATCGACTGGGCGACCGGCGAGCTGCTGGCGATGGGCTCGCTGCTCATCGACGGCCACCCGGTGCGGCTGGTCGGGCAGGACACCCGGCGCGGCACGTTCGGCCAGCGGCACGCGGTGCTCGTCGACCGCAAGACGGGCGAGGAGTACACCCCGCTCCGCCAGTTCGGCCAGGGCATCTCGAAGTTCTACGTGCACGACTCGCTGCTCAGCGAGTACGCGGCGATGGGCTTCGAGTACGGCTACTCGATGACCCGGCCGGACGCGCTGGTGGCGTGGGAGGCCCAGTTCGGCGACTTCGCCAACGGCGCCCAGTCGATCGTCGACGAGTACATCTCGTCCGGCGAGCAGAAGTGGGGCCAGCGCTCCGGCGTGGTCCTGCTGCTGCCGCACGGCTACGAGGGCCAGGGCCCCGACCACTCGTCCGCCCGCATCGAGCGCTACCTGCAGCTCTGTGCCCAGGACAACATGACCGTGGTCTACCCGACGACACCGGCCAACTACTTCCACCTGCTGCGCTGGCAGGTGGTGTCCGGCCGCCGCAAGCCGCTGATCGTCTTCACGCCCAAGTCGCTGCTGCGGCTCAAGGCGGCGACCTCGTCGGTCGAGCAGATCACCGGCGGCGCGTTCCTCCCGGTCATCCCGGAGAGCGACCCGGCGATCGAGGCGTCCGCCGTCAGGCGCGTGGTGCTCACCACCGGCAAGATCTACTACGACGCGGTGAACGCCCGTAAGGCCGCCGGCGCGACCGACACCGCCGTGGTCCGGCTGGAGCGCCTCTACCCGCCGCCGATCGACGAGATCAAGGCGGAGCTGGCCAAGTACCCGGCCGACGCCGAGGTCATCTACGTCCAGGACGAGCCGGCCAACATGGGCGCGTGGCCGTTCTTCGCGCTCAAGCTCCAGCCGCATCTGGAGGGGCGCGTGCTCAAGCGGATCTCCCGCCCGGCCTCGTCCTCGCCCGCGGTGGGCTCGGCCAAGCTCCACCAAGCCGAGCAGGAGGCCCTCCTGGGCCGCCTCTTCGGCAAGAAGGACTAGCAAGCCCGAAGGATCGAGGGCCCCGGCCGCGCACCGTCGCGCCGGGGCCCTCGCCCGTCGGGCACCGACGACGCGAGAGAGAATCACCTCATGTACTTCACCGATCGGGGGATCGAGGAGCTGGTCGAGCGGCGGGGCCAGGAGGAGGTCAGCCTGGTCTGGCTGGCCGACCGGCTGCGCGAGTTCGTCGACCTCAACCCCGAGTTCGAGACGCCGGTCGAACGGCTGGCGACCTGGCTGGCCCGGCTGGACGACGAGGACGACGAGTGACGGCTGGACGCGACATGTCTTGACTTTGGGTGAACGCGACATATCGTGTTTACTGGTAGGCGGACTCCGGTCTCGTGGACACTTCCCCCGTGATCGACGCGTTCGGACGAAAGGCGAGACGCGATGTCGCGTTGGACGATCGAAGAACCGGCCACCCTCGACTTCGACGGCGTGGTCGCGCTGAAGGCGACGCTGATCGCCGGGAGCATCTCGGTACTGGCCTCCGGCGACCGGCCCTCGATCCAGATCGCCGCGATCGACGGGCCGCCCCTGGTGATCACGCACGAGGCGGGCATGCTGAGCGTCACCCATGAACGGATCTGGGAGGGCATGCTCGGCTGGCTGCAACGCCAGAAGGTGCGGGCCGACATCACCGTGACGGTCCCCCGCGAGTGCCCCGTCACCATCAACCTGGTCTCCGCCGACGCGGTGATCGCCGGGCTGACCGCCCGTGCCTCGATCAAGAGCGCCACCGGCGACGTCACCCTCGACGGGGTCGTCGGCGACATCGACGCCAACACCGTGTCGGGCGCGATCGAGGCGCAGGGCCTGGACGGCAAGGTCGCGTTCACCTCCGTCTCCGGCGATCTGGCCCTGGCCGGCGGCTCGATCGACCGGCTCGCGGCCCGCACGGTCAGCGGCCGGATCGCCGCCGACGTCGATCTGGCCGGGACGAGCCGGGTCGAGGTCAACACCGTCACCGGCGAGGTGACGCTCCGGGTCCCCGACTCGATCTCCGCCGAGGTCAATCTCAACTCGGCGGCCGGCCCGATCGACACCTCCTTCCCCGGCCTCGACCGGCAGGACCGGCCCGTCGGCCGGAGCCTGGGCGGCACGATCGGGGACGGCTCCGGCAGGCTGTCGGTCACCACGGTCTCGGGCGGCGTCACCCTCCTCAGCCGGCATGAGGACGACGCCCCGGAGATCGACGCATCCGGAATGGAGAACTGAGTTGAGCCCCGTCTTCGGCCACGGCCGCCTCCGGTTGTACCTGCTCAAGCTGCTGGAGGAGAGTCCGCGGCACGGCTACGAGGTCATCCGCCTGCTCCAGGACCGGTTCCTCGGGGTCTACTCCCCCTCCCCCGGCACCATCTACCCGCGCCTGGCCAGGCTGGAGTCCGAGGGCCTGGTCAGCCATGAGCTCATCAAGGGCAAGAAGGTCTACTCGCTGACCGACAAGGGCCGCGCCGAGCTCGAACGGCGGATGGACGAGCTGGCCGAGCTGGAAGAGGAGATCTCCGCCTCCGCCCAGGAGTTCGCCCGCGAGGTTCAGCAGGACGTCCGCCAGACCGTCCGGTCGCTGCGCGAGGAGCTTACCCAGGCCGCGCGTGACATGCGCGACCATTCCAGGGCCACGTCCAAGGACGCCTGGAAGGAGACCACCGACCGCCAGCGCGACGAGTGGCGCCGCCAAAGGGACCACTGGCGCGAGCAGAAGCAGACCTGGATGGAGGAGTGGCGTCAGAACTGGGACGACGCGTGGAAGACCGCGACCGGTTCCAAGGACGACATCGCCCGCCTCAGGCTGGAGCGCCTGCTGCGCAAGTTCGTCGAGGACGTGCGCAAGAGCGCCAAGAAGGCCCACCTGAACGACGACGACCTCGTCGCCGTCCAGGCGCTCCTTGACGAGACCCGCGACCGGATCAAGGACGAGTTCCTGCGCCGCGAAGACTGACCCGCTACGGGGTGAAGACGATCTTGCCGAAGAGCTCGCCCTCGGCCATCGCCGCGAACCCCTCGGCCGCCCGCGCCAGCGGCAGCACCCGGTCGATCCGCGGCCGGACGCCGCTCTTGACCAGGAACCGGGCCAGCCGTTCCAGTTGGTCGCGCGTGCCCATCGTCGAGCCGGCGACCGACAGCTGCAGGAAGAACACCCGGTTCAGCTCCGCTGGCGGTACCGCGCCGCTGGTCGCGCCGGAGACCACGATCCGCCCGCCCGGCCGGAGCGACTTCAGCGAGTGCGACCAGGTGGCCTCGCCGACGGTCTCCATGACCGCGTCGACCCGTTCGGGCAGCCGCGCGCCGGGCTCGAACGCCTCGTCCGCGCCCAGCTCCAGGGCCCGCTTGCGCTTGCCCTCGCTCCGGCTGGTGACCCACACGCGGTAGCCCGCCGCGGCGCCCAGCGCGATCAGCGCGGTGGCGACGCCGCCGCCCGCGCCCTGGACCAGCACGGTCGAGCCGGGCGGCAGGTCCGCCTTGTCGAACAGCATGCGGTACGCGGTGAGCCAGGCGGTCGGCAGGCAGGCGGCCTCCTCGAAGGACAGCTCCGCCGGCTTGGGCACGAGGTTGCGCCGCGGCACGGCGACCTTCTCGGCGAACGTGCCGTCGTGGGACTCCGAGAGCAGCGAGCGCTTGGGGTCGAGCGTCTCGTCGCCGCCACCGCGGTCCGGGTCGCCGATCACCGCGTGCACGATGACCTCGTTCCCGTCCTCGTCCACCCCGGCCGCGTCGCAGCCGAGGACGATCGGGAGCTGCTCCGCGCGGAGCCCCACGCCCTTCAGCGACCACAGGTCGTGATGGTTGAGCGCGGTCGCCTTCACCGTGACCGTCGTCCAGCCCTCGGGCGCCACCGGATCGGGCCGCTCGCCCAGGGTCAGGCCGGTCAGGGGATTGTCTGCGTCGAACTGCGAAGCCGTGACAGCGAACATGCCCCGCACCCTACACACGCGCTAGATCGCGGGGCGCGTCCGGCCCGTCACCCGTCCCAGCGCCGCAGCACCGGGAACGAGGCGATCGCCACCAGCAGCGACAGGGCGCCGCCGACCAGCCAGGGCGCGACCAGACCGAACTCGCCGGCCACGAAGCCGCCCGCGAGCGCGCCCAGCGGCGTCGCCCCGTAGGCCAGCATCCGTCCCGCGCTGGTCACCCGGCCCATCAGCTCGTTGGGAATGAGCCGCTGCCGGACCGACACCGACACGACGTTCCACATCGCCAGGGCGATCGAGAACACGGTGAACAGGGCGACGACGACCAGGGCGTTCCGGCCGAGGACGCCGATCGCCAGCCAGGCGCTCGGGCTGATGACCTGGACCGCGATGGCGACCTCGCGGGCGCCGAACCGCGCGACCACCCAGCCGCTGACGAGGCTGCCGAGCACCCCGCCCGCCGCCATGGCGGCCAGCAGCAGACCGAAGCCGACGTCGCCGAGGCCCAGCACGTCGTGGGCGAAGAGCACCAGCAACGACAGGGCCATCGCCTCGCCGAAGTTGCCCGCGGCGGCGATGAGGGTCAGGGCCCGCGGCAGCCGTGCCCGGGCCAGCCAGCGCAGTCCCTCGCCGATCTCGGCGAACACGCCGCGCCGCGCCGGCACCGCGGCCGGTTCGATCGGTTCGACGGCTCGCGCCGGGGCCGGGATCTGAGCGAGCAACATGATGGAGACCAGGAAGGTCACCGCGTCCACCCAGAACGGCGTCGGCAACGCGAACGCGAACAGGGCCGCGCCCAGCGGCGGCCCGAGGAACTCGCGCGACACCGACTCCGCCCCGATGAGCCGGCCGTTGGCCCGCTCCAGCCCGTCGGGGCGGACGAGGGTGGGGACGATCGCCTGGCTGGCGCCGGTGAACAGGATGTCCCCGCAGCCGATGCCGAACGCGAAGATGTAGATCATCCAGATCTCGGAAAGGTTCAGCGTGGCGATCAGGGCGATCAGGGTCACCAGCGACAGCTGGCCGAGCTGCGTCCCGATCATCAGCCGGCGGCGGTCGGCCCTGTCGACGAGCACGCCGCCGAACAGCGCCAGCACCAGCCACGGCAACCGCCCGGCGAAGGCCACCCCGGCGACCAGCCGCGGGTCCTTCGTCAGGGCCGCGGCCATCAGGGGCAGCGCGGCCAGCAGCACACCGTCGCCGACCGTGGAGATGAGGCTCGCCGACCACAGGTAGCGGAACGCACTGCGCCTGGTCGTGTCCTCCAGGGCCGGCCGCGACGGCGTCGGTGTCAGTTCACTGGTGCTCACGGCGTCTCGTCTCTCTGATCATGGTGGTAGACCGCGGCGGAGCGGGTCCGGGCGTTGCCGCTGATGCCGATGACGGCGCTCTCCGCCGCCGGGAGGGCGCGCGCCTCAAGGCCCGCGTGGCCCAGCGGGGTGTAGAAGAACCCGTAGACCGCGTGCCAGGGCTCGGCCGCGCCGGTGACGGGGTCGATCACGGCTTCGGCGCGGGGGACGACGCGTTCCTGGACGACGCATCCGTCCGCGGCCTTGTCCCGCAGCAGCGCCAGCCAGTCGGCGTCGGCGACCTTCCAGCCGGGGACCACCCCGTACCCGCCGTACCGCCCGTTGGGCTTGACGATCAGGTTCGGGCGGCGGTGCCGGCACTCCTCGACGAGATCGGGATCGGCTCGGAACGCGCCGGCGTCCAGCACCCGCGTCCAGGGCAGCACGCGGTCGACGAGCGCCCGCTCCCGGGAGGTGAACCGGTCCCGGTGGCGGGGTTCGGACATCAGCGCCATGCAGGTCTTCTCGCAGAAGATGTTGCTTTCCAGCGGTGTCCACAGGACCGCGGTCCCGGCCTCGTGCGCCCGGAAGACCAGCTCCGCGTGCGCGATCGCGTCGAGGTCACCGGCGAGCTGGTCGGCTTCGAAGCCGCGGTACACGACGTCGATGGGCATGCCGCGAAGGCAGAGCCGCCCGCCGCGTTCGGAGAGTTCGGTCACCTCGCCGAGGTGGAAGTCGAGCCCGAGCCAGCGCATCTGGTCCTGAAGCACGCGCCAGCTGTGACAGCCTGCCAGCGCGCCGGGCCCTTCCAGCAGTGCCACTACCGGGTCGCGGCCAGGCGCGACGGTGGCGCCGAGCTGACGGAGCAACCCGGCCAGGTAGCGACCGTGGTGGGTGTAACCGAGCCCGTGCTCGTCGGCGAACGCGGCGAACTCCGCGTCCCCGAGCAGGCACCGGCACATCTCCCCCGCACGGTCCCAGCCTCCGAGCTCGCTCCCCGTCCCGAACTCCAGGAGCTTCATGGACGTGCCGTCGTGGTAGACGTCGGCGCGCCCGCAGACCGGCGCGGTGTCGGCTCCCAGACGGCGCATCAGCGCGGCCCGCTCGCCCGTGACGCGCACGGCCTCGCAGAACCGGTCCATGTCGCCGTCGAACAGTCGCTCCGGCAGGCTGAAGAGCAGCCCGGCGAGTTTCTGGAGGTCGTCGGCGAAGGCCCGGACCTCCCGGCGGCCGAGGAAGAGCGGCCTGGCCAGGTATTCGCCGGGCCAGCGCTCCAGCGTGGGATGTTTTTCGAGGCGCTCGGTGAGGCCGGGCAGCCCGCTTCCCCGCGAGCCCGCCCGCTCGTTGAACGCCGCCGCGACCCGATCCGCCATTTCAGTCACACCTCGCGCCGTGCGCGGCGACCCGCGACCACGTCCCGCAGCCGGCGCGGCCGATGGGTTCGGCGATCAGCTCGTACCGCGCCATGACCTCCAGCACGGCGCGCCGCACGGCCTCCTGGCCGGTGCCGCGCAGCCGGAACCGGCCGCCGATGTGGTCGTATCCGCCGCCGCCGTCGAAGATCGCGCCGATGTCCGGGAGGACCTCCGCGTACACCTCCGGCACGACGCCCGCCAGCGGGGTACGCGACAGGACGCGGCTCGGCAGCGGCCTCGGCTCGGGCACGCTGACCCAGCCGCCGGACCCGGTCGGGCGGAACGCCTCGCGGGGGGTGAGCGGCGGCAGGCCGAGCGTCGCCCGGAACGCCTCGCCGAACAGGTCGATTCCGAACAGGTCGCGGTGGACGAACGCGACCTCGGCGCCGCCCGGCCGCAACCCGATCTCCAGGAAGACCAGCTCGCCGTCCGGCCGCCCGAAGACCTCCAGATGGAACGGGCCGTCCTGGAGCCCCAGGGCGTCCAGGCACCCCGACGCGAAGGCGATCAGCCGGTCGCGCTGGCCGCCGTCGTCCAGCAGCAGGGACCCGAGCGGGACGCCGTCCATGAAGTCCAGGCAGGTGTTGACGTAGACCGACGCGCTCACGAAATGGAAGAGCCCGCCGCGCCGGATGCCGTCGACGTGGAAGATGTCGCCCGCCACGTACTCCTCGCACTCGTACCCGCCCGGATCGGCGGTGGCCGGCACTCCCGCCAGCGCCTCCGCCAGCACGGCCGCGGTGCGGGCCAGCACCACGCCCTTGGAGCCCGCGCCGTCGCGCGGCTTGACGATGACCGGCAGGCCGAACTCGGCGATCACCTCGGCCGCGGTCGTGGTGGCGTCGAGCGTCCGGAACCGGGGCACGGGCAGGCCCGCCGCGCCGATGATCTCCTTCATCCGCGCCTTGTCGCGGAAGGCGCCGACGAACTCCGGCGTCCAGCCCGGAAGGTCCAGCGCCGCCCGGAGGCGGGCAGCCGTCAGCACGTCGCGTTCGGACAGGCCCACCACACCGTCGAACGGGCCGAGGGCGGCACTGAGGCGGCGGGCCACCGGCAGCACGATCTCGAACGCGAGGTCGTCCACGACCACCGTCTCCAGGGCGGCGGCGGTGTCGAGGACCGGCAGGCCGTGCTCCAGCGTGATGTAGGCGAGCCGGTGCTCCTTCGACGGCACGAACCGGTGGTACTCCCCGAACTCGTCGTCGAACCGGTTGAGGACGAGATATCTAGGCATCGTCATCCCCCTGCCGGATGTGGACCGACGCGGTGATCTCGTGAAAGCGCGCGACCGCCTCGGCGTGCGAGTCGGACGTGTAGATGACGTGGCCCAGCCGAGACCGGAAGTCCTCCAGGGGCGGCACCGGATCACCCGGCGCCACGTACAGCTCCGCCTCCAGGATGTCGCCGCCTGCCTGCCACTTCTCCCATCCGGACACCGCGCCGGCCGTCTCCACCCCGGGGGCGATCAGCAGCGCGATGCCCGCGTACTTGGCGCGCGGAGCGCGCGGCGGCGCCACCGTGCCGAGATCGAGGCCGGTGTAGGCGGCCAGCATGACCGCCGGCAACGAGACGCCGGTGACGATCTCGACGAGGTCGACGATGTGGCCGCCGGGCAGCCGCGCCCCGATCTCGATGAGCACCGGCTCGCCGTCCACGAGCCGCAGCTCGCAGTGGAACGGGCCCAGGGTCAGGTCGAGCGCCGCGCACAGGTCGCGGACGTACGACTCGATCGCGTCGCGCGTGGCCCGCGGCAGATCGGCCTGGGCGATATGGCCCGTCTCGACGAACGTGGGCTCGGGGCCGAGGAACTTGCCGGTGACCGAGGCGATCACGACCGTTCCGGCCGCCGCGTCTCGCGTACCGGACGCCGCGTCCCCCGTCCCGGACTCCACGTACCCCTCGACGGTGAGCTCCGGGCCGTCGAGGTACTCCTCCACGATCGCCCGGCCGTCCATGCCACGCCCCAGGTCGGTGCGCGGATCGGCGAGCATCCAGTCGTACGCCCGCCGGAGCCCGGCCAGGTCGTCGGCCCGCGAGACGTGCACGCTGCCCGCCGAGTCGCGCGGCTTGAGGACCAGCGGGAACCCCACCGCCGCGGCGGCGTCCCCGAGCTCCGCCGCCGACGAGACCGTGGTGAGGCGCGGCACGCGCAGGCCCGCCGCGGCCGCCTTGGCCCGCATCAGCGCCTTGTCGCGCAGCCCGCCGGCCGCCGTGACCGGCAGGCCCGGCAGACCCAGCCGGCCGGCCAGCCGCGCCACGATCTCCACGTAGAACTCGAAGCCCGCGATGATGCCGGTCAGCGGCCGTTCCTCGTGCAGCGCCAGCACCGCGGCGGTCAGCAGTCCCTCGTCGTTGGCGTCGAGGATCATCAGCTCGTCGGCCAGATCGCGCACGTCGCCGGGCAGCAGCCGGTCACCGGCGTCATAGGAGACGACGATCGTCTCCAGGTCCAGCTCCCGCGCGCGGAGCAGGATCCCGCGGCAGGCCGCGGTGGGCTCCACCACCAGCACGCGGCCCTCCTGTTTCCCCGCCGTCATCGGTCGAGCACCAGATCCGTCGCGGGCTGCGAGACGCACAGCAAGATCTCCCCGTTCCCGGGCTCCTCCTCCGGAGCCATGTGATAGACGACCGACCCCTGCTTGAGCCCGGTGACGCAGCTGCCGCAGACTCCGGCCCAGCACAGCGAGTCGACCTCGACGTCGTGGTGCTCGGCGAACCGCAGCAGCGAGTCGTGCTCCCAGTCCCACTCGTACTCGTCGCCGGACCGCGCGAACCGGACGCGCGGCGGCGTGAGCGCCTCCAGGGCCTCGCCCGAGCCGAGCGGCGGGATCGTGCGGCGCAGCATCGTCGAGTTGCGGGACGCGTCGAGCAGAGCCACCCGGTCGCCCGGCAGCGTGGCCGGATCGGCGGGCACGAAGCCCTGCCGGGCGAACCACCGCGTCGTCGCGCGTGAGAACAGCACGACCTCGGCGAAGCCCGCGCGGCGCGCGGCGCCGATCAGGCAGGCCAGCAGGATCCGGCCCATGCCGAGGCCCTGCCACCGCGACGCGACGGCCACGTTGAAGATCTCGGCGAGGTCGCCGACCCGGCCGAGGCCGGCGCAGCCCGCGAGGGTCTCGCCGACCGCCAGGACGAAGAACTCCTCGGCGCGCTCGCCGAAGAAGCCCCGGTCCCGGGTGATGAGGGCGCCCGACTCCATGAAGGGCCGGGACAGTTCGTACATGCCGTCCAGGTCCGCCGCCGTGGCGCGCCGGAACCGCACGTCGACGACGTCCGGCCCGCCACGGCTCAGTACGAGATCGATGTTCCGCTGCGTGATCATCGGCACCCCCTACAGGTAGGACTCGAGTGAGCCGCGGCGCCGGACGTCGAGACTGCAGCAGTGGAACCCGCCGCCGAACGTGCGGCCATGGCGGTAGGGCACCGGGACGACGGTGAGGCCCTCCTTCTCCAACTGCCGGACCAGCCCGTTCTGCGCGGCGGGGACGATCACGGTCTCCCGGTCCACCGACACGATGTTCATCCCGATCCAGGTCGAGGCGCGTGCCCAGTCCAGGCCGTAGCCGTCGTCGGCGGGGTCGTCGAACCAGAGCGTCTTCCACGACCGCAGCGGCGCCGGGATGTCGTCCGGGCCGAGCCGTCCCGCGTTCGCGAGGAGGAGGCCGGGCCGCAGCAGGTGCAGCGTGGTGCCGACATGGTCGTCGCAGATCGAGATCTCGTGGACGGTGAAGTCGCCGCCGACGGCGCGGGCGAGCCAGCGCGCGCCGAGCCGGTTGCCCGTGTTGCTGACGTTGAAGAACAGGTCGGCGCCACACCTGATGACGTTGGCGCCGTCGAAGAGCGGCTCGTTCTCAGCGAGGACGGGACCGTCCGGCGTGAACAGGTAGGTGTCCTCGGGCAGGCGCGGGCGTGGGGCGGCGAGCCAGCGCGCGCCGGCCTCGAAGTACTCGGCGAGCAGGCCCCGGTACGGGAAGGTCTCCGCGTAACGGGCGCGCACCGGCATCGGCGCCTCCACCACCGTGGAGCCGACCACCAGCAGGCAGTCGCGTGGCATGAGGGCGTGGTTGGCCTCGGCCTCCCAGCCCGGCTGCGCCACGCGCTCGCCGAGCCCTGCCGGGTCGGGCCTGCGGACGCGGACGCCCAGCTCGGTGAGGGCGGTGGTGAACGCCGCGAGGTCCTCTTCGGTCTCCTCGATCACGCGGGCGAGGCGCGCCGCGTCCGCGCGGTCGGAGCCGTCGCCGGTGTCGTCGAGCTGGAAGAAGTGCCGGAGGGAGGTGTCCACGGGCGGCAGGTGGTAGGCGTTCGCCGTCCCGACGACGATCTCCTCCAGCGGGTCGAAGTCGTTGTAGGAGCTGACGAGGCCGGTCATCGGGCGTCCTTTCGCCGGCTCAGGGAGAGGCCGTACGGCTGGTCGAGCGACATGAGCTCGATGTGGTTGACGTTGACGTTCGGCGGGCAGCGGTGCGCCCAGACCACCGCGTCCGCCACGTCGGCGGGGGTGAGCGGCTGGATGCCCTCGTACAGGGCGTCGGCGAGTTCTTGATCGCCGCCGAAGCGGACCACGGCGAACTCGCTGCGCACCATCCCGGGGGCCACGCAGGTGACGCGGACGCCGCTGCCGTGCAGGTCGACCCGCAGGTTGGCGGTCAGGTGGTGGACGAACGCCTTGGTGCCCGCGTAGACGTTGCCGCCCAGGAACGGGAACTCGGCGGCCAGCGACCCGATGTTGACGATGTGGCCGCGCCCGGCGGCGCGCATGCCCGGCATCACGGCGTGCGTGCAGGCGAGCAGGCCCTCGATGTTGGTCTGCACCATCGTGTGCCAGTCGCCGGTGTCGCCCTCGTCGAGGGGCCCGAGGCCCAGCGAGAGACCGGCGTTGTTGACGAGCAGGCCGATCTCCGCGCCGTCCCGGGTCAGCTCGGCGACCGCCGCCTGGACCGCCGCCGCGTCCCGCACGTCCACCTGGAACATGCGGATCTGCTCAGCGCCGTACCGTTCCACCAGCTCGGTCAGCCGGTCGCCGCGGCGGGCCCAGGCGGCGACGCGGTGGCCGTCCTTGAGCAGGTGCTCCGCGATGGCCAGGCCGATGCCGGAGGAGGCTCCGGTGACCACCGCCCATGGCGCCGTCATCGGACGCTCCCCTCAGCCGCCGCCTCGGCGACGTGGGGCCGAAAGGGGCATTTCCAGTGGGAGTCGACGGCAAGGCCGGAATACTGAAAGGCTTCCGACGCCTCTCCGAACTCCGCGAGATTGGGATTCAAAGAGCCTTGCAAAGCCATCTCCCGTGCACGCGTCTCGCGCTGGAGCCGCGGATAGATTCCTCGTTCTTTGAGCCGGTCGAACTGCACATGCGAATTGAACGCCAAGGCCGGCCGATCGAACCGTCTGGTGACGCGCGATGATCGCGGATGGAGACCGACCACGAAGAACGGATGCCCGCCCGCACTGAACCCGAAGTTGCGCGAGGAAGGGTCCGGATCCACCCGGCCGGACCACCCGAATCGCGCCGAATCGAGATCGTGAAGGCGCTGCAACTGGTGCCAGAGAACCTCGTCGAACTCTTCCTCGGTCAGTTCCGCCGGGCCGTCGAAGGTCGCCACGAAGGACGCCAGCAGAAGATCGATGTCGTCCTTGCCGGCGGCGAACCCGGCCAAATCCGCGTGCAGCGCCTCCGTGGTGGCGTCGTCCCCCATGACGCCGTAGTGCCGATGCACGATGGCGCCGCGCCGCGCGGCGGTCTTGGCCGCCACGCAGGCGAACGAGTCCCCCGTCACCTTCTCGATGAGTGCCTGCCGAACGCCGTCAGCCATGGACGACGCCCCCGTCATTGGTGCTGTGCTCACACTTGTCCCCGTCTGGATGTCAACAAGAGATCGGCCGTGGCCGCCCCCCGCGGCCACGGCCGATCCGCCGATGTCAGCCCGCCAATGCGGGCACGGCCCCCGCCCGCCGGCCGGCGGTCGCCTCGTACAGCTCGGCGAAGTAGTCGCCGATCAGATCGATGTAGGTCACCAGGTCCTGGTAGGCCTGCTCGGGGCTGCCGAAGCCGTCGACCGCGAGCGAGACGGTCTTGAACATCAGCTCGTCGTGGTCGTGCTCCTCGTCGAAGTCCAGGTGGGTCTGCGAGCCGCGCGTGTACTCCCTGCCGAACTCCGCGGTGGCCTTGTTGAGGATCGTCTGGTTGTAGCGGTCGGAGTACCACTCGACGAACCAGTCCCAGACCGTGGTCGGCGCGGGGCCGCGCGAGTCGGCGGCGAGCCGCAGGTAACCCATCAGCTTGGCGGTCGACGGGAACACCGGCGTGGCGTTGAGCTCGTCCAGCGTGAGCCCGAACTTGACGAGGTCACGGGTGAACATGTTCTCGTGGCCGTACTCCTCGGCCAGGTACTGCGCCAGCTTGGCGGCGAGGGCGTCGTCCTTGGAACCCACCTTGAACAGCGCGTACGAGTCGACCTCGTTGTTGAGGCGGATCCGCAGCACGGTCTCGGTCTTGTGCCGGACGAAATACTCCCGGTCCGTCCATTCTCCGGTATGGAACTCCCGCATTCTGGTGACTCGCTCGAACTGCCGCTCGATGCTTTCCTCGGCGAGTTTCTGCAGGCGTTCGCGGTCCAGCTTCACCACGTTGTGCTCCCCTTGCGTTCTTCCTGTTTCAGGTCGTGATACGCATCCTCAGGGAGCCGGGGCGGCGGGACATAGAGCCAATCCGAAACGCTTGGCCCCATCGATCAAAGAGGCAATGGCCGCATCCGGTCGCACACCACCTGACCTGATACGTCGAAGCGAGCGAGCACCCCGGTCGATCACCAAAGCTGTGTTTCCGGAAGGTTACGGACTATCGTTGCCGGGTCCGAGGCCCTCGACCCCCGCAAGGGGGCGGGGAGACACCGAGGTTCCCAAGAACGGGACGACGTGAGAGTTAACCGATCATTTAACTCCGTCAACGCCGAACAACTCGCCAGGGTCCTCGGGCCCTGGTCGCGCGAAGGAGTCATCTACGAGGAACTGGCCGCGGCCATCCGCTACGTCATCACCGACGGGCGGCTCCATCCCGACACCCGCATACCCGCGGAACGCGTCCTCGCCCAGCATCTGGGCGTGAGCCGCAACTCGGTGGCGGCGGCATACGGCCTGCTGCGCACCGAGGGCTATCTCTGCAGCCGCCGTGGTGCCGGCAGCTACGTGTCACTGCCGGCCCGTTCGGACCCCCCGCGCGGCATCACCTGGGCACCGGACCACGAACCCGCGGAGATCGACTTCGCCATGGCCTGCCTGCCCGCGCCGGAGCCGCTGTTCACCCAGGCCATGGTGGAGACGGCGCCCGAACTCGCCCGGCACACCGACCAGCCGGGCTACGACCTGACCGGCATCCCGCCCCTCCGGCAGGCCATCGCCGACCGGTACACCCACCGGGGCCTGCCGACCCGGCCCGAAGAGATCATGGTGACCAACGGCGCCCAGCAGGCGTGGACGCTCCTGCTCCGCCTCCTCGTCACCAATGGCGACCGCGTCCTGATGGAGTCCCCGGTCCACCCGACCGTCCACAACGCGATCAAACACGCCAGCGGACGCCCCGTCGCCGTCTCCGTCGGAACCGACGGCTGGGACGTCGACATGATCCGCACGACCCTGCACCGGGCACGCCCGGTGCTCGGCTACCTCATGCCCGACTTCCACAACCCGACCGGGCAGGTGATGCCCGCCCACGCCCGCCGCGCGATCGCGGTGGCCGCACGCGAGGCGGGCACCCGGCTCGTCGTGGAGGACACCGTCTCCGAACTCGGCGCCGAAACGCCCCGCCCCCTCGCCGCGCACGGCACGTCCCGCGTCATCACCATCGGGTCGATGAGCAAGGTGTGCTGGGGCGGCCTGCGCGTCGGCTGGATCCGTACGACACCCGCCCTGATCGACCGCCTGTCCCGGGTACGAGAGTCCCTGGACGCGGGCAACCCGATCGTCCAGCAGTACATCGCGACGCGGATCTTCGAGAGCTACGACGACCTCATCGACACCCGCCGCCGCGTCCTCACCGAACAACGCGCGACGCTGGTCAACGCCCTGCGCGAAATACTCCCCCACTGGTCCTTCACCGAACCCGCCGGTGGCCTGGTCCTCTGGGCCGACATCGGCGGCCCGGACAGCACGCGCCTGTCCCAGGCCGCCGCGGCCCGCGGCGTACGGGTTCCCGCCGGCCCCCGCTTCGGCGTCGGCGGCACGCTCGAGAACTACCTGCGCATCCCGTTCGTCCATCCGCCCGAGACCCTGGTCGAAGGAGTAAGACGCCTAGCCCAAGCCCAGACCGACATCAACGGGTCCAAGGAAGCCCGATTGGACCTCCACAAAGCCACCCGCCCGCTCACACACTCGAACGCGTGAGAATTTCGGAACTATGGCGTTATCCGGTGAAGTCCCTGGGCGGCCAGCGAGTCACGGACCTGCGACTCGGCCCCCGGGGCGTCATCGGCGACCGCGCCTTCGCCCTGATCGACACCCGCGACAAGGTCCTCACCGCCAAACGCGTGCCGCTCCTCCTCCACGCCCGAGCCCGCCTCCGCTGGGGCGAAGTCGAGATCGTCCTCCCCACGGGCATCCGCGTGCACAGCTCAGACCCGGCCGTAGACACGATATTGAGCACCTGGCTAGGCCGCCCAGTCCATCTCCAGGCGGACGAGGGCTTCGTAGACGAGTCACCCCTGCACCTCCTCACCCGCGCCTCACTCCACAAGGCCCGCGAGTGGCACCCCAAAGGCGCCTGGGAAGTCCGCCGCTTCCGCCCCAACATCGTCCTGGAAGGCCAGGAAAACCCCACCGGCACCGTCGACATAGGCCAAGCCCGAATCCACATCACCGGCCCCTGCCCCCGCTGCGTCATGGTCACCCACGCGCAAGAAGGCCTCCCCAAAGACCGAGCCATCCTCCGCACGCTAACCACCCACACCGCAGCCACCCTAGGCGTCTACGCCGAAGTAAAGATCCCCGGCCAACTCTCCCAAGGCGACCAGGCCACCCCAACCCCCGCCCTCACAAACGCAGCCGCTTCCTGACGACAGCCCGACAGCGGAACGGTCCGCGCCCCATCGCTGGGGCACGGACCGTTCCGTCCGCTGCTGGGATTTTCAGAAACCGGTGGGATTGGGGACCCCTCCAGAGGACTCGCCGTCTGACAGGCCCAGGGGACGCTCGTAGTCGGCCACCTCGCCGACCTCCACATGGGTGGGGTCGAGGACGCGCCGCAGGAAGAGCTTGGTGCGCTCGTTCTGCGGATCGCCGATGACCTGGTCCGGCGGGCCCTGCTCGACGATGACGCCGCCGTCCATGAACACGACGTGGTCGGCCACGTCGCGGGCGAAGGCCATCTCGTGGGTGACCACGAGCATCGTCATGCCGTCCTGCGCGAGCTTGCGCATGACCGTGAGCACGTCGCCGACCAGTTCGGGGTCGAGCGCCGAGGTGGGCTCGTCGAACAGCATCAGCGTCGGGTCCATGGCCAGGGCGCGGGCGATGGCCACCCGCTGCTGCTGCCCGCCGGACAGCTGGGCCGGGTAGCTGCTCGCCTTCTCCGCGAGCCCGACGCGCTCCAGGTTGGCCTTGGCGGCCTTCACCGCGTCGCCCTTGCCCCGCTTGAGCACCCGGCGCTGCGCGATCGTGACGTTGTCCAGCACCTTCAGGTGCGGAAACAGGTTGAACTGCTGGAAGACCATGCCGATCTTGCGACGTGCGGCGTCGATGTCCACGTCGGGGTGCGTGATCTCCTCACCCTCGACGAAGACCTTCCCGCCGGTCGGCTCCTCCAGCATGTTGACGCAGCGCAGCAGCGTCGACTTTCCCGAGCCGGACGGGCCGATGATGCAGATGACCTGGCCGCGCTCGACGGTGAAGTCGATGCCCTTGAGCACCTGGTTGTCGCCGAACGACTTGTGCAGGTCGCGGATCTCCACCATGTGGGTCATCGGGTCACCGTGCCTTCGCCTGCCGTGCTTCCAGGCGGCGCACCAGGAAGCCCAGCGGGATCGTGATCGCCAGGTACGCGGCGCCGGCGGCGATGTAGGGCGTGGTGTTGGCGACGGTGTTGGACAGGCTCTCGCCGAACTTGGTCAGGTCGTACTGGTCCGCGGTGAAACCGAGCACGAAGACCAGCGAGGAGTCTTTGAACAGCAGCACCAGCTCGTTGGTCATGGGCGGGATCACGATGCGGAAGGCCTGCGGGATGACGATCGAGGTCATCGCGCGGAAACGCGACATGCCGAGCGAGCGCGCGGCCTCCAGCTGCCCCTTGGGCACCGCCTGGATGCCCGCTCTGATCGTCTCCGCCATGTAGGCGGCGGCGACCAGGCCCAGCCCGACCGAGACATTGAAGAACACGCCGCCCGGCGGGTTGGCCATGTCAGGGAAGGCGATCGGCACGCCGAAACCGACCAGCAGCAGGATCAGCAGCGCCGGCAGGCCCCGGAAGATCTCGATGAAGATCAGGGCGGCCCACCGGTAGGGCAGCACCGACGACAGCCGCATGAGGCCGATGATCAGGCCGACCGCGAGACCGACCACGTAGGCGGCCAGGGTGTAGAGGACGGTGTTGACCAGGGCGGTCCCGAACAGGCGTCCCCACGCGCCGTCGAGCTTGCTGAAGTCGAGGAAGTACTTGTTGATCGCGGCCCAGTCGGCCCCGAAGATCACGCCTGCCACGACCAGAACGAACACCGTGTACTGGACGTAGAGGGTCACCTGGCGTTTGCGGCGGGGGCTGAGCCGGGCCCTGCCGGGGGTCTTCCCGGCAGGACCCGGCTCTTGCAGGGTTGTCGTCATCGCGACGTCATCAGCTCTCTGCGGGCTTGGACTTCGGCTCGGAACCGACCCACTGCTTGTACAGCTTGGCCCACTCGCCGCTGCCCACGGTCTCGGTGATCGTGTCGTTGATGGTCTTGAGCAGGACCGGGTTGCCGCCCTTCTTCACCGCGAAGCCGTACTGGGCCCCGGTGGCGATGTCCGCCGCGATGGCGAACTTGGCGGAGACGTCGGTCTTCTTCAGCCAGTCGTTGACGACCGGGGTGTCCTGGAGGACGGCGTCGATCTGGCCGGAGACGAGCGCGAGGCGCTGCTTCTCGGAGTCCTTGTACTCCTTGGGCTTGAGGCCCTTGCCCTTGGCCATCTCCAGGCTGGTGGTGTCGGCCTGGACGCCGAGCTTGAGGTTCTGCGACTTGACGTCGTCGAGGCTCTTGGCCGTGACGCCCTTCTTGGTCAGCAACGTGATGTATTCGGGGAAATAGGGCCGGGAGAAGTCCAGGCTCTGCTTGCGCTCGTCGGTGATCGTCATGCCTGCGGCGGCGACGTCGCAGCGGCCGGCGTTGAGGGCCGAGCCGCCCTTGATCGCCGCGAAGTCGATGTTGACGATCTCCTGGGTGACGTTGAGCTTCTTGGCCACCAGGTCGATCATGGAGACGTCGAAGCCGACCGTCTTGCCACCCTGATCGAACTGGAAGGGCGGGTACGGCAGGTTGGTGCAGACCGAGATCTTGCCGGCCTTGACCGGCTTGAAGCCGGTCGCCGCCTTGTCGCCGCCTCCGCCGGCCTTCTCGTCGGCCGACTCGCCACAGGCGCTCAGCGCCAGGAGACCAGTCAGGGCAAGCGCAGCCGTCGCGACGACGCCACGGCGCAGAGAACCAGTGATCATGGGTCCCCCTCCAGTTTCGATTGAGTGGATCTTCGCAGATCCGGAGGTCAATGGCACATTTTGGCCTACACCAGGCGCGATCTGGATTAAGGCTCCGAAACAATCGGACAACAGAGCAGCGCCGCTTGAGCAGATCACCGTAATACGAACGCGCTACGTAAGATTCGTATCACGATGTGGGATCGGAGTGATGGCCACCACCTCACAGTCCAGGGGCCGCCGCGGTCAGGTGTGGCACAATCGGACAACGGGTGACCCCCGTACGTCGCGAGATGCCCAACACGGTGACGGCCACCAGACCGCACCTACGCGGCGGCATCGCCCGCAAACCCAATTCTCTGACAGGGGTCGCTGTGGCTGCTGAGCCCATTCCCACCAAACCGCTCTCCTATGACGACGATCCGGCCTTCCCGCTGCACCGCGGCGGCAAGCTGGAGGTCCGCTCGACCATCGCGGTGCGCGACAAGGACGATCTGTCCCTCGCGTACACACCCGGGGTCGCGCGGGTGTGCACCGCCATCGCCGACCACCCGGAGTTGGCCTACGACTACACCTGGACCTCCAAGGTCGTGGCGGTCGTCACCGACGGCACCGCCGTGCTCGGCCTGGGCGACATCGGCCCGGCCGCCTCCATGCCGGTCATGGAGGGCAAGTCGCTGCTGTTCAAGGAGTTCGCCGGGGTGGACTCGGTGCCGATCGCGCTGAGCACCACGGACGTCGACGAGATCGTCGACACCGTGATCGCGATGGCGCCGAGCTTCGGCGGCATCAACCTGGAGGACATCAGCGCGCCGCGCTGCTTCGAGATCGAGGACCGGCTGCGGGAGGCGCTCGACATCCCGGTCTTCCACGACGACCAGCACGGCACCGCCATCGTGGCGCTGGCGGCGCTGACCAACGCGGCACGGCTGATCGGCAAGCCGCTGTCGGACCTGCGCGCCGTGGTCGCCGGGGCGGGCGCCTCGGGCATCGCGGTCTCGCAGATCCTGATCAACGCCGGCATCGGCGACATCGCGCTGTCGGACAGCAAGGGCCTCATCCACGAGGGCCGCGACGGGCTCAACCCGATCAAGCAGAAGATCGCCGCGATCACCAATCGGTCGCATCTCAAGGGCTCCACCGAGGAGGCGCTGCGCGGCGCCGACGTGTTCATCGGGCTGTCGGGCAGCACCGTGCACGAGTCGTGCATCGCCACGATGTCAGGCAACGCGATCGTGTTCGCGCTCTCCAACCCCACGCCCGAGGTGCACCCGGAGGTCGCCCGGCGGCACGCCAAGGTGGTCGCGACGGGACGCAGCGACTTCCCCAACCAGATCAACAACGTGCTGGCCTTCCCCGGCATCTTCAAGGGCGCCTTCGAGGTGCGGTCCCACTCGATCACCGAGAACATGAAGCTCGCGGCGGCCGGCGCGATCGCGGGCATCGTGGGCGACGACCTGTCCCCCGACTACGTCGTCCCGAGCCCCTTCGACGAGCGCGTGGCGCCCGCCGTCACCGCGGCCGTGGCCGCGCAGGCCCGGGTGGACGGGGTCAATCGCATCTGAGGGACGACCGCGGCGAAGCGAGGATCGTTCCTCGGATCGTCGCGGGGTCTGGGGCCCCCAGAAGACACTGAATCCGTTCTTACGGCCCGTGATCTCCCAGTGGAGATCACGGGCCGTAATCGTGTGCGGGTGATGCGTGACACCCATGAAAACTCCGTCATATCCGGCGCTTGACGCTCAATTTGTCGGCCGCCAGGCCCGCGAGCCGCACAATATTTCATATTCCGCCCAGGTCGCTTCTGTCTCCGTGCTGGCGGGAGGTGTAATACTCGACGTGGGGGAATGACACTGACGATTCACCGATCAGGTCGACTCCGTCAGGAGCGAACGTGGACCTCGCCTCTTACGCAGACCTGGCGATCGAACTCGTGAACACGCACGACTCGCAGGCGGACCATCTGCGTGATCTCGAAGCGCTGCGGGACCTGCTGGTGATCCGTCCGCATCTGGGCGGCCGGCTCACCCACCGCGACCTCGACGCCATGCGCGAACTCCGCGCCCAGTTGCGCGGCATCTTCGTCTCCGCGGTGGCCGGGGACGAGGAGGACGCGATCGACAAGCTGAACACGCTGCTCATGCAGCATCCGGTCCATCCGCAGCTCTCCGGTCACGACGGCCTGCGCTGGCACCTGCACCTGAACGAGGGCGGCTCGATCCAGGACCGGTACGCGGCGTGGGCGGCGATGGGGCTCGCCATCAAGGTCAGCGACCGCGGGCTCGACCGGCTCGGGATCTGCCGGGCCGACGGCTGTGACCGCGTCTTCTTCGACACGACGGCCAACAAGTCCCAGCGCTACTGCTCCGACCGGTGCGCCGGGCGCCCGAGCAGCGTGGCGGCGGCCCACCATCCGGCCCGGACGAGCGCCCGCGCGACGATCGACGCCGCCGCGCCCGCCCAGCGCCGGCTTCAGGGCGACGCGCGGAAGACCGAGATCCGCGACGGCGGCCAGTAGCACGCGACGACCCGTCCGACGATCAGTTCGTCGGGCACCGCGCCCCAGTTCCAGCTGTCGCGGCGGCCGGGTGCCAGCTGGTGGTCGCTCTCCAGCCACCAGCCGTCGCCGTCCCGGAAGGTGGCCCGCTTCACGGTCAGCGTGCCGGGTCGTTCGGGATGCCGCGCCACCACGAGATCGCCCGCGGCGACCGGCCCGCCGCGCCGCACGATCAGCGAATCGCCCGGTCGCAGCGTGGGCGCCATCGAGTCCCCGGTCACCGCGACCACGCGCCACGGAATCCGAATCATCGCTCCCCGTCCAGGCGTCGGGACCTAGGGCCAAAGACCGAGCGCCCTGCCCGTACGCCGGCCAGGCCACAAGAGTAATGTCGATGGCCTGAGCATGATCCGATACGAGGGAAGGGAAACGCAGGTGCTCGTCAACCTTCTGCGTCCGAAGACCACGGTCTCCGCGCACTGCGACCTGCCGTGCGGTGTCTATGACCCGGCGCAGGCACGCATCGAGGCCGAGTCCGTCAAGGCGATCATCGAGAAGTACGCCGCCAACGAGGACCCGGCCTTCCGGGCCCGGGCGATCCAGATCAAGGAGCAGCGCTCCGAGCTGGTCAAGGAGCACCTCTGGGTGCTCTGGACCGACTACTTCAAGCCGCCGCACTTCGAGAAGTACCCGCAGCTGCACCAGCTGTTCAACGAGGCCACCAAGCTCGCCGGCGCGAGCGGCACCAAGGGCAGCCTGGACGTCAAGGTGGCGGAGGACCTGCTCGGCAAGATCGCCGAGATCGACAAGATCTTCTGGGAGACCAAGCAGGCCTGACCGGCCCGCAGCACGACCAGCGGGCGCGCGGCGCCCATCCCGCGGGGGCCGTCCGACGATCCGGACGGCCCCCGCGGCATGTCCGGAACCGGACTGGCGAACCTCCGAAAACACCCGGACATCGCTGACATGCCGGGGCATCTCGTGATCTTCTATGACGCGTTCATCAGCGAAAGGAAGATCCATGCCCCCAAGGATCCGGACCCGGGTCACCGCCGTCGTCACGGCCGCGGCGACCGCCTGCGCGCTGGCGCCGGCGCTTCCCGCGGCCGCCGCCGGCCCCCGGTTCACCCCGGGCGCGCCGGGCGGCGGTGACAGTTACTACCCCGCTGAGGGGAACGGCGGCTACGACGTCGGTCACTACGACCTCGCGCTGAGCTACGCGCCGAAGACCAACGCGCTGAACGCCACCGCGCGCGTCAGCGCCCGCGCCACCAAGAACCTCAGCCGCTTCAACCTCGACCTGAAGCAGCTCAAGGTGAAGAGCGTGAAGGTCAACGGCAAGCCGGCCCGCTACACCCGCAAGGGCCAAGAGCTGATCATCACGCCGCGCAAGGGACTGCGCAAGGGCGCGAAGTTCACCGTGACCGTCGTCTACGGCGGCACCCCCAAGCCGATCACCCGCCCGGACATCGGCACGTTCGGCTGGATCAAGACGCCCGACGGCGCGTACGTGGTCAGCGAGCCGGACGCCGCGTCCACCTGGTTCCCCGGCAGCGACCACCCGCAGGACAAGGCGACCTTCACCTACCGGGTGAACGTGCCGAAGGGCACGCAGGTCTTCTCCAACGGGATCCCCGGCCCGCAGACCACCAAGGGCGGCCGGACCACGTTCGTGTGGAACGAGCGCTCCCCCATGGCCACCTACCTGGCCATGCTCGCCATCGGCAAGTTCACGGTGAAGCGCGGCAAGACCAAGAGCGGCACCCCGGTCATCACCGCCGTGGCGCCCAACCGCGTGTCGGAGCTCAAGAATCTGCACGAAGGCACGATCAAGGCCCTGAACTGGGAGGAGAAGGTCTTCGGCAAGTACCCGTTCGCCACCAGCGGTGGCATCCGGGTCGGCGTCGACGTGGCGTTCTCCCTGGAGACGCAGAGCCGCCCGATCTACGGCTACTCGCCCGACCAGGCCACGATCGTGCACGAGCTGGCCCACCAGTGGTTCGGCGACAGCGTGAGCGTGCGGCGCTGGAAGGACATCTGGCTGAATGAGGGCTTCGCCACCTACGCCGAGTGGCTGTGGGACGAGCAGAACGGTGGCCCGACCGCCCAGGCCACCTTCGACAGCCTCTACAACCAGCCGACGAGCTGGAAGTACTACAAGGAGATGTGGACGGCCCGCAAGACCGGTGACCCGGGCGCGGACCAGATGTTCACCATCACCCCGTACTACCGCGGCGGCATGACCCTGCACGCCCTCCGCAAGCGCATCGGCGACAAGGCGTTCTTCACGCTCCTGAAGGCCTGGACCCGCATGAACAAGGACGGCAACGTCAACACCGCCCAGTTCATCGCACTCGCCGAGAAGATCTCCCACAAGCAGCTGGACCGCCTGTTCCACGAGTGGCTGTACACCAAGTACAAGCCCACCAAGTGGTGACCACCTGCTGAAACACCGAAAAAGCCGTAAGAAGGACTCGTCGGGAGTCGCTAGCCTGTCAGGCATGATTCGGGCTGCGACTCCTGACGATGTCCCTGCGATCCTGCGGCTCGTGCACGAGCTCGCCACCTACGAGCGAGCGGCCCACGAGGTGAAGGCCACCGAGGAGGATCTGCGCGGCAGCCTCTTCGCGGCCGAGCCGAAGGCCTTCGCGCATGTCGCCGAGCACCAGGGCGAGGTCGTGGGCTTCGCGCTCTGGTTCCTGTCGTTCTCCACGTGGCTCGGCAAGCACGGGATCTACCTGGAGGATCTCTACGTCAGCCCGAACGTGCGCGGGCATGGCTACGGCAAGGCGCTCCTGACCGAACTCGCCCGCATCGCCGTGGAACGGGGATACGGGCGAGTCGAATGGTCGGTGCTCGACTGGAACACCCCGGCCATCGGCTTCTACAAGTCACTGGGCGCGGGGCGGCAGGACGAGTGGACCGTCCACCGCCTGACCGGCGAGCCCCTCCGGGAGCTCGGCACCACCCCGCGCACCTGACCCCGGAGCAACCGACCTCAGAGCCCGCCTGACCTCCGGCCTGCCCGGCCTCAGAGCTCGCTGAGCGTGACGGTCGGATCCGCCCACCGTTCGTTCGGGACGAGCGGGTACCAGCCGGGCCGCCCCGGGTCGCGGTCGTACGGATAGCCGCCCAGCTCGCGGTAGAGCTCGACGTACTCCGCGACCTTGTCACGGTCCAACCGGACTCCCAGGCCCGGCCCGGTCGGCACGGGGATCCTGCCGTCCACGTAGCGCAGCTTGCCTCCCTCGATCACGTCGTCGGCGAGGTGGTGGTAGTGCGCGTCGGCGGCGTAGGTGAGGTTGGGCAGGACCGCCCCGAGGTGCAGCATCGTGGCGAGCTGGATGCCCAGCTCGCCCGACGAGTGCACCGAGACCCCGACCTGGAACGTCTCGCAGACCCCGGCCGCCTTGACGCAGGCCCGGATGCCGCCCCAGAACGTCGTGTCGAGCAGCACCACGTCGGCGCTGCGGCGCAGCACGTTGGCGGCGAGCTGCTCGAAGTTGACCACGACGGTGTTGGTCGCGAGGGGAACGTTGACCCGTTCGCGAACCAGCCGGAGACCCTCCAGCCCCAGCACGGGGTCTTCGAGGTAGTCGTTGTTGAGGTGCTCGATGGCCTTGCCGAAGCGGAGGCCCTCGTCCATGCTCAGCACCGCGTTCGGGTCGTAGCGGAGCCGGTCATCCGGG
This sequence comes from Spirillospora sp. NPDC048911, assembly GCF_043198015.1. NCBI lineage: Bacteria > Bacillati > Actinomycetota > Actinomycetes > Streptosporangiales > Thermomonosporaceae > Spirillospora > Spirillospora sp. NPDC048911. The sequence continues at coordinate 76,157 of NZ_JBICUD010000002.1, read as the reverse complement.
AACGCCTCGGCCAGCGCCAGGTAGCACTCCAGCTCGTAGCCGGGCGGGAACACCCCGCCCTTGAGCTTGTGCACCGAGAACCCGTGCTCCTCCTTGAGCGCGCGGGCGTGCGCGACGAGCTGCTCGGGCGTGCGCACCTCGGCCGCCTTCGGCCCGGGGTACCGGTAGAAGAGGTACGAGGCGAACGGGACGGTGTCCCGGATCTTGCCGCCCAGCAGGTCGTACGCGGGGACGCCGAGGTGCTGCCCGATGAGGTCGATGCAGGCGAACTCGATCGCGGCCAGCATCTGCGTGCGGTTGTTGTAGAGGCTGGCCGTCGGGTTGGCGATCTTGAAGCGGAGCGCCTCCAGCTCGAACGGGTCGTGTCCCTCCAGGTAGGGCGCCAGGGCGCGGAACGCGGCTTCGGCGCTCTCTCCCCCGCCGCCCATCTCGCCCAGCCCGACGAGCCCGTTGTCCGCCTCGACCTCGACGATCGTGCGGACGAAGCGGCCCCAGTGGGCCCCGTTGCTGTGCAGCAGCGGCGCTTCGAGCGGCACCGCGACGGTGGTGGCCCGGATGTCGGTGATCTTCACTACAGGTTCCCCTTCACCGTGACGGCGACGATCCCGCAGGCGGGCAGGCGGACGATCGCGGCGCCGTCGCGGACCGGCGCCTCCTCGACGTCACGGCCGAGACCGGAGTCGACCAGGGCCCGGCGGAGCCGGGGCACCTGAAGGCCGGCCTCCACCGGCCCGTCGGCCAGCGACTGCAACCGGACGACGAGATCGCCGTCCACCCGGCCGATCGAGGTGACCAGCACGTCCGGGTCGTCGACGGAGACGAAGACGCCCGTGGCGGGCGCCTCGTCCTCGCCGGTCGCGAGGGTCGCGACGAAGGCGTCGGTGAGCCCGGCGGCGGTCGCCGCGCCCAGCCGACGTCCCGGTACGCCGCCCGTGGCCGATGCGACGGCGTACCGGAACGTGGTCTCTCCCGACTGCTGCGACGGGAAGTTGGTGTCCCAGATGTTGTTGAGCGCCCAGGAGTAGATCGTGGACGGCTCGACGTCGAGGGTCGGCGGGAACGGCGCGTACGGCATATGAATCGAGCCGAACTGCACGAGCGGCGCCTCCAGCGTCGCCCACGCCACCGTCAGGCCGGCGTCCTCGAACGCCGTCCAGTGCCGGATCGGCCGCATGTGCTCCGCGGATCCCGGCACGCTCGGCAGGTGCGTGCCGCCGACGCCTCCCGTGAGTTCCCACACCGACGGCGGCCCGCTGACCGCGAGGGGGAACGCGAAGAACACCGCCTCCTTGGCCGCCGTCGGCTGCTTTCCGAGCTGGAAGCGGAGATCGAGCCGCGGGACGCCCGCGTACAGGTCGATCGTCGTCCGCAACCAGTCGACGCCCTTGCCGGTCAGCTCCACCACGAGCCGTTCTCCGGCGGGCGTGCGTTCGCACTTGACCACGCCGGCGTTCCTGCCGATCGCGCGGTCGCCCAGAAGTGTCTTGTCATGAACGAGCATGTGCCCGGACATGTGGTTGAAATGTGGCGCGGTGGCGTACCGGTCGTAGATGTACTGCCCGAAGCCCGCCGCCGCGTCGGCGTTCACCAGCTCGCGGCCCGCGGCCTTGTCGAAGATCGAGCTGATGTACCCCTCGGCGAGGTCGTAGGTCACCCGGTAGTACTCGTTCTCGATCACGCCGTCGCGACCAAGATTGATCGGCTCGGGCGCGGGAGCGTCACCGCGGACCACGTCCAGCCGCACGTGGCCGAGCCCCGGCACGTCCGGGACGACCGCCTCCAGATGGCGGCCGATCGGGCGGGTGGGCCACTCGTCCGGGTCGACCTCCTCCTCGCGGTGCGGCACGGGCTCGCCCGTCCGGGCGTCCACGAGCGTGATCGGGACGTCCACGGCGACCACGTCGCGGGGCAGGAACGCCCGCGCCACGTCGGTGCGGGCGAACGTGCCCGGGTTGACGACGACGAACGAGGCGAGCGCGTCACCCGCCGGTCCCCATGTGGCGCCGAAGCGGCGGGAACCCGCCTGGAGCAGGTCGAGGGCGTCGTCGTACGACTGGTAGCCCACCGCGGACTTGCGGGTCCACTGCAGGCCGCCCGAGTCGCCGCCCTCCTCGGCGTCCTCCCACGGGTTGGCGGCGCCCCAGGTGTGCTCGTCGAAGAGCGCGGCCTTGTCGTAGGCCTCGTCCACCCCTTCGGCCGTCGCCCCGGCGAGGGAGTGCAGGGTCTCGGCGGAGCGCAGCACGTTCTGGGCCCGCCGGACGTAGCCGAGCGGCCGGGCGCCGGAGCCGAGCCCGTCGGCCCACCAGTCCGTCCAGTCGCCCTCGTGAACCTGCAGCTGGTCGAGGTGGTGCTCCTCGACGTGCTCGAAGAAGTCGGCGTTGGTCGCCATGCGGAGCCGCGGGTACGCCCACGTCTCGTTCCACCGGCGCGCGATCTCGGCGGGCATGATCGACGGCCCGGCGTTGTCGGCGTGCGCGCCCTGCACCCGCAGGTGCACCGCGTCCAGCACGTCGGGCGCCTTGGCCGCGCCCACCTGCCCGGGCGCCGCGTACCAGCCGAACGTGCCCGGCCCGTACGGGTAGGGACGGTCGGCGAGCGAGCCCAGGTAGCGCGGCAGCAGGTCTTCGGCCAGGTCGTAGCCGTCGACCAGGCCGACGGTGTTGCCCTCCATGTAGGCCATGCCGTGCGGGGTGTCGGTGAACCACACCAGCAGCTCGCGGCCGCTCGGGGCCCGCCAGCGGAACGGCCGGCCGAGCTTGTCGCCGCCCGTGATGTACGGGACGGATCGCCCGGCCCAGTTGTGCGCCGCCGCCAGGTACCGCACACCGGCCGCGTTGAGCGCGTCCACGACGCCCACGACCGCGCCCGGGATGTCGGTGTGCATCGCCGACCGCACGTCGATGCCGTACACCGAACGCAGCTGCTCGACGAACCGCAGCTGGCGGTAGAGCTCCTCGGCCGAGCACGCCTCGGTGTGCAGCTGCATGGGGAACGCGGTGACCTCGATCTGGCCCGCCTGGGAGGCCCGCACGAAGTCGGCGACCATGTCGTCCGGCCGGGCGGCGAGCCAGCGGAGCGCGGGCATCGACGACTCCACCGACCAGCGGAACCGCGCGTCGTCCGGCCAGTCCGCGGTCTCGTCCGCCAGCCGCACCGCCGCGTCCAGGTAGTCGAGGTGGTGCCGGAGCACCGTCCCCTGGGTGTCGGTGTAGCCGATGTCGAGGTGGGAGTGGTGGACGACGAAGACGTTCCACTTGCGCTGCGGCGTGACGTCCAGCGGCGCGGCGCCGACCAGCCCCGTGACGTCGCGCACCCGCAACGTCAGCCGTCGCGTCTCGGCGACCTCCGGGACGAGCAGGGTCGCACGTCCCGCGTCGTCCGTCCGTCCCGTGGCGACGCCGGCGCCGTCTCCGTCTTCCAGAGCGAGATCGAGCCCGGCGTTGGCCTCGCCGGTCACGTCGATCCGCACGACCTGCCGCAGCCCGCCGTTGTCCCGCCTGAACAGCGGCAGCACGGCGGCACGGACGGCGAGCCCGCGCACGGCGAGGACCTCGACCGAGGAGTCCTGGCGCAGCGCGTCCCGGATCCCGTCGTAGTCGGGTGATCCGAGACTGGCCTGCAACAGACGGCTCGTCATATTTCCCCTTGCACGAATGAGAGCTGACTAGAAGGAGCTGGTGGAAGAGCGATCAGAGCTGGGCGATCGAGAGACCCCGCGCGAACAGGCGCTGGGTCACCAGGAAGAGCACGACGGTCGGCAGCGACACCACGAGCCCGGCGGCCAGCGCGATCGGCACGGGCGTGCCCGCGTAGACGTCGGTCGTCAACGCGGCGATCTCCGCCATGACCGGCCGCGAGGACTCCGACTGCGTCAGCGTCAGGCCGAACAGCAGGTCGTTCCAGGTGAAGGTGAACTCGAAGATGAACACCGCCGCCAGCGCCGGCCACGAGACCGGCAGGAAGATCCGCACGAAGACGCGCAGCGTGGACGCGCCGTCCATCCGCGCGGCCTCGAAGATCGAGGCCGCCACCCCGCCGTAGAAGTTGCGCATGACCAGCGCCGCGAACGGGATGTTGATCGCCAGATGGATCAGGATCATGCCGAGCCGCGAGTCGTACAGCGGGGTCTTGCTGTAGCCGACGAACAGGGGCACCAGCAGCATCTGGAACGGGAAGATCGACCCGCCGTAGATGACCATGAACCAGGCGAAGCCGTGCTTCAGCCGCAGCACCACGATCGCGTACCCGGCGAGCGCGCCGAGCAGCACGGCGAGCGCCGGCGACACCAGCGCGTAGAGCATCGTGCTGAACAGGCTCTGCGCGATGTCGGTGCGCTCCCAGACCTCCGAGATGTTGTCGAACAGCGCGAAGCTGCCGGACGGCTTGATCGCCTCGGACGGCTTGTACTCGTCGGCGGGCCGGAACGCGTTCGCCAAGATCAGGTACGTCGGGAACAGCCAGATCAGCCCGAGCCCGGCGAGCACGGCCCTGCGCAGGATCGCGCTGGCGGGATTGGCGCCCATCAGCCGTCCTCCTTCCCGATCTGGCGGCGCATGTAGGCGTACGAGGCGAGCCCGGTGACGGTCGTGAGCAGCACCGCGACCGCCGAGCCGTAGCCGTACTCGTCGGCCACGAACACGTCGCGGTACATGGTCACCGCGAGGGTCTCCGAGGTCCGGCCGGGACCGCCCTGGGTCATCACCCAGACGATGTCGAACGTCTTGAGGCTCGCCACCAGCGCCAGCCCGACCACCACGGTCGTCAGCGGGCGCATCAGCGGCCAGAGCACGTGCCGGAACAGCCGCCAGCCGGAGGCGCCGTCGATCCGGGCGGCCTCGATCGGGGCGCGCGGGATCGACTGCAGGCCGACCACGAACAGCAGCATGTTGACGCCGAGCTGCTGCCAGGTCCACACCAGCAACATGGCGATGGTGTTCTCCGGGCCGTCGTTCAGGAACGACATGTCGCCGCCCGGCATCCCGAGGAACGTCAGCGCCTGGTTGGCGACGCCCTCGGGCTGCAGGATGAAGCCCCAGACGAGCCCCAGCCCGGCCCCGGACAGGGCGTACGGCAGCAGGAACGGCAGGCGGAACCACGAGCCGCCCTTGATGTCGTACGAGAGCACCGCGACCAGCAGGCCCAGCCCGACCGGGAGCACCGTCGTGCCGATCACCCACAGCAGGGTGTTGCGGATCGAGGTGATCAGCGCCTCGTCCTCGAACAGGCGGGTGTAGTTGTCCAGCCCGATGAACTCCGGCGAGCCGAGGCCGTCGTAGCGGGTCAGGCTCAGCCAGGCCGTCCAGACGAACGGCAGGTAGAGCAGGACCGCGACGAGCAGGAGCGCGGGCGTGACGTAGCCGTAGCGGAACCGGCCGAAGAGCGCGTAGGCGCCGCCGGGCCGGTGCGGGCCGGTCCGGTGGCCCCCGTTCCCGGCGCCGCGGCGCTTGGTGCGCGCCGCGGCGGGCCGGGACGGGGAAGTGGAAGAGGTATGTTGCACGGTCATCCCCGGGCTAGTTTCCCTGGGTCTTCCAGTACTGCGCGTTGGCCTTCTGGATCGTCTCCAGCACCTTCATGTAGGTGTCGGGCTTGACCGTGAAGCCGCTGAGGCCGTCCAGGGCGGCGGTGAGCACCGGGGCGGGGGCCGCCTCGAAGTACCGCTGCACCAGCCGGTACTGCCCGCTGCCCGCCTCCTTCGTGATCTTGCCGAGCTCCGGCTGGGCGATCTTCACCCGCGGGTTGCCGGAGACGTCGCCGCGCGAGTTGGCCCACTTCTCCTGGGCGGCGGGGGTGACCCACCACTTCAGGAACTTGGTGCTGGCCTCCTTGTCGGGCGCCTTGGTGAGCGAGCACAGCGGCCCGCTTTCGAAGACGAGCGACGTCTTGGGCAGCGCGGGGTCGACGTTGGGGATGAAGAAGAACCCGTAGTCCTCGCCGAGCTTGAGCTGCCGCTGGGTCATGCTGGTGTTGAACCAAGTGCCCGAGGAGACCATCGCGGCCTTGCCGCTCTTGAAGTGGTCGGCGGGGTCGGCCTTGTCGCCGGGGTTGCTGAACCACCCGGCGTCGATCATCGTCTTCCACCGCTTCATGACGTCCACGACGCCCGGGTCGGTGTAGGACGCCTGGCCGGTGCCGAGCTTCTCGTACAGGTCAGGGTTCGTGCCGGCGAGCAGCTGCTCGAACCACACGAACGAGAACAGCGAGGTCGGCGTCGTGTGGTTGAACGGCGTCTCGCCCTTGGACTTCAGCGTCCGCGCGATGTTCTCCAGGTCCGCCCAGGTCTTCGGCGGCTCCAGCTTGTACTTCGCGAACATCTTCTTGTTGTAGAACATGCCCCAGTAGGCGGTGTTCAGCGGGACGCAGTACTGCTTGCCGTCGATCGTGTAGTACTTGGCGAGATCCGCGGACAGGTCACCGCTCTTGATCGCCGCCTGCCAGATGTCGGTGGTGTCGGCCACCTGCTTCTGCTTGACGATCTCGGTCAGCCGGCCGCCGGTGGACCAGGTGAACAGGTCCGGCTTGACCTTGGTCCGGAACGAGGCCTTGATGAACGCGGTGTAGGTGGGCTCGTCGGTGTAGCCCACCGGCTTCATGCCGAGCCCGATCTCCGTCTTCGACTGGGCCCCCATCTGGTCGAAGAACTGCGACCAGGCTCCCTTGTCGTTGTAGAGCTTGAGCTCGGACTTGGACCCGCCGGAATCATCGCCGGACGAGCAGCTCGCGAGGGCGAGCATCGCCGCGCCGGTCGCGAGCGCGGTCACCCGCAGACGCATCGACGGCATCATGGGGCCTCCTAGAGGTGGGTGGGGTGCCAGGAGTCGGAACGGACGGTTGGTGAAGGGACGGTGCGTGAACTGAGGGTCGGCTGTGAAGCCGCCGGCCCTGCGCGGGCGGGCGGCCCGGGTGGAACGGGGGGTGGTGGAACGGGGTCAGGCGAGTCTGGCTTCGATGACGCTCTTCACGTCCAGCAGGTGGGCGCGCATGAGCTCCTCGGCGCGCTGCCCGTCGCCCGCCTCGATGGCACCGAGGATCGCCCGGTGCTCCTCGTGGTCGCGGGACCGGTCGTCGAAGAGACGGAGTATCTCCAGCTGCTCGGCGGCGTGCACCGAGAGCAGGGAGTCGACGACCTCGTTGAGCACGCCGTTGCCGGCCGCCGCGGCGGTCGCCCGGTGGAACGACCGGTTGGCCTGGTCGAGCTCGGCGTCCTCGCCGTGCAGGTGGCAGCCCGCCTGGTCGAGGACCGCCCGGAGGGTGGCGAGGTCGGAGGGGTCGGCCCGGCGGGCGGCCATCGCCGCCACCGGGGGTTCGATGAGCAGCCGCGCGTCCAGCAGCTGCAGCAGCTGGTCGCCTTGGAGCTCGCGGACGTTGGGATTGGGGATGACGACCCGTTCGAGGTCGGCTCCCACGTAGATGCCCGAGCCGTGCCGCATCTGGACCGCGCCGGTGGCCTCCAGCCGGCGCAGCGCCTCGCGCAGCGTCGGGGTGGTCACGGCGAAGCGCTCGGACAACTCCCGGGCCGAGGGCAGCCGGTCGCCGGGGCGGAGCCCGCCGGACCGGATCAGCTCCAGCACGCGCTCGGTGAGCGCGTCGGAGAGACTGGGCCGGGCCACATCCTGAGCCATCGACTACCTCGTTCTCGGAAAGAAGTTAAGTCATCTAATCACTTGATGTACTGCATGTCCAGGGATCGTGCGGGATCGCGAACGATCCCCGGGCCCTGCACCCGAAACCGACAACCCCCGGCGCAGTGCCGCACGCTGACCTGCGAGGGCCTCGCGGGCGACCGCCGCCGACTGCACGCCGTCGAACCCGTGGTAGACGTCCGGCACGTGGTGCAGCTCGGTCGGCACTCCGGCCTGGATGAGCCGCACCGCGTACGCCAGGTCCTCGTCGCGCAGCGGGTCGGCCTCCGCGACGAGCATGTACGCGGGCGGCAGCCCCGCCAGGTCGTCGGCGCGCGCCGGGGCCGCGTAGACGGGCGCCTCGCCGTGGTGCGGGCCGAGGTAGTGCCGCCACATGTGCGCCACATCGCCCCGGTTGAACAGCGGCGGCTCGACGAAGGCGCGCATCGACGGCGTGTCCATCCGGTCGTCCAGCACGGGATAGATGAGCAGCTGGAACGCCAGCGGCGGCCCGTCCTCGTCCCGGGCGCGCAGCGCGATCCCGGCGGCCAGCCCGCCGCCCGCGCTGCCGCCGCCGACACCGATCCGGCCGGGGTCGGCGCCGAGCTCCGCCGCGTTCTCGCGCACCCACACCGTCGCCGCGTAACCGTCGTCGAACGCGGCGGGGAACGGATGCTCTGGCGCGAGCCGGTAGTCGACGGAGACGACCACGATGCCCACCTCACCGGCGAAGTCGAGGCAGCGCACGTGCTCGTTCTCCAGATCGCCGGTGACGAAGCCGCCGCCGTGGAAGTAGACCAGCACCGGCAGTGCGAGCGAAGCGAGTGCTGACGGCGCTTCTGTTGCCGGGGGATCTGGGGGGTCGTCCCCCCGGATGGAGAACGGGACCTGCCCCCGCCGGTCCCTCGGCCGGTAGATCCGGATGGGGACCGGCGCCCCGGCCGGGCCGGGGATCTCACGATCCTCGACCTCGACCCGGGCATCGGCCACCGGCTCCGACAGCGCCTCGACGAGCGCGCGCATGGCGTCCCGCGCCGCGGCGGGATCCGCCAGGCTCACGTACGGCATCCCGGCGAGGGCGGCGGTCAGTTCCGGATCCATCGGTGTTCTCTCTTTCTCAGCCGGTCACTCTCAGCCGCTCACCGGAAGGTTGATGAACCGCGGGCGGTAGATGCTGACGTTCTTGTAGTTGTCGTTCTCCGTGCCGACGGTGGTGTCGAGGCTGTTGACGTTGTACGAGACGACGATGTTGTTCGAGGTCGTCATCGAGGCGTGGGCGTGGGCGTTGTAGGTGTAGATGTTCGGGTTGCCGGCGCCGGTCTCGGGCGTCCGGTACACCGTCTTCTCGTCGGTGAACGGCCCGCCTGGCGAGCAGGAGAGATAGGTGTCGATCTCGGTGCTGAACGCGTCCTTGGTGTCCTGGGTCAGCAGGATGTAGAAGTTGCCGCGCTTGGACACGCTGAACTCGTTCGACACGCCGCTCAGCATCCGCACCGCGGCCGCCTCCGACGTCGAGTCGAAGTCGCCGCTCGAGGTGCGGTAGTACCAGGTGCCGCGCAGGTCGGTGCCGGAGACGCGGGCGATGTAGAGGTGCTTGCCCGCGGTGCCGAGGTCCTCGGTGCCGTAGATGTAGGTGTAGCCGCCGTCCCTGAGGAGCGCCGAGCCCCACATGATCTGCCGGCTGGACGGCAGGTCCGTCACCGAGACCGGCTGGTTGAGGTTGCTCGTCGCGAAGCGGGCGAGCACGTTGCGCTCGAACTTGAGGTTCCAGGCGCCGCCGACCCAGTACTCCCGGTAGGGCTGCTGCACCTCACTGCCGTTCACGGTCATGTCGGCGGCCCAGTAGAGGTGCGAGGAGTCGCGCGGAGGCAGCAGCGCGGTGGGGTTGGCCGTCGTGCCACCGTGCGCGGTGGTCATCGTCCCGCTCGCGGTGCGCACGACGAAGGTGTTGTTGGGGAACGGGGTGGTGCCGCCGTCGGCGATGGTGAGCGGGCGGGTGCCGTTGTTGACCTGGCCGAGGAAGGTGTCGGAGAAGCCGAAGACCGTCCGGCCGTCCGGCAGCTTCACCGAGTAGGTGCTGTCGGCGCCCGTCCAGTCGTCGAGCCGGGCGTTGCTGTTGCCGTACGTGGTGAACGAGCTGTTGAGGGAGGTGTACGGGGAGGCCGTGCCGAAGGTCGGGGCCGCGCTGCCGTTGCACACCGGGGCGGCGGCAGCGGAGGCGGAGGCGGGCGGCGGGGCGAGGAGGACGGTGGCCAGCAGAGCCGAGGCCACCGCCGTCCGGGCAGCGCGAAGGGACAGGGGACGCATGCGAGAACTCCTTTGTGGGGGGGTGGAAAGGAGAAAACGGAGGTCTAGAGGTCGATCGCGGTGATGTGCCAGCGGCCGAGGTTCGCCACGTACGCCGTGGTCCCCTTGAACGCCAGGTTGGTCGGATGGCAGAGCAGGTGGGCGGTGGGGTCGTCGGCGACCACCTCGGCATTCCCGTCGGGTCGGACGCGCAGCACCTTGCTGGGCTCGTAGAGGGCGACGTAGAGGAGGCCGTCGGGACCGAAGCCGATCCCGTCGGGGACGGTGCCGGGCAGTTCGACGACGGTGCTGCGCTCGCCGGGGCTCCCGTCGGCGCGGATCTCGACACGGGTGACACCGGGCAGGAACGACTCGACGACGTAGAGGGACGACTCGTCCGGTGCCAGCGCGAGCCCGTTCGCGAACGCCATCGGGCGCTCGTCCCAGACCTCGCCGGCCCCGTCCAGCCCGTACCGGAACACCGCGGGCCCGGGCTCGTCGAGCTGGCGGCTGTCGGAGACGTACAGCCGGTCCTGCGCGTCGAACACCGCGTAGTTGGGGTTGCGGAAGCGATGGTCGCCCGCCCCGTCCGCGAACAGCTCCACCTTGCCGGTGGCGAGGTCGAGCCTGAACACGCCGGGATGGACGATGTCGCAGATGAACAGATAGGAGGCGGTCGGGTCGAAGGTGATGCCGAGCACGAAGCCGTTGGTGGTGGCGATCTGCTCGATCTTCGTGCCCGCCGGGTCGATGCGGTAGATCTGCCCGGCCTCGCCGCCGCACCAGACGCTGCCGTCCACCGGGTGCACGGCCACGCCCTCGGGATGGTCGAGGCGCGGGCTGGTGAAGAGTCCGTCGAAGAAGACGCGGGCTGTGGCCAACGGGGTGGGCATCAGACCTCCGGCAGGGCTGCGGGGTTGCGGGCGAGCAGGCCGCCGTCGACGCGGTGCTCGGCCCCGGTGATGAACGACGAGCGCGGCCCGGCGAGGAAGGCCACCAGTTCGGCGACCTCCGCGGCCCGCGCGACCCGGCCGAGCGGATGGGCCCGGCCCCACTCGGCGACCTGGTCGTCCCGGCTCGTGTCGCCGCGGAACAGGTCGGCGGCCCAGCGGAGCATCGGGGTGTCGACGGAGCCGGGGCACACCACGTTCGCCCTGATGCCGTCGGCGGCGTGGTCCAGGGCCATCGCGCGGGTGAGCCCGTTGATGGCCGACTTGCTCGCGGTGTAGGCGGCGACCCGGTCCTGCGAGGCGAACGCCTGGACCGACGACATCGTGACGATCGTCCCGCCGCCGCGCCGCCGCAACTCGGGGACGGCCGCCTTGCAGACGAGGAAGACGCCCTTGAGGTTGACGCCGAGCACCTCGTCCCAGAGCTCCTCGGTGGTGTCCTCGACGGTGCCGTACCGCTGGATGCCGGCGCACGTCACCACCGTGTCGAGGCCGCCGTGCCGGTCGGCCGCCGCCGCGACCAGGTCCCGCATCTGCGCGGCGTCGGTGACGTCCGCGACGGCTCCGGTGACGTCGTGCCCCTTGGCCCGGAGCTCGGCTTCGGCCGCGCGGACCGACTCCTCGTCCAGCCCGCAGAAGACCACCGCGGCGCCGTCGGCCGCCAGCCGTTCGACCACCGCCCGGCCGATCCCCAGCGAGCCTCCCGTGACGACGGCGACCTTGCCGTCGAACTCCCCGCTCAATGCCCCTCCGCTCAATTCCGCTCCTCCAGGACGCTCGCGCGCAGCCACAGCGATCTGGTCTCGTGCGGCTGCAGCGTGAGCGCCGATCCGTTCCGTACCGCCTCGGCCAGCCCCTCGGTCGGGTAACCGGCGAACGGCTCCAGGCCGACCACGTAGGCCCGGCCCCACCAGGGATGATCTCGGGAGGCGCCCAGCTCGCGCCACACCCAGAGGTGCTTCAGCACGGTCGCGTCCCAGGCGACCCGCAGCCCGAGCCCGTCCACCGGATCGGTGATCTCGTACCAGCCGTCCGGCCCGAAGCCCGTGAGGTAGTGGACGTCGCTCGGCTCGCCGTAGTCGGGGACCACGGTGAGCGCCTTCTCGGCGACGGCGGGATCGGCCTCGACGGCCGCCGGCAGCCGGATCTGGTGCCCGGGAAGCAGGAACGGGGCGCCGAAGACGATGTGGTGGCCCCACATGACCTCCAGCGGCACGCCCGACTCGTTCGCCAGTTCCTCGTCGATGAGCAGCTCGGGCCGCCCGGAGACCAGCCGGAACGTCTTGGTCACGCGCAGCGGCATCCGGCGCGAGCGCACGCTCAGCCGCACCGCGATCTCACCCGGCTCGTCGGTCACGATCTCCACGTCCCAGGGCAGCCCGGCCACCTCGCCGTGCTGCGCGAGCGCCGCGCCCCGGTGGGTGCTCGGCAGCCCGCCGTTGGGCAGCACCTCCTGCCAGCCGCCCTCGTAGTGGTCGAGGAAGGCCGCCACGTTGTCGGAGGCGCCGCCCGCCACGTCACGCGGGTTGCGGATCCCGTCCGGCGCCAGCCAGACGAAGTCCATGTCCCGCCGCTTGTAGCAGAACTCGGCGACGTCACCGCCCTTGTCCGCCAGCACGGTGACCCGCAGCAGTTCGTTCTCCAGCACCACGGCGCGCAGGCCGAACCAGGTGATCTCGTGCAGCCGGGCGCCCCAGTTGCGGGCCGGGCGGTGACGTCGGTGACTCATCGGTCAGCGGAACCTCACGTCGACGAAGCGGGGACGGTAGATGCTGCTGTCCGCGTAGTGGTCGGTGTTCTTCAGGCTGTTCACGTTGTACGACACCACGATGCGGCCCTTGGAGCTGAGCTCGGGGTGGGCGTGGGCGTTGTAGGTGAAGACGTTGGCGTTCTTGTAGGTGCCGGTCAGCCCGGTCTCGGGCGTGGTGTAGACGGTGGTCTTGCCTGTGAACGGGCCCTTCGGCGAGCAGGAGTAGTACGCCACGATTTTGGTGCTGAAGAGCTCCGTCGTGTCCTGCGTGATCAGGACGTAGCCACGGCCCAGCTTGCTGACGCTGTACTCGTTGGCGACGCCGTCCATTACGCGGGCCGAGTCGGCCTCACGCTTCGACCACCCCTGGCCCGTGTAGAACTCCCACCGGCCCTTCAGGCTGTTGCCCTTGACGCGGGCAAGGTGCATGTACTTGGTGTTGCCTTTGTCCTCGACGCCGTAGACGTAGATGGTGTGGCCCGAGCGCTCCAGCCACGACGCCCACGAGATGCCCTTGCTGGAAGGCAGCGGAGTCACGCTGGTGGGCTTGGAGAGACGCTTGGGCGAGAACTGCGCGAGCACGTTGCGCGACCACCGCCAGTCCCAGATGCCGGGGCCGAACCGCTCGTACTCCTGGTAGGTGGCCTGGACCTTGCCGCCCGCGGTGATGGCGTCCCCGGCCCAGTACCAGTGCTTGCTGTCGCGCGGCGGCATGATCGCCTTGGGCGCGTTCTTGGTGCCCCCGGTCACGGTGGTCAGCTTCTTGCCGTCCTTGACCACGAACGTGTTGTTGAGGAACGGGGTGGTGCCGCCCTCCTCGATGACAGGGGAACGCGAACCGTCCTTGTTCACCTTGCCGAGGAAGGTGTCGGAGAAGACGAAGGCGAGCCGGCCGTCGGGCAGCTGCGTCGAGTAGGTGCCGTCGGCGCCCGTCCAGTCGTCGACGCGCCTGTTGTCGGTCGCGTACCGGGTGAAGAGCCCGTTGAGCTCGGCGTCCGGCTTCGAGCTCTGGAAGGCCGGCATCCGGGCGCCGTCGCAGGTCGGCGGCGCCACGGCCGCGGACGTACGCGAGGCGGCGGCGGACGCCTGGCCCGGCTTGGGCGGTGCCGCGTTCGCCGGGACGAACGCGGTCGTGGACAGGGCCAGAGCCAGCGCACCGGCCGTGAGGCCGAGTGTTCTCCTCCGGAGTGCTCTGTTGTCACGCGGGGTGGGTTTGTGCACCTGAACCTCACGGGTCTCGTCGGTCACGATTCCATGGAGCTAGAAGTCTGGTCATTAGATGACTTGTTGTCTAGATGTATCGTGCTGCCCATGACGACCCGAGTGGCCCTCATCGGCGAGTGCATGATCGAGCTTCGGCATCTGTCGGCGGACCGGCTCGCGCTGGGCTACGCCGGAGACGTCTTCAACACGGCCGCCTACCTCGCGCGCAGCGCGGCCCCCGGCGCGGCCGACGTCCAGTTCGTCTCGGTCACCGGAGACGATCCGTACAGCCTGGCCATGCGCGAGCACTGGCGCACGTACGGGGTGCACGACACCTACACGCGCGTCCGTCCGGGCGGCAAGGCGGGGCTCTACCTGATCCGCACCGACGCGCGCGGCGAGCGCACGTTCCAGCACTACCGGCGCGGATCGGCCGCTCGCGAACTGTTCGGCCCGGACCAGCCCGCGGCGATCGACGAGGCCATCGCCGGCCACGACGTCGTCTACCTGTCCGGCATCACGCTGTCGATCATGTCTCCGACGGCACGGGACCGGCTCGTGGCCGTGCTGGCCGAGACCCGGCGGCGCGGCGGCCGGGTCGCCTACGACGGCAACTACCGCCCGAGCGGCTGGCCGTCGCCCCGCGCCGCCGCCGACGCCGCGAACGCCGTGCTCGCGCACACCGACATCGCGCTGCCGAGCCTGGACGACGACCGCCTCGTCCACGGCGACGCCGACGCGGACGCCTGCGTCGCCCGCCTGCGCGCCGCGGGCGTCCGCGAGATCGTGGTCAAGCTCGGCGCCGACGGCTGCGTGATCGCCGACGCGGGTTCGACGGAATGGATTCCGGCCGTCCCGGGCGCCACCGTCGTCGACACCACCTCGGCGGGCGACGCGTTCAACGGCGCCTACCTGGCCGCCCGCCTCGCCGGCGCCGCCGCACGCCCCGCCGCCGAAGCCGGCACCCGGCTGGCCGCCGAAGTCATCGGCCACCCCGGCGCCCTCCTCCCCGCCTAGGCCCACGCCGCCGCGTCGGCGAAGGGGAAGTGCTCGCCTTCGATGTAGCGCGGCTTCGGCTGGTAGGTGTTGACGCCGGGCTCGCCGCGCAGCAGCAGCGCGCTCGGGAACGGCTGCGGCTCGGCGGTGATCCTGGTCGAGGTGGGGATGTAGCGGATGGTGAGGCCGCAGCGCCGGTGCGGCGAGGTGTTGGCGTTGCTGCCGTGCATGATGCCGGGGTGGTGCACCTCGACGTCGCCCGGCTTGAGCACCATGTCGACGGCCTTCGACTCGTCCACGGCCACGTCGCTCTCCACGTTGAACACCGCGTCGTCGCCCTCGCGCTCGCGCACGGCGTGCAGTTCCTCCCGATGCGTCCCGGGGATGACGCGCAGGCAGCCGTTCTCGGGGGTCGAGTGGTCGACGGAGAGCCAGAGGGTGACGACCTGCATCGGGTCGAGGGGCCAGAACGCGCCGTCCTGGTGCCAGAGCACCGCCTTGCCCGTGCGCGGCGGCTTGGCGATGTAGTGCGACGCGAACAGGGCGATGTCCGGGCCGATGAACTTCTCGGCGATGTCCAGCAGCCGGTCGTCGGAGACGAGGCGCACCCAGAACGGGTCGCGTGCGACGAGCTCGGTGGACAGGTCCTCGCCGCTCCGTCCCGGGTACCGCTCCTGCAGCCAGCGCACGTGCTGGTCGGCCTCGGCGATCAACTCCGCGTCGAGAACGTTCCGGAAGATCGCGTAACCGTCCGTGTCGTACTTCTCCATGAGATCCATGGCGGCAAGATATCTAGAGAACAAGTCATCTAGTCAATAGACCGGAGGGCCCAACGTGATCCTTTCCTCGTACTTGTCACGTTTGAAGCGAGAAGAACCGCGTCGGTACGCGAATCCGTGGGAAAGCCACGCGCGGCGAAGTCTCGCCCCGGGCTCTGTACGCGGTAGTTTCGAAGCAGCGGGACTATCCCAGATAGGGAGTGACGTGACCGAGGAAACCGCTGCGATGCCGGCTAGTACGAAGTTGTCCCTGCGCGACGTGGTGACGGTGAAGTTGCCCGCCGCCAGTGCCTACCTGTCCGTCCTCCGGACCGCCACAGCGGGCTTGGCGGCCAGGCTGGACTTCACGCTGGACGAGATCGAGGACCTGCGCATCGCCATCGACGAGGCATGTGCGATGTTGCTCGCGCAGGCGGTCCCCGGGACCGACCTGACGTGCGAGTTCGAGCTGACCGGAGACGCCATGCGGATCTCCGTGTCGGTGCTGACGGTCGAGGGCAGGGAACCCAGCCGCGACACCTTCGCCTGGACCGTTCTCTCCTCGCTCGCGGGAGAGGTCGATTCGCGCGTCGGTGCCGACGACCGGGTGACCGTGACGCTGCAGAAGCGCCGCGGCGCGGCGGGGGCCCCGTGACGGAAAAGACGACGGTGGCCGGCAGCACCGGCAACGAGCGCTCCGACAGCGCGGTGCCGGATCGCGCCCGGGCCAGGGCCCTCTTCGAGCGGCTCGCCGAACTGCCCGAGGGAGACCCCGAGCGTCAGCGCATCCGCGACCAGCTGGTGGAGCTGCACCTGCCACTGGTGGAGTATCTCGCCCGCCGCTTCCGCAACCGCGGCGAGTGGCTGGACGACCTGATCCAGGTCGCCACGATCGGGCTCATCAAGTCGATCGACCGGTTCGACCTGGGCCGCGGCGTGGAGTTCTCCACCTACGCCACGCCCACGATCGTCGGCGAGATCAAGCGGCACTTCCGCGACAAGGGCTGGGCCGTCCGCGTCCCGCGGCGGCTCCAGGAGCTGAAGCTGTCGCTGACCAAGGCGATCAGCGACCTCGCCCAGCGGGAGGGGCGCGCGCCGACCGTCAGCGAGCTGGCCGCGCACCTGCAGATGACCGAGGAGGAGGTGCTCGAGGGCCTGGAGTCGGCCAACGCCTACTCCACGGTGTCGCTCGACGCCCCCGACTCCGGCGACGAGGACGCCCCCGCGGTGGCCGACTCGCTCGGCATGATCGACGAGTCGCTGGAGGGCGTGGAGTACCGCGAGTCCCTCAAGCCGCTGCTGGAGAAGCTGCCCGCGCGCGAGAAGAAGATCCTGCTGCTGCGGTTCTTCGGCAACATGACGCAGTCGCAGATCGCCGCCGAGCTCGGCATCTCCCAGATGCACGTGTCCCGGCTGCTCGCCCGCACGCTCGCCCAGCTGCGCGAGGGCCTCACCGCCGACGAGTGATCGAGGGTCAGGCATCGGAGCGGGGACGTTCGTCCGCGCTCCCGGTGCCTCCCCCACTCTCACCGCCGGCCGCGCCGTCCTCGCCGGTCGCGCGCTTAGCAGTCGTGCCCTTACCGGCCGCGTCCTTGCCGGTCGCGTCCTTGGCAGCCGCATCCTTGGCAGTCGCGCCCTTGGCGCGTCCGGCTTCGTCGCTCCCGTCGTCCTCGTTCTGCTCGTCCTCGTCCTGGACGAGCCAGGCCGTGCTCGGCGGAGCGAGCGCCAGGACGAGGGCGAGGACGGCGACCACGCCGAGCGGAACACCGATGAAGTACTGCTCGCTCTGCCACAGCGACCACGCCACCGGCAGCGCGAACAGCTGCGTCAGCACGGTCGGTGCGCGGCTCCAGGGCTCGGCGCGCAGCAGACCACGCGCGCACGCCAGCATCCCGGCTCCCCCCGCCAGCGCCAGCGTGGTCACCCCGATCGCGGTCGCGGGGTCGACCGCCTTGCCGAGCAAGGTCTCGACCCCGACGTAGAGGCCGAATCCGACGGCGGCCGCACCCTCCGCGGCCTCGAGGGCGGCGGCGGCGTTCACGGTCATGGGGCGCTTCGACACAACCCGAAACACTACCCGCACCCTCGCGGTACGCGGTCGCTGCCTGCCGACCCCGATGTGATGGATACCCTGACGCCGTGCGCGCCATCCTGATCGCCAACCCCAAGGCGACCTCCACCTCTCGGCGAGCCCGCGACGTCCTCGTGCGGGCCTTCTCCGGAGACCTCGACCTGCACGTCGCCGAGACGGGACACCGCGGCCACGCCGTCGACCTCGCCCGGCAGGCCGCCGTCGAGGGCTACGACGTCGTGGTGGCCATGGGCGGCGACGGCACGGTGAACGAGACCGTCAACGGGCTCCTGGCCGACGGTCCCTCCCCCGACCTCCCGGCGCTGGCGGTCCTCCCGTGCGGCAGCGCCAACGTGTTCGCCCGCGCGCTCGGCCTGCCCAACAATCCGCTCGCCGCGACGCGTCCCGTCCTGGAGGCGCTGCGGGCCGGACGCCATCGCAGCGTGGGCCTGGGCACCGCCTCCTCGGGCACCGGCACCGAGCGGTACTTCACGTTCTGCGCCGGGATCGGTTTCGACGCGGAGGTGGTCCGCGAGGTCGAACGGCGCCGGGTGACGGGCGCGAAAGCCGATCCGTCACTGTACGTGCGGACCGCGGTCCGGCATTTCTTCTCGGGCACCGACCGCACCCGCCCGGCGCTCACTCTCGAAGCACCGGGGCGCCCCGCCGAATCGGGGCTCTTTTTCGCGTTCGTTTCCAACACCTCGCCATGGACATACATGGGCCGGCGTCCACTGAATCTCAGTCCCCGTGCGAACTTCAGCCGCGGCCTCGATGTCTTCGGAATGCAATCCTTGGACGTCGTTCCGATGCTGGGAGCCGTCGCGCAGATGTTTCTCGGCGGTAACCGTCCCGTCCGGGGAAGGCGTGTGCTCAACGTGCACGACGCGGCGGAAGTCACGCTCCGTGCGGAGCGTCCCGTGGCCTTTCAGCTGGACGGCGACTACCTTGGCGAGCAGGAGTGCATCACATTCCGATCGGTGCCGAAGGCGATACGCGTCGTCATATGACGATGATCAAGATGCCCGTTAACGACAAAGCAACAAGCCCGACTCACTGATGTGACACATACGACACCCATACTTTGAGAAACGTTTCTCAAAGGTCTTGCGCCTGGCCGCGCGGCCCTGACACGCTCAAAGTGCGCCAGCCGACAGGGGCCCAGCGTCGTCAGCCACCTGATCGCAGCGCCGCAAACCACATCACCCCTGCTCACAAGCCATAGCGGCACGGGGTGTTCGCGACATGTGAAACCGTTCACAAGTGACGAAGGAGTGGAACCGCATGGACTGGCGCCACCGCGCAGCCTGCCGTGACGTGGACCCCGAGCTGTTCTTCCCGATCGGCAACACCGGGCCCGCGATCCTGCAGATCGAAGAGGCCAAGCAGGTATGCCGCCGCTGCGACGTCACCGACGCCTGCCTCCGCTGGGCCATCGAGTCCGGCCAGGACTCCGGCGTCTGGGGCGGCATGGGCGAGGACGAACGCCGCGCGCTCAAGCGCCGCAACGCCCGCGCGCGAGCCCGCGCCAACGCGAACGCGAACCTCTGAAGCATTTCCCAAGCACCATCCACATGCGCGCGAACACCTGACCGGCGCCGCCTCCGAACCCTCCAGCCGGAGAGCCCGACCGCCGAGCAGAACGCAAAGCGCCCATGGCATTCAGCCATGGGCGCTTGCGCATTTCCTCAGCCATCACGCGAGCGCGTTAACTGAGCTGGAGCGAGCCGCAGGCGAAGCTTCACGCGAAGATCGCGAAGCGATGCCGTGCTCGCCGCTTCGCGGTTCGATGGCCGAGCCGCCAGGCGAGGCCGTCGAGGCCGGGAGGCAATCAGCGGGGTGGGCCGCCTGGGCGGTTGGTGTGGTCGAGGGGGACGTCGACGACGACTTCCGTGCCTCCGCCGGGGCGGCGGCGGAAGTCGAGTTTGCCGCCCAGCTCGCCGACGATGAGCGTGCGGACGATCTGCAGGCCCAGGCTGTTGCTGCTCTCCACGTCGAATTCGGCGGGCAGCCCGACGCCGTCGTCGGCCACCGTGGCCACCAGCCGCCGGTCGTCCTCCTCCTCCGAGCGGTGGGCCACGACCTCCAGGGTGCCGTCGCGATGGTCGGGCAGGCCGTGCTCCAGCGCGTTCTGCAGGAGCTCGGTGAGCGCCATGGCGAGCGGCGTGGCGATCTCGGCGGGCAGCACGCCGAAGCTGCCGGTGCGCTTGGGGACGACCCGGGTCTCGGGGGTGGAGACCTCGCCCGCCATGGTGATCACGCGATCGGCGATGTCATCGAAGTCGATCAGCTCGTCCGGGGTGAGGGAGAGCGTCTCGTGCACGATCGCGATCGAGCCGACGCGGCGGACGGCCTCGTCCAGCGCGGCCCGGCCCTCGGGGATGCGCAGCCGGCGTGCCTGGAGGCGGAGCAGTGCCGCCACGGTCTGCAGGTTGTTCTTCACCCGGTGGTGGATCTCCCGGATGGTGGCGTCCTTGGTCAGCAGCTCCCGGTCGCGCCACCGCAGCTCGGTGACGTCGCGGACCAGCACGATGGCGCCGATGCGGGCGCCGCCGACCACGAGCGGGATCGTCCGCAGCTGCATGATCGACCCGTTCGACTCGACCTCGACCTCGCGCGGTGCCCGGCCGCTGAGGACGGCGGTCAGCGCCTCCTCCATCGGCTCGCCGGTGTCGCACAGCTCCGCCGTCACCTCGCCGAGGGACTCGCCGACGAGGTCGGCCTGCAAGCCGAGGCGCCGGTACGCCGACTGCGCGTTCGGGCTGGCGTAGGTCACCCGGCCCGTCCGGTCGAGCCTGATCAGCCCGTCGCCGACGCGGGGCGAGCGGAGCAGGTTGGGCTCGTCGCCCGGCGCCGGGAACCGGCCCTCAGAGATCATCTGGGCCAGGTCGCTGGCGCTCTGCAGGTAGGTGAGCTCCAGCCGGCTGGGCGTGCGGGCCGAGCTGAGGTTGGTGCTGCGCTGGATGACGCCGAGCAGCTTGGCCCCCCGGCGGACCGGGATCGACTCCTCCCGGACGGGGATGCCGCTGCCCCATTCGGGATCGCCCTCGCGCACGATGCGCCGTTCGCGCCAGGCCACGTCGATCAGGCCGCGCCGCCCGGTGCGCACGATCTTGCCGACCAGGTCCTCGGGATAGGCGGTCGGGCCGGTCGTGGGGCGCATCTGGGCGACCGCGACCCAGCCGGGCACCGACACGCCGGCGGGGTTGTGCCCGACGGCGCGGCGGGGGCGGCCGTT
Source organism: Spirillospora sp. NPDC048911 (assembly GCF_043198015.1). Lineage (NCBI taxonomy): Bacteria > Bacillati > Actinomycetota > Actinomycetes > Streptosporangiales > Thermomonosporaceae > Spirillospora > Spirillospora sp. NPDC048911. The sequence goes on along the minus strand of NZ_JBICUD010000002.1, from coordinate 55,286 downwards.
CTCGGCCGGCAGCGCCTCCGCCGAACGCAGCGGCACCCACAGCAGGAGGTCGGCGAAGGAGAGGTCGGCCAGCAGCTGCCAGTCCGACACGAGGGCGTGCAGCCACTCCACGTCGGTCTCGTTGAGCTCGGTGTGGTCGCGCACCAGATCGGTCAAGGTAGGCACCGGTCCATCATCGCGCATCCCCCTGCCTGCCCCGCCCCGCCGACCTGGCAGGATGCGGGGGCATGACCGACCCCCTGGCCAGGTTCCGCGCCGCCGCGCGACGCCGCGACGAGGCGGGGCTGCGCCGCCGGCTGCGCCCCCGTACCGCCGATCATGACGGCCTCATCGACCTGGCCTCCAACGACTACCTGGGTCTGTCCCGGGATCCCCGGCTGGTCGAGGGCGCCGTCGCCGCGGCCCGCGAGTGGGGCACGGGCTCCACCGGATCACGGCTGGTCACCGGCACCACCGAGCTGCATGCCGAACTCGACCGCAGGCTCGCCGCGTTCACCGGCAGCCCGGCGGGCCTCACCTTCTCGTCCGGCTACCTGGCGAACCTCGGCGCGGTGGCGGGCCTGTCGGGCGCGGGCACGCTCGTGGTCTCCGACCAGGTCAACCACGCCTCGATCGTCGACGCCTGCCGCCTGTCCCGCGCCCGCGTGACGATCACCCCGCACCGGGACGTGGCCGCCGTCGAGCGGGCGCTGGCCGAACGCGACGAAGAACACGCCCTCGTCGTCACCGACGCCGTCTTCTCCGTGGACGGCGACCTCGCCCCCCTCACCGCCCTCCACGCGGCCGCCCGCGCCCACGGCGCCCTTTTGGTGATCGACGAGGCGCACGCCCTCGGGATCGTCGGCGACGAGGGCCGCGGCGCCGCGCACGCCGCGGGCCTGGCCGCCGAACCCGACGTCGTCCTCACGCTCACGCTGTCCAAGTCGCTCGCCGCCCAGGGCGGCGCGGTCCTGGCCGACCCGGTGCTGATCGACACGCTGGTCGACACCGGCCGGGCGTTCATCTTCGACACCGGCCTCACCCCGCCCGCCGCCGGAGCCGCCCTCGCCGCGCTGGACGCCATCGAAGCCGACCCCGGGCTGCCCGCCCGCGCCCGCGCCGTGGCCCTCCGCATGGCCGAGATCGCCACAGATCTGAACCTCGAGACCGCGACCCCTGCCGCCGCCGTCGTCCCGGTCTTCCTGGGCGAGCCACAGATCGCCCTCCGCGCCGCCGAGATCTGTGCCGAGCACGGCGCCCGCGTGGGCTGCTTCCGTCCGCCCTCGGTTCCCAAGGGCAGGGCGTGCCTGCGCCTCACCGCCCGCGCGTCGGTGACCGAGTCCGACCTCACAACCCTCCGGACGGCCCTGACGGCGGTCTCGGGCTCTACCGGCCGTAGTCTGCACACGTAACATCGGGGACAACCGGTGGTGAACGTAAGGAGAGTCCGTGACGGAGGTCAGGGGTGGGCCCCGTCCGGGGCCCGGATTGGACGCGCTGCCCATGAGCGACCTCGGACGCCACCGCCCGGCGTCCGCCGCCCCGCGCATCCCCAAGTACTACAAGCTCAAGGAACTGCTGGTCGAGCTCATCCAGCAGCTTCCCCCGGGCAGCCCCCTGCCGCCCGAGCGCACCCTCGCCGAGAAGTACGAGACGTCGCGCACCACGGTCCGCCAGGCTCTGGCCGAGCTCGTCGTCGAGGGCCGCCTCCAGCGCATCCAGGGCAAGGGCACCTTCGTCGCCAAACCGAAGGTCTCCCAGGAGCTCCAGCTGGTCAGCTACACCGAGGACATGCGCCACCACGGCCTCCAGCCCGAGACCCGCATCCTGGAGATCGGCTACGTGAGCGCCGACGAGCGACTGGCCGCCCTCCTCGGCATCCGCCCCGGCGGCCGTGTCCTGCGCATCCACCGGCTCCGCCTCGCCGACGGCGAGGCCATGTCGATCGACACCTCGCACCTGCCGGCCCGCCGCTTCCCCGGCCTGCGCCGCGAGCTGCCCCGCCACCGGTCCCTGTACGAGACGCTCGCCACCGCCTACGACGTGCACCTCGCCGAAGCCGAAGAGACCATCGAGACCGTCCTGGCGACCCCTCACGACGCCCAACTGCTGGGCGTCGACGTGGGCCTCCCGATGCTCCTGCTCTCCCGCCACGCCTTCGACCTCACCGGGCAGCCCGTCGAATGGGCCCAGTCCCTCTACCGCGGCGACCGCTACAAGTTCATCACCCGCCTCCGCCGCGGCTAGAAGTCCACGGTGTTAAGCCACCGTTTCCCCCCGGTAACGCCACGCCCGAGGACCTTCACTGACCGTATCCGGCCAAGGCGATCGCCGCGCGGCACTTCCGTCACACCCAGCAACCGGATCACCCGTCCTGGGTACGCTCTGAACACACGATCCCTACGATGACCGGAGCAGATCGTGAACGAAGGGTCGCCCAAAGTGACACTCGTAGACATTCCGCCATACACGGCGGCGCTCCCTGACACGCTCTGGGATCACCTCAATGCCGAAGAGGGGGCGAAGGTCGAGGTCATCGGCGGCGAGATCTGCATTGACGGAGCGGCCCCGGCCGCCACTGCCCGACTCACCGAGAGCCCGCCATCGAACCCCTCGGGAGGTATGGGAGGAGAACCAGCACCTCTACGACGAGATTCGTCGTAAGTGGGAGGCCGAGAAACAGGAGGCGCCCGGTGGTCACGGGTGAGGCTGGGTGGGTGTGTTGGGCGCTGGGTGAGCGCCCGACACGTGTGCGCGGCTAGAGGGTCTGGGAGAGGGCTTTGATGGGCATCTGGAGTTCGGTGAGGAGCTCCAGGTCCTGTTCGGCGGGGCGGCCCAGGGTGGTGAGGTAGTTGCCGACGATCATGGCGTTGATGCCGCCGAGCATGCCGTCGCGGGTGCCGAGGTCGCCGAGGGTCAGTTCGCGGCCGCCCGCGTAGCGCAGGATAGTGCGCGGCAGGGCGAGGCGGAACGTGGCGATGGTCTTGAGGGCTTCGGTGCCTTCGACCAGGGAGAAGTTCTCGAACGGGGTGCCCGGGCGCGGGGTGAGGAAGTTGAGCGGGACCTCGTCCGGCTCCAGCTCGGCCAGCTGACCGGCGAACTCGGCGCGCTGCTCGACCGTTTCGCCCATGCCGATGATGCCGCCGCAGCACACCTCCATGCCGGCCTCCTTGACCATGCGGAGGGTGTCCCAGCGCTCTTCCCAGCTGTGCGTGGTGACCACGTTGGAGAAGTGGGAGCGCGCGGTTTCGAGGTTGTGGTTGTAGCGGTGCACGCCCATCGCGGTCAGCTCGTCGACCTGGGCCTGGGTGAGCATGCCGAGCGAGCAGGCGATGTTGATCTCGACGGCCTCGTTGATGGCCTTGATGCCCTCGCCGACCTGCTTCATGAGGCGCTCGTCCGGGCCGCGGACGGCGGCGACGATGCAGAACTCGGTGGCGCCGGTCTTGGCGGTCTCCTTGGCGGCCTCGACCAGCTCGGGGATGTTGAGCCAGACGGAGCGGACCGGGGAGGTGAACTGCCCCGACTGCGAGCAGAAGTGGCAGTCCTCCGGGCAGCCGCCGGTCTTGAGGGAGATGATCCCCTCGACCTCGACCTCCGGGCCGCACCAGCGCATGCGGACCTCGTGGGCCAGGGCGAGCAGCTCTTCGAGGCGGTCGTCGGGGAGGTTCAGGCACTCCAGGGCCTGCGCGGCGGACAGGCCCTTGCCCTCGTCGAGTACCTGGTGGCGGGCCACCTCGAGGATGTCGGTCACGGATTCTCCTTTGTGAGGCCGAAGCTATCGCGGAAGGTAGCAGCGTCGAACGCGCCGCCGAACGCCGGGGCGAGCGCCCGGTGCGCGGCGATCAGGAACTCGGCGGGCTCCAGGGCGCCCGCGCCGGCGGGCATCGCCCCGGCGAGCGGCCGGGCGGCGATCGTCTCCAGGTCCTGGATGTTGCTGCGCATGGCCAGATCGGGCTTCTCGGGCCACTCGCCGATCACGACTCCCGCGAGCTGGATGCCGCGGTGCGCCATGGCCTCCAGGGTCAGTGCGGTGTGGTTGAGCGTGCCGAGATCGGGCCGTGCCACCACGACCACGGCCGCGCCGAGCCACCGGGCCAGGTCGGCCACCGTCGCGCCCTCGTCGTCGTAGCGGACGAGCAGCCCGCCGGCGCCCTCGACGAGCACCAGCCGCCGGGTCTCCGCCAGCTCGCGGACGCGGTCCACGACCTTGGGCAGGCTGACGGGCGGCATCCCCGCCCGCCGCGCGGCCGCCGCCGGCGAGAGCGGATCCGGGAAACGCGCGAACTCGTGCACGTCGTCCATGGCCGCGAGCCGCCGGACGTCGTCGAGGTCGCCGGGCTCACCCGGCTCCACCCCGGTCTGCCCCGGCTTCACGACGGCCACCGGGGTGCCACGGCTCGCCGCCAGCGCGGCCAGCGCGGCGGTGACGATCGTCTTGCCGACACCCGTACAGGTTCCGGTCACCACGAGCACACTCACGAGCCGCACACTAGCGTGCGGTCAGTCGCTCAACCCTCGCGGAATCCCACAGTCTTGGACGCGCGGACTTTGTAATGGAACCCGCCCCACCTGCCGCGCGTCCAAGCCACATGGCAGCTCCATACGTACGGAGCCTCGCACCCGCGCTGATCGGCTTGCTGCTCCTCGCCGGTTGCGGCTGGGGCGAGGACGAGGTCTGTGCGCTATCCGACTGTGAGTCATGGACGCCGGAGCCCAAGAACTCGATACCCGCCGACACTCTGACGTTGCGGTGGCGGATGACCGGCGGCTTCGCCGGTCTGGGCGGCCCCGGAAGCATTCCCGAGTTCTCGCTGTACGGCGACGGCCGCGCTGTCGCGCCTCAGCCGGGCGCCGATTCGCCGGTCTCCGGCTTGGCGGAGTTCCAGCTCACGCGGGACGCGCTGAAACGACTGCTGGACGATGCCCGGGCCGCCGGTCTCGGACGGTCCAGAACGGCCGGCCCAGAAGACATCGCCGATGCCCAGGCGCTGGAGATCACCATGGGCGAGTCCCGGACGCGGATCATCCAACCCGACTCCCAGCCCACCGACCCCGCCGTGCGCCTCTGGAAACGTCTCCAGCCCTCCGCCTGGCCGGCAGCCGACCAGGAAGGCCCGCACGACACCTACGCCCCTCCCCAGATCGCTGTCATCTCTGGCGAGACCACGTCCTCGGGGAAGCTGACCAGGCCTTGGCCTCTCGCCCCCCTCGGCCAGGGCGAGCAGGCGGCCGGAGGGGTCTGCAAAGTGATGTCCACGCCAGACTCGGCCACCGCCAGAAAGCTCGTCCCAGACACCTACTGGCAGAGCCAGGGCAAAACCTACTCCGTACGCGTCCGCCCTCTCCTCCCCGACGAACACACCTGCAAAGACGTAGCCCGCGCCTGAAAGAGGGCCCCGATCGCTTGTCCAACGTGCGTTCATGGAGCCTCGGCACAGTGCCGACCCCGGCACCCTCGTCCGGCATAATCTGCCCGCGGGCAACAACGGCGCGCGAAGGCTGGAGAAGCATCCGATGCGCATGCTGTTCGCCGCCGATCCGGAGATCGCCTACCCGCGAGGCAGGCCTGGCCCACGTCAGGCTGGCCACCCCAGCCGAACATGCGGGCGGCGCAACGCATGTACGAGCGGATGGGCTTCACGCGCACCCCGGAACGGGACTACTGCCCGGTTGCCGGGATACCCCCTCCTGTCCTACGTTTTCGCGGTGTAGCGCTTTGACGGGTCAGGCCGAGGCCAGTTCGCCGTGCTCCGAGCAGCGGGCGTTCCAGCCGGTGGGGGTCACTTGAACGATCATCCGGCGGCGGCAGCGGTCGCAGTAGCGGGGCGGCTCCATGCGGCGCGCCGTGCGGCACGGGCCGTGGTCGCCCTGCCGGGCGGGCTCGCCGCAGCGGTCACAGTACGTACTCTCCACGAGCGGCACAGTACCCCGTCGCCGCTCTAGAGGGCGCGCATCCGGCCGACGAGCCCGGTGTCGTAGGTGCCGTCCGCGAACTCGGGACGGTCGAGCAGCTCGGCGAGGAACGGCAGGTTGGTGGCCGGCCCCTCGATCCGGAAGGCGTCCAGCGCGGCCCGGGCGCGCCGCAGCGCGTCGGCCCGGTCGGCGCCGTGCACGCACAGCTTGGCCAGCAGGGGGTCGTAGAACGGGGTGATCAGGTTGCCCTCGGCGTATCCGGCGTCGATCCGGATGCCGGTGCCGACGGGCTCCTCCCAGATCTTGATCTCGCCGGCGTTGGGCAGGAAACGTCGCGGGTCCTCGGCGTACACCCGGAACTCGATCGCGTGCCCGTTCGGCCGGACCGGCCCGAGCGTGAGCCGCTCGCCGGCGGCGACACGGAACTGCAGCTCGACCAGGTCGAGGCCGGTGACCATCTCGGTGACCGGGTGCTCGACCTGGAGCCGGGTGTTCATCCCGAGGAAGAAGAAGTCGTGGGTCTGCCCGCTCCCACCGACCAGGAACTCGACGGTCCCGGCGCCGCGGTAGCCGACCGCCTCGCCCGCGCGCACGGCGGCGGCCTGCATGCGCTCGCGCAGTTCGGGGGTGATGCCCGGGGAGGGACTCTCCTCGGCGACCTTCTGGTGGCGGCGCTGCACCGAGCAGTCGCGTTCGCCCAGCGCGATGACGCTGCCGTCGGCGAGCCCGAGGATCTGCACCTCGACGTGCCGGGCCCGCTCGACGAACTTCTCGATCAGGATGTCGGGGCCGCCGGCGAACCGTTCCGCCCGCGACCGTACGGTGTCGTACGCCCCGCGGAGCTCCGCCTCGTCGAACGCGGCGCCCATGCCGACGCCGCCGGCGGCCTTGACCATGACGGGATAGCCGATGCGCTCGGCCTCCTCGACGGCGGTGCCGGCGTCGGGGACGGGTTCCCAGGTGCCGGGCGTGACCGGGACGCCGGCCTCCTTCATCAGATTGCGCGCGTTGATCTTGTCGCTCATCCGGCCGATGGCCAGCGGCGGCGGGCCCACCCAGACCAGGCCGGTGTCGATCACCCGGCGGGCGAACTCGGCGCTCTCGGCGAGGAAGCCGTACCCCGGGTGCACGGCCTGCGCGTTGGTGCGGCGGGCGGCCTCCAGGATCGCGGGGGCGTCCAGGTAGCTGGCGGCGGGCGGCGGCGGGCCGATGAGGATGGCCTCGTCGGCCTCGGCGACGAACGGCAGGTCGGCGTCCGCCTCGGAGTACACGGCGATGGCCTTGACGCCCATCTCGCGCGCGGTGTGGATGATCCGGCTGGCGATCTCGCCGCGATTCGCCACGAGCACGGATTCGAACACCTGCGGACACTCCTTCATCGGCTCGGCCCGGACGCGCCGGCTGGACGGCACGCACGAGACTAGTCGATCCGGTGTCCGGTCAGCGGCGGACGTAACGGTCGACGACGCGGCTGAGGGCCTCGACCACGGTGGGGTCGTACTCGGAGGCCGAGTCGAGCCGCAGCCGTTCGAGGACGGCGGCGCCGCGGTCGCGGTCGCCGGAGTCGCCGACCAGGTCATCGTAGGCATTGGCGACCTTGATGATCCGGCTGGCGAGCGGCGGGGGCACCGGCCGGTCGACCGGGGTGGCGGTGGCGGCGGTGGCGCCCTGGGCCTCGCCGTGGCCGGTCCGGTACGGATGCGACGACAGGTGCACGATGTGGGCCACCCGGTCGAGCACGCCGGTCTGCCTGATCACCTCGGAGCCGAGCTCGGCGATGCGGCGCTGCTCGGTGGGCGAGGCCAGGACGGTGGCGCCGCCGGGGATCGGATCGGCGAGCGAGAGCTGCCCGATGTCGTGCATGAGCGCCGCGTACTCCAGTTCGAGCTGCTCCTCCTCGCACATGCCGAGCTCGCGGCCCATCGCCACGGCCAGCCGGGACACCCGGCGCGAGTGCCCGGTCTCGACGTAGCCGCCCACCTCCGTGACCCGCGACAGCGCGCGCACGGTCTGGAGGTAGGTGGCGCGCACGCCCGCGTAGCGGCGGAACGCGAACTGGGTGACCAGGATCGGCGCGGTGAAGATCAGCAGCGCCGCCGGGCCCATCACGGTGGTGGAGACGGCGACGAGCATGGCCGTCGCGGTGGTGGCGGCGCAGAGGGCCATCTTGGCGCGGATCTCGTCGCGCACCGCGATGCCGAAGCGGGTCCGCACCGCCTCGGCCCGGATCATCGAGGCGACCATGACGTCGGCGAAGCACGCGAAGACGGCGATCACGCCCATCATCGCGAGCAGCAGCTGGCGGTCAAGCCCGGCGGTCACCAGCGGGCGGAAGCACAGCGCCACGACGGCCACGGTGAACAGCCGGCGGGCCATCGCGTCGAGCCCGGACGAGCGTCCGACGGCGATGTGCGGCAGCGAGCCGATGAGCATGCCGACGGCGGTCACGGCGACCACCTGCAGCGGCGAGTGCGTCGCGAGCACCACGCCGAGCTTGGGGTCGACCTCGGCGCCCGTGGGACCGACCCCGACCAGCAGGGCGTAGCCGATCGCGCCGGCGCTGGCGATGGGCGCGACCTCGCGGTTGCCGGGCATGACCATGCGGAACAGCTCGCCGAGGGCGATCAGCACCCCGAAGATCACCGCGACGTCGGGTTGGACCAGGCCGACCGCGGCCACCTGAGTGAGCGCGACGATGACGAAGAGGCCGGCGGAGGCGATCAGCAGCAGCTGGCCCGAGTCGAGCGTCTGCCACGCGGCACGTTCCTGGGTGGTCACCGCTATCGCCGGACCTCGTCGCCCGCGACGCGGATCGGCACGGTCGGATCGTCGTGGTCCTGCAGGGTGATCTCCACGACGTTGTCCTCCGGCAGGACGACCGGCTTGGGCGGCTCCCAGCCGTCGCGTTCGAGAGCGCACAGGAACGCGTCGACCATGACCGGGTCGAAGTGGTCGCCCGCGCACTTGCGCAGCTCGACCACGGCCTCCTCGATCGTGCGGGCGGCGCGGTAGGAGCGGGTGGAGGTCATCGAGTCGAACGCGTCGGCGACGCCGATGATGCGGGCGAACTCGGGGATCTCGTCGCCGGCCAGCCCCATCGGGTAGCCGCGGCCGTTCATCTTCTCGTGGTGGTGCATGATCCCGGCGAGCGCCTCGTCCAGGAAGCCGATCTCCCGGACGATCTCGAGCCCGCGCATCGGGTGCAGCTGGATCGCGGCGAACTCCTCCTCGGTGAGGGAGCCGGACTTGCGCAGCACCTTGGTCGGCACGCCGAGCTTGCCGACGTCGTGCAGCATGCCCGCGTAGCGGATGGCCTCGACCCGGTCCGAGCGCATGCCGATCTGCTGCGCGATCAGCACCGAGCCGCGGGACACCCGTTCGCTGTGGCCGCGGGTGTAGTAGTCCTTGGTCTCGACCGCCTGGCAGAGCGCGGCGAGGGTGGCGGCGTGCGCCTGCTGCTGCGCGCGGGTCTGCTCCAGCGCCCACCGCGCGAGGAACAGCGGCAGCAGCACGAGCACGGCGGCGAACGAGTAGACCCACTGCCACAGGCCCGCGATGAGCAGGCCGAACATGCCGTAGCCCAGGCAGCCGAACGCCAGCCCGCCGCTCTCGCGCAGCAGCTCGCGCAGCGTGGCCTGCTTGCTCAGCAGCAGGATGCCCGCCACCAGCAGCAGGTTGACCAGGACGAACGTGACGAGCGCGCCGAGGAACGGCCCGATGACGCCCTCGACCCAATGGGGCTTGCCGGGTTTCAGGCCCTCGTCGGCGAGCGCGTCGAACACGACCCCGGACGCGAACCCGCAGAGCGCGAACTGCGCGCCGTTGAAGAGGCGTTTGACCGGGGCGAACAACCGCTGGCCCGTGACGATCGCACAGAAGCCGAGCAGCGCGGCGCCCACCGGGCCGAGCAGCACGACCGACGCCAGGCTGGCGGCGAAGCTGAGGGAGACCCGGGCACGTTCCACGTTGAGCAGCGCGGGCGCCGAGTCGCAGATGAGGAACAGCACCGCCAGCACGGCGAGCGTGGTCCAGTTGACCGGCTTGAAGTTCGCCGCGATGAGGCCGGTCGCGAGCACGACCACTCCGCAGACGTACGCCCATGCCGCGAGCGGTAGTCCACGCATTGCCGCCCCCTCGGAGGTCGACGCGGCCGAAGCCGGCAGCCTTACACCCAGGAAACGCCCCTGGGTGCCAGCGGAGAGGACATCGTGGCGCCGCCCCGGGCGGCCGGATGCTCAGGCATGGCTCCCCGCCTTCCCCCGTGACCCGAGCCTGCCGGACCGTGACCGGCCTGGCCGCCCGGACGTGCGATCCGGGCGTCCCGGGCGAGCATGGCGTCCCGGTTCACCCGGGCTGGTGATGCTCCCGTCGCTGATTTCGGCACAAGCCTAACCTGGGGGGCCCGTGTCCCACAGGCCTGCGGCGAATCGTGAGCAAAGCGTGAACGAAACGTCACCTTGAGTGATCAATTGTCCCGGGACCGCGCCCAGGCAACGGTCTCGGCGAGGCCCGCCCGGAGGCCGACGGCGGGAGCCCAGCCGAGCGCCTCACCGGTAGGCCCGGGGTCGACCGCCATCGCGGGCAGGTCGCCCAGCCGCGGCGGCGCGAACGCCGGCTCGTCCGGGGCCCCGGCCGCCTCGGCGACGAGCGCGTGCAGCTCGCGGTCGGTCGTCTGCAGGCCGGTCCCGACGTTGAACCGCTCGCCGCCGCCGCGCTCGCCGGCCGCGCGCACGAACGCGTCGACGACGTCGGCCACGTAGACGTAGTCGCGGGTCTGCCCGCCGTCGCCGAAGATCTGAGTCGGCTTGCCGGTCAGCAGCGCGTCCGTGAAGATCGAGATCACGCCCGCCTCGCCCTCGGGCGTCTGCCGCGGCCCGTAGACGTTGGCGAGCGTGAGCGTGGTGAAGTCGAGCCCGTGCAGCGCCCGGTACGTCTGCATGTAGGTCTCGCCGGACACCTTGGACGCCGCGTACGGGGACGCGGGCCGCAGCTGGGCGCCCGGCGGCACCGGGAGGGCGTCGGGGACCCCGTACACCGCGCAGCTGGACGCGAAGACGGCCTTGCGGCTCCCCGCCGCGCGCGCCGCCTCCAGCACGTTGGCCGTGCCGACGACGTTCGTCCGGGCGTCCTTCAGCGGGTCGGCGACGCTCAGCCGCACGCTGACCTGGGCGGCGAGATGGAACACGACCTCCGGCCGGCGGGCCGCGACGCGTCCGGCCAGCTCCGGATCGGCCACGTCCAGCCGCCACAGGTCGATGTCGGAACGGGTGTTGCCGCCCGTCGACAGATCGTCGACGCCGACGACCTCATGGCCGTCGGCGAGCAGGCGATCGACGAGATGGGAGCCGATGAAGCCGGCCGCGCCGGTGACGAGTGCGAGCACCCGAGCACGATATCGAGCCGCGGCGGCCGCCGCGGCCGTACCGGGCGGGCGATCACGCGGGCGGCGAGATCGACCCGCACCGCGGGCGCGCTACCTGAGCTGGAGCGAGCCGCCAGGCGAAGCTTCACGCGAAGATCGCGAAGCGATGTCGCGGCTGCCGCTTGTGCGGTTCGGGTCCGAGCCGCCAGGCGAGGATCCGAGGCCGCAGAAGCAATGAACAGGCCGCAGAAGCAATGAACAGGCCGCGGAAGCAATGAACGGGTCAGGCCGTCTCGGAGGTCGTGCCGGAGGTCGTCCCGGAGGCTGCCGCCCCGGACGACTCCTTGATCTCGCCGCAGATCTGCTCGATGCGGCCGAGCACCTTGGCCCGCAGGTCGCCGGGCACGGGCTCGCAACCGCAGGACTTGCCGACGAGCTTCTTCACGGCCTCCTCGAGGCCGTACTCCTTGAGGCAGGGGCCGCACTCGTCGAGGTGCTCGCGCACTTCGCTGCAGCCGCCCTGGTCGAGCTCGCCGTCGAGGTAGGTATAGACGCGGGCGAGAACCTCGGTGCAGGGCGTCTCGTGGTGGTTGCCGCAGCTCATGCCGATCCCTCCCTCGCACGGGTGAGGCCGCGCTCCTGAGCGTAATCCTCGAGCATGCCGCGCAACTGCCGGCGGCCTCGGTGCAGGCGTGACATCACCGTACCGATAGGAGTGCCCATGATGTCGGCGATCTCCTTGTACGCGAAACCCTCGACATCGGCGAGATAGACCGCGATACGGAACTCTTCGGGGAGATCCTGCAGCGCCCGCTTGACGTCGGAGTCGGGGAGGTGCTCCAGCGCCTCGGCCTCGGCGGACTTGAGCCCGCTGGAGGTGTGCGACTCGGCACGCGCGAGCTGCCAGTCCTCGATCTCCTCGGTCGCCGCCTGCTGGGGCTGGCGCTGCTTCTTGCGGTAGGAGTTGATGAACGTGTTGGTCAGGATCCGGTACAGCCAGGCCTTGAGGTTCGTGCCTTCCTTGAACTGGTGGAAGGACGCGAAGGCTTTCGCGAAGGTCTCCTGCACGAGATCCTCGGCGTCCGCCGGATTGCGCGTCATGCGCAGAGCGGCCGAGTACAGCTGGTCCAAGAACGGGAGCACATCGCGCTGGAACCGCTCCTGGCGCTGCTCCACGGTCTCCGTGGTGCCCGGGACCTGACCCACCCCCTCCGTCGTGGCGACGCCGGTGGCGTCGTACCTCACAGACGATATCGGTCGGCGTGGCCTGACGACGCCAGCGGGTGCCCGCGTACCGCCCTGGGACGGCACCAGGACGGTGCCGCTCGGGCTATCTGCGACGGCTGTGGACATCGACTGCACCTCCGCTGGACGTTGCGCGTCATCGCCCGCCCACGCTGCGCCATCGGCCCTCCGAAACCGTTTCCGGAGCGTGGGCCGTGTGCGCGCAGACGGTTATGCACCGGTGCAACGCCACGGCCGCCCCGTCGATTCCCCGGCCGCGAAGCGACCCATGGAACGTGTTTTCGGGCGGGTCCCCCACGGCTCAGGTCACGTCACCCGTACCTGCACGGAGGGTGATGCGCGGGCCTCCACGGGGAAGGAGTCACATACGCGGCTAGAACAGGAGCAAATCCCTTGCTACCGGTGCCGGCACGACCTCCGGAGCCCTCCATCGCCAGCCTGCGGAACTCCCCCGGTGACGGAGAGTCGCTGGCCATGTACTGGGCGTTCTACTGGGCCGTGGCCGCGGCCCAGCTGGCGCGCTGGCTCCCCCACCGTCCCTCCCGGATCCTGGACGTTTCCGGCGGCCAGTCGCGCAGCGGCGCGCAGGCCGCGGCGGCGGGCCACACGGTGCTGGAGGTACGAGATCCGGATCTCGCCGCGCCGGAGAATCCACCGGTCAACGGGAACGGCCACCGCCGGCCGCCCGCGCCCCGGCCGCGCGGGGGCCACCCGCCGGGCACCCTCCGGCAGGTGATCGCCGACACCGGCTCCCTGGCCTTCCTCACCGACGCCTGCGTGGACGCGGTGATCGCGGAGGATCGCGCCCTCTCCCGCCATCTGGCGACCGAGTCGACCATCGCCGAGATCGCCCGGGTGCTGCGCCCCGGCGGCCGCGTGCTCCTGTCGGTCGACTCCCTGACCCTGGGCATGGCCCTGCTGGCCGAGCAGAACTACTGGGCCCACCTGTCGGACGTGCCGAGCGCCGAGGTCGTCCTCGTCCCCTGGCCGGACGGCACCATCACCCGCTGCTTCTGGGCCGACCAGCTCCGCGAGCTGCTCACCGAGGTCGGGCTGGAGGTCGAGTGGATCCGGCCCCGCACGGTGCTCTCGCCGTCCACGGTCGAGCACGTCCTGAACGCCTCGCCCGGCGACCTCACCCGCCTGGTCCGCACCGAACTCAGCGCCCCCCTCCGCGACGAATCCCTAGGAATCCACCTACTAGCCAGCGCGAGGCGTATTTAACCTTTGGGGGGCCTGGTCCTCGCCTGGCGGCTGTGCTGATGGTCTTGCGGCTCGGCAGGCGGTCGCTCAGCGGAACGCTCTGTCGTGTTTTGCTTGGCAGGCTACGCAGCGGGCGGCGTCGGGGCGGGCCTCCAGGCGGCCCGGGGGGACGTCCTTGCCACAGCCGATGCACTGGCCGTACGAGCCCCGCTCGATCCTTTCGAGCGCCGCCTGGACCGCGGTGTGGTGGCGTTCGAGGGATTCGAGCGCCGCTTCGACGCGGTCGCTGTCGGTGAGGCCCGCGCCCGCGTCGGCGGCGGAGTTCTCCCGCCCGGGGTGCTCGCCCTTGAGGATCGCGATCGAACGGTCCAGGTCGGCGAGCATGGATTCGAGTCGGGTACGGGCGGTGGCGGCGTCCACGTGCTCCGAGCTCCTCCCGGTCGTGCCCCGGGCAAAGGGGGTGGGCCTCGCCTCGACCGGTTGACGGCGGTCAGAACAAGGTGTCGGAATGTTTGCCAGATCTATCCCCCATTTGTCGAGGGCTGTATCAGTTCTGGACCGTTGTTTTTCACGCTGTTGACCGCCTTTGAGACGGGATAGGCCTCGAAGTCGCCGGCCATCGCGGGGGTCAGGAGCCCACGCACCTCGTCGGTATCGGTCAGTCCCGGATCGAGCCAGGCGTCCCAGCGGTCGGGGGTGACGACCATCGGCATCCGGTCGTGGATCCGGCCGAGCTCGTCGGGGGCGTCGGTCGTGATGACCGTGCACGTCCACACCCACTCGTCCTCGGGAGACTTCCACAGCTCGTAGAGCCCGGCCATCGCCATGACCGCGTTGTCTTTGGGGTGGATGAAGAAGGGCTGCTTCTGCGGCTTCTTCTTGGCCTTCTTCTCCCCTTCGGCCGGATCGTCGGTGCGCGAGTCTTCCAGGACGTACCACTCGAAGTAGCCGTCGGCGGGGAGCAGGCAGCGCCGCTTGGCGAAGGCGCGGCGGTACGCGGGCTTCTCGTGCACCGTCTCGAACCGGGCGTTGATCATACGGCTGCCGATGGAGAGGTCCTTGGCCCACGCGGGCACCAGCCCCCAGCGCACGGTGCGGAGCGTCCGCCGCGCCGCATCGTCGGGCTCGTCCTTGGGAGCGCGCGTGAGCACGATCGGCACCTGTTTGGTGGGCGCGACGTTGTAGTCGGGCTGAAGATCCTTTTCGACGGCGTCGACCTGCACCTGGAACTCGTCGATCAGCTCCTGGCGCGCCCGGGCCGTGGCATAGCGACCGCACATGCGCCCCATCCTGCCCGCTGGGTCCGACAGGCGGCCACCTTCAGTCGATCAGACCGTTTCCGGACGGTCAGAGCAGCGTCAGGGGGCGCTTGACCGCCGAAGTGGTGGGCATAGAGGGCGCATGCGACCCATCACCACTCTGGCCCGACCCTTCGTGGCGGCCCCGTACATCATCACCGGCCTCGAAACCCTCCGCGACCCGCGTCCGCGCGCCGAGCAGGTCGCACCCACCGTCAAGCCGATCGCCGACCGTCTCGACTGGCTCCCGACCAAGGACCCCGAGACGCTCGTGCGCGTCGAGGGCGCGCTCAGCCTCGGCACCGGTCTGCTGCTGCTGACCGGCAGGTTCCGCCGCGCCACCACGTTCCTCATGGCGGCCCAGCTGGTGCCCGCCCTGGCGAGCGAGCACCGGTACTGGACCGAGGACGACCCGGAACGCCGCACCAGCGAGCGCTCCCATCTCCTTAAGAACGCCAGCCTCTTCGGCGCCCTGCTGATGGTCGCCACCGAGCCGCGCCGCGGCCGGCGCGTGGGCGAGCTACGGCAGCAGGTCCGCGACGCCCGCGTCCAGGCGGCCATGGAGACCAAGCTCCTGCGCCGGGAGACCAAGTCCGAGATCAAGAACGCCCGCAAGGAGGCCGCGCGGCAGATCAAGGAGGCCCGCAGGCAGGGCGACCGCAAGACCGCCAAGGCACTCGCCAAGTCGGCCAAGGCCGCGAAGGTCGCCTCGAAGGCGACCGCCAAGGGCACGTCCCAGGCCGCGTCCAAGGCAGGGTCCGTCGCGTCCAAGGCGGGCTCTGCCGCGTCCAAGGCAGGGTCGGCTGCGTCAAAGCCTGCTCAGGCCGCCAAGGGCAAGGCGTCGAAGGCCTGGAAGCGCTGAGGCGACGCTCCGGGACGGCGTCCCTGGCGGGGACGGCTTCCTGAAGCCGACCATAAGAAAACCTAAAATCTGTTGAACCACCCGAGGGTGCGGCCCCGTACTGCCCACTGACCGCCCGTTCTTCCAGGGATCCCTCAACCTGACGGAGACGCCCGGCCATGGCTATGCCCGGAACAGTCGGACGCCCCAGCGGGGGTGGGTTGCGGAACCTCCTCCGCCGCCCGAGACCCGTGCGCGACGCCGACGACGAGCAGCTCGTCGCGGAGTTGTACCGCGAGTACCACCGCCCACTGCTGACCTTCGTGCTGCGGCTCACCGCCGGCGACCGGCAGTGGGCGGAGGACGTGGTCCAGGAGACGATGGTCCGCGCGTGGCGCAGCGCCGACCGTCTCGATGCCACAACAGCATCCCTGATGCCCTGGCTCGCCACAGTCGCCAGACGTATCGTCATCGACAATCGACGGCACCGCGACGTCCGGCCGCCGGAGGTCGGCGACGGCGCCCTGGAGAACGTTCCGATGGCGGATGAGATGGACGGCCTCTTGCACAAGGTGGTCGTGGCCGAGGCGTTGAACGCACTGTCACCCGCTCACCGAGAAGTGCTGACCGAGACGGTGCTGCGGGACCGGACGGTCAACCAGGCCGCGGCAGCGCTCGGAATCCCAGTAGGGACGGTCAAGTCCCGAGTTTATTACGCACTTCGCGCACTGCGCGTCGCATTGGAAGAAAGGGGGGTGACGGCATGACGCCACAAGTCGAGCACACTGATGTCGGCGCCTACGCCCTGGGCCTTTTGGAAGAGGACGATAAAAGGGCCTTCGAGGCGCACCTCCGCGAATGCGAATCGTGCACCGCAGAGCTCGCCGACATGAGCGGAATGGCCGACGCGCTGAGCGGGCTCGGCGCGTTCCCCGATCTCGGGCATCCGAACGGGCAGGAGGGACAAGACGAGGACCTCGGCCCGCCGCCCGCGTGGCCCGTCCCTGATCCGCGGGCCGCGGCGGAGACTCCGCCCGCCGCGCCGCCCGCCACGGCGGAGGCTCCTTCCACGGCCGCGGACGCTCCACCCGCGGCCGTGATCGACATGATGCGGCGCCGCCGGCAGCTCGACAGGCGGCGCCGCCGCGGCACGTACGTGATCGGCTCGATCGCCGCCGCCGCGGTGCTCGCCACCGGGATCACCGTGGGCTCCGCTCTTGGCAACGAGGGCGGCACGGGCACCGAGCCCGGCCACAACCACGGGCCCGCGCAGGCCCTGGTCATCTGGGGCGAACGGCACAGCGGCAGCGACGCCAAGACCGGCGCGGCCGGTGTCGTGGGACTGGAGAGCAAGCAGTGGGGCACGCACGTCGGCCTTGAGCTGCGCAACGTGCGCGGCCCGCTGAAGTGCCGCCTGGAGGCGGTGTCCCGCACCGGTGAACGAACGGTCGTCACCGGCTGGCGGGTGCCCGACAAGGGCTACGGCGTGCCCGGCTCGCCCGCGCCCCTCATCACCCACGGCGGCACGTCGATCACGCGCGCCGACCTCGACCGGTTCGAGGTCCGCATCGAAGGCGGCGGGACGCTGCTGACCATCCCCGTGTAGCCCGTGCAGACCATGTAGACCGACCGTCGTACCCGAGAGCCGCCCGGCACAGTGACCCCGCCGGGCGGCTTTCGCGTGCGCCCGTAAAGTGCCGTTCCATTGATAGGTGGATCAGATCATTGAAATAGGAAAAGAAATCTTAAACCTATTGAACCCGCGTCGGCGACCACCGCGTGCCTAGGGGTGAGAAGGCAAATAAAAAAGCCTCAACCCTAGAGACCAGGGGTCAAAACAATGTCCGTTCGTAAGATCGTTCTGCCGGCCGTCGCCGCCGCCGCAATTCTCGCTTCCGGAGCCGGTGTGGCCGCCGCCACCGGGGTGACCGGTGAGCTCACCGGCGCTTCTAACAAATCCGCCAATGGCAAGTCCGCCGTTGCGGAGCAGGGCGCCGGTCACGGTCACGGCGGTCCGGCCGCCGCCCCCGCCGCCGCGCAGAACGGCGCGCTTCCCGTGGACACCCCCGCCACCGCCCCGCAGGGCGGCGAGATCACTTACCTGGCGGCGAGCCTGCTCGGCCGCAACGAGGTGCCCGCGGCGGACGGCAAGGCCGTCGGCGACCGGGACGGGAGCGCGACGGCGCTGATCCGCGTCCAGGGCGACCGGATCTGGTACGCGCTGCGCTGGAGCGACGTCGCCGCGCCGACCGCCGGGCACATCCACCTCGGCGCCAAGGGCGCGAACGGCGCGGTCAAGGTCCCGTTCTTCGCCGGCAACCTCCCGGACACCGCGCGGGCCGTCGCGGGCGTCGTCAAGGTCACCGACAAGGCCACGCTCGACCAGCTCAAGAACAACCCGAACGGCTTCTACGCCAACCTGCACACGGGCGAGTTCCCGGGCGGGGCCGTGCGCGGCCAGTTCCACAAGCTCAGCAAGCCCGCCGACCTGAACGGCGTGCTCATCGGCTCCACGCCCGCGACCCTGCAGTCCATCGCCGACGGCGCGCAGGAGATCCCGGGCAAGGAAGGCAAGAAGACCGGTGACCCCGACGGCCGCGGCACCGCGTTCGCCCGGCCCCACGGAGCGATGATCACCTGGGGCTTCACCTGGTCGTCCCTCGGGCAGCCGACCGTCGGCCACATCCACAAGGGCGTCAAGGGCACCAACGGCCCGGTCGCCGCCGACCTCTTCGCCGCGCCCGCCGGCCTGCCCGCCGGGGTCACCGGCCTGGCCGGGATGACGCCGGTGCCCGGCAACGTCGCCGACCGCATCATGCGCAAGCCCGAGAACTACTATTCCAACCTGCACACCGCCGAGTTCCCGGGCGGGGCCATCCGCGGCCAGTTCGCCCCGTTCAGCGGCCAGCAGGCCCGGACGTTCACCAAGCCGGTCATCAACGGCGCGCAGATCTACCGCTGCACCAAGCAGGCCGACGGCTCGCTCGCGTTCACCCAGGAAGGCGTCGACGCGACGCTTACGGGCCGGATCGCGCACTCGTTCGTCAAGCCCGGCCCGCAGGGCCCGCCGCAGTGGGTCGCCAGGGACGGCAGCGCCGTCACGGGCAAGGCCGTCGTCAAGACGCCCAACGGCAACGGCAACATCCCCGAGCTCGTCCTCGACGCCACCCAGTCCGGCGCGAAGCAGGGCCTGCTGGCCGGTTCGACCGCGATCCTCCGCCTGAACACGATCGGCGGCGTCGCCCCCACGGGCACCTGCGCCCCGAACGCCATCGCCAAGGTCCCTTACCAGGCCGACTACGTCTTCCTCGGCTGAGCGTCTTCCTCGGCTGAACGCCGAGGAGTGAGACCGGGCCCCGCACCCGGAAACCGGGCACCCCCACTCCCGGAGACCGGATCCCACACCCGGGGACGCCGCACGGTGGCCGATCAACGCCACCGTGCGGCTTTCGGCTGCCGGGACCCGCGGCCCGAAGCCGGCTGCCGATAACCTTGGGCTATGCCTGCTCCGCACTGGTCCGCCCCGCTAGCCCCCGCCCCGGTCGACGCCACCGTGGCGATTCCGGGGTCCAAGTCGATGACGAACCGTGCGCTGATCCTGGCCGCCCTCGCCGGCTCCCCCGCCTGCGTGACCCGCCCGCTGCGCAGCCGCGACACCCTGCTGATGGCCGAGGCGCTGCGTTCGCTCGGCGTCGGGATCGGCGACGACGGCGACGACTGGCAGACCTTGCCGGGTGAGCTGAAGGGCCCGGCGCGCATCGACTGCGGCCTCGCGGGCACCGTGATGCGCTTCGTCCCGCCGGTCGCGGCGCTGGCGGACGGCGAGGTCGTCGTGGACGGCGACCCGTACGCGCGCAAGCGGCCGATGGGCCCGATCATCACGGCGCTGCGCGAGCTGGGCGTGGAGATCGAGGACGAGGGACGCGGCGCGCTCCCGTTCACCATCCGGGGCACGGGGTCCGTCCGGGGCGGCACCGTCACGATCAACGCCTCCAGCTCCTCCCAGCTGGTCTCGGGCCTGCTGCTGGCCGCGCCGCGCTTCGAGAAGGGCGTGGAGGTGCGGCACGAGGGGCCGCCCGTGCCGTCCGCGCCGCACCTCGCGATGACCGTCGAGATGTTGCGCGCCGTGGGCGCAACGGTCGAGACCGAGGAGAACGTGTGGCGGGTGGCGCCGGGTCCGCTCCGCGGCGGCGAGACCGTCATCGAGCCGGACCTGTCGAACGCCGCGCAGTTCCTCGGCGCCGCGCTGGCGACCGGTGGCCGGGTCACGGTGCCCGGCTGGCCCGAGCGCACCACGCAGCCCGGTGACGCGCTGCGCGGGTTGCTGGCCGCGATGGGGGCCGAGGTCTCCCGCGGTCCCGAGGGCCTGACCGTGCGCGGCACCGGCACGTTCGGCGGCCTCGACGCCGACCTGCACGAGGTCGGCGAGCTCACCCCCGTCCTGGCGGCGCTCGCGGCGCTGGCCTCCAGCCCGTCCCGCCTGACCGGCATCGCGCACCTGCGCGGCCACGAGACCGACCGGCTGGCCGCCCTGGTCACCGAGATCAACGCCCTCGGCGGGGACGTCCGCGAGCTGCCGGACGGCCTCCAGATCAACCCGCGCCCGCTGCACGGCGGCGTCTTCCACACCTACGACGACCACCGGATGGTGATGGCCGCCGCGGTCCTCGGCCTCGCCGTCCCCGGCGTCGAGGTGGAGAACGTGGCCACCGTGGGCAAGACACTCCCCGACTTCACCGAGCTGTGGCGCTCGATGGTGAACGCCTAGAAGGGTCCGGAACACTGGCACGCCGAACGCGCGACTACGACGAGGACGACGTCCGGATACGCCCCGGGCGCCGCGGCTCCAAGCCGCGCACCCGGCGCCGCCCGGCGCACGACGACGCGGTCTCCGGCTTCGTGACCGCCGTCGACCGTGGCCGCTACCAGTGCCTCGTCGACGAGGGCACCGGCGACCGCCGCAACGTCGTCGCGATGCGCGCCCGCGAGCTGGGCCGCAAGGGCGTCGTGGTGGGCGACCGGGTCGCGCTGGTCGGCGACGTGTCCGGCGACCCCGACACGCTGGCCCGGATCGTCCGCGTCGAGCCGCGCACCTCGTCGCTGCGCCGCACGGCCGACGACACCGACCCGTTCGAGCGGATCATCGTCGCCAACGCCGGCCAGCTGGTGATCGTGACGGCGCTCGCCGACCCGGAGCCGCGACCCCGGATGATCGACCGCCAGCTCGTCGCCGCGTACGACGCGGGCATGGACCCGCTGCTCTGCCTCACCAAGGCCGACCTCGGCGATCCCGACGCGCTGGTGGCCGAGTACGCCCCGCTCGGCGTCCCGTACGTGGTCACCGTCCAGGGCGAGGAGCTCGGCGAGAACCGGGAGCTCCGCGGCCACCTGGAAGGCCGCATGAGCGTGCTGGTCGGCCACTCGGGCGTCGGCAAGTCGACTCTGGTCAACGCCCTCGTCCCGGACGCCGAGCGCGCCGTCAGCCACGTCAACGCGGTCACCGGCCGCGGCCGGCACACCTCGTCCTCGGCGGTCGCCCTGGAGCTTCCGGGCGGCGCGGGCTGGATCATCGACACCCCGGGCGTCCGCAGCTTCGGCCTCGCGCACATCAAGCCCGAGAACGTCATCCACGCCTTCGAGGACCTGGCCGAAGGCGCCGCCGAGCGCTGCCCGCCGCACTGTGATCATCTCCAGAAAGACTGCGGGCTGGACGGGTGGGTCGCCGAGGGGCACGCGTCCCAGGCACGCCTCGACTCGCTCCGCCGTCTCCTGGCCGCCCGCGAGGGCGAAGCCGAATAACCCGGCCGGAAGAGCGGGATTTCGCCGCCGCTTCGTCGGTATCGTCCTTCTATGCCCCAGGTCATCGCGGCGCGGTACGAGCTCGTCGAACTGCTCGGGAGCGGTGGCATGGGCGCCGTCTGGCGGGCACGCGACCGGATGCTCGACCGCGAGGTCGCCATCAAGGAGGTCGCGCTCCCGGCGGGCCTGGACGAGGAGCAGCGCGGGCGCGTCCACGCCCGGACGTTCCGCGAGGCCCGCTCGGCCGCCCGGCTCGACCATCCGGGCATCGTCACGGTCCATGACGTGGTCGAGCACGAGGACCGGCCCTGGATCGTGATGCAGCTGGTCCGGGCGCCCGCGCTCGACCGGGTGATCTCGCGCGAGGGCGCGCTGCCGCCCGCCCGGGTCGCGGCGATCGGCGCCGACGTCCTGGACGCGCTGCGCGCCGCCCACGCGGCCGGGGTGGTGCACCGGGACGTCAAGCCGGGGAACGTGCTGCTCCCCCACCACCGGGCCGTCCTGACCGACTTCGGCATCGCCACCGTGGCGGGCGACGAGACGCTCACCCAGGCCGGGGCCATCGTCGGCTCCCCGGCGTACCTGGCCCCGGAGCTCGCCCGCCACCAGCGGGCGTCCCCGGCGTCCGACCTGTGGTCGCTGGGCGCGACGCTCTACGCCGCCGTCGAGGGCCGTCCGCCGTACCAGCGGCAGGACGTCTGGGGCGTCATGGCGGCCGTGCTCGACGACGAGCCGGATCCGATGCGGCAGGCGGGTCCCTTGCGGCCGGTGCTCGAAGGACTGCTGCGCAAGGACCCGGAGCAGCGGATCCGTACCGAGGACGCGATCCACCGGCTGCGGCAGATCGCCCAGGGCACCCCGCAGCCTGGATCGGCGCCACCCGCGGTCGGCGGTGCTCCCGTCCGGGACATGACCATGCCTCCGGCGCCTCCGCCGCCCACGGTGGAGGCGCCGCCCCGCCGTTCCAACGCGCAACGCTGGGCCATCCTCATTCCGGCGGGCGTGCTCGCCGCCGTGCTCGTCGCCGCGGTGATCGTGTTCGTGGTCTTCGTGAACGGTGACGACGACAACGCCGGCACCGGCTCCACGCCCGGAGCGCGCAGCCAGGGCCCCGGCGGCAGCGCGACGGCCTCCCGGCCGGCCACCGGCACCCCGCCGGGTTTCGAGAGCTACAGCGGGACCTTCGCCGCCGCCGTCCCGCAGGGCTGGAAGCAGGAGCAGGCCGGCCGCGACGTGTCGTTCACCGATCCGGACGCCTCGGCCACCCGCGGCATCTTCTTCCAGCACCTCGCCGACACCACGGGGAACGAGGCGGCCCATCTCAACAGCGCGGCGCAGAAGTTCCAGAACGACTCCAGCTACGCCGCGTACAAGCAGGTGGCGTGGCGGGAGAACATCCCCTTCCAGGACGGCAAGGCCGCCGAGTTCGAGTTCACGTTCACCAAGAGCGGCAAGGCCGGGCGTTGCCGGGTACGGGTCTTCTCTTACGACGGAGCGCTCTCCATGGCGTTCCTTGTCTCCGGTCGGCACAACTGGCAGGACAGCAACGCCAAGTTCGACACTTTCCTGTCGACCTTCCGGCGTCCTTAGGAACGTTCCCGGGGAGGGTTGTTCGGCGAGCCGCGCGGCGTGATGAGGGGCGGTCTGCTCTCGGGCGCCGAGGGTGCGGCGCCGCGCGCGGAACCAGACGCGGAACCGGACGCGGCGGATCTCAGGGTCTCGTCGCGAAGCTCGTCCTCGGTGGGGGACATCGCCACGAGCACCAGAAGCACGGTGGCCAGGAGGCTGATGATGACGACCAGCGGGAGCAGGAAGTCGAACGGCCGCGCGCCGTCGGGCACGGGTCCGCCGCCGTGGAGCTCCACGCGCATGGCGGCCATCCCGGTGTAGTGCATGCCGGACACGGCCACACCCATGATCAACGCCGCGCCCGCGGTGGCCCAGGCGCCCCGGACCCGCACGGTGAACCACAGCGCCGCGGTGGCCGCCACCATCGCGATCAGCACGGACAGCACGACGAGGCCCGCGTTGTAGCCGACGTGCGCGGACGTGTGCATCGCCGCCATGCCCGTGTAGTGCATGCTCGCGACGCCGATGCCGGTCACCACGCCGCCGGACAGCAGCGGCGCCATGTGCGCGCCGCCGAAGCCCACCGTGAACACCCCGACGCCCACGACGGCCATCGCGATGAACGCGCTGAGCAGCGTGAGCGGGACGTCGTAGCGGATCTGCGCGCCGGGGACGCGGAAGCCGAGCATCGCGATGAAGTGCATGACCCAGATCCCGGTGCCCCCGATGGACAGCGCCGCCAGGCCGAGCCAGGAGGCCCGCCGGGTCCCGTCGGCGGCGCGGGCCCGCGCGGTGCACATCAGGCCGAGCAGCGAGCCGACGACCGACATGACGTAGGCGAGCAGGGGTGTGGTCACCCCATAGGCAAAGTGATGCACTTCGGCCATATGTAATCCCCCGCCCCCAAACGGCCAATGTGGACGCATGCTAACGACCCGGTCAGTTGTTGAAACAAGAACATCGTTGACCGCTTCCGGCCAAGATCCACAGGACCCCGAGCCTGGTCCTGGCAGGACCAGGTATGAACCGGACAACTCGCCGATAATGGGCTCATGAGCGATCGATCCGAGCTGACCGAATTCCTGCGCACCCGGCGGGCTCGCCTGCAGCCCGAGGACGTGGGCCTGCAGGCGTTCGGCGGGCGCCGCAGAGTCCCCGGGCTGCGCCGGGAGGAGCTGGCCATGCTCGCCGGGGTGAGCGTCGACTACTACGTGCGGCTCGAGCAGGGCCGCACGCAGAACGTCTCGGAGGAAGTCCTCCAAGCCGTCGCCCGGGCCCTCCAGCTCGACGAGGACGAGCGCGCCCACCTGCGCAACCTCGCCAGGCCCGCACGTTCGGCCGGCCGCCGCCGCCAGCCGCCCGCGCGCGCCGAGCGGGTGCGGCCGGGGATGCAGCGGCTGCTGGAGATGGCCGAGGGCATGCCCGCCTACATCGTCGGCCGGCGCCTCGACGTGCTGGCCTGGAACCGGATGGCCGCGGCCGTCTTCACCGACTTCGCCGGGCTGTCCCCCGCCGGCCGCAACTGGGGCCGGATGATCTTCTTGAACGAGGACGTCCAGGCGCTCTACGAGGACTGGACGCTGAAGGCCAGGGAGACGGTGGCGTTCCTGCGGCTGCGGGCCGGCGAGTACCCGGACGACCCCGAGCTCGCGGCGCTGGTCGGCGAGCTGTCGGTGAAGAGCGAGGACTTCCGCCGCTGGTGGGCCGACCACAACGTCAAGGACAAGAGCAACGGCAAGAAGAACATGCACCATCCGCTCGTCGGCGACATGACGCTGCACTACGAGACCTTGCGCGCGACCGACAACGCCGATCAGGTGCTGGTCGTCTACACCGCCGAGGCGGGCTCCCCGTCCGAGGCCGCGCTCCGGCTCCTCGCCGGCTGGGGTGCGCCGGCGACCGCAGAGATTCCTGATGTTCAGGTGAAAACAGTCGACTAGTGGGGCGAGCCGGTTGATCGTGAGAGGCGTTCAGTGGTGAGAATGGCCGGATGGAGCGGCGCGCGTTTCTTGCGACCACGGCGCTGAGCGCCCTCGCGGCAGGGTGCTCGGCGGACGAGCCCGACCCGCCGCCGCGGCGTTCCCCCGGCGCCGCCGCCTCCGCCTCGTTCGGCCCGACGGGCGCCGCCGACTGGAACGCGCTCGCCCGCGGCCTGGACGGGCGGCTGATCCGGCCGGGGGACGCCTCGTACGACCAGGCCAAGCGCCTCTACATCCCGCGCTATGACCGCGTCCGCCCGGCGGGGATCGCGTACTGCGACCACGCGCAGGACGTCGCCGAGTGCGTGGCGTTCGCGAACCGGCGGCGGCTGCCGGTGGCGGTCCGCTGCGGCGGCCACAACTACGCGGGCTGGTCCACCGGACCCGGCCTGGTGATCGACGTGTCCGCGATGGGCACGGTCGAGCGGGACGGTGAGCGGGCGGTCGTCGGCGCCGGGACCCGGCTGATCGACCTGTACGACCGGCTCTCGCGTGACGGCCGCGGTGTGCCCGGGGGCACGTGCCCGACGGTGGGGGTCGCGGGGCTGACGCTGGGCGGCGGCGTCGGGGTCCTGTCCCGTGCGTACGGGCTGACGTGCGACGTCCTGGAGTCGGTGCGGGTCGTGACCGCCGACGGGCGCGTCCTGACGTGCGACGCCCGCCGCGAGCCCGAGCTCTTCTGGGCGTGCCGGGGCGGGGGCGGCGGCAACTTCGGGGTCGCGGTGGAGTTCACCTACCGGACGCACGAGACCGCCGACCTGACGACGTTCGACCTGCGCTGGCCGTGGGCGCGGGCGGCCGCCGTGATCAAGGGCTGGCAGCGCTGGCTGCCGTCCGCCGCCGACGGCGTCTGGAGCAGCGTCCAGATCAACGCCGCGCCCGCCGCGGGCGTGCCGACCATCGAGATCACGGGGGTGGCGCTCACCGACGCCGGCCCCGGCCTCCAGCGGCTCGCCGCGGCCGTGGGCAGCGAGCCCGACGGGCCGAACCTCCGGCGCCGCTCGTACCTGGCGACCATGCAGCAGGTGGGAGGCTGCGCGGGCCGGACGATCGACGGCTGCCACGCCCAGGGCGACCTGCCGGGGCAGCGCCTGGCGGGACGCTTCCCGCGCACGGACTACGCGGGCAAGTCGCACGTCGTGCTGCGCCCGCTGTCGGACGACGCCGTCGACACCCTGGTCGCGCGGTTCACACGCGGCAACGAGGCCGCGGGCAGGTCGGTGCTCATGGACGCGCTCGGCGGCGCCATCGGGCGGCTCCGGCCCGCCGACACGGCGTTCCCGCACCGGGCGGGCCTGTTCTGCATGCAATACCTGGCGAACGGCGACGATCGCGCCTGGCTGCGCGGCACGCACGGCGCGATGGAGCCCTACGCGGGCGGCGCCGCGTACGTGAACTACATCGATCCGGAACTGGCCGGTTGGGGCCAGGCGTACTACGGACCGAACCTCGATCGGCTGACCAAGGTCAAGGCGGCGTACGACCCGCGACGGCTCTTCCGCTTCCCGCAGGCGATCGGCTAGCCCGGCCCAGCGGGCTTGGTCCAGCTGAGCGGGCTGGTCCGGCAGCCGGGGCTAGCCCTTGTTGAGCTCGTCGTAAAGCTCGTTGGCGCGTTCCTCGGCCTCGTTCAGGACCTTGACGTGATCGGGCGCCAGATCCTCGACGCACAACGTCATCGCGGTGGTCACCTGGCTGAACGCGGTCTCCTCGGCCCCCCGCAGCGCCGCCCGTACCGTCGCCGAACGCGCGCCGAGCGCCGCCCACTCCAGCTCCAGCCGGGCCACCGCCTCGTCGAAGGCGCGCGCGGTCTCGGCGCCCGCCTCCATGAGCTCGTCCGGAATCGGCCCGCGGCCCTCCTTGCGGGCCCGGCTGGACAGGCCGGAGATCCGGCTGGCGAGCGTGAGCCCCTCGCGGGCCAGCGGCAGCACCTCGTGGATGAGGTCGGTCACCGCCTTGGCCAGCTCCTCGACCCGCGTGAGGAGCGTCTGCGTGGCCTCCTCCAGGGCGGCCGACGTCCGGCCGGCGACCTGCGTGGCCACCTCCTGCTGCTGCCGGGTGAGCACCGGCACCACATCGGACTCCAGGCGGCGCCGCAGCTCCCGGACCTTGGCGGTGTCGCCCTTGCCGGGGCCGAACCGTTCGATCCAGTCGGCCCAGATCTTCTCGATGCGGCTCTCGCCGGACGAGGCGATCTCGGCGGCGATCTCGTCGAGGGCCTCACCGGCCCGGCTCTTCAGCCGTTCCACCCGTCCGTACAGGGCCTCCCGGCGGAACGGATCGTTCAGCTCGTTGAGCAGCGCCTGCAAGCGCCGGGACACGTCGATCGCGTGTTCGGCGAGCGGGACGAGCCGGTCGGCGAGCTCTTCGAGCGTGTGCGCCCGGCGTGGGTCGGTCAGTTCGGCCACCCACCCGGGAAGGTCGTGCGCCATCCGCCCATGCTCCCATCTACGGGACCGATGAGGCGCGAGCAACGCCTCGTCCGAGCGTCGCGGATTCGCCGGGGCGGCCGCCGCGGACCCGTCCGCTCCGCCGTCCGAGGTTCTTCCGCCGGGTAAGAGTGTCGGCGCAGGGTGTGATCACGGTAGCGTTGCACGCCGTGGCAGGCTATTCCGATGACCTGCGTCTCGCCCATGTGCTGGCGGACGCGGCCGACGACATCACGACCAAAAGGTTCAAGGCACTCGATCTGAGCATCGAGACCAAGCCGGACCTGACCCCGGTCAGTGACGCCGACCGCAGCGTCGAGGAGCAGATCCGCGGCACCCTCAAGCGTGCCCGCCCCCGCGACGCCGTCCTCGGCGAGGAGTACGGCAGGACCGGCTACGGCGCGCGCTGCTGGGTCATCGATCCGATCGACGCCACCAAGAACTTCGTCCGCGGCGTCCCGGTGTGGGCCACGCTCATCGCGCTGATGGAGTATGACGAGGTCGTCGTGGGCCTGGTCTCGGCGCCCGCCCTCAACCGCCGCTGGTGGGCCGCCCGCGGCGGCGGCGCCTGGACGGGCCGCAGCCTCGCCCGCGCCACCCGGCTGCAGGTCTCCTCCGTCGCCGAGCTGTCGGACGCCTCCCTCTCGTTCTCCAGCCTCAGCGGCTGGGAGGAGCAGGGCCGGCTGGAACGTTTCCTCGACCTCGGCCGCTCGGTGTGGCGCACCCGCGCCTTCGGCGACTTCTGGTCGCACATGATGGTCGCCGAGGGCGCCGTCGACATCTCCACCGAGCCCGAGGTCTCGCTGTGGGACCTGGCGGCCCTCCAGGTGATCGTCGAGGAGGCGGGCGGCATGTTCACCGACCTGGCCGGCGTCCCGGGCCCGGACGGCGGCAGCGTGGTCTGCACCAACGGCAAGCTCCACGCCGACGTCCTGCGCACGCTGGGCGGCGGCCAGCTCTCCCTCCGCATCTGAGTGGACACCCTCCGCGATCTTTGGACGCGCGCCAACTCGCGACATATCGTGGAACCGGCGGCCCCGTTGTGCTCGTTTCATGAATGGGCGGCCATACGGAGGTAGGAGATGTCCACCAAGACCAAAGTCGTCATCGGCGGAGTCGTCGTTGGCTTTCTGACCCTGTTCATCTTCCCGTGGTGGCTCAGCGCGCTGATCATCCTCGGCGTCGTCGGAGCCCCGCTCGCGGGCTACCTCATGCTCGACTCCTCCCAGCGCAAGCGCGTACGCGCCCAGGGCCGCAAGCGCCTCGGCAGCTGATTCTCCCGGCCCGCGCCGACCGGCGGCCGCGCGGATGTGCGAGCATCGGGCTCGTGATCCGGATCGGCGTGGTGGGCGCGGGCATTCTCGGCCTCGCGGTGGCCAGGCGGCTCGCCGGGCTCCGCCCGGACGCCGCGGTGACGGTCCTCGACAAGGAGGGCCGGATCGCCGCCCACCAGACCGGCCACAACAGCGGTGTCGCGCACGCCGGCCTGTACTACACCCCCGGATCGCTCAAGGCCACGCTCTGCCGCCGCGGCATCGGCCTGCTCAAGGACTACTGCGCCGATCGCGGCCTGCCCTACGACGAGTGCGGCAAGGTCGTGATCGCGCGTTCCGCCGGCGAGCTCGGCGCCCTCGACGAGATCGAACGGCGCGCGACCGAGAACGGCGTGCCCGGCCTGCGCCGCCTGTCCGCCGCCGGGCTCCGCGAGATCGAACCGCACGCGACCGGCGTCGCGGCCCTGCACTCCCCCACGACCGCGATCGTGGACTTCCCGGCCGTGGCCCGCGCGTACGCCGACGACGTGGCCGAGGCGGGCGGCGAGGTCCGGCTCGGCTTCGAGGTCGTACGGCTGCGGCGCGCGGGCGACCAGATCGTGGTCTGTTCACCACACGAGGAACTGACGTTCGACCGCCTAGTCGTCTGTGCCGGGCTGCAATCCGACCGGGTGGCCAGGCTCGCCGGAGACTCCCCCGCACCCGCGATCGTGCCGTTCCGAGGCGAGTACTACCGCCTCGTCCCTTCCCGCACGGACCTCGTACGCGGACTCATCTATCCCGTGCCCGATCCGCGCTACCCGTTCCTGGGCGTGCATTTCACACGGCGGGTGGACGGCGGCGTAGACGTCGGCCCGAACGCCGTCCTGGCGCTGGCCCGTGAGGGTTATCGGCGCCGTGACATCCGTCCTGCCGACGTCTGGGAAACGCTCCGCTGGCCAGGCTTCCGGCGTCTGGCCCAGCGACACTGGCGGACCGGCCTCAAGGAGATGTACGGCTCGGCGGTCAAGCGTGCGTTCCTCACCGAAGCGCAGGCCTTCGTACCGGAGCTGACCGCCGCCGACATGGTGCCCGCGCCCGCCGGAGTGCGCGCGCAGGCGGTGGACGCGGACGGCTCGCTCGTGGACGACTTCCGCATCGGCTCGATCGGGCCCATCACGACCGTCCGCAACGCGCCGTCCCCCGCCGCGACCTCATCCCTCGCGATCGCCGAATACGTGGCCGACCGGGTGCTGGAGCAGCGGTAGGCCGATCATCGGAGCGCGTCGAGAATCCGGGTGGCGCGTTCGTCCGTGGTGACGACGCGGAGATTCTCCTCCAGATGGCACTGTTCCATGTCGGTGGCGAAGACCAGGAAGTCGTCCGCCACCGCCAGCCGGCTCCGCCAGTCGAGCCCGTTCAGCCGCCGGCTCGCCTCGTTCAGGAGCGCCTGCGCCCGTTCGTCCGGCAAGCGCGTCTGATCGAGGTAACAGGCGAGCTCGAAGAGCTCCGGAGCGCTGTCCTCCATCATCTGGCTCTCATGAAAGTCGACATCCGCAAGAAGCCGGACGATCCCCTCGAAGCCCTCGCTCATCGGGAACGCCAGGGCCGACGGCAGGACGGCGAACTGCCCCGGCGAGTACAGCAACACCAGGCAGGCGGGCACCACCGGCGGCGGATCGGCCGCCACCGCGCCGGGGACGGCCTCGACGAGCCGGTCGACGAAATCCCGCTCGACGTCCTCGATGGTCACCCCGGCGGGCAGCGCCCGGTAGGCGACCTGGCCGCCCCTCGTCGTCGAAGCCGTACCGGTAGAGGGCGCCCTCGGGCCCGTCGAGCCGTTCGCCGACCGGGAACCGCAGCGCCAGGAAGTAGAGCGGATCGACCGCGTCCGACTGATCGGTGTACGGCACCCACCGGGTGACCCGCGACTCCGCCGCGGCCTCGCGGTCCGCGTACTCGGCACTCATCCACGACATGTCGGCCATCGGCCGAGGATGTCAGGTCCGGCGCCGGGCTCGCAGGACGGTGTCATGAAGTGTGATCACTCGTCCCTCCGAATCCTCGCCAGAACGAGGACGGGCCTCAGCAGCGACGATCTCCCAATCCTCCCCGAGCAACTCCACAACCTCCTCAGCGGTGAAGAAGAGCTCGGGCATCTGTGGCCGTCGCGCCGTGGTCTCCAGGTCGGCCGGGTGGTGAGCGACGATCAGCAAGGTGCCCCCGGGAGCAACCATGTCGGCCAGCTTGCCGAACAAGCTCTGCCGCACCTCAGCGGGCGGGTGCGTGAACTGCGAGGAGACCAGGTCGAACTGGCCGGCCTCCCAGTCGTTCACGTCTCCCTGCACCCACCGGACGCTCTTGGTCGCATCGTTCGCGGCGCCCCGTTCGAGTGCGGTCTTCGAGAAGTCGACCGCCGTGACCTTCCAGCCGCGTTCCGCGAGCCAGACGGCGTCCGCCCCCTCGCCGCAGCCGACGTCGAGCGCGGTCCCCGGAGACATCCCGGAAACCTCAGCCACCAACTGAGCATTGGGACGGCCGCTCCAGACATGCTCGTGAGAGCTGTAGCGCTCCTCCCAGTACGTCTCATCGAACATGCTCGAGGTCCTCCTCGATGAGATCGTTGTTGATCATGGCGGCGGCACTGAGCCCGGCCCCGGCGGCGATGATGACCTGGGACTTGAGATCGGTGACGTTGCCCGCCACGTAGACGCCGGGCACCGACGTGGCGCCGCTCGCATCCGACGGGATGTAGGTGCCCACGACATGACCCCCCATCTCCATCTCGACCGCCTCCAACCCCAGCGAGGCGAACACCTCCGCCCGAGCGACGAAGCGCGGCGAGACCACGAGAGCCTGGCGCGGAACGACCTCACCCGAACTCAGCCGCACCCCGGTAAGCCGGTCGTCGCGGACCTCGATCCCGGCGACCTCGCCTTCGACGAACGTGATGCGCTTGCCCAGCTGCTCCCGCTCGGCCTCCGTGGGCCGGGGCGCGGTATTGACGAAATAGATCACATCATCACTCAGCTGGCTGAACAGCTTGGCCTGGTGCAGCCCGAACGGGTTGGTGCCCAGAACACCGATCGCCTGGTCGCGCACCTCCCACCCGTGGCAGTACGGGCAGTGCAGAACGTCGCGCCCGAACCGCTCCTTGAGGCCCGGCACCTCGGGCAGCTCGTCCACCAGCCCAGTAGTGATGAGCAACCGCCGCGCATGCACCGCCCTGCCACCGGCCAGCTCGACCGCGAAACCGCCCTCCGCCTTACGAGCCGAGGTCACGGTTCCACTGACGATCTCGCCGCCGTACGAGGAGACCTCACCGCGGCCGATGGCGAGCAGCTCGCTGGGAGGCGTGCCCTCACGCCCGAGGTAGTTGTGCACATGTCCGGCCGGGGCGTTGCGCGGCTCGCCGGAGTCGATCACCAGTACCGAACGGCGCGAGCGCGCCAGGGTCAGGGCTCCAGCGAGCCCAGCCGCGCCTCCACCGATCACGATGACGTCGTACTTCGTGTTATCCATGGCCACACTGTCGGTGCCAGATACCCAAACTGACAAACTTCGTTGCCAAAACGGCAACTAGAACAGGCCAAGCCGCGGAAGCAACTTCTGCGCGGCCCGAACGATCTGGTCCGCACCGGCGAGCGCCTTCTCAACCTCACTCTCGTCCGCGCTGTCGCCGGGGAAAGCCGGATACTCCAGCTCGTTACGCCGGATGCGGAGCCCTCGGAACGGCCTGAAGACCTCACCGAACTGAGCCCGCAGCACCTCGTCCACCACCAGATGCCCGCCCTTGGTGGTCGGCCGGAGCCCCTGGTGAGCGAGCAACGCAGTGCCCGCCAGCCGTGCCGCGTCATAGGCAAGGACATAAGCGCTGTCGCGGTCACTCTCAGCAAGCACGACAGCAGAGGCGTACGTCCGCTGAGCCTTCACAAGCCAAGGTTCACCGTCAGCCGCGGGACCCTGCACCTTCTGCAGTTCTCCAGTACCGATCAACCGCTCGACAACGGCATCACCCCGCGCCCAACGCGCCATGACATCACCTCGGAAGATCACCGTATGCAATCACGAATGGGGAGGCTTTCACCTGCTGAACAAGCGGATCGGTCTCCGCCAGCCACCGTTCGACAGGCCGTACCACCGGATTGACCGGAAGATCAAGCCGGTCCTGGGCGACTGCCGCCGCGTCATAGACCTCATGGCGATCGACGTCTCCCAGCACGAGCACGTCCACATCGTTCGGCGGCGCCCCCGCCTCCCCCTCATAGCGCCGAGCCCACGAACCAAAAATGAGCACCGCCTGAGCTCCAACCCCGGCGAACGCCTCGGCCACGGCCACCTGCGGCCCGAACGTGAGCGTGAGCAACTGAGCCAACGCCCCGGCCACCCGATGCTCGGTATTGGCCCGCAACAACCGCGACCGCCCGACCGGCCGCGCAGTGATCAGCTCCGCGTCCACCAGCCGCCCCACCTCGCCATGCAGCGTGGACATCGAAACACCCAGCCGCCGCGCCAGCTCCGCCAGCGTGAAGTCCTGCTCAGGATGAAGGAACAGCACAGTAAGCAGATCAGCCTGATGCCTGGACCGAAAGATCGGCAGCAGCGCCGGAGCCTCACTTCGCATAACCCGAATATATCTCCGACCTAACCGAAGCCAAGCACCCGATGACCTCGACCACGCCGGCTCGTCAGGACAGCCGGGCCCCGCAGCGTATACGCTGCCGGGCCCGTCGCGCTCACTCGTCGAAGAACTCCTCGATGCGGGTGATGTGAACCGACCGCTCTCCCCACCGAGCCAGCTGCTTGATATCCGTACTCTCCAGGATGCGTCCCTCGGAATCGGCGTCGACGGCGATCCCGCGTGCCGCAAGAACGTCCAGCAGCATCTCGGCTTTGCCTTCGGCCTTGCCCTCGGCCTTGACGTCAAGGAAGAGGCCGCTGGTGTATTCATACTGAGCGCTCATGAGCAGCTCCTTCAGGAAGTATTTCCTTGGCTCCCCGAGGTTCGACAGGAGCAGGTCGGTTTGTCTTTGGCGAGCGGCCTGACCTGGGTTGCGTCCTCCGAGGCGAGCTCCGGCCGGCTGTCCGGGGGACGGTGACCCCCATCTGGGCACAGAAGTGCCGTACCAGGTCAGGATTCTCCCGAACGAGCACTAACGGGGCCTCATGCTTTTTGAAGGCATGGGGCGAAGTTATGGCTTGGCGACTACCCTTCGTAGTCGAATGGATACATATGGCTCATGTCACAGCAGCCCAGGTTTTGCGGTCGTCGCCGCGGGGGTCTTGGACGACTTCGTTCGCGGCGCCGTCGAAGACCTTGACTGGACGGGTCGAGGGGTCGAAGCGCGGCCAGCCTGGGTCTCCGTGAACCGCGAAGTCGACCCAGGCCTTGTGCATCACGTCGGCCAAGGCTTGGGGTGGATTTTCGCCTGCCATTCCCAGGGCGTCGGGTGAGCGGAGGTTGTCGAAGACGAAGCCCAGCTCTAGGGCGTGGCACGCGCCTAGGCCGAGGTTCGGTGAGCACCAGGCGAACTCGTACATCCAGGTTGGCGAGTGGGCCTCCGCGATGCGGTTGGCGGGCAGCCTGAAGAAGCTGTCGGTGATGAGGAGGGCCAGCACGTCGCCGGCGGGGAGGTCGGAGTGGCGGTCGCGGTAGGCGGTGGTGATGGAGGGGTCGATGCCGAAGCTGGTGGCGATGAAGTTCACCAGGTCGGGGGTGAGTGCGTCGGCGAGCCCGTTCGGCATCAGGAAGAGGCGGAACTCCTCGGCCGTGCAGCCGATGAGGAGGTCCACGTCCTGTCCTGCTCCGTCCGCGATCGCGTCCTCGGCCCGGCGGACGTAGAGGTCGTCGTCCAGGACCGGCATGAGGGACATGGCCGCCGCCGCGGTCGTCCGGCCCCATCGGCCCGGGTCGGGCAGCGCGGCGACCTCGGCCGCTACCGCTGCTTGTACCGGGATGATCGTGGCCGGGTCGAGTTCGGCGAAGCCCTCGGCGGTGGGCTCGATGTTGAGCCGCGCGGCCATCTCCTTGGTGACCAGCAGCGCGTCCTCGGGGGCCTGGGCGATGCTGCCCGCTCCCGACTGCGCGATGGCCCGGTGGAAGAGCCCGAGGTCGAGGGAGAGGAGGGTGGTGACGCTCATCGCGCCCGCCGACTCGCCGAACGCCGTCACCTGGTCGGGGTCGCCGCCGAAGGCCGCGATGTTGTCGCGCACCCAGTGCAGTGCCGCGATCTGGTCGCGCAGGCCGCGGTTGAGCGGTGCCCCTGGCAGGTTGGCGAAGCCCTCGACTCCGAGGCGGTAGTTGATCGTCACGCACACCACGCCGTCGCGGGCGAACGTCCGGCCGTTGTAGATGTCGACCGCGCCCGAGCCGTTGCGGAAGGCGCCGCCGTGGATCCACACCATGACGGGCAGCCCGGAGCCGCCGGGAGTCCACACGTTCAGGTTGAGGCAGTCCTCACCTGGGATTACGGGGTCGGGGAGGAGAGCGTCGTACGGCTTGGGATAGCCGGGCTTGGGCACGGTCGGCCCGTACTCCGTGGCGTCCCGCACTCCTTGCCAAGGTTCGGGTGGTCGCGGCGGCTGGAAGCGGTTGGGGCCGAACGGCGGCGCGGCGTACGGGATGCCCAGGAAGGCGGCGACGCCGTCCTCGATCTTGCCGCGGACCTTGCCGTACGTGGTCTGAACGACCGTCTCCATACGCCCACCCGAACTAGAACGAAGTTCAAACGAGCGTACGCGAACAATCAGCGCAAAGCGGGAGATTGGACGCGGCAGGGCCGAACGGCGGCGTGCCGGGTGAGGGGCCAGGCGAGCGCGTCGGCCACGGTGGCGCGGATGGTGAAGTCACGCTCCATGCCCGTCGCGCGCAGCAGCTTGGCCACCTGGGAGCAGGGGCCCGCCACCACCAGGGCGACACCGAGCACCGAAGCACGGTGGCGCGCCCGGGTCAGCACGGTCAACCCGGTCGCGTCGCAGAACGACACGGCCGACACGTCCAGGATCAGCAGCCGGGTGCCGGGCCGGAGCACGGCCGCCACCTTCTCCCTCAGCGCCGGCGCGGTGGCGAGGTCGAGCTCGCCGCGCAGCCTGGCGACGGTGTACGCGGGTCTGCGCAACACGGACAGGGCTTGATCCGGGGCATGGCTGGACGTCACGACAATCTCCATCGCTGACCTGCGACGGCGCGCAGATCCCAGTCAGGGGGTCTTCGAACGAACCGGTGGGCTGTCATACCGGTGGCGGGTGCCGCCGGGAAGCCGCTACGGCCGCGCCAGGCGCGTGACGTCCCCTTCGGGGGTGCGCTTGGGCAGGCGAGTCAGCCTCAGAGAAGAATGCCCTTATTACCGGACGGACGACAGTCTACGCCAGCCGTTCTCAAAAGAACAGAAAGATTTCAGGCTTTCTCCAGCCTTCACCAACAATCCTTCATGTGGTCTTCCCGCAGCGCCGCCCTCAGCGGCGGGTGGGTCAGCGGGAGTGGAGCATGCGGGTCAGGTAGTCGCGGGCGAAGGCGCGGATGGACGCTTCGTCGGTCAGGGGCAGGCCGCCGCCGGGGACGAGGAGGAGGGAGACCGCGACGCGGAGGAGGATCTCGGCGACCGTGGTGAAGTCCTGGGGGTCGTCGGGGCGGGCGCGGCGGAGGCGGCCGGCGAGGATGTCGCGGGCGGCGACCATGACGGCGCCGCCGTTCATGCTGAGCTGCGGGAGGAACGCCTCGGGCTCGCTCTGCAGGACCCGCGTCATGAGCGGGTGGGTGCGGGCGCCCTGGAGGCCGGCGACGAAGCCCTCGACCACGGCGTCCTCGGGGGTGGGGAGGTCTTCGGTGGCGTCGGCTATGGCGGTGAGGAAGCGGCGCACCTCGCGCAGGATCACGGCCTGGAGGAGCTGCTCCTTGTTGGTGAACCGGCGATAGATCGTGGTGCGGGCGACGCCGGCGCGCTTGGCGACGTCCTCGACGCTGACGCGGCGCAGCCCGTAGGTCTCGAACTCCGCGAGGGCGGCGTCGAGGATCCGGGTGTCCAGATCGTCGGTGGCTGGGGCGGCGAGCAGCCCGGTCAACGCGTCCATGGTCGTCACCCTATTTCCTGGCCGGAGGCCACACTGTAACTCGAATCGAGACACAGCTACAATCTTCGTATTTCTGTATCTCACGCTGGCGGTGCCCATGACGGAGCTCGGTCCGGACTCGTTGACCTGGCGCTATTTCGGCGACACCCGGATGTTGCTGGTGGGGCCAAGGGCGGCTGTGCTGCAGAACATGCTCCCCGCACTCGGCCAAGGCGTCCTGGACCACTCGGTGTTCTTCTCCGAGACGTTCGCCCGCCTCAAGCGGTCGGCCGGGCCCATCCTGAACACGGTGTACGGCGGGACGCGGGCGGCGGAGACGGGCCGGCAGGTCCGCGACTACCACCGGGACATCAAGGGCACGATGCCCGACGGCTCCCGCTATCACGCGCTCGATCCGGAGACCTACTTCTGGGCGCACGCGACCTTCCTCGACAGCATGCTGTACGGCATCGAGACGTTCGTCCGGCCCCTCGGCGAGGCCGAGAAGCGCCGGATCTACGCGGAGTCGATGACCTGGTACCGGATGTACGGGGTGAGCGACCGCGGCATGCCCCAAGACTGGGAGGCCTTCCAGTCCTACTGGAAGCACATGCTCGAAGAGGTCGTCGTCCCGCACAAGACCGCCCGCTACGGCGTCGGCTACGTCACCAAGGGTCTGCCTGCCCCGCCCAAGGTCCCTGCCGCGCTGTGGCGCACGGTCTCGCCGCCGCTCAACTCGGTGACCCGCTTCATCACGGTCGGCGGCCTGCACCCCCGGATGCGCGAGCTGCTGGGGTTGCCATGGAACGACGTTGACGAGCGTCGCTACCAGCGTTTCGCCGCGGCGGTGAGGCGGCTCGACCGCGCCTGGCCGCTGCTGCCGGAGGCCGTCCGCTACCTTCCGCAGGCGAGGACGGCCTTCCGGCGCGACGGTCGGCCCTAGGTGCGGATGCGGGCGTCGTAGGACTTGCGGGCCGCCGCGTCGTACTCCAGGAAGATCTTGTCGGTGCCGTAGCGGCGCGCGATCGCCTGCTTGACGCGGTCCGGGAAGAGGGCGCCGAGCCTGATCTGGGCGCCGAGCTTCGCCGGGACCGTGACCTGCGGACGGGGCTTGCCGACCAGGGCGACGACGGTGGCCGCGATGTCCTCCGGCTCGGCGTTCTTCTGACCCTTGGGGCTGCGGGTGCCCGCGATCAGCTCGGTGTTGGTGAACGTGGGCAGGACCGCCGAGACGTGGACGCCGCGGTCCTGGACCTCCAGCCGGGTGGCCTCGGTGAACGCGACGACGGCGGCCTTGCTCGCGTTGTAGAGCGCCAGCCCGGGCGTCGGCAGCACGCCCGCGACCGAGGCGATGTTGATGACGTGGCCGTGGCCGCGCGGCAGCATGCGGTCGAGGGCGAGCTTGGTGCCGAGCATGACGCCGTGCACGTTGATGTCGATGCACCGCCGGGCGTCGGCGTCGCTCTCGGCCGTCACCGGGCCGATCGGCATGATGCCCGCGTTGTTGACGAGGACGTCGAGCGGGCCGGCCTCGGACTCCACCTTCGCCAGGAACGCCTCGAACGACTCGCGCGAGGTGACGTCGATCGTGACCGCCGGGACGTCGAGCTCGTCCCCGGCCTGCTTGGCGGCCGCCTCGTCGATGTCCCCGATCACGACCGTGGCGCCCTTGGCCTTCAGCGCGCGGGCGGTGGCGAGGCCGATGCCGCGCGCGGCGCCGGTGATGGCGATGACCTTGCTCATCGGATCAACTCCAGTTTGACGGGCAGCCCGTCCTTGGGCGAGGGCAGGGACGTGGTGTCGAGCGGCCACTCGTACCGTGCGGGCACGCTCCACCGGTAGCGCAGGATCAGCTGGTGCAGGATGCTCTTGACCTGCATGCCGGCGAAGTGCAGGCCGATGCACTTGTGCGCGCCGCCGCCGAACGGCGCCCACGCGTACTTGTGGATCTTGTCCTCGCGGCGATCGGCGGCGAACCGCTCCGGGTCGAAGCGTTCGGGGTCCGGCCACCACTCCGGTATGTGGTGGTTGGTCAGCGACGGGACGACGACGGTCGTGCCGGCCGGGATGTGGAACCCGAGGACGGAGGTGTCCTTGACGACCCGCCGCGGCAACGCCGGGACGGGGGACACCAGCCGCGTCGCCTCCTTCATCACCATGTCGATCGCTTCGAGCCCGTCGAGGTCGTCGAACTCCAGCACCGGCTTGCCGAGCGCCACCGACTCGTCCCGGACGCGCTCCTGCCACTCGGGGAACTTGGCGAGGTAGTACGCCATCGTCGTGAGCGTGATCGTGGTGGTGTCGTGCGCCGCCATCAGCGCGAAGATCATGTGGTTGACGACGTCGTCGTCGGTGAAGCTGTGGCCGTCGTCCGTCTCCGCCTGGCACAGCGCGGCGAAGAGGTCGTCGCCGCCGTCGCGCCGCTTGGCGGGCAGGTGCTTGCGGAAGAACGCCTCCAGCACCTTGCGTGCCTTCAGTCCCTTGTGCCAGCGCAGGCCGGGCACCGGGAAGCGCACGTAGGCGGTCCCGGCCCGCACGGCGTCGACGAACGCGCCGTTGATCCGGTCGGCCTCGGCACGGTCCAGTTCGACGCCCATGAAGACGTCGGTCGCCAGGTCGAGGGTGAGCTGCTTGATGTGGTCGTAGACCTTGAACCCGCGTGCCGGCTCCCAGGCGTCGATGCCCTTGCTGATCCCGGGCGCCATGGCGTCCATGTACGAGCGCAGCCTCGGCTTGTTGAACGCCTGCTGCATGATGCGCCGGTGGTGCAGGTGCTCCTCGAAGTCGAGGAGCATGATGCCGCGATAGAAGAACGGCCCGATGAAGTAGCTCCAGGCGGGCCCGTTGGCGAAGGCCTTGTCCCTGTTGACCAGCACCGCCTCGGCGGCCTCGGGGCCCTGCACGGTGACGGTCCGCTGCCCGAGCAGCCATCCCCAGCTCACCGGCCCGAACTGCTGGTACCGCTTGCTGGCGACCCCGAACGGGTCGCGCATCACCTGC
Organism: Spirillospora sp. NPDC048911; assembly: GCF_043198015.1. NCBI lineage: Bacteria > Bacillati > Actinomycetota > Actinomycetes > Streptosporangiales > Thermomonosporaceae > Spirillospora > Spirillospora sp. NPDC048911. The sequence continues at coordinate 15,367 of NZ_JBICUD010000002.1, read as the reverse complement.
AGCGTGTTGCCTATGTACGGGATGCCGGGTTCTCCCCGTACTGGCTTGAGACCGCTGCCTTCCGGCGGCGCTGCGAGGATGCTCGTGCCCATGGGCCCTCCGGGCGCCCGGTCACGCTGGCCGGACGTGGAACATATGTGCGGAATGTGTAGCTTTGTTGTAACGCACGCGCCGACCGCGTGTCCAGGGTGCCCCCTTCACCATGACTCAGTGGTCATCCGTCGCTAGCGGGCTTTCACGGCGGCCTGGTCGCGGAGAATGCGCCGGCGCGCGGTGTCTGTCAGGAGGCGGTACGCGCCGGCGCGATCGCGGTAGTACGTGCGTCCGTCGGCTGGAACGGGAACGCCCTCCTCCCGCAGCGGCGCCGTGCGCATGCGACGCCCCGCGGTCACCGGGATGTCGTCCACGACCCGCACGATCGCGGGACGCAGCGCGGGCTCCACCCGAAGCAGCGCCTCGGACAGGTCGAGCGGCTTGATCTCACCGTCGCCGCGCAGGGTGACGGCGGCCGCGGCCATCTCGATGTCGCCGAACGGGATGCCGTAGACGGCGACCGCGTCGATGTACGGCAGGTCGCCGAGCGCGTCGCGGATCGGCCCCGGCGGCACGATGCCCTCGGCCGTGCGGATCAGCTCGGCGTCACGGCCGACGAGCCAGAAGTCCCCGTCGGCGTCCCGCCGGAACAGGTCCCCCGTGATCGTCCAGGCGTCCTCGGGCTTGAAGACCCCGCGCACCACGCGCGCGGTCGAGGCGGCGACACGGCTTGGCTTGACGCGCGCGACCAGCATGCCGATCTCGTCCGGCTCGCACTCCTGCGCCAGGCCGTCCGGCCCCTCGGCGAGCCGCCCGTTCTCCAGGTCGTAGCGCGCGAGCCGCACCTCCGCGCTGCCGGGCAGCGGGCGGCCCAGCGAGCCCGGCTTCTTGCCGCTCAGGTTGACCAGGATCGCCTCGCCCTCGGTCGCGGCGTAGAACTCCAGGACGCGGGCGGGCGCGAACCGCTCCTCGACCCGCCGCCACAGCCCGCGCGGCATGCCCGAGCCGATGAACAGCCGCACCGCGTGGTGCCGTTCGCCCGGGTGCGGCGGCGCGTTCACGAGCTCGCGCAAGAGCATCCAGGTGTACGAGGCGACGGTGACGCCGTAGCGCCGCGCCTCGTCCCAGAAGGTCTCCGGGTCGTAGGCGCTGGCCAGGGCGAGCCGGGCGCCGCCCGCGACCGCGCCGCCGAGGCTCATCAGCAGCGCGGACGGGTGGTGCAGCGGCGTGATGCTGAAGACCGTGTCGGCCGGTGAGAGCGCGGCCGACGACGCCGTGCCGAACGCCGACAGCGCCCAGCGCCGGTTGGTGATGCGGCTGGCGCGCAGGTGTTCGCCGTCGCCGGTGAAGAGGATGAACGCGGTGTCGCCCGCCCGTCCCGGGTTGGGGCGGTACCAGCCCGGCAGCGGGACCTCGTCCGGGTCGATGCGTTCCATGTCCAGGATCGGCAGGCCGAGATCGCGTTCCCCTCCCCCGAGCAGGTGACAGGGCACGTCTCCGGAAAGCTCACAGGCACGCGCGGCGTTCTTCGGGTCGGACACGACACGGGAGACCCGCCCCAGCTGGATCTCGCGCGCGAGGTCGCCATCCGGCCGATGCAACACGGCGACGGCGCCCAGGCGGCTCAGCGCGGCGACCAGAGCCAGCGCGCTCGGCCGGGTCTCCATGTAGACGCCCACAGCGTCGCCTTGGCGGACGCCGATGCTGATGAGTCCGCGAACTACAGCGTCGGTGCGCTTCTTGGCAGCGGCCTGGGTGTGCGCCCGGCCCTGATAAAGGAAGAAGACATCGTCCGGTGCCCGCGACGCCTGCTCGTCGAGAAGGAGCCCGAGCGACATGCGGGTGTCGGACTGGATGCGTTCGAGGCGCGCGAGACGCGGCAGGTTCTGCGTGGCCTCCCCGGCGAGCTGGCGTCCACCCCGGACGGCCCGGGAGACGGTCACCGCGGCCGAGCGCACGGCACTCGCGCCGACCCCCGTCGCGAGCTGGACGCCGTAGCCGACCGTCCCGCCGGGCGGGCTCGGCGTGGACGCCGCCGCCTCGCCCTCCACCGGGACGACGATTTCCGGGAGATCCGCCTCCCCTGCACGCCATTTCGCCCACTCCGCCACGGCGGGCCACGTCTGCGCCAGGGCGAGCGTGCCCACGACCAGGCCGAAGTGCCCGGCACGCAGGGACGCCTCGTACACCGGGGCCCGGGGCGCCGCCCGCCGGATGCCGCGCACCATCGGCGGCGGCGCGATCTCGTCGAGCTCGCCGACGAACGTCAGCACCGGGCAGGAGATATCAGCCAAAGTCACCAAACGGTCACCGATGACGAAGCCGCCGGTGAGCATCCGGTTGTGCTGGATGAACTGCCGCAGGAACTCGGCCAGCGCGGGCCCCGGCCAGGCCACCCAGCCCTCGCGTTCGAGAAAGCGCCGCTGGCGCTCGCGCGGCGCGAGCCGCTCCCGGTCGTGCAGCTGCCGGATGAAGTCGATCCGGCTGCGCACCGACTTGACCGGGCTGAGCAGCTGGAACCCGGTCCGCGTCACCCATCCCGGCACCGCGACGGTGCCGAGCAGCCGGTCGGGGATGCGCCCCGCCCCTTCAGCGGCGACCCAGCTCGGCAGCCCGAACGGCAGGCCGACGCTGATGTCGGCGGGACTGCCGAACGTGATCAGCGACGCGACGCCCTTGCTCCGGCGGTACGCGGCGGCCTGGTAGACGAACATGCCGCCCTGCGAGTAGCCGGCGAGGTGCACGTCCTGCCCGGTCGCCTCCCGGATCCGGTCGACGGCGTCGCTCACCGCCAGCACATGGTCGGTGATGGTGCGCTCCAGCCCGCCCGGCTCGCGCTCGGGCGCCCCGAAGTCCACCACCCACGGGTCGACCCCGAGCCCGCGAAGCATGCCCACCGCGCTGATCCGCGAGGAGATGTCGTACACCTCAGCGGTGATCATCAGCGGCGGCACGAGCAGGACCACCGGCCCCGCTTCACCACCGGGAAAATAGTGCCGCAACCGGTAGACCCGTTGCTCCGCCACCACCTCGAACGGGGAGGCGTCCTCGTCCGTATCGAGATCGAGCCCGCCGAACCGCGCCACCTCCAGCGCGTTCTGGGCGGTGGAGCCCAGGCGCGAACCCAGGCGGAGGAGCGCTTTGGCAACAGGGGGCATCGTCGGCCTTTCACACGGGTCGATGCCATGTTGTCCGGTGTGGACGGGATGCGCAATAAGTGATCAGACGGTCCGGGCTCCGGGCATCTTCCCAGCCTGGAGGCGTTCCCACATGAACCTTCGCCGCGGCTTCCCGCTGGAGGTGCGCTGGATGAGCCCGCTCCCCACGATGATCGTGAGCTCGACGCCCTCGTCCCCGAGCCGCCGCCGCACCATCTCCCGGACGTCGGGCGCCCACGCGTCGTCGTTCGTCTCAGCGAACAACGCGAGGCCCTTCTGCCCGGCTCCCGGCACGGCCGTGACCACGATGCGCCCCTTGCCGAGCCCGGTGACTTCGGCGATCTTGGCTTCGAGGTCCTCCACATAGACCGAACGGCCGCGCACCTTGATGCTGTCGCCCATCCGGCCGAGCACGAAGAGCTGACCCTCGTGGAAGAACCCCGCGTCGCCCGTGAAGACCTCGCCGTCCTTAAAGCGGGTCGACTTGCCCTCAGCCCCGGCGTAGTACCCCGGGCAAGCGGAGTCACCACCAACCACAATCTCGCCCAGACACCCCTCCGCCAGCTCCACCCCATCATCATCAACGATCTTGACCGGCACATCCTCCTGAGGTGTGCCGCACCCGACGACCCAGCCGTTCTTGGCGCCCACCGACCGCGGCCCCAGCCCGTGCTGCTCCAGAATCCGCACCGGCTGCCCGAACGCAAGCGAAGCGTTGTCCGGCCTGACGGCCAGCGGATCACGCTCGACCTCGTCCAACGAGACCAGCAAGGTGGTCTCGGCCATGCCGAACGCGGGCTTGAACGCCGTGCGCGAGAACCCGAACGGCTCCAGCAGCTCGGCGAAGACCTCCAGCGAATGAGGATCGATCGGCTCGGCCCCGATGATCGCGGTCTTCCACCCCGAAAGGTCGACGCCCTCCAGCTGCTCCGGCTTCACCCGCCGCGCCACGTACGCGTACGCGAACGGCGGAGCCGCCGTGTGCCGAGCCTCAACAAAGCATCGAATCCACCGAGCGGGATCCCGAATGAAGTGATCAGGCCGCATCAGCTTCAGCTGAGCCTGCCGGGCGATCGGCGTCAGAAAACACCCGATCAATCCCATGTCATGGTAGAGCGGCAACCACGAGGCGACGGTGTCGTCCTCCTCGAACCCGGCGCTGCGCGCGATGAGCTCGGAGTTGGCCTCCAGGTTGTCCCAGGTGACCATGACACCCCGCGGAGCGCCGCTGGACCCCGAGGTGAACTGCAGCAACGCGAGCTCGCCCACCTCCTGCACGTCCGCCTCAGCATCAGCCCGCCGGGGTTCCCAAGGCTCCCCCGGCAACCCGGCCTGCTCCATCGCCCGCCCCGCGAGCGGCGCCAGATCAGCCGAGGCGATGGTCAGCACCGGCTTGGCCTGCCGCAAAATGGCCGCCACATGCGCGACGTAGTCGTCCCCGTCCTGGAACAGCGGCGGCGTGATCAGACAGACGGTCGCGCCCGCGGCCCACACCCCGTAGTACGTCTCGATGCACGTGAAGTCGGTCGGAAGGATCATGCACACCACGTCACCGGGCCGCACGCCTTCCTCGATGAGCGCCCCGCCGGTACGGCGCGCGGCCGACGCCAGCTCCCCGTAGCCGCGGAACTCCCACCCGCCGTCGTCGCTGGCCAGGTGCACACCGCGACCATTGTTCGGCTTGTCCAGCCAGTCGCGCAGCGCAGATGTCATGCGGGGTCCCTTCGCGTGTGACTCGTGAGTAACTTCACCAGGACGGCCGCATCCGCGTCAAACCAATCGCGAAGAAAATTCACTCCGGGGGATTTCCTCACCCTCGGCCCCATTGTTACCGTCACCCCCCATGGAGAACCGGCGACTCTTCGCCCTGACGATCGGCGCCCTCCTGTCCACGGCACTCCTCAGTGCGCCGGCCCAGGCGACGACCGTCAGCGAGAAGAAACTGAGCTCCCAGATGCTGGAGCTCACGATCAAGTCCACGACGATGCGGAGGACGCTCAAGGTCCGCCTGCTCGTACCCAAGGGCTGGTCGCGCAAGGCCAAGCGCACCTGGCCGACCGTGTGGGCGCTGCACGGCGGCAACGACCGCTACACCGCCTGGTCGAAGAAGACCGACATCGCCGCCCTCGCCAAACGCCGCCAGGTGCTCGTCGTCATGCCCGAAGGCGGCTTCGCGGGCGGCTACACCAACTGGTGGAACTACGGACGCGGCGGCAGCCCGGCCTGGGAGACCTTCCATCTCACCGAACTGCGCTCACTCCTGGAAAAACGCTACAAAGCGAACAGGAAACGCGCGATCCTGGGCCAGTCCTCCGGAGGCTACGGCGCGCTGATCTACGCGGCCCGCCACCCCGGCATGTTCCGCTTCGCCGCCTCGTACAGCGGCTACGGCTCCATCCTCACCAACGGCGCACCGGACGTCCTGATGACGGGCCTGTCCGGCCTGGGTCCGTTCACCGACAAGTACGCGATGTGGGGCCACCCGATCTTCCAGCGCAACATCTGGACGGCCCACGACCCCCTCTCAAGAGCCGCCGGACTCCGAGGCACCAAGCTCTACCTCTCGGTCGCCCGCAAGGGCGTGAAGGGCCCGCTCGACCCGCCCACCGCCCAAGCGGCCGACCCGGCCGAGGCGTTCTGCTGGTACACCACCCAGCCGTTCCTCAAGCGCCTCAAACAGCTGAACATCCCGATCACAACGCACCTCTACGCCAAGGGCACGCACAGCTGGGCCTACTGGAAGTACGAACTGCACCGCTCCTGGCCCCTGATCATGAAGTCCCTAGGCGCTTAGGCTTCTCACCCGCACGAAGCGCGCGGCCAGCCGCCACCCAAGCAATGTCACTCCGGTGAAGACCGTGGCGACGATGACGAACGCGACAGCCGTGCCCTGCCCAGAGAGCGCGCGCAGCGCCATGCCACCAGCGACCGTCACCGCCCAGATCCCGATCCCTGCCGGGACGAACGCGAACGGCTCACGCCACCCCCGCGTCACGCCCCACCCGAGCGCCAGCCCGACCAGAAACGGCCAAGCCGTAGTGCCGAACCCACTCAAACTGGCCGCCTCTTCGTGAGAAGCCCGCCCGATGGCCACGAAGACCAGCAAGCAACAAACATCCAGCCCCGCAGCAATCACCCTCCGCATAGAACCAGGCTACCGACACCCCCTCAAAAGGGGGCAAGGGGCGAAGCCCCAAACCCCCGGGGAAAGGGCGGAGCCCAAAGGGGCGAAGCCCCAACTCCCGGGGAAAGGGCGGAGCCCAAAAGGGGCGAAGCCCCGAGGGGGCAAGGGGCGGAGCCCAAAAGGGGCGAAGCCCCGAGGGGGCAAGGGGCGGAGCCCAAAAGGGGCGAAGCCCCGAGGGGGCAAGGGGCGAAGCCCCAAAAGGGGTGCGGGGCGGAGCCCCCGCATCGGGGGTTCCAGGGGGTCGCCCCCCTGGGGGAAATGGCGAAGGGGCCAGGGCTCGCGCTTTCCGCGAGCACACTGACCCCAGACCCTGTAGCGGGGGCAGGATTTGAACCTGCGACCTCTGGGTTATGAGCCCAGCGAGCTACCGAACTGCTCCACCCCGCGGCGATGACTCAACTGTATAGCGTCCAGAGGGTGAACGCGAACTGATTACCGGGGCGCGGAGGGCGGCGGTGAGCATCTCGACGAGATCGGCCACGAAGGCGTCGTGGTCGAGCAGGGAGTCGTCGCGGCCGGTGCGGTCGGCGAGGGCGGCGGTGAGGAACGCGATGACCACGGCGATGCGTTCGAGCGCGAGTGGTTCGGGGAGGAACGTGCGGCACGCGTCTTCGAGCATCCGCAACTGCCGGGCGATCGCCGTGTCCTGGATCAGCGCGGGCACGGTGTGGCTCCGCACGCCCGCCTGACCGGCGACCTGCACCACGATCCGCAGGAAGTCGCGCCCCTCGTCGGTCTCCAGCTCGTCGGCGATCGGCTCGACGATCGCCGCGACGACGGCCCTCAGGTCAGCCGGATCAAGCGTGCCGAGCGCTTCGGCACGCGCGGGTTCCATCCGCTCGACGCCCGCGCGGAGGATCGCCGCCAGAAGCCCGCGGCGGGAGCCGAAGTGGTAGGTGATGGCCGAGTCGTTGGCCTGCCCGGCCAGCGCCACGATGTCGCGGGTGCGGGCGGCGTCGATGCCCTCGGTGGCGAAGAGGCGGGCTCCGGCCCGCATCAGCAGTTCCTTGGTCGCCCTTGCGTCTCTCGGCACGCGGTGATACTAACAGGGGGCGTTAATAACGGGAGGCGTTAAACATGTACGACCCGTTCGATCCGGGCTTCCAAGCCGACCCGTATCGCGCCTACCAGCGGCTCCGTGACGACGACCCCGTGCACCGGCACGGCGATCCGCCGTTCTGGGCGCTGTCGCGATTCGCCGACGTCTGGACGGCGGTCCGCGATCCCGCGACGTTCTCGTCCGCGCAGGGTCTGACGTTCTATCCGGACGAAATCGGCACACTGGGGCTGGCCCCGACGATGGTGATGCTCGACCCGCCACGGCACACCCGGCTCCGGCGGCTGATCAGCCACGGCTTCACGCCGCGCCGGATCTCCGCGCTCGAAGGCCTCCTGCGCGAGTTCGTCCGCGGCCGCCTCGACGCCATGGAACGCAGGTCCGCCGACGGCGAGCCCGTCGATCTCCACCGCGACTTCTCGTCGCCGCTGCCCACGTTCGCCCTCGCCCATCTCCTCGGCGTCCCGGCCGCGGACCGCGCCCGCTTCGACCCGTGGGTGAGCGCGCTGACCACGCTGCAGGACGACGGATTCGGCACCGGCTCCCTCGAAGGCGGCGCCGTCGAGGCCGTGGCGGAGATGTTCGCCTACTTCGGCGACGTGGTGGCGGCCCGCCGCGCCGACCCGGCCGACGACCTCATCAGCGCGCTGACCAGGGCCGAGCTCGACGGCGAACGCCTGACGGACTGGGACATCCTCGGTTTCTGCTTCGTGATGGTCGCCGGGGGCAACGACACCACCGGCAACCTCATCTCGCACGGCGTCGCGCTCCTCGACGGCCACCACGCGCAGCGCGAGAAGCTCGTCGCCGATCCGTCGCTGATCCCGAACGCGCTGCTGGAGTTCCTGCGTCTCGAAGGCTCGGTCCAGGCCTTGGGACGCACGACCACCAGGCCCGTCACGTTCCACGGCGTCGAGATCCCGGCGGGCGAGAAGGTGATGATGCTGTACGGGGCGGCCAACCGGGACGAGCGCGAGTTCGGCGAGACCGCCGGCACCCTCGACATCACGCGGGAGATCCCACGCCACCTCGGATTCGCGACCGGCGTGCATTTCTGCATCGGGTCGCACCTGGCCAAACTGCAGGCCCGCGTCGCTCTCGAAGAGCTCTACTCGCGCCATCCGCACGCGGGAGTCGATCTCGGCAACGCGAAGCGCGTCTCGTCCCCGTTCACCCGCGGCTGGATCGCCCTGCCCGCCACCGGCGTCTAGCCGACCGCGATCTTGGGCTTCCGCTTGCGGCGCTGCGGCCGCCTCGGCGTCTCCACCCCGTCCAGGTGGCTGGCGGTCCCGAGGATCACGGCGTAGAACGGCTCGTCGGCGATCTGCACCGGGAGCCTGGTCTCCTTGCGCAGGAGGTCGGTCAGCCCGTGCAGCAGCGAACCGCCCCCGGTCAGCGCGATCCCCCGGTCCATCAAGTCGCCGGACAGCTCCGGCGGACAGCTCTCCAGGACGCCCCGCACCGTGGTCACGATCGCCGTGATCGGCTCGACCGCGGCCTGCCCGACCTCCTCGGCCCCGAGCGTGACGGTGCCGGGCAGCCCGGTCGCCTTCCACCGGCCGTTGATCTCGAGCCCGCCCGTCCCGTCGTCCGTCCACTTCTCGGGGGCCAGCTCGCCGACGAGCATCGCGTGCTCCGCCTGGACATGCGTGGCGATCGCGTGGTCGACGTCGTCTCCGCCGACCTTCACTGTCTCGGCGACGACGACACCTCCCAGGGACAGGATCGCGACATCCGTGCTGCCGGCGCCGACATCGACCGCCAGGACCGCCACGGCGTCCCGCAGGGAGAGCCCGCACCCGAGCGCGGCCGCGACCGGGGTCTCCACGAGCCGCACCGAACGCGCTCCCGCCCGGTAGGCCACGTCATGGACCGCCCGCCGTTCCACCACCGTCGAACCGCTCGGCACCGCGACGGCCACGCACGGCGGCGCGAGCCGCCGCCACTTGTGCACCTTCCGCAGGAAGAGCCGCAGCATGCGTTCGGCGAGCTCGAGATCCGCGATCGCACCGTGCCGCACCGGGTGCTCGATCGAGATCCCGGCGAGGCCGATCATCCGCTGCGCTTCGATCCCGGCGGCGATCACCTGGCCGTCCGCCACCGCCACCAGGGAAGGCTCGTCCAAAACCAGACCCACGCGCCGCACGTGAATGCGGGTGTAGGCGGTTCCCAGATCTATCGCGGTGTCCCTGCCGAAGATCGCCATGAACAGGTCCTTGCCGTTCGACGGTTTTCCCCGGCATACCCGCTGCCCCGGCGGATCAGATCACGCTCACCGTCAAGAGCTCACCAAAGAAAGGCTGCGGCGAAAGTCACAGACACACATTCATGCCCGAGAAGAGCGAAGCCCCAAAGGGGCAAGGGGCGAAGCCCCAAAAGGGGGTGCGGGGCGAAGCCCCGCATCGGGGGTTCCAGGGGGTCGCCCCCTGGGAGAAATGGCAAAGGGGTTGGGGCTCGCGCTTTCCGCGAGCACACCAACCCCAAACCCAGTAGCGGGGGCAGGATTTGAACCTACGACCTCTGGGTTATGAGCCCAGCGAGCTACCGAACTGCTCCACCCCGCGGCGATGTCTTAACTCTATGGCATGGACGGGGATGGAGCCAAATCGGTTAGTCGCCGGGGCAGGCGGGGAGGTCCTTCTTGCCCGCGTTGAGGGCGTCCAGCGACTTGATCGCGCCGTCCAGCGTGTCGGCCCGGACGAGGCGCAGGCCGTCGGGACGGCCGGCCACGGCGTCGGAGCAGTTGTCCTTGGGGGTCAGGAAGATCGTGGCGCCGGCCTGGCGGGCGGCGATCATCTTCTGCTGGATGCCGCCGATCGGCCCGACCTGGCCCTCGGGGGTGATGGTGCCGGTGCCGGCGATGAACTTGCCGCCGGTGAGGGGGCCGGGGGTGAGCTTGTCGACGATGGCGAGGGAGAACATCAGGCCGGCGCTCGGGCCGCCGATGTCGCCGACGCTGATGTCGACCTTGAACGGGAACTTGTACTGGTCGCCCAGGGCGATGCCGACCACGGCGCGGCCGTCCTTGGGCAGCGCGACGGTGGTGAGCTCGACCTTCTGCTCGGCGTTGTTCCGCTTGATCGTGAGGACGACCTCGGCGCCGGGCTTGCGCTTGGCCATCAGCGCGGTGACCTGCGCGACGCTGGCCATCTTGGTGCCGTCCACCGCGATGACCTCGTCGCCGGGCTTGAGCTTGCCGTCGGCCGGTTTGCCCTTCTGGACGGAGTCGACCAGCACCTGGGTGGCGATCGGGATCTTGAGCTGGTTGAGCGCTGCGGCCTCGGCGCTCTGCTGCGAGTCGCGCATCTGGCGGGTGTTCTCCTCGTCCACCTCCTGCTGCGACTGCTTCTTCGGGAAGATCGTCTCTTCCGGGACGATGGCCACGTCGCCGTCGACCCAGCCGCGCAGCGCGGTGAAGAGGTCGATCCGGGCGCCGGGGCCGCCCCGGTAGGTGACCGTCGTGAAGTTCAGGTGCCCGGAGTCGGGGTAGGTCTGCCGCCCCTCGATCCTGACGAGTTCCTGGCCCTTGTCGTTCGTGCCGAGGGTGTTGCTCGTCGGGCCGGGCATCAGCGCGACATAGGGCACCGGCATGAACGAGCCCACGAGGGCGAAGACGAGGACGAGCACGCTCGTGAGGGTGAGGGTGGCGGCACGGCGAGACATGCCGGAAACTCTATGCGGCACGGGGCCCGTGGCGGCGCCCGACCCACGCGTCAGCAGGCCCCGACCCACTCGTCTCCGCCGTCCTCGAAGAGTTGGTGCTTCCAGATCGGCACCTGCGCCTTGAGATCGTCGATCAGCCGCCGGCACGCCTCGAACGCCTCGCCGCGGTGCGGGCAGGACGCCGCGACCACCACGGCGAGATCGCCGATCTCCAGGTCTCCGACCCGGTGGACGGCCGCGATGGCCTTGACCGGAAAGTCGGCGACGACCTTCTCCATGACGGCGCGGAGCTCGCGTTCGACGGTGGGATGGGCGCTGTAGGACAGGCGGCGGACGGCGCGCGCGTGGTCGGAGTCGCGGACGGTGCCGACGAAGACCGTGGTGCCGCCCGCGCCCGGATCGCCGACCGCGTTGAAGACCTCGTCGACCGACAGGGGCGTCTCGCGGACGCCGATCAACCGGATGACGCCGCCGGAAGCCATGACCTCGCTCACGTCTGGCAGGTTACCCGGCGCCCGGCTCGTCCGGTTCGAACGTGGCGACCAGTGCCTCGGCCAGAGCGGGCACCAGGTCGGGGCCGACCAGGACCTCGTCGTCGGCGTCGTGGCGGCGGAGACGGAGGGCCGAATGGCGGGTGCCGTCGCGGAGCACGCCGACCACCATGCGGACGTCCTCACGCTTGGGGTGCTCGGCGGCCCAGGCGGCGGCCTCCTTCTCGTCCTCGGGGATCTCCTCCTCGGCCTCCGGCGGCAGGACGACGCGTTCGATCACCAGGGCGCAGCCCGCGACCGCCTCCGGCCAGGCGATCGTCGCCAGCGCGTCCTCCACGGCGCCCTCCTCGGGCAGCGCGGGCTGCTCCAGCGCGGCGAGGGTGTCGGCGTCGGCGGGCAGGCCCAGCTCGTCGGCCAGGTCCGGCTCGGCGTGCCGCAGTTCGGCGCTCTGCACGAGCGCGTAGAGCTTCGGTGCGGCGTCCCATCCTTCCTGAGCGGAGTGGCGTTCCAGGTCCAGCACGACTTCTTCCAGAAGACTCACGTGGTCATCTTCCCCCCAATCCCGCGAAGGAAATGCTGGAACCCCCCGCCAAGTCGGTAAGTTGCATAGACAGCACCGGCCTTCAGCCGGTGGGCATGACCTGGAACGGAGAGGGCATTGACCTTCCGGACTCCCGGATTCGGGCGCCGGCTCGGTACCGGCCGGACGCGGCTGGTGATTCCGGTGCTGGTCGCGCTGGCGATTCTGCTGGTCGCGTTCATGGTGTTCACGTCCATCTGGACGAATCTGCTCTGGTATCGCTCGGTCGGCTTCTCGTCGGTCTACACGACGCAGTTGTGGGCCCGGGTGTTGCTGTTCTTCGGCGCGGGGCTGCTGATGGCCGCGCTGGTGGGCGCCAACATGGTGATCGCCTACAAGCTGCGGCCGGCGTACCGCCCGCTGTCGGTCGAGCAGCAGGGCCTGGAGCGCTACCGCGCCGTCGTCGATCCGCATCGCAAGCTGATCGCGGGCGGGCTGCTCGGGCTGCTGGGCCTGCTGACGGGCTCGTCGGTGTCGGGCCAGTGGCCGGTGTTCCTGGCGTTCCTCAACCGGACGTCGTTCGGGCTCGAAGACCCGCAGTTCCACAGGGACATCTCGTTCTACGTCTTCACCTACCCGTTCTTGCGGCTGGTGCTGGGTGTGGTCTTCGCCACGGTCATCCTGTCGATCCTGGCGTCGGTGGCCGTGCACTACCTGTACGGCGGGCTGCGGTTGCAGGGTCCCGGTGACAAGGCCAGCGGGCCCGCGCGCGCCCACCTGTCGGTGCTGGTCGGGCTCTTCGTGCTGCTGAAGGCGTTCGCCTACTGGTTCGACCGGTACGGGCTGGCGCATTCCGAACGCGGCGTGGTGACCGGCGCCTCCTACACGGACGTGAACGCGCTGCTCCCGGCCAAGACGATCCTGGCGCTGATAGCGCTGATCTGTGCCGCGCTGTTCTTCGTCAACATCACGCGGCGCGGCATGATGCTGCCCGGCGTGGGCTTCACCCTGCTGGTGGTGTCGGCGATCCTCGTCGGCGGCGTCTATCCGCTGCTGATCCAGCAGTTCCAGGTCAAGCCGGACGAGCTGGCCAAGGAGCGCCAGTACATCTCGCGCAACATCGCGGCCACCCGCGCCGCGTACGGGATCGATACCGCCGAGGTCACGCAGTACGGCACGGCCCAGGAGACCGATCCCAAGAAGCTGAAGGAGCAGGCCGACAACCTCACCGACGTGCGGCTGCTCGACCCCAACGTGGTGGGCGAGACGTTCCAGCAGCTCCAGCAGCGGCGCCCGTTCTACAAGTTCCCCGACACCCTGGACGTCGACCGCTACAAGGTCGACAACAAGTCCAAGGACATGATCGTCGCGCTGCGCGAGCTGTCCGGGGCGCCGGCGGGGCAGCAGAGCTGGGTCAAGGACAAGCTGGTCTACACGCACGGCTACGGCTTCGTGTCCGCCGACGGCGGGCAGTTCGCCGAGGGCGGCACCCCCTCGTTCATGACCAGGGACATGCCCACCACCGACGCCTCGGGCAAGCCCCCGACCGGGACCCTGCGGATCGACAAGCCGCAGATCTACTTCGGCGAGCGCTCCTCCAGTTACTCGATCGCGGGCGGGCAGGGCCAGAACGAGCTGGACTACCCCGACAACAGCGCGGCCGGGCAGAGCAACACGACCTACAGCGGTACGGGCGGCGTCCCGATCGACTCGTTCTTCAACAAGCTGCTGTTCGCCACGAAGTTCCAGGAGAAGAACCTCCTCCTGTCGGGCGCGATCAAGCCCGGGGCGAAGATCCTCTACAACCGTTCACCGCGCGACATGGTGCAGCGCGCCGCGCCCTGGCTCACCCTGGACGGCAACCCCTACCCCGCGCTGGTCAACGGCCGCATCCTGTGGATCCTGGACGGCTACACCACGTCCAACAGCTACCCGTACTCCGAGAGCAGGAGCCTGGGCAACGCGACGCGCGACACCATCACCGACACGCGGTCGGCCGTCGCCAAGCAGACCGACGACCACGTCAACTACATCCGCAACTCGGTCAAGGCCACGGTCGACGCCTACGACGGCACCGTTCGTCTCTACCAATGGGACGACAAGGACCCGATCGTCCGGACGTGGATGAAGGTCTTCAAGGGCACCGTCGAGCCCAAGAGCGCCATCGACCGGGTGCCGGGGCTCATGGACCACTTCAGGTACCCGTCGGATCTGTTCAAGGTCCAGCGCAACATACTGACGCAGTACCACGTGACCCAGCCCGACGCCTTCTACGGCGCGCAGGGCTTCTGGCAGGTGCCGCAAGACCCGACGTCCAAGGGCAAAACCCAACCGCCGTACTACCAGAGCCTGCAGATGCCGGGGGCGACGGCGCCCGAGTTCTCGCTGACCACCGTCTTCAACCCGAGGGACAACGCCAACCTGGCCGCGTTCATGGCGGTCAACTCCACTCCCGGTCCCTCGTACGGCAAGATCAGGATCTTGGAGTTGCCGCGTTCGGCGACGACAGAGGGTCCCGGGCAGGTGCAGAACGCCTTCGAGACCGACCAGACCGTCAAGACCCAGCTGAACGAGCTGCGTCTGGGCAACACGCAGACCGTGGCCGGCAACATGCTGACCCTGCCCTTCGCAGGTGGCCTTCTCTACGTCGAGCCGATGTACGCGATGGCGGCGGGAGGACGTGAGCAGGAGCCGTATCCGATCCTGGGCAAGGTGCTCGTCCGCTTCAACAAGCAGATCGCCGCGGGCAACACGTTGCAGGACGCCCTCAAACAGATCTTCGGCGGTTCGGGGGTCCCGACGCCCACCGCGCCCACCCAGCCCGGTCCGCAGGCCACCGGCCAGCTGAGCGCCGCGGGACAGAAGGCGCTGAGCGCGCTCCAAGCGGCCATCGCCGAGTTCGAGAAGGCGCAGCGCGAGGGCAACTACGCGGCCATGGGAGAGGCCTGGAAGAAGCTCAAGCAGGCCCAGCAGGATCTGGCCGCGGCACAGCAGGCGGCGCAGGCGAAGCCCAAGACCAGCCCGTCGCCGTCGCCCTCGGCCTCGCCTTCCGCGTCCCCCAGCGCGACCGCGTCCCCATCGGATTAACTCTGGCCGCCAAGGCGGAAGGGCCTGGGAAGCAAAACTGAAAGCAGGGTTGTGGGGGGGGGCGGGGGGGGGGCCCCCCCCCCCCCCCGGGGCCGCCCCCCCCCCCGGCCCCCCCCCCCGCCGCCCCCCCCCCCGGGGGCCGCGCCGCCGCGGCGGTGGCGCCCGGGGGGGGCG
>NZ_JBICUD010000001.1:1541182-1556522 GCF_043198015.1 Spirillospora sp. NPDC048911 | reverse complement strand
CAGCCGCTGGCTGAGGATGATCGCGTCTTCGTAGTTGTGACCCTCCCACGGCATGAACGCCACCAGAAGGTTCTTGCCCAGCGCCATCTCGCCCTGGTCGGTGCAGGGGCCGTCGGCGACGACCTGCCCGAACTCGACCCGCTGGCCCTCTTCGACGATGGGCTTCTGGTTGAAGCAGGTGCCCTGGTTGGAGCGCTTGAACTTGGCGACCCGGTAGGTGGTCCGGGTGCCGTCGTCGTTCATGACGGTCACGTAGTCGGCGGACACCTCTTCGACCACGCCGGCCTTCTCGGCGGTGATGACGTCACCGGCGTCGACGGCGGCGCGGTACTCCATGCCGGTACCCACCAGCGGCGCCTCGCTGCGCAGCAACGGCACCGACTGGCGCTGCATGTTGGAACCCATCAACGCCCGGTTGGCGTCGTCATGCTCCAGGAACGGAATCATCGCCGTCGCGACCGAGGTCATCTGCCGCGCCGAGACGTCCATGTACTGGACCTCGTTCGGCGGGATCAGCTCGACCTCGCCGCCCTTCTTGCGGACCAGGACCTTCTGCTCGACGAACGTGCCGTCGTCGTTGAGCAGCGAGTTGGCCTGCGCGACGACGAAGCGGTCTTCCTCGTCCGCCGTCAGGTAGTCGATCTGGTCGGTGACGACGCCGCCCTCGACCTTGCGGTAGGGGGTCTCGACGAAACCGAACGGGTTGACCCGGCCGAACGCCGCCAGCGACCCGATCAGGCCGATGTTGGGGCCCTCAGGCGTCTCGATCGGGCACATGCGGCCGTAGTGCGAGGGGTGAACGTCACGCACCTCCATGCCCGCCCGCTCACGCGACAGACCACCGGGGCCCAGCGCGGAGAGGCGACGCTTGTGCGTCAGGCCCGCGAGAGGATTGGTCTGGTCCATGAACTGGGACAGCTGGCTGGTGCCGAAGAACTCCTTGATGGAGGCCACGACCGGGCGGATGTTGATCAACGTCTGCGGCGTGATCGCCTCGACGTCCTGGGTGGTCATCCGCTCCCGGACGACCCGCTCCATCCGCGCCAGACCCAAACGGACCTGGTTCTGGATGAGCTCGCCGACGGTGCGCAGGCGCCGGTTGCCGAAGTGGTCGATGTCGTCGACCTCGACCGGCACGGGGACGGCGCCGACGGTGGCCTCTTCCTCACCGGCGTGCAGCCGGACGAGGTATTCGATGGTGCCGACGATGTCGTCCTCGGTCAGGGTGCCCTGGTTCATGTCCAGGTCCAGACCGAGCTTCTTGTTGATCTTGTAACGGCCGACCTTGGCGACGTCATACCGCTTGGGATTGAAGTACAGATTCTCCAGCAGCGTCTGGGCCGACTCCTTGGTCGGCGGCTCACCCGGACGCAGCTTGCGGTAGATGTCCAGCAGCGCGTCGTCCTGGCCGGAGGTGTGGTCCTTCTCCAGCGTGACGTTGATCGACTCATATCCGCCGAAGTGCTCGCGGATGCGGGCCTCGTCCCAGCCGAGGGCCTTGAGCAGCACGGTGACGGGCTGCTTGCGCTTGCGGTCGATGCGGACGCCGACGTTGTCGCGCTTGTCGATCTCGAACTCCAGCCAGGCACCACGGCTGGGGATGACCCGGCAGCCGTAGATGTCCTTGTCCGAAGCCTTGTCGAGGGCGCGGTCGAAGTAGACGCCGGGTGAACGGACCAGCTGCGAGACGACGACGCGCTCGGTGCCGTTGATGATGAACGTGCCCTTGGGGGTCATGAGCGGGAAGTCGCCCATGAACACCGTCTGGCTCTTGATCTCACCGGTGGTGTTGTTGATGAACTCCGCCGTCACGAACATCGGCGCGGAGTAGGTCATGTCCTTGTCCTTGCACTCCTCCACGGAGTACTTGGGCGGCTCGAACCGATGATCCCGGAACGACAACGACATGGTCCCCGAGAAGTCCTCAATCGGACTGATCTCTTCGAAAATCTCTTCCAGCCCCGACTGCGTCGGGACACTCTTACTTCCGGCCTTCTGGGCCGCCTCGACCCGGGCCTTCCACCTCTCATTACCCAGCAGCCAGTCAAAAGAGTTGGTCTGCAGAGCAAGGAGGTCCGGGACTTCGAGCGGCTCCTTGATGCGCGCGAAGGAGACGCGGTTCGGACCGGTTGCGGTATTCGAGGCGTTGCGCGAGGCTGCCAAGAGGTGGTCCTTCCGAGGGCTCGCGGCGTAACTGACGACACGCACGCCAGACGATCCAGGTGCGAGACTGGCTCAGAAGACCCCAAAACGGGCCCAGGCAGGGTTGCTCTCACACGAGGATAGTCAAAGGGCAGCGCAAAGGGGCAGTGTAGCCGACCACCACACCGCTCGCAACTCTAGCGCCGCAGTATGCATCACAGTTGCCTTGGAGCATCGCCCCTGAAGGCCCAAGAGTCAAGAGCGGACATGGACTTTTCGGGCTCTGACCTGCAGTGAGGAACGCCATAGTTTAAGGTTCCCGCCCTTACTCGCGAGTAGCCCCTGTACAGGGGCCTCTCCAGGGGCCTGAGACGGGCCGAGCGACCACCCCCGCAGGGTGGCCGCTCGACGGGGTCCGGGCGAGTCGCCGGTGCCGGCTAGGAGATCACCGTCAGTTCGGAGGCGAGCCACTTGTCCCCCACCTTGAGCATGGTCATCTTCATGCGCAGGGACTCGGGGAGCGTCTTCTCCTTGTCGGTGTTCTTCGCCGTGGACCGGTTGGCGTAGACGAGCACCACGACCTTCTTCGGCGAGGCGCTGATCGCGCCCACCTTGAGGATCGTCGTGGTGGCCACGGCCTGCTGGCCGGCGGCGGTCGTCCGCAGCGACTGGGCGAGCTTGTCGTAGTCCGAACGAAGCTTCCCGGTGGTCTGGGCTGAGGCGCTCTTGAAGTCGTCGTCGAGCGTCCGGTAGTCGAACGAGGACAGGTCCTGCGCCGCCCTGGAGGCCGCGAACGTCGCCTGCCGGGTGGCCTGCTCGGTCTCGCTCCGCTCCCGGACGTTCAGCCCCAGCATCACCACGCCCACCGACAACGCCACCGCGAGCACGGCGAACACGATGGCCAGCACCGGCACCCTGGAACCGCGCTTGGCAGAATCGTCCGACTCATCCGCCGATGCCTTGGACGCGCCGCCCTTTTTCAGAGTGACCGGCTCTGCGCCGCTTTCACCGTCTGAATCGGCCTCAGCGTCGCTCTCAGCGTCCGCCGTGGCGTCGTCAGCCTCAGCACCCACTTCTGTTGCGGACGCCTCAGAAGCCGCCTCAGCGTCCTCTGCGTCCCCATCGGTCTCGCCCTTGCCGGACTTGGCCTTACGGCCGAACCTGGACTTGCGGCCGGTCTTGGCCACGACGGCATCCGCCGCCGCCTCATCACCCTCCGCCGCATCGCCGTCCACGTCGGCATCGCCGACCTTGACGGCGGCCTTGGCCACGCCGCCGGTCTCAGCCTTGGCCGCGTCGCCCGGCTCGGTGGTGTCCTCAGCCTCCGTCGTGCCGGAGGTCTCGTCCCCTTCGGCCTTGGACGCCGTGCTGCCCTTGCTCGCGACGGCCTTCGCAGCGCCAGAGACGACGGATTCGTCGCCTGTCTTGGGCGTGTCTTCGGCCGCGTCGGCGGTCTCGTCCGCCTCGGGCTTGGTGGCGTCTGGCTTGGACGCCACACTGCCTTTACCTGGGTCGGGCATGGGCTCCGTTGTGGAGTCCGGCGTGGTGGGGCTCGTGCCGTTGGGCTCGCCGGTGACTTCGGCCCTTGCGGAGGCGGCTTCGGCCTCGGCGGTCTCCGCCTCGGCTTCGGCCATCGCGGCCTCCGCTTCGGCCTCGGCCGCTTCGGCGGCCGCGGCAGCGGCGGCGGCCTCCTGAGCGAGTTCGGCGGCCTTCCGGGCCCGTTCGGCGGCCTCTTCGGCCAGCCGGGCGCGGCGTTCCGCCTCGCGGGCCCGCTCGGCGGGGGTCGCGGCGGCGTTCTTGGCCATTACGGGACCATCTCCAACTTCGACACCAGCCAGCGGTCACCGGACTTGGTCAGATCCATCAGGTACCGGTAGGGCCTGGTCACGCCACCGGGGACCTTGGGGTTGGTGACCATGCCGTTCAGGGAGACCATGACCTCGGCGGAGTCGCCGTCGATCGAGACCACGGCCGCGTCCACCTGGCTGACGGTGGACTTGGTCTGGGCCTTGGTCACGGAGTCGATGAAGACCTTGGACTGGGTGGCGAGCTGGTTCTTCAGATCGCCGGTCGTGCCGGCGAGCATCCGGTCCAAGTCCTTCTGGGCGCTGGCGTGGTCGACGGTCATGAGGTTGACGCCCATCTGGCGGGCGGCCTGGACGGCCTTGGCCCGCTGGTCGGCGTCGCCCTTCTTCTGCCAGACGACCACGCCTGCCCAGGTGACGGCCACGGCGAGCCCGATCACGAGCACGCCGAGGACCAGCGTCGTGAGCCTGGAGGTCTTCTCGTTCACTGGACCGTCACCCTCACTGCGCCAACGGCCCGAGCAGGAGCCACTTCCACGAGGCTTCTTCTCCCAACTGACGGGATCCCGCGGTCGTGGGCATCGCGTAGCGCTTGCCGTCCGGCCCATAGACCGCGCCGGTCGCTGGATCGTACCCGGCGAGTTCGACTGACCTGGACGGGAACGGAATGAAGACCTGGTTCGGGTTCGAACCTGTGGCCTGCGCGTTCGCCCCGACCGACGCGTGCCGCTGGTCGGCCTTGGCCTTGGCTCCGGACGCGCCGCCCTCGGGGAAACCGGCGCCGTCGGTCGCGCCCGGCGGGAGCGCCGGCGGCTTGGTGAGGGAGGACTTGGGGACGTTCCGGGAGCCGCGGACGTCGGTGGGCGAGCTGTTCGGCGCCTTGCACCCCACGTCCAGGCGCGGCTTCTTGGACTTGGTGTCCTGCGGCCAGCGGCGCTGCACCTTCTCGTAGCCCTTGGTGCACGGCGGCGGCGAGTCGATGTTGAGCGCCAGCCCCAGGTGCTGGGTGCCGTCGCCGGGCATCACGGTGAAGTTACCGGCGACCGCCACGGGATAGAGGATGAACAGCGAGCGCAGCCCGGCCTGGCGGGAGGTGATGATCTGGCCCGTCGTGGTCAGGTTGGCCAGCAGCACCGGCAGCGTCGGCGACAGGTCGTCGATCGTCTTGTCGACCTGGTCGACCGCGCCCGGGGTGGCGTCGAGCGTGGCCCGCAGCGCGGGGTCGTCCTGGCGGAGCTGCGTGGTCAGCTCGTTCAGGTTGCGCGCGAACCCCTTGATGTCGGCGCCCTGCGAGCGCTGGGTGTCGAGGACGGTCCGGCTGTTGTCCAGCAGCTGCTTGGTGTCGGGATAGGCCGCGTCGGCGGTCTTCAGCAGCCGGTCGGTGTCGTCGAGGATCTTCTGCAGGTCCGTGCCGGAGCCGGCGAACGCCTTGTCCAGCTCGTCGACGATGGTGCGGAGGTCCTTCGGGTTGACCGAGCCCACGAGCTTGTCGACGTTGCGCAGCAGCTCCGCGGTCGACACGGGCAGCCGGGTGAGCTGCCGCGGGATCGTGTACGGGTCGCCCTGATCGAGGTAGGGCCCGGTGTTCTTGCTCGGCTGGAGGTCGATGTACTGCTCGCCGACGGCCGACCGGTTGGCCACGACGGCCGCGGTGCCCTCGCGCGGGATGCGCTTGCCGCGCTCCAGTTGCAGCTTGACCTTGATGCCGTCCTGGGTGAGCTGGATGGGGCCGACCCGGCCGACGGCCACGCCGCGGTAGGTGACCTCGGCGTTGGTGAAGACGCCGCCGGAGTCGCTCAGATCGACGTAGGCGGTGTACTGGCGGCCCAGCAGGCCCGCGCCGATCTTGAGGTAGTTCACCGCGACGATGCTGACGCCGAGGATCGTGACGATCGCGAAGACGACCAGCTGGATCTTGACGCCTCGTTTGAGGATCATGAGAGGCCCCCCGTCATCAACGCCTCCAGATCGGACCGGCCCATCGAACGGGGCTTTCCGTTGGTGTTGCCGCCCGTCTGCCCGCCGGTCTTGCCACCGTTCTGGCCGCCGTTCTGGCCGTTCTGGCCGCCGTTCAGGCCGGGAAGCCCGGGGAGACCGCCGCCGGAGGTGTCACCCGGCATGTTCGGCAGGACGCCCAGCGGCGACTGCGGGAGCGTCAGGTTCGGGACCTTGAGGAGGCTGCGCATGCCCTTGCCGCTGTTGAGCAGTCCTTCGAGGTCGGTGCCGCCGAGAAGGTTGCGGGCGAGGCTCTCCATGTCCAGGTCGACCGTGAGCCGGATGTTGCCGTAGTCGCCCTTGATCACGTCGTTGAACGACGGCGCGAACGGGAAGGCCACCAGGGCCTCCAGCGTCTTGGGCAGCGTGTCGCCGGACTTGTTGAGGTTCCGCAGGACCTTGTCGACGTCCCGCAGGTTGGCCAGCAGGTCCTCCTGGGACGCCCTGATCACGCCGGTCGTCCGGCGGCTCAGCTTGTCGAGGGACACCAGCATCTTGGTGAGGTCGGCACGGTTGCGGTTGAGGATGCCGACCGCGGGCCCGGCCTTGTCGATCGTGTCGTTGATCGTCGCGCGCTCGGCCGACAGCTTGCCGGTCAGCCGGTCGATGCTGTCGATCGCCCGGACGATCGAGCTCCGGTTGCGGTCGAGGGTTCCCACGAACGTGTCGACCCGGTGCAGCGCCGACTTGATCGTCGCCTCGCGCCCGCCCATGGCGGCGTTGAGCTCGCGCGTGATCGTCGAGACCTGTTCCAGGCCGCCGCCGTTGAGCAGCAGCGACATCGCCGAGAGCACCTCTTCGATCTCGGCGCTGCGGGTCGTCCGGTCCAGCGGGATCAGGTCGTTGTTGCCCAGCTGGCCCTGCGGCGCCTCGTTCGCGGGCGACGACAGCGCCACGAACTTCTCGCCCAGGAGGCTGGTCTGGCCGATGGTCGCCACCGCGTTGTCCGGCAGCCGGGTGTCGCGGCGGACCTTGACGGTGACCACCGCGCGCCAGCCGCCGCCGCCCGCCTGGCCGACCGCGCCGGTGGTCCGGCCCGCGAGCTCGATCTTCTCGACCTTGCCCACCGAGACGTCGTTGACCTTGACCACCGACTGCGGCACGAGGTCGAGCACGTTCGCGAACTCGACCTTGACCGTCAGCGGGTTGTCGCCCACGTCGGGCCCGCCCGGCAGCGGGATCGAGTCGACGCCGCGGAACGAACAGCCCGAGAGCGCCGTCATTCCCGCGAGGGCCGCGGCGCCGAGCCTGATATACGGCCGCCTCATTGGCCACCTCCCGGGAACAGACCGTTGATGCCCTGAGGCTGGTGCGTGTTCTGGCCGCCGGTCCTGGTCTGCCGGCTCGTGGCCTTGGTGCCCCTGCTGCCCTTGGTGTTCGGGCCCTCGCCCGGCGGGTACGCGTCCGGCGGGATCGGCACGGGGTCGTAGTGCGTGGTCAGCGCGGTGATCCAGGACAGGTCCAGGCTCAGCCCCGTCAGCGCCTTGCCGATGCCGTTGTAGGGGCGGACGAAGTCCAGGCACTGCTTGGCCGGGGTGCCCACCGAGTACGCCAGCGAGCAGATCCAGTCGGCCAGGTCGTGGAACTGGCGCAGGTCCGCGCGCTGGTGGACGGTGCCGCTGATCGGGTCGTACGCGCGCGCCGTGTTGTTGATCGCCAGCGGCGCGGTCGTCAGGAACTCGGCGAGGGAGTCCTTCTGCTTCACCAGCGTGCCGGTGATCTGGGCGAGCTGGCGCACGTTCTTCGACAGCTCGCCGCGGTTGTCCTTGATGAAGCGTTCGACGTTGCGCAGTGTCGGGCCGAGGGTGTTCAGCGCGGCGCTGAGCTCCTCCTTCTCCCCCGCCAGCTGCCCGGACACCCCGTTGAGGTGGCCCGTGAACCGCCGGATCTGCGCGTCGTTGGCCTTCATCGCCCCGGTGATCACCCGCAGGTTCTCGATCGTCTTGGCGACGTCCTCGCGGTCGGCGCTGAGCGTGCTGAGCGCCTTGGAGGTGTCGCTGATCGTCTGGCGGATGTCGGTGCCCTGGCCTTCGAGCGTGGTGGCGCCGACCTGCAGCAGCCGGGACAGGGAACCCGGCTGCCCGGCCGGGCCGGGCTTGTTGGCGCCGTCGGGCCCGAGGGCCTTGCTGAGGTCGTTCAGGCTGGAGCCGATCTCGTCGACCTCGACCGGGACGTGGGTGCGGTTGACGGTCAGCGTCGACTTGTCCGGCATGACGGCGCCGGCCTTGTAGGCGGGGGCCAGCTGGACGTAGCGGTCGGCGACCAGGGTCTGGTTGATGACCCAGGCCTGGGCGGTGGCGGGCACCTTGTACTTGGCGTCGTACTTGAGCTCGACCTTGACCGAGTCGCCGACCGGGGTCACGCTCTCGACCCGGCCGACCTTGATGCCGAGGATGCGCACGTCGGCGCCCTTGTAGAGGCCGACCGTCTTGGTGAAGTACGCCGTCATGTACCGCTGCTCAGGCTCCCGCAGGGCGAGCACGAGCGCGGCCGCCAGCACCGCGACGGCGAGGATCGCGCCGCCGAGCCGGAGGATGGTTCCTGAATTACGCACGGATACCTGCCTGCTCGCTCACGGGAGGAAGGGCAGCGGATTGCCCTTGTCGTTGCCGTTCTGACCGCCGTTCTGGCCGCCCCGCGTCCCGTTCTGGCCGCCGCTCTTCTTCGGGGCACCGGTCCCGCCGCTCTGCTTCGGCGGGTCCTCGATGTGGGCGGGGATCGGGAGCAGGTTCTGGATCCAGGCGTCGAACCAGCGGCCGTTGCCGGTGACCTCGGAGAACTGCCGCGTGAACGGCGCGAACAGCTCGATCGTGCGGTCCAGGTTCTGCTGGTTCTTCAGCAGGATCTGGGTCACGCCGGAGAGGTTCCGCAACATCGGCTTCAGCTGGGCCTGATTCTCCTTGATCAGCGCGTTGATCTGCTGGGACAGGGACACCGTGTTGATCAGCAGCTGGTGGATGACGGCGCGGCGGGCCTGCACGGCCTGGAGGATCTTGTCGCCGTCCTCGATCAGCTTGGCGAAGTCCTGGTTGCGGTCGGCCAGGAGCTGCGACACGTTCCGGGCCCGGCCGGCCAGCTGGTGCAGCTCCTCGTCGCGGGAGGCGATGGTGCTCGACAGCCTGCGCAGCCCCTTGAGGGAGGCGCGGATCTCGTCCGGTGAGTTTTCGAACGTGTCGGACAGGACGTCGAAGGACTTCGCCACCTGCTGGTAGTCGATCTTCTGGAGCCGGGTGGTCAGCTCGCTGACCGCCGGGACCACCTCGAAGGGCGTCGCGGTGTCGGCCAGCGGGATCTGCTTGGACAGGTTGCCGCTGCCGCGCGGGGTCAGCGCCAGGTAGTGCGCGCCCAGCACCGTCTTGATCTTGATCTCGGCCTTGGGCCGGTCGCCCAGCCTGACACCGTTGTCCACCTGGAAGGTGACCTTGACGTGGCCGTCCTCGATCTCGGTCGCGGTGACCTTGCCGACCTTGACGCCGGCGATCCGGACCTCCTCGTCCGGCTTGAGCCCGGCGGCCTCGGCGAACGCGGCGGTGTGCGTCTTGGTGCCCGAGATGAACGGGATGCTGCCGAGGTTCATCGCCAGCACGAGCAGGACGATGATGACGGCGAAGCCGGCAAGCCCGATGGGGACCGGGTTGCGTTCCCGGAAGGGGATCCTCATCTACTTGCACCTCGCGTTGTCGTTCACGATCGCCGGTGTCTGGTAGACCGGTCCGCCCGGCAGCCGCACCTTGGCGTCGAGGCCGCAGATGTACATGTTGAACCAGCCGCCGTACGAGGAGATGTTGACCAGCCCCTCCAGGCGCTTGGGCGTCCGCTTCAGCAGCCGGTCGAGGTCCTCGTCGTTGCGGTTCAGCGTCGCGGCCAGCGTCCGCAGGCCCGCGATGTCGTTCTTGAGGCCGGGCCGCGCCTCGCTGAGCAGGTTCGCGGTGGTGCCGGTCAGGTCGTTCAGCGCGCCGACCGAGTCGAAGATCGCCTTGCGGTCGTCGGCCACCCCGGACACGAACCCGCGCAGGTCGCCGATCAGCCGGTTGACCTCGTCGTGCCGCTGGTCGATGGTGCCGAGCACGTTGTTGAGGTTGTCGATCACCTGGCCGATGACCCGGTCCCGGTTGGCCAGCGTGTTGGTGAGCGACGCCACGTGCGACAGCAGGCTGTTGACCGTGCCGCCCTCGCCCTGCAGGGTCTGGACGATCTGGTACGCCAGCTTGTTGACGTCCTGGGGCTCCAGGGCCTTGAACAGCGGCTTGAACCCGTTGAACAGGACGGTCAGGTCCAGCGCCGGCGTGGTCTGCGTGATCGGGATCGTGCCGCCGGGACGCAGGTAGTCGTTGGCCGCGCCCGCCCCCTCGCTCAGCGCCACGTACCGCTGGCCCATCAGGTTGCGGTAGCGCGCCTGCACCTGGGTGGACGTGGGGATGCCCGCCTCGAACACGCCGGACTTCTGGACGCTGAAGGTGACCTCGGCCTTGGTGCCCTGGTACAGCTTGATCTTCTCGACCTGGCCGACCCGGACGCCCGCCACGCGGACGTCGTCCTTCTCCAGCAGCCCGGCCACGTCGGTGAAGATCGCCTTGTAGCTGCGCGTGTCGTCGAACCGCACGTTGGAGATCGTCATCGCCAGCACGCCGGTGACCAGCGAGGTCAGGACGACGAAGATGCCGAGCTTGATCGCGGCGCTCGTGGTCTTCACTTGACCGTCACCACCGATCCCTGCAGGAGCGGGCCGAACAGCAGCTCCGCCACGTCGGGCACCTCATCGGCCTGGGTCCGCGTCATCGGCCCGACGATGTTCTTGATCTGGTCCCTGCCGCTCATGGAGCCCGGGTCGAGGAAGACGCCCGAGGCCGCCCGGCCGCGGGTGCCGGCGCGCGTGGGCTCGTTGGGCGGATCGGGGTTCTTCCACCACAGGTCGTCCTCGGTGCCGTCCAGCGCGAGGTAGTCGGGGAAGGGGATCTTGGGATTGGGCATGTTGTAGCAGCGCGGCCCGCGATGGTCCCTGGGGTCGGGCAGGTCCAGCGGGTACTTGTACGCCGGCCGCGGCTTGACGATCTCGACCGTGAGGTTGAACGTCGTGG
This sequence comes from Spirillospora sp. NPDC048911, assembly GCF_043198015.1. NCBI lineage: Bacteria > Bacillati > Actinomycetota > Actinomycetes > Streptosporangiales > Thermomonosporaceae > Spirillospora > Spirillospora sp. NPDC048911. Next base: position 1,545,502 of record NZ_JBICUD010000001.1, on the reverse strand, counting down.
AATCACCGCCGCCGCCGGTCCGCTCGGTCTCGGGCGCCAGCTTGCTCATGCCCGCGACCGTGCAGGGGAAGGCCGGCGAGTAGCGGGCGAACAGCGCGAGCCCGGCCCGGTTGGCGACATTGACGCCGATGATCTTGGGGCCGTTGACCTGCATGAACCGGTCGCCCTTCTGGGCGGTGCCGGTGACCATCGGGATGATTTCCTCGATCGTGGCCCGCTTGTCGGCGATCGTCTTGTTGGTGACGTTGAGGTTGCGCAGCGTCTGCAGCAGGTCCGGCGCCGCGTCGCTGTAGATGTCGGCGGTGTCGGCCAGCGCGTCCAGGTCGTACACCAGCGTCGGCAGCTCGGGGTTGAGCTTCTTCAGCAGCGCGTCGACCTGCTCGATGTTGCGTCCGAGCTGGTCGCCGCGGCCTTGGAGCGCGGTGGACAGCGCGTTGAGCGTGGCGTTCAGCTTCTCCGGCCGCACCGCCTGCAGCAGCGGCAGCAGGTTGTTGAGCACCCTGTCGATCTCGACCGCGGTCTGCGTCCGGTCCTGCTGGATCGTCTGGCCCTTGCGCAGCCCGAGCGAGCCGGCCTGGGCCGGGATCATCAGGTCGACGTACTTCTCGCCGAACAGCGTCTTGGGGATCAGGCGGGCCTGGACGTTGTTCGGGATCAGCTTGGCCTTGTCGGGATCCAGCGCCAGATCGATCACGGCGCCGTCCGCGGTCGCGTGCGTCCCCCGGACCTCGCCCACGATCAGGCCGCGGACCTTCACGTCCGACCGCGGCAGCAGTTGGAGGCCGGCGCGCTCGGCGTCGACCTTCACCTTCACCACCGGCGTGAGCGCCTTGTTGAACAGCAGGACGGTCAGCACCAGCAGCAGCGCGACCACGATCACCATGGACAGGCCCAGCAACTGGTAGCGCAGGCGCTGGGACATGCCGTTCGGGCTCCCGGGATGAGTCATCGAGCCGTCACCCCGCAATCCGTACGGTCGTGGTGGCTCCCCAGATCGCCATGCCGAGCAGCAGGTCGGCCACGTTGATGACGACGATGCTGGTGCGCACCGCGCGGCCCACCGCGACGCCGACCCCCGCGGGGCCGCCGCTGGCGTTGTAGCCGTAGTAGCAGTGGATCAGCATGACGAGCATCGCGAAGACGATGACCTTGCCGAACGACCACAAGATGTCATAGGGCGGTAGGAAGAGATTGAAATAGTGGTCGTAGGTGCCGGTCGACTGCTCGTAGAAGAGCGTGACCACCACGCGGGTGGCGCCGTACGAGGCCAGCAGGCCGACGATGTAGAGCGGGACCACCGCGAGCATCCCGGCGATCAGGCGGGTCGTCACCAGGAACGGCATCGACGGGACCGCCATGACCTCCAGCGCGTCGATCTCGTCGGAGATCCGCATCGCGCCGAGCTGGGCGGTGAAGCCACAGCCCACCGTCGCCGACAGCGCCAGCGCCGACACCAGCGGCGCGATCTCGCGCGTGTTGAAGTACGACGCGACGAAGCCGGTGAACGCGGCCGTGCCGATCTGGTTCAGGGAGTTGTAGCCCTGGAGGCCGACCTGGCTGCCGGTGAAGAACGTCATGAAGCCGACGATCACCACCGAGCCGCCGATGACCGCCAGGCCGCCCGTGCCGAGGCTCACCTCGGCGAGCAGCCGCAGCACCTCGGTGCGGTAGCGCCGTAGCACCCGGAAGAACCAGGCGAACGCCCGGGCGTAGAACGACAGCTGGTGACCGAAGTCCTCCAGGCGGTCGAGGGGGGCGCTCAGCGCCTTGGTGGCGGCCTTCCCCGTCTTGTTGGGGGCAGCCATCACATGCCCTTCTGGGGGACGAACTGGAAGTACAAGGCGGAGATCACGAAGTTCTCGAGGAAGAGCAGCATGAACGTGATGACGACGGTCTGGTTGACCGCGTCGCCCACGCCCTTCGGGCCGCCCTTCGCGTTCAGGCCCTTGTACGCCGCGACGAGTCCCGCGGTGATGCCGAACACGAACGCCTTGAACTCGGCCTGCAACAGGTCGGGCAGCTGCGCGATCGCGTTGAACGACGCCAGGTACGCGCCGGGGGTGCCGTCCTGCAGCATGACGTTGAAGACGTAGCCGCCGATCAGGCCGACCACCGACACCAGGCCGTTCAGGAACAGCGCGACGAACGCGCACGCGAGCATGCGCGGGACGACGAGGCGGTGCAGGGGATTGATCCCCAGCACCTCCATCGCGTCGATCTCCTCACGGATCTTGCGCGAGCCGATGTCGGCGCACATGGCCGAGCCCGCGGCGCCCGCGACCAGCAGCGAGGTGACCAGCGGGCTGGCCTCGCGGACGATCGCGACCACCGCGGTCGCACCGGTGAACGACTGGGCGCCGAGCTGCCGGATGAGGCCGCCCACCTGCAGCGACAGGATGCCGCCGAACGGGATGGCGACCAGCATCGTCGGCACCACGGTCACGCTGACGATGAACCAGGCCTGCTGGACGAACTCGCGCCACTGGAACGGCCACACGAACATCGCGCGGAAGGTGTCCAGGCACAACGCGAAGAAGCGCCCGGGTTCCCTGATCGCGATGTTCGCCGCGCCGTCCCCGACCTTCTGGAGCGCGCCGGAAGAGCCCTTGGCCTTCTTGCTCCCGCCCTGGTTCGCGCCGATACCAGGAGTTGACATCAGTACCTTGCTCCCGGGGGCTGCTGGCCCGCGACGTGCTGGCCGGGGGCGGCAGGGCTGCTCATGGCCGCGACGTAGCGCGGCCACTCCTCGACCCAGTTGCGGCCCATGTCATCGATGAACGAGCCGGGCGGCGGCGTGACGCCGTGCGCGGCGCACCAGGCGCCGGGCGCGTGCTGCGCCGGGCGGACGCGGCCGCTGCTGGGCATCTGCTGCGGCGGGATCGGCGGCAGCTTGCCCACGTCCAGGCCCATCTTGGCCTCGGCCTCCAGCTCGGAGACGTCCTTCTCCTCGGACATGCCGATGGGGCCGACGCGGCGGGCGTTGAGGAACTGCCGGACGACCGGCTCCTCGCTCGACAGCAGCATCTCGCGCGGGCCGAACATCACCAGCTCGCGGCGGAACAGCAGGCCGATGTTGTCCGGCACGGTGCGGGCCGTGTTGATGTCGTGGGTGACGATGAGGAACGTCGCGTTGAGCTCGGCGTTCAGGTCGACGATCGTCTGGTTGAGGTAGGCGGTGCGGACCGGGTCCAGACCGGAGTCGGGCTCGTCGACCAGCAGGATCTCGGGGTCGAGCACGAGCGCGCGGGCCAGGCCGGCGCGCTTCTTCATACCGCCGGAGATCTCGCCGGGGAGCTTGCCCTCGGCGCCGATGAGGCCGACCAGCTCCATCTTCTCCATGACGATGCGCTTGACTTCGGACTCTGACTTCTTCGTGTGCTCGCGCAGCGGGAACGCGATGTTGTCGTAGAGGTTCATCGAGCCGAACAGGGCGCCGTCCTGGAAAAGGACGCCGAACAGCTTGCGGGTCTCGTACAGCTGGCTCTCGGGGAGGTACGGCAGGTCCCGGTCGCCGACCCAGATGTGACCGCGATTGGGCTTGAGCAACCCGACCAGGGACTTGAGGAAAACGGACTTGCCCGTGCCTGAGGGCCCGAGGAGAACAGAGATCTCTCCTGCGGGCAGAGTCAGCGATACGTCCTGCCAGATGGTCTGGCTGCCGAAGGACTTCGTCAGTCCTTCGACGCGAATCTCGACGCCCACTCGTCACCTTTCGTCCAGGCCGGGGAATCCGGAACCCAATGATCGAGTAGCGAACCCAGGGTGTGACGCCGCGCTGCCCGCGGGGGACGGGGGTGGGTGGCGGCGAGCTGGAGTTCACGGTGAAGTTGTCGTCACATCTTGTGTCCGCCCCGTTGCTACCGCCCGGTAGCTGTGGCGAGTGCCACTACCGTAGCGGCCCGTTGTGGAAATGGAAGAGGTTCAGGCCCAGATCAGCGGCAAAATGCGACGTCGTAAGACAATCGTTACTTACGTCGCCCGTGAGACTACTGGTCCAACAAGGGGCCCTCAAGCCGGGGGTGTCTTTGTTACGGCCGGGTCTGGCCGGGCTGTAGTGGCGTGCTCGGTAGAGGGTGACGCTACGGGGCGCACGCCAAGACCCACAACTAGCTGCCCAAAGTACGTTCGAGCGTGTTTTTGTCACGTTCGGACAAGTTCTGAGCTCCTGAACGACCCCAGGATCGCACTCGGCCAACACAAAGAGGCGGGCCCCCCCGCGGGGGGGGCCCCCCGGGGGGGGGCGGGGGGGCGGCCCCGCGCCCGGGGGGGGGGGACCCGTTATTGGGGGGGGCCCCCGCGCCCGGCCGCGCCACGGGCGCC